>CAKNKY010000033.1 GCA_930987725.1 uncultured Anaeromassilibacillus sp. | reverse complement strand
CCTGCTCCTTCGGCGGCATCGGCGTGTTCGCCATCCCGGAGATGGGCCGCTTCTATCGCCATGTGCTCGTCGGCAAGCACTATCCGCATCACGGCGCGGTTGCCTTCCGTCACTGCGGCAAGGCGCTGTTCAGCGTGTTCCAGTACCTCGGCGTGCCGGATATCGCTTACAACCGCCCCGCTTCTCTGCCCTATCCGACGGAGAACCCCTTCTGCTGAGCCGTTTTCCGTTCGGTTGAAGGTTCCTGAACAAAGCTTCCCCGCCCGGCCCGCGGCCTGAACCGGCCCGGCAACCGGCGGGTGCAAAATCCCCCCGGCATGGCTTCCGCCCATGCCGGGGGGATTTTCTGTCCGTTTTTGTCTCACTGCGGGGAAGGGCCGCGCATCGTGAGCGAGATCCGCTTTTTCTTTTCGTCCACGGAGAGGACGCGCACGCGCACCACGTCCCCTACCTGGACCGCCTCGCTGGGATGGCGCAGGAAGCGGTCGCAGATCTGCGAGATGTGCACCAGCCCGTCCTGGTGGACGCCGATGTCCACAAATGCCCCAAAATCGACAACGTTGCGCACCGTGCCCTGCAGCTCCATGCCGGGCTTCAAGTCCTCAAGGCCCATCACGTCGGTGCGCAGCAGCGGCGCGGGCAGTTCGTCGCGCGGGTCGCGTCCGGGGCGCAGCAGTTCCTCCACCATGTCGCGCAGCGTCGGCTCGCCCACGCCCACCCGGCGCGCGGCCTCCGCAAAGCCGAGCTTCGCCACGTCCCCGCGCAGATCGCCGAGCGTGCCGCGGCCGACGTCCTCCAGGCTGCGGCCGCACAGCGCGAGCAGCGATTCCGCCGCCACATAGCTCTCCGGGTGCACGGCCGTGTGGTCCAGCACGCTGCGGCTCTCCGGCACGCGCAGGAAGCCGGCGCACTGCTGAAACGTGCGCGGCCCAAGCTTCGGCACCTTGCGCAGCGCGGCGCGGCTCGGGAACGCGCCGTTTTCCTCGCGGTAGGCCACAATGTTCTTCGCCACGGCGGCCGAAAGGCCGGAGACCTTCCCCAGCAGGCTGGGCGAGGCCGTGTTCAGGTCCACGCCCACGGTGTTCACGCAGTCCTCCACCACGCCGTCCAGCGCCTCGCCGAGCTGCTTGGGCGGCATGTCGTGCTGATACTGCCCGACGCCGATGGCCTTCGGGTCGATCTTCACGAGCTCGGCCAGCGGGTCCTGCAGCCGCCGGGCGATGGAGACGGCGCTGCGCAGCGTCACGTCGAACGCCGGGAACTCCGCGGCGGCCAGCGGGCTGGCGCTGTACACGGAGGCCCCCGCCTCGCTCACGACGGCGTAGGCCGGGGCGGGCCTGCCCTCCTCCCGCAGGGCGGAGAGCACATCCGCGGTGAAGATCTCCGTCTCGCGCGAAGCCGTGCCGTTGCCGATGGCGATGGCCTGCACGCCGTGCTTCTCAATCCACCGGCGCAGCGTGCGGGCGGCCTCCTCGCGCCGCGCCTGCGAGTGCGTGGGATAGATCACGCCCGTGTCCAGCACGCGGCCGGTCGGGTCCACCACGGCGGCCTTGCAGCCGGTGCGGTAGCCGGGGTCCAGGCCCAGCACCGTCCGCCCGCGCACGGGCGGCTGCATGAGCAGCTGGCGCAGGTTCAGCCGGAAGACGCGGATGGCCGATTCGTCCGCCTGCTCCGTGAGGGCGGCGCGGATTTCGCGCTCGAGCGAGGGGAAGATCAGCCGGTCAAACGCATCGTGCGCGGCCAGCCGCACCTGCTCCGCGCACGGCGAGGAGCCGCGCACACAGCTGTGTTCCACGAGCGGCAGCGCGCGCTCCCTGTCCCACGCGACGGAAACCTTCAGGAAGCCCTCGCGCTCGCCGCGGTTCACGGCCAGCACGCGGTAGCCTGCCGCCTGCCGCACCGGCTGGCGGAACTCATAATACGGCGCATAGACGGAATCCTCCTCCGGCTTCGATGCCTGGGAGACGAGCTCCGCCTGCGCCATGGCCGCCGTGCGCAGCCGCCCGCGCAGCGATGCGTCGTCAGAAATGCGCTCGGCCAGGATGTCGCGCGCCCCGGCCAGCGCGTCCTCCGCCGTCTCCACGCCCTTTCCTGCGTCCACATACCGCGCCGCCGCGGCCGCCGGGTGCACGGTGCGCTCCTGCCGGAAGAGGCAGTCCGCCAGCGGCTCCAGCCCCTTCTCCCGCGCCATGGAGGCGCGTGTGCGCCGCTTCGGGCGGAACGGGCGGTAAAGGTCCTCCAGCTCCGTCATCGTGGCGGCCGCTTTCAGGGCATCCTCGATCTCCGGCGTGAGCGCCCCGGCGGCCTCAATCAGATCGCGCACCTCGCCGCGCCGCTTTTCGAGGCTCCGCAGCGCTTCCAGACGCTCCGCCAGGCGGCGCAGCGTCTGGTCGTCCAGGCTGCCGTGCGCCTCCTTGCGGTACCGCGCGATGAAGGGGATCGTATTCCCCTCGTCGATGAGGGCGATCACCTTCTCCGCCTGCCATTCCTGCAGGGAAAACTGAGACGCCAGCTCCTTGGCAAACTCCATTCGCAACCAACTCCTTTTGCCCTCCATCATACCAGAAAACGGCCCCCGCCGCAAAAAATTTTTCTTCCTTGTCCCCGTTTCCCTTTCCGGCAGCCTTGCCGCAAAAATATTTTTTGTCTCCGCACCCCTTTTCCGACGCAAAACCGCAAAATAATTTCCCTGTCTTCGTCCGCCGTCCCGGTTCCCCGCTGCCATCATTTCCCCTGTTCCTGTCTTTCTGTTCCGGCACACGCATCGCAAAATTGATTTTCGCCTGTCTTTTCCGGGATAAAGCCGCAAAAATATTTCTCTTTTCCCCCATTTTTCCTTTTTGTGCACAAAAAACCAAAAAAATTTTTCTCTTGTCCCCGTTTGCCTTTTCCGGGATAATTGTAGAGATAGAGGGAATTGACGGAAAGGGGGCGTTTGCCGGATGACGGCGGATCAGACTTTGCTCGAGCTGCTGGAGCGGGACCCGGAGGCGGGCATGGCCGCGCTGATCGAGACCTACAGCGGCCTGCTCTGGGCGGTGTGCCGCACCTGCCTGGCCGACGACGAGGATGTGAAGGACTGCGTGAACGAATCGTTCGCGGAATTTTACCGGACCCGGGAGCGGTTCGACCCGGAAAAGGGGACGCTCAAGGCGTATCTGGCGTCCGTCGCGCGCCATGTGGCGCTGCACCGCGTCCGCCAGAACGAGTGGTGGGAGAAGGGGCGCACCGAGGCGCGCGCACCCGGCAACCCGTTCTCCCGCCTGGAGAATCGCGACGCCCTGCGCCGCGCTTTGGAGTCCCTCGACCCGGTGGACGAGACGATCCTGCGCATGAAATATTACGAGGGCAAGACGGCGCGGGAAATCGCCGAGTCGCTGGGCTTGCCGTATGAGACGGTGAAGAAGCGCCACCAGCGCGGGCTGAAAAAGCTGCTGCGCGCCCTGCTTACAACGCTCCTCATCCTGGCTGCCCTCACGGTGCTGGCCGCCTGCGCATACCTGGTGCTGCGCTACTTCGGCTTTGTGCCGCGCTACGGCGTGAACCGGAACCCGGAGGAAGCCGTCTATGTGCTGCAGGAGAGCGCCGTCATCGAGGACGGGCCATACACCTTCCATCTGGAGGACGCCTGGTGGCGCGAAGGCACGCTGTTCGTGGACATGACGTACACCACCGGCGATTCCGGCGGGGGTTCCGGCGGCATGGCGCCGGAATCCGAGACGCACGCGTTCTTCACCTCGCTGGAGGGCCTGGAGGGCGCCGGGATCGGCTCCGTCGCGCGGGGAAGCCCCTCGCCCTACGGCGAGACGCCGCTGCGGCTGATCTTCGAGGGCGGCCTGCCGCCGGACGCGGGCGGCGCGCTCACGCTCACCCTCACGCTCGACGGCACGGAGATCCCGCTCACGCTGGAGACGGCGGAGGAGAGCACGCTCGGGGAGACGGGGGCCTATTCCCTCGCCCCGGACGGCAGCGGCCTTCTGGCCGTTCCACGCCTCGAGCGCGGGAGCCTCATCGTCTCCGTCTACCCGCTGGACGGCGGCGCGTTCTCCACCCAGCCCTCGCTCACGCGCGGCGTGTGGGGCGGCTACGGCGGGCCGGAAGCGCCCGTCACCGTCACGTCGGCGGACGGCTCCGTCCTCACGGGCGAACCGCTCGCCTACACGCCGTTCAGCGGCACCGCCTACACGGAGTGGGACTTCGGCCCCGCCGAAGCGGGGGATTATGTGCTGGACATCCCCTATGTCTACCAGAACACGGCGGAGGACACGCAGCCCGTCACGCTCACGCTCCCGCTGCCGGAGGAGGAGGTGCAGCCCGGCCTCTCCATCGAGCTGCCCGGCGGCGTGTGGACGGTAGAACGCATCTTCCCCGTGGAAGACCCCTCCGCCTACCTGTCCGCCCCGTCCGCCGGGCCGGATGGCTCCGGCGCGCGCTGGTGGGCCGTCGCGTGCTCGTGGGAGAGCGAGGACCCGGCCCGCACAATGGCGGCCATCCCCGTGCAGGCGGAGAGCCGGCCCGTGGAAGCGGACGGCGTCTCCTACCCCGGCGTGTCCATTCAGCTCTGGACGGAAACGGTCACGCAGGACGGCGCCTCCGGCACGGTGCAGCGCGGCTTCCTGATCTCCGCCCTTGGGGATCCGCAGGAGGTCACGGCGAAGATCCTGCCCGAAAGCATCTGCTACCGCTGGAACCATGCTTTCTCGCTGGAGCTAGAGGTCCCGCCCGAGGAGGAGCTGCCCTCCTTCTCCGCGTCGGCCGGGCAGATCACGCTCACCGCCTCGCCGCGGCGCGCAAACGGCGAGGTGTGGATCGCGATGGAACCATCCTCGCAGTTGGAGACGATTGTCCCGGCCGCCGGCATCACGCGCGGCCCGGCCCTGGCGGGCACGGCGGAGGACATCACGCTCACGGCGGCGGACGGCGCCGTGTACGCGGGCGTCTACCGGCCCGGCCGTGAGGACGGCTACAGCGACTGGGGCTTCGGCGACCTGCCCGCCGGTTCATACACGCTGCGCGTGCCGTATCTCTATCTCACGGACGAAACGGAGCTGCACACCGCCGTGCCCCTGCCGCAAACGGCGGGCGAATCGTTCGTGCTCGAGCCGCTCGCGCTCGACTTCGGCACGAGCCTGTCGTTCGCCTCGATCACCGGGTTCGGAGCGGAGGAGGGCGCGGCATCCTCCCCCGGCGGCTTCGCGCCCTTCGTGGTTTCCTCCGCGGACGGGACCGTCACCCCGGCGGAGGAAACGCCCCTGCGCTCGCAGCTCGCGCTCTCCTTCTCGCCCGCCCTGGGCGAGGGGGCGGAATATGAACTCGCGGACGTGAGCCTGGCGCTCTCCGTCACGGACGAAGCGTCTTTCCAGGGCGCCTGCGCGCGCGAATACGGCGACAAGGCGAACCCCACCCGCCTCACGGGCCTCACGCTGCGCCACCGCCCGGGCCTGCGCGCCGCCGTGCTCACCGTCAAGGATCCTGTGTACCGCTGGAACCATGTGTGGGAAATCCCCGTGGAGGTTCCCGAAGCGTGACTGCGCCTGCGGCCGTTTCCGCGCCCGAACGCGGTGCTCCGTGCGGCGTTGCGGGGGCCGCGGCCGCAGTTTTCGCGCGCACGGCCGCGTGCCGGCCATGCCCCGGCGGCAGGATGGCTCGCGCGGGCCGCATCCGTCCCGCCGCCGATCCTCTGTTTTTTGTTTCCTCCTGTCCCCTTTCCCCTTTTCCCGGGCAATAAAGAAATGAGGAGAAAAGGAGGGGAACGTGTCTGAAACGGCCGGGCTGCCATAGCGGAACAGCCTCCCCGGCCTACTGCATTTGACAAAGAAAAGAGGAAACGATATGATTACATTCCTTCTCATTTTGTGCGCCGTCTTCATGGTGGGTGGGTTCGTCGCTTACAACCCGCTGCGCCGCAAGATGGACGGCATCATCGGCGTGGGCGGGGCGTATTTCATCCTAATCGGCATCCTGATGCTCTTCGCCTCCATCGGGCAGATCGCCGGCACAATCAGCGGCACCTCGAACGTCTCCGCCCTGGAGATCATCCTCGGCATTGCCGTTGCCGTCGCCGGCCTGGGGTACATGGTGATCGTGATGCTCTCCCGCTGCCAGACCGCCGGCCAGCGCATCCTGCTCCCCTTTGCCGCCATGTTCATCGGGTTCGGGTTCTGCTGGCGGCTGCTCGCGGCCATCTTCCTGCACATGCCCATGGAGAGCGGGAAGAAGAACGCCATGGACGAGATCGAGGAGGCGCACGACGTGAGCAAGATGCCGTCCATCATCTATGACGACGGCAACAACCGCTGGCAGCGCGTCACGCTGAACAAGGACAACGCCACTTACCGGAATGACAACGGGCAGGAGGTCTTCATCAACTCCACGGAGATCTTCGGCAACTCCGCGAATACCAGCGCGGGCCGGGTGCACTGGTAAGCCCCCCGCACAGCGCCGAAACGCCCGCCGCAGCCTGCATGAAAGGCCGCGGCGGGCGTTTCGGCGTTTTTTGGGGCGTCAGCGGGCAGTGGGCGCGCGGTACAGATATTCGACAGTTTCCTCCGCCTTCCCGTCCTTCTCGGTGCGGGTGTAAACGCCCCAGCCATCCCCGCAGCTGAAGAAGCACCGGAAATTTTCACGGTTGAGTTTCGGATCAAACTGCATTTCCCCTTTGGAGAGCGTGACCTGAAAACCGCTCAGCGCCGGGATAAGCGCCCAGCTCGCCATGATGCCGGCATAATGGTTCCCGCATTCAAACTCGTTCCACGGGTTACGCTTCACCCCGTCATACCGATCGCGCACAGCCTTGACAAGCGTGAGCCCCTCGCGCAGGAATCCCTCATACAGGAGCACGGCGGCAAGCGGGTATTCCGTGCGGGACCAGACTTCTTCCGAATAGAAAAACGGGAATTTCGGGCGGCCGCCGTGAGGCCACGTCGTCATGAGCAGCCCTTTGTCGTCGTAAAGGGCATAGACGCGCTGCATGTTGGCATGGCGATAAAAATTTTCCCGGAAATTATAGCGGAAGATATTCTTTGCCGCCGTGCGGATGTGATCCGGCTGCATCAGATAGCCGAGGCCCAGCAGATCCGCGTAATACTGGCCCATGAGCTGATCGGAAAGAACGCCCTTCCCATGCTGGTATTTGCAGGCGTCCACATCCTCCAGCACCTGCTCATAATATTCCCCGTTCCACATCAGGCGGTCTGCCCGCGCGGACGCTTTGCTGAAAATATCATGGTAGCGCTGCGCATGCCCCGTGTCCCCCAGGTAACGGGCCATTTCCTCGGCTGAGCGGAGCGCCGCCAGATAGCAGAGGTTTCCCAGCGGATTCACGCCGTAAAACTCCACGTCATAATCCACATGCATGCAGCCGTCGAGCACAAAATCGCCGTCGGTATCCCACAGGCGGATGCCGCACTCCAGCGCCGCCACCGCCTTGGGCCAGAGGCGGCGAAGAAAATCATCGTCCCCGCTGATCTTCCACTCCCGGTACAGACGGGCAATCGTGCCCATCTGGCCGTCCACCGCCGGAATGAAGTCCCAGCTCACACCGTTGAGCTCGCGCAGCGCACGGAACTGCATCACACCGTCCTCATCCGTTTCCCGCAAAAAATCCGTCTCCCGCATGTTGCGCTCGAGTTCGGGAAAGAGATACGCCATGGCCTGCGCGTAATACCACACATGGGTGCAGTTGCCGGGGCAGCTCCCCACGTCGTCGAGGGACCCCTCGAAGCCGAAAAAGTGGCCGTTTTCAATGCGGAAACACGTGGTGCTCTTCAGCACCGTGAGATTGGCCGTGGCGGCGTCAAGCACATAGGGAGGCAGCGTGCTGGAGAACACGGCGTCGCTGAAAAGGCGGCTCTCGCGCTCCAGCCGCTCCAGATTTGCCCAGAAATAGGCGGCCGCCGCCCAGGCATCCGGGTGCTTGAGCGCATAATAGTTGCGCGTCATGCCGCCCGGTTCCGGGCTGCCGATCCCCTGCACGGCCGGCCATGCCTTGACGCGGTTCGGAAAACACCAGGAAAGGCAGAATTCAAATACGCCCTCCTCCCCCGGCTCCAGCGTTCGAGAGAGCGCGAGGGAACCGATCCGGATTTTCACCCATGCGTCAAGCTGCCCGGCCGTCCCCATGCGCGCCGGTTCCGCGCTGAGCCTCCCGTCCGAAGAAAAATCATCCCAGAAATCATGGATGCCATCCACGCGCTGCCCCATGCTCCACTCAGGCTTGGCGCTCACCTCGCCGCCGCGGCCCGTCAGCGCCAGCGTGCCGTAAAGCGCATCCTGGCGGGGGATGCCGTCGTTGTCAAAAAACACCCCGCAGAAGCCGTCGCCGGCGCGCATCACGTTGAACGGCCGCCCCCTGTTTTTGAAATTCCCCCACATCTCCACCCCGTCATAGCCGGAAGCGTTGTAAAGGGAACCGCACACGGAAACGGCGCACGGCTCTTCCCCCGTGTTTTGCACGCGGTAGCGCAGCAGCGCGGCCGGGATGCCGGAATCCTCCGCGTTCAGCGGGATAAACGGGTTGAACGCTTCCAGGCGCACAGAGCAGGGAAACGATTCGTCCAGCAGTTCCACCGATGCGAAGGGGAAACGCCCTTCCATGCGGGAATGGGAAAACCGCGGCAGTCCCGCCACTGTGCCGGGCAGCAGCCCCTGCGGCGCCGCATAGGGGGGTTGGAGCTCCGCCTCCAGCACCCTGACGTCCCGCCGCCCTGCCGTCTCCGCGTAAACGGCAAAAAAGGTAAAGGGGAAATTCAGCCCTTTTGACGGACGGTTGAACAGCTCAAAATCCTGAAGCTGCCCCCGGCTGCCCACGGCGAAGCAGCCTGTCCCAATCCCGCCCATCAGCATGGCAGCCTGTGTGTGCCTTTCCGTGTAGATTCTTTGTTCTCCCAGAGAAAAAAGTTCCTTGTCCTCATACATGCCGCAAACGCCTCCTGTCAGTTGTTCTGTGCCGATTAAGGCCTGAAAAGAAAAGGAGGGGCCGAAGCCCCCTCCTTCCCGCCGGAATGGTTCCGGCATCCCCCTCATTCCAGTGGCGGAAGAGCGGGAACCACCTTTTTATAGTCGCAGAAGAGCAGATATTTCGCCGGCTCGTCCTCCTCGATCTCGGGAATCCGGCTCTGCGCCGAGTGGAACCGGTTGTCCACCGTGTCGTCGTTCGTGGAGGACACCTCAAAAAGCATGACCGGCCCCGTGCCGGGCACGCCGATCCAGCGGTGGTACTGCTTCGGCCTGAGCGTCACGCTCTGGCCGGGGCGGAGCACAATGTCGCCGCCGGCCGGCACCGTCACCCGGCAGCCGTCGATCGTGACCTCCACGTCCGTGCCGGCGAAGTCTTCCTTTTCATCGGAATTGTAGAGCGTGATCCGCAGATCGCCGCCGCCGCGGTTGATGATATCCTCCATCTTGCTCCAGTGGAAGTGGAAGGGCAGCTCCTGGCCGTCCCCCACCAAAAGGAGCTTTTCCGCATACGGCTTCGGATACACGCCGCGGTGGTTGAAATTGCCGTTGCGGAAGGTGAAGATGAGCAGGCCGGTCCTGGCAAAATCCCCGCCGAAGTCGCTCACATCCCAGCCGAGCATGTTGTCCACCAGTTCGCGCTCCCCCTCTGTGAGACGCGCCCAGCGCTCCGGCCCCCACTTTGCAAATTCCGGGAAGCAGAGCCCCCGTCCCTCGACAAACGCGATGGCCTCCCCAATGATTCGATTCAATTCCGAGCGTTTCATTCTTTCCTCTCCCCTTTCTCACCGCAATTCCAGAATGGTGTAAATGCCGGCGTTCTCCACGCGGAGCGTGCCGTTCTCCAGCTCTGCGCGCAGCGCAGGATTTTCCGGGAAGCAGTGCGCCGTCACGGAGGAGACGGGAAGCGAAAGGCCGAACTCCATTGCGGGCAGCGGATCGATGCGGTGCGTTTCCGCATTGCAGTTGTAGTTGACAAGATGCAGCGCCCAGCCCTCCGGCGTCTTGCGCAGATCGATGCTGTAAAGCGGGGAATCGGGCGCGTCCACGGCGCTCTTTTCCGCTGCCAGCCGGTCCGCAAGTGCGGGCTCGCTCTCACGGTCATAATGTGCAAAGTGCTCGAGGGCGGGCACGCGGCGCTCCAGCGTGATCACCTCGCCGCCGCTGCGCGCAAACGCGTCCAGCGCCTGCGACGCCGTCTCATCCAGCAGGAAGGCGTCCGGCACCACCACAGTGCGGTAGCCGGCCAGCCGCTCCGCCGTGAGCGGTTCATCCGGGCTGTGGAACAGCACGTTGTAGAGCACATGGCGGTCGGAAAGATCCTGCACCAGGCGGAAGAAGTGGCCGAAATTGCCCTGGTTTGAGAACGCGCCCTGCCGGCCCAGCTCCTTCACGCCGTCGAGCGAGATGGGCTTGACCTGGTTATACGTGTTCTCTCCGCCGACGGCAGGCTCGGACACATTGTTCTCATAAGCGGAGGCGGAATCATACAGCACGGCGATGTCCGCCACATGATCCTTGCCGAGGCAGTTGTCGTGCTCATCGAGCCAGGGGCCGAGTTTGCGCAGCACGCGCAGATCGGGCCAGAAGGCATCCTTCACCTGGTTCTGCAGCCAGGAGCCATAGGGGAAGGCGATGTGGAAGCCGTGGGCAATTGGCTCAATGGCAAACAGGATGAAGCGGTCGTTGACGCCGTTGCGCACGTCGTCGTTGATGTCGCGGATATACTGGTTCGGGTCCTCCACAAAGCAGCAGTCCTTGCCGTTGAGCCAGCCGCAGGCAAAGCGGTACCAGCCGTCCTGCCGCATACGGATATCCGTCTTTTCGCCGGAAAGGATGTCGCAGTATTTCTTGCAGCTGTCGCCCACCGGGTAGCACTGGAACAGGTTCGCGCTCACGGGCAGCTCCTCGCCGCGCGTGCGGCGGCAGTATTCCTTCGCGTGCTGTGAGATGCCGCGCACGATCCACTCGATAGACGCCATGTGCATATCGTAATACGCGCGGTAGAGCGGGATTTCCCAGCGCTTATTGCCGTTGAAGGCCAGCAGATCCTCATCGCGGTAGCCCTTCGAGAGCAGATACTGCCGGTAATCGAAGGTTTCCAGCGGTCCGGCGTCGTCCGGCAGGGGGATATTGTGCTCTTTGAGGTAAACGCGGAATTTGGCGATGCACTCGCGGCAGAAGCAGCCCGCGTTGCTCGTGACATGCTTGGGCGTGTCGTATTCGTCGATGTGCAGGCCGCCGGCCCCCGCGTCGATCATCATCTCCACGTTGCGCTGCAGGTACTTGAGGAACGAATCCTTGTTGCAGCACGGCGAATAGCACTTGTGGTCGTGGTCCGGCGCCATGAGCCAGGCGGAAAGGATGTCGCGCCCCTCCAGAGACGTGGCCTTGAATTCCTCGAGGAAATCGCCGACCTTTTCGCCGAAATAATTCGTGAGGCCGTCCGGGAAATACTTTTCAATGGGGTCGAAGATCTTCGGGTATCTGTTGGTGGAAAGCTCGCTCATGCCCACGTATTTGTGGTTTTTGGAAGCGCCGCGCAGGAGGTTGAGCGAAAGCAGCTCGCTTTCGTCCTCGTTGAACTCCGCACCGAACTCCCACAGCTGGGCCTTCCACAGAACGGCAAACGGCCTGACGCCGCGCTTGCGGCACTCTTCGCAGAACTCCCTGTCGTTCATAAAGCCGTAGAGCCGCAGGCGGGGGGCGGTTTTGTCGTTGGCCTCCTTGTCCAGGTACGGCAGGCCGATGGCGCCGCTGCCAAGGCAGGACCAGGTGAGCATGTTGGCGTGAATATCTTCGATATCCTCCACCATGTGCATGTTTTTCAGCGGCAGGCTGGGGTGGTAATTCCACATATCGCGGTACCAGCCCATGAAGTACAGTCCTTTGAACATATTCCAGTTCTCCTCCCTAAAAAATGGGCAGGGAAGGGCGTCCCCCTTCACCGCCCGGTTTACACTGCCATTTTAACTTTTCAAGCCGGACAGCGCAACGCTCTTGAGCAGATACTTCTGGCCCCAGGCGTACACAATGGTGGGGACAATGAGCGAAATCATCACGCCGGCCAGGATATGCGCCAGATTGCCTGCGGAACGGAAACCCTGCAGCGTTTTCATGCCCATCGGCAGCGTGTAATAAATTTCGCTGTTGATGTAGATCAGCGCCGCAAAAAAGTTGTTCCATTGCTCGATAAACTTCATGAACACCACCACGGCAATGCTGGAGGTGGACATGGGAACGATGATGTTCCAGTAAATCCTCCACTTCGAGCAGCCGTCAATGATAGCCGCCTCCATATAGGAATCGGGGATGCTGGCCATGTGCTGCCGCAGCAGGAAAATGCCGAAGGGGTTTGCCAGATACGGCAGGATCAGCGCGATGAGCGTGTTGTAGATGCCCATCTTATTGATGATGAAAAACTGCGCAATCACATAGGATTGATACGGCAGCATCAGGCCGGAAAGAATGTAGACGAAAATCAGGTTCTTGCCGCGGAAGCGCAGCTTTGCAAACGCAAACGCCGCCATGGTGGAAAACAGAATTTGAAAAGCGGAAATGAAGAACGTGACGATGATGCTGTTGCGGAAAAACCGCAGGAAGGGGAAGGCCGTGAACACATAGGCGTAATTGTCCCACCGCCAGGAGGTAGGGAAGAATGAGGGCGGCAGGTCAAACGATTCAGCCGGAAGCCGCAGCGAGGTAGAAAACGCCCACAGGAAGGGCAGCAGCATCAGCAGGCTGACGCCGCACATTACGATCACCAGCACCACCTGCGACCAGAAGGAAGCCTTGTTGGCGTTGCGGTAGCGTGTGATAAATTTTTCGCGCATCTCAATCCCCCCTTATTCCGTGTCGTAATTGACCCACTTTTTCTGCGTGCTGAACATGAGCACCGTGACCGCGATCACGAGAAGGAACAGCACCACGCCCAAAGCGGAAGCGTAACCGAAGTGATATTGCCCGAAGCCCTTGCGGTAAATCTGCATGGCCAGCGTCTGCGACGAAACGCCCGGGCCGCCGTTCGTCAAAAAGTACGGCTCGTCAAATACCTGGAAGCAGTTGATAAGCGTCGTCGTCACCACGAAGAAGATGGTGGGCGTGAGCAGCGGGATCTTGATGGTGAAAAACGCTCTGAGCTTGCTGGCCCCGTCGATGGCAGCGGCCTCCATGTAAGATTCCGGCACGTTGCGCAGGCCAATGTAATAATAGAGGAACGCGTTGCCGATGAATTTCCATGCGCTAAAAATGGTGATGGAAAACAGCGCCCAGTGCTCGTCTCCCAGCCAGCGGATCTTCTCCACGCCAAACTCTGCCAGCACCCAGTTGAATACGCCGAAGTCCGTGTCAAACAGATATCCCCACACAATCGCCACGGAAGCCGTTGTCACAACCATGGGGAAATAGAGCGAAATGCGGAACACCGTGTGGAAAAAGCGGTTTCTCACCGCGTTGATGAGAGAGGCGATGACCAGGCCGCCGATGATATGAGTCGGCACCAGCACGGCGAACAGCTTGAGTGTGTTGAGCAGGATGGTGTAGGTGGCGTCATCCTCGAACACGTCGATGAAATTTTCCAGACCGACCCATTCAAAATCGCCCATCAGGCTGAAATCCGCAAAGCTCAGGGCGGCAACGTTGACAACAATCGGAATTCCCACAAACACCGTGAAGAACAAAAATGCTGGGGCAACAAACGCGTACCCGGTCAGGTTTTCCCGCCAAGCGGAACGCAGCTTTCTTTGCCTGGTTTTTCGCATGGAACCTTCCCCCCATCTCCAGAAGGGGAGAGAAGGGAGTCGTTCCCTCCTCTCCCGCTTGCTTTCACGGGGCTCGCGCCGGGCGCGTTCCCCTCTTCCTTTCCCGTTTCCCGTCCGGGCCGTGCCGGAAGGGCGCCTGCCTCTTTATCTCTTGTAGATTGCCTCGATGAATGCCAGTTCCTCCGGCGTGTCGCGGTAGTCGCTGTTTGCAAACACCTCGTTGATCTGGTCGTTGGCGTCGTTGAGCGCTTCCTCGGCCGTAGCCTGGTTGGAATAAATGATGCTCAGCATGTCGGAATAAATGTCTGCCAGCTCCGTGTACTCCGGCGGATCGCAGGAGCGCTTCCAGTCGCCGTTGTCATAGATCTCATACATGACTTCCCAGTTGTCAATGGTGCGGTCCGCCGCGCAGATTTCCGCGCCGGCCGTAAAGTTGGCGGGCAGCGAGCCGGTAGACATAAATGTGCGGGCGTACGTTTCGCCGGCGCACCAGGTGGCGACCGTCATGGCCTCCTCGGGGTACTTCGTGTCCTTCAGCACGACAAACCCGGCGTCGCCTGCGCAGGAGGTGTTGCCGCCGCCGCCGTTGGGCAGGGTGTTGACGTACACCTTGTCGTAGAATTCAGAGGAGTTGTAATCATCGGAAACCCAGCGGCCCGTCCAGGTCATCGCGACGCGCTCCTGGATCATAAGCTCGGTGTCGGTGATCGTCTCGCTCGGCTCCGGCGCGTAATCGTTCTTGAAGATGGCGTCCTGGAAGAACTGCGCGACCTTGATGCTCTCGGGCGAATTGATGGCGGAGGCGGTCCAGTCTTCATTGAGCGGGCTGGCGCCGTTGCAGTACATCAGCGCCTGATAGGCGAAGAAGTTGCTGGTGCAGGCAAAAGGATAAACATCCAGGCCGGAGTTCTTGATCTGCTCGCAGATCTCGACAAACTCCTCCCATGTCCAGTCATAGTCGGGCAATTCGATGCCGGCTTCCTCGAAGATGTCCTTGTTGATATGGGTGACAACGCAGTTCGCCTCATAGGGAATGCTGTAGATGTTTCCGTCGATCTCGAAAATCTTCATCAAATCCTCGTTCTGGGCTTCCAGAATCGGAGCCAGCTCCTCCTGGTGGCTGTCGATGAAATCATTGAGCGGAAGGGCCATGTCGTTCATGGCCATCATGGCGACGCCTTCCAGGCCAAGCGCGATAACGTCCGGCGCGTCGTTGCCGGCAATCATCGTCTGGATCTTCATGAGATAGCCGTTCCAGTTCGATCCGTAGGAGTCAGAGGTGATGTATTCGAACTGCGGGTGAATGTTCGGATATTCCTCAATGAATGCGTCGAACACCGCTTTCTGTGTGGCGGACATGTCGTTTCCGTCCGTGAACAGAGCCACACGGATAGGAACCACTTCCTCCCCGCCGCCATCTTCGTCCGATCCGCCGCCGTCCGCCGTGCTGGCTTCATCCGAACCGCCGGACGAAGCCGGCTGGGTATTCCCGGAGCAGGATGCCGCCGTCAGCACCATCAGCAGGGATAAGAGAGCCGCTACGATTTTTTTCATTTCCTTTAGCCTCCTTTGAAAAATTAAAAACGGATTGCCTTCCGCCGCGCGAAAGAGTCTTCTCTCTATGGCTGCGCTTTACTCCTTCCCCAAACTGCGCTGGTGGGATCCGGCCCCATTCCCGCTTTGGAAACAAGCATATCCGCTTTTCTGCTAAATTAATTTGTAAATTTTTACTTCCATAATTTTCCTTTCAGGCTCCTGCAGGAATCAGAAACCATAGAATTTGATTCCTCCTTTCTCCTTTTTCTGGGCTAAATTTTTATGATGCTTTATTTATAGCACGTCTAAAATAAAAGATCAAGCTTTTTTTGAAAAATTATATTATTTTTTTTACACATGTTATTTATAAAGTTTTATAATCTTTTTTATTATTTGTCCTTTCCCTTTTTCTCTTCCCGGTGAAAAAGGGAAGAGGCATAAAAAAAGCGCCGGCCACACGGCCGGCGCTTTGGGAAAGAGGGCTTTCGCTGCCCGGGGCGCGCCCTCACAGGCGGCGCACGCTTTTGCGCTCACAGAGCGCGGTGAGAAGCTGCGACTTCACAGGCGGATCGCCCGGACATTCCAGCTTTGCCAGCAGGCGGCGCACTGCCACCTCCCCCATCTCCCGCTTTTTGATGTCGATGGTGGTGAGCTGAGGCGTCGTCATTTCACAGAAGGGCATGTTGTCGAAGCCCACAATGGAAACATCCTCGGGAATGCGGTAGCCCGCCTCCTTGAGCGCTTTCATCGCGCCGAAGGCCACAATATCATTCACGGCGCAGAAAGCCGTGGGGAGCTGCGGCTTCCCCGCAAGATATTCCTTCATCTCCTGATAGGCGCTCGCCATGGTCGGGCCCACGCGCACAAAGCTGTAAGGCTTCAGCTCCAGGTGCAAATCCTCCGCGGCGTTGAGAAACCCGCGCCTGCGGTAGCGGAAATTCCGGATCTCCACGCGGCTTTCAATCATTCCAATGTCCCGGTGGCCCATCCGGTAAAGATAATCGACCAGTGTGTAAAACGAATCGGTGTTGTTCATGAGCACGGTGTCAAACTGCCCTTCGCGGAACCAGGCGTCCACCACCACAAGCCGATCGCGCAGCGGTTCAAAGCAGCGCATATCCTCCCATTCCATTTCCGTGGCGAGCAAAATCACGCCGGAATTGCGGCGGTTTAAAAGATCAGAGCGCTTGACCTCAAAATCCGCCTCCCCCTCTTTCAGGTTAGAGATTACGGTCGGGTAGCCGTTGAGCTTGGCCTCGCTCTCCACACCGTCCAGCAGGGCGGTGATGAGCGGCGTCTCCGTCAACACTTCTCCCGTTTTCTTGTACATCACAAGAAAGATATTATCAATGCGGTTTGCGTTCAGATAGCCAATCTCCCGGGCGGCGCGGAGCACAGCCTCCGCCGTCGATTTTTTGACGCCCTTTTTGTTGTTCAATACATTTGAGATCGTCGCCTGGGAAAACCCTGTCATTTCGCTGATGGTTTTAATGCTGGCCTTCATACTCCACCCCACCTTTTTGAATTATTATATAAAATTTTATAAAAATATTCAATAGATATTTTATTGTGTTTTTTTGTCTTTTTTTAGCAGTTTTGCTCTATCCGCACAAAAAAAGCCGCCCGGCCGGAAAAATCCAGCCGGGCGGCTCTTGCTTTTTAATTGTTCTTCAGGCGCAGGGGGAAGCTTATTTCTTCTCCTCCGGCAGGTGCCAGACCCAATCGAGGATCTCGGGCATATCCTGGCCAACCTCGTGGATATACTGCTTGTGCTCCACGAGCTTGTCGTTCATGGCCTGAATGAGGTACGCGCCCTTGTTGCCGAGCTGCGGCAGGTGCAGCAGCACGTCCTTCACAAGGTGGAAGCGGTCGATCTCGTTCTGCACGCGCATGTCGAACGGCGTGGTGATCGTGCCCTCTTCCTGGTAGCCGTGCACGGAGAGGTTGCGGTTCGCGCGCTCGTAGGTGAGCTCGTGGATCAGCGTCGGATAGCCGTGGAACGCGAAGATGATCGGCTTGTCCTTCGTGAACAGCGCGTTGTAGTCCGCGTCGGTGAGGCCGTGCGGATGCTTCGTGCTGGGCTCGAGCTTCATGAGGTCGACCACGTTGATCACGCGGATCTTGAGCTCCGGCATGGCGTCACGCAGAATCGTAACGGCAGCCAGCGTCTCGAGGGTCGGCGTGTCGCCGCAGCAGGCCATGACGACGTCCGGCTCCTCGCCCGCGTCGCTGGAGGCCCAATCCCAAATGCCGACGCCTTGCGTGCAGTGCTTGACGGCCTGTTCCATGGTCAGCCACTGCGGACGCGGATGCTTACTGGTGACCAGCACGTTGACATAGTCGCGGCTGCGGATGCAGTGATCGAAGCAGGAGAGCAGGCAGTTCGTATCCGGGGGCAGATAGAGGCGCACCACGTCTGCCTTCTTGTTGGCGATGTGATCGAGGAAGCCCGGATCCTGATGCGTGAAGCCGTTATGGTCCTGCTGCCACACGTTGGAGGTGAGGATCAGGTTCAGGGACGCAATGCTCTGGCGCCAGGGCAGCTGGTTGCAGACCTTGAGCCACTTGGCGTGCTGCGCCACCATGGAGTCCACCACGCGGATGAAGCTCTCATAGGAGGCGAAGAAGCCGTGGCGGCCGGTGAGCAGATAGCCCTCGAGCCAGCCTTCGCACATGTGCTCGGAAAGCATGGAGTCCATGATGCGGCCGTCCGGCGCGAGGAATTCGTCGTTGTCCACGATGGTGGAGTTCCAGTCGCGGTTCGTAGCCTCGAAGCACTTGTAGAGGCGGTTGGACATCGTCTCGTCAGGCCCGAAGATGCGGAAGTTCTTCGCGTCGTCGTTGAGCTTGAGCACGTCGCGGATATAGCCGCCGAGTTCGATCATGTCCTGCCTCTCCACACTGCCGGGGAACGGGATGTCCACAGCATAGTCGCGGAAGTCCGGAGTGCGCAGCTCGCGCAGCAGCGCGCCGCCGTTGGCGTGCGGGTTGGCCGCGATGCGGCGGTCCCCCTTCGGGGCAAGCTCCTGCAGCTCGGGGATCAGCGTGCCGTTCTCGTCGAACAGCTCCTCTGCATGGTAGCTCTTGAGCCACTCCTCGATCTCCTTGAGGTGCTCTTCCTGGTTCGGCGTGCCCACGGTGATGTCGATCGGCACCTGGTGCGCGCGGAACGTGCCCTCGATCTCCTTGCCGTCGACCACCTTCGGGCCGGTCCAGCCCTTGGGGGTGCCCAGCACGATCATCGGCCACTGGATGTGGCCCATCTTCTCGCCGGAGCGGGCGCGGTTCTGGATGTCGTGGATCTCCTCGATGCAGGCGTCAAGCGCTTCGGCCATCTTCTCGTGCATCTCCATGGGATCGTCGCCCTCGACGAAGCGCGGCTTCCAGCTGCAGCCGAGGAAGAAGTTCTCGATCTCCTCGTGCGTCATGCGGCCGAAGATCGTCGGGTTCGAAATCTTGTAGCCGTTCAGGTGGAGGATCGGCAGCACGGCGCCGTCGCCCACCGGGTTCAGGAACTTGTTGGACTGCCAGCTCGTGGCGAGCGGGCCCGTCTCAGCTTCGCCGTCGCCCACGGTGACGGCGGCAATCAGGCCGGGGTTATCGAACACGGCGCCGAAGGCGTGCGCGATGGAGTAGCCAAGCTCGCCGCCCTCATTGATGGAGCCGGGGGTTTCCGGCGCCACGTGGCTGGAAATGCCGCCCGGGAAGCTGAACTGCTTGAAGAGGCGCTTCATGCCCTCCTCGTCGCGGCTGATGTTCGGGTAAACCTCGCTGTAGGTGCCGTCGAGGTAAGCGTTTGCCACAAAGAAGTTGCCTCCGTGACCGGGGCCGGAGATGAGGATCATGTCCTGATCATACTTCTTGATGACGCGGTTCAGGTGCACATAGACAAAGTTCTGCCCCGGAACGGTGCCCCAGTGGCCAACGATCTTCTTTTTCACGTCGTCGCGGGTGAGCGGGCGGCGGAGAAGAGGATTGTCGAGCAGATAGAGCTGACCGGCTGCGAGGTAGTTGGAAGCGCGCCAATAGGCATTGATTTTTTCTCTCTCATTTTGAGATAGAACGGCCATTGTTAGGTACCTCCTAAAGTATTTTTGCAGTGGTCTGTCGGTGGGAACGGCTGCTTCCGGCACAATAAGGAAGGGCAAGCGCGTACCCGGCGCGGTAGATATCAGTATTATAGCATGTTTTTCAATTGATTTCCATCCATAACCACGACAAAGATAGAAAAAACATACTATTCCCTGTATTTTCCGCTGGAAAAGGTGCAATTTCGTCTGTTTAGCCCTCCAGGGAGCCGAGAAGAGATTCCAAATCTTTCCAGTTTTGAATCTCAATCCAGCCCTCGCGCTGCGGGTGCAGGCGCAGGCTTTCCGGGTTGCTCATGGCGCCGGTGTACCACACGCCCTGCATCCCCACGGCGGCGGGGCCGTCCACGTCGCACACGGCGTTGTCCCCGCAGAACCAGGCCTCCTGCGGCGCGGCGCCGGCCTTGTGCAGCGCCAGCTCATAAAAAGCCGCCATCGGCTTGCGGAACGCGTAGGCGCTCGACACCATCAGGAGCGGGAACGTTTCCTGCGGCAGGCACTTTTTCAGCCGCTTGCGCAGCGTCCGCTCCGAAAAGCAGAGGTTGCTCACCACGCCGTAGCCGATGTGCGCGCG
The DNA here is from genome assembly GCA_930987725.1 of uncultured Anaeromassilibacillus sp. Lineage (GTDB taxonomy): Bacteria > Bacillota > Clostridia > Oscillospirales > Acutalibacteraceae > Caccousia. Next base: position 4,884 of record CAKNKY010000033.1, on the reverse strand, counting down.
CCGCAGGAAGGCCAGCAGATCCTCTATGCCCTCGGTGGGCCGCGTGGGATCGCTGCAGCCGTACCAGCACAGCTCCTCGAGTTCCTGATAGCCGATGTCGAACGCAAGGTCAAGCGATTCCAGCGTGTAGCGCGCATACGCCTGCCAGCTCAGCTCCGGGCCGGTCTGCCACGGGTCCTCCGAAAGGCGGCGGAGGCGCTCGTCCGTGCGGCGGAACGCCGCCGCCAGCTCCTCCTCCGTCACACCGTGCGGATTTTCGCGCGCAGCCTCCAGAATCCTGCGGTAGCCGCGGCGCGGGTCCTCCCACAGCTCGGTGCACAGCGTCTGCCCGTAGTCAAAAAAGACAAACTTCGGTTTTTTCATCTTCATCCCTCCGGTTACACCGTTCTTTTCCATAATGTATCAAAACCTTTTATATTACAAATTGTATTTATTCGTTTGAACTATCTTATTTGCCGTTCAGCGCAGCAGGGCGTTCAGGAGCAGGCCGGCGCCGTAGATCACCGGCTGGTGCACGACATAGATCAAAAGCGCGTGGCGGCCGAGAAACGAGAAAAACGGCACGCGGGAGGGGTACATCCACGCGGGGAAGCGGCCTGCGCGGGCAAGGCGGCCGATCACCGTACCGGCGGCGAACACGAAACACCACGGGATGAGGGGGAAATAATCGGCGGAGGAAAAGCCCTGCCCCGGCAGGCCAAGCGGCGCAAGCCACAGCGTGTACCACGCGCGCGGCAGCTCCGCGCGCAGCAGGAAGGGGATCTGCACAAAGCCCTGCGGCACGTTCCAGAGCACGGCCGCGAGCACGGCGCACAGCGCCACGGGCCACAGGCGGAAGGGCGGGCGCTCGCGGCCCGCGCGGCGGCGCAGCAGCTGCAGCAGGCCGAAGGCAATCATGCAGATGCTGAGAAAGTGCAGGATGCCGAACACAATGAGTTCCTGCGGCGCAGCGACGGCCGTGGCGAGCGTCACGAGCAGCGCCACCCCGAAGAGCTTGGCGCCGCGCACGAGGTTGGAGTGCGAGAGATCCGACGAAATGCCGGCGATGAGGATAAACAGCCCGGCAAACCATGGCTCCGCGGGCATGAAGAAGCGGAGCAGCGCCTCGCCCAGCGGCAGGTTCAGCAGATAGGCCATGGTGTAAAAGCCGTGGTAGAATACCATGCAGAACACGGCAAAGCCGCGCAGTTCATCGAGCAGCGCGATGCGCCGCCCCTTTGTCTCCCCTTTGATCTCCCGCTGCATAAAGCGCCCCCCTGTCCGTGCGGCCGGGCACACGGCGGCCCGGCTGTTTCCTTCATTTTACACGATCGCGGCGGCGGATTCAACCGGGCTGCGCGCGCTGTTTTCGGGCGCGCGGCGAAAGGGGCATTCCCCTGTTGCACGGGGTGGGAAGCTGTGCTATAATGCGATCACGATCCGGCCATGCCCGCATGGACAGGGCCGGACGCATCACCGAAACCTTTGATTTTTGAAGGAGGATCTGCTTTGAACGTTTTGGTCATCGGCAGCGGCCGCCTCGGGCGCTATCTGGCAAGCCTGCTCGATCAGGAAGGGCACGATGTCGCTGTCATCGATGAAAACGCAGACAATTTCCGCCAGCTCGACAAGGATTTCAGCGGCATCACCGTGGAGGGCGTCCCGATGGACATGGAAGTCCTCAAGGAAGCGGGCATCGAAAACTGTGACGCCGTGGCGGCCGCCACACCGGACGATAACCTGAACATCACGGTGTGCCAGATTGCGCGCGAATTTTTCGGCGTGACGAACGTGGTGGCCCGCATCAGCGACCCGGCGCGCGAGCACGTGTTCAAGAAGCTGGGCCTCAAGAGCATCTGCAACACGAAATGGGCGGGTGAGGCCATGCTCAACGCGCTGGTGCGCCCGTGGAACGATTCCACGGTGACGACGGAGACGACCACCTTCACCTTCCGCAGCTACCTTGTGGAGCGCCGCGACTGGAACGGCACGGTGGACGACCTGCCGCGGCAGGCGCGCGAGGTGCCGCTGGCCATTGTGCACGCGAACGGCACCACGGAAATGTGCTATGAGCGGCGCATTGCGCTGGCAGAGGGCGACAAGGTGATCTTCACCCACCTTGTGGACTGACACGGCGCGAAAGGGGGAAACCGAACATGCGGATCATCATCATGGGCGGGGGCAAGCTGGGCGCGCACCTGGCGGAAAACATGCTCGACCGCAAATACACCGTTCACATGATTGAGCAGGACAAATTCCTGTGCCGCCGCCTGGCAAACAAGCTGGACGCGGAGATCCTGTGCGGAGACGGCACGGAGATCTCGACGCTCACAGACGCGGAGACGGAGAACGCGGACTGCTTCATCGCCGTCACAGGCAGCGATCAGGACAACCTTGTGGCCTGCCAGCTGGCCAAGCGGCAGTTCCACGTGAAGAAGGTCATTGCACGCGTGAACAACCCGCGCAACATGCAGGCCATGCGCGCCTTCGGCGCAGACATCGCGGTGAGCAGCACGGAGGTCATCACGAACCTCATCGAGCAGGAAGTGGACGTGGCCGAAATGCATCTGCTGGCCACGCTGAACAAGGGCCGCGCGGGCATCTGCGCCATGACGCTGCCGCCGGACACGGCGCTGCGCGGGCGCACGCTGAACGACATCTGGCTGCCGGAAGGCACGCTGATCATCTCCATCGTGCGCGGCGACGCGCTCATCATCCCGAACGGCTCCACGGTCATGCAGCCGAACGACGAGATCGTAGCCGTGTGCGAAAACCGTTCGCAAAAGGAACTGCTGCGGATTCTGAGAAGCCGCACATAACGGAACGAGGAAGGGGGCCCGCTTATGCTCACACCGGAACAGCACCTGCGCCGCCTGCAGCGGCCGGAAGGCCCTGTGGATGTGGTGATGGACACCGACACCTACAATGAAATCGACGATCAATACGCGCTGGCGTATCTCATCCGTTCCCCGGAAAAGCTGCGCCTGCAGGCGATCTATGCCGCGCCGTTCTTCAACGGCAAGTCCACCGGCCCGGCGGACGGCATGGAGAAGAGCTATGAGGAGATCGGCCGCGTGCTTGATCTCATGGGAGAGGAATCGCGGAAAGGGGATGTGTTCCGCGGCAGCACGTCCTATCTGCCGGACGAACACACGCCGGTGGATTCCCCGGCCGCGCGCGACCTCGTGCGCCGCGCCATGGCCCGCACGCCGGAGGAAGGCCCGCTCTATGTGATAGCGACGGGCGCTATCACGAACGTGGCCTCCGCGCTGCTGCTCGAACCGGCCCTTGCGGACCGGATCGTGGTGGTCTGGCTGGGCGGCAACGCGATGGACTGGCCGGACGCACGCGAGTTCAACCTGCAGCAGGACGTGGCGGCGGGCCGCGTGCTCTTTCTGAGCGGCGCGCCGGTGGTGCAGCTGCCGTGCATGGGCGTGGTGAGCGCCTTCACGACGACGGGCCCGGAGCTCCGCCACTGGCTTTCGGGGAAAAACCGCCTGTGCGACTATCTGGTGGACGTCACGGAGAAGGAAGCGGAATTCTGCTCGATGGGCCCGTGCTGGAGCCGTCCCATCTGGGATGTGACGGCTGTGGCCTGGCTTCTGGGCGGGTTTACGGAGGACCGGCTGGCGCCATGTCCGGTGCCGCAGCCGGATCACCGGATGAGCTATGACACGTCGCGGCCGCCGATCCGGTATGTGTATCACATTTATCGCGATAAGCTCTTTGAGGACCTGTTCTGCAAGCTCGTCCGGTAAAGATTGCCCGCGGGCTTCCGCCGGCCCAAACAGTAAAGTTTTTGGTCAAGCTTTTTTCAAAAAGCTTGCAGGGCGCGGCGTGCCGGTGGCACGCGAATGAGCGCCGACCGAGCCGGCAGGCGAGAAGCGGCGTGCCGGTGGCACGCGAATGAGCGCCGGTCTCATCTCCCGATTCGGTCGGTGCTTCCTGTTTGCCACTGGCAAACCGCACCCGAGCCGGCAGGCGAGACTGCGGGGGCGGCGCCCCCTTTTGTTCTGCGCTGCGCGCGGCGCAGTGCGAAGCAGAAAAAGGCCGTGCCAGCCAAAAACAGCGAAGCGATTTTTTGGCGGCCCCGGTTCACATGGCCCCTCCGGGCAGGCAAAAGAGCGAACGCGAATTTTGCCTGTTCGGAGGGGTTGTTCTGCGCCCAATGTGCCGCACGGTCTGCCGCAGCGGTCGCTTTTGCAAAACCTGCCGCTGTTGTGGCGGCTTTTGCGCCCGGTGCCCTTGTTTGCCCGCCGTGCGCTTTGGTTTGTCTTGTTTTGGTCGTTTGTTTGCCCTTTCTGTGCTTGTGTGCGCACATTTCTCTCTTGTCTCTCTCCTTTTTCTGCCTAACTTCTTCCTCTCAAAACTTTTTTCACTTGTCGCTCAGGCCGCGACGGGCCTCTACTTTCTTCCGAAAAGAAAGTAGACAAAGATTCGCGAGGGGAGCGGCGCGCCGCGCCGCTCCCCTTCGAACCCCTCTGACAGTGCCCTGCGGCCGTTCTTTCCTTCTTCCGCGCTGCTGGCCGGCTTACGCGGCCTTCGGCCGCAAACCGCCGGCTGACGGGGAAACGCTTGAAAAGCCCAGGAGCAGAGCTCAGCTTTTCAAGCGTTTCTGTGCGAAGGGGGACGCCTGTGCCCTTTCGCCGATCTCCCCCTTTCTCTCGGTGCTGGCCGGCTTAACGGCCCTTCGGGCCGCAAACCGCCGGCTGGCAGGGAAACGCCCGAAAAGCCAAGGAGCAAAGCTCAGCTTTTCGGGCGTTTCTGTGCGTGGGGGTACGTTTGGCCCCACGTTTTACGTATTTATGGAAATTTGGCGCGGGCTTTTTGACCGGCGTGCCTCCCGGCCACAGGGAACAGAAACCAGGCTTTCTCCCCGCCCGGGAAAACAGAAGCTCAGCGTGG
>CAKNKY010000032.1 GCA_930987725.1 uncultured Anaeromassilibacillus sp. | reverse complement strand
TAGCGAAAGGAGAACCCCCGGCTAAGCCGGGGAGAGTAATAAAATTATATAATGAGATGAGATTTGTCAAGGGATCTTTCTGCGAAAAGTTGTAACCTTTTAATAAACAGGCACGGAGCCTATGTCCACAACATAATATGGATATAGGCTCTTTTTTACTACTTGGAAATGAAATGCTTTACCTCTCCATCCAAATCATATATTTCTTCTTTCAGAAATTCGGGATAGACGATTATGGACTTTAGTTCCTCAATGTCCATCCAACCAATAACCACATTACAATTATCTTTGTGTGAAACAAACTCGCCGTTATCGGGGATCTTACAGCCATCACATTCTTCAATCAGATAGTAAAATGCGATGTTATGTGCCAACTTGCCGTTCCATTCCAAAAAGCATTCCTCGCTCCACAACAAGCGTTTTACTTTGATGTCCACTCCGGTTTCTTCTTTATACTCACGGACAAGTCCTGCTTCCAAAGTTTCTCCAATTTTAATGTGACCTCCGGGCAGAGCGTATTCACTTCCGTTTTTGTCCCGTTGCACCAAGACCCTGTTATTCTTAACTAAAACGCCTACCGTTCTTAAATCGCAAATATATTCGTCCGAAGAAAACAGCCAATCCTTTTCAATCATCATAATATTCCCTCTGCAACCTTATTAGCAATAAAAGTCACATTAACATCAATCGGCAAAGTGCCGTTAACCCTGATAATCGGGCAAGATATTGAAGACATCCAAACTTCAACCGTGTTTTCATCTTTGGATTTAACAAAGTCGAAGAATGCCTTTTCTTTTTCGTATAAGTCTCCTCCTTCCAGCATTCTTTCTCCGAATTTGTTGTATGACCGTTGATAAACTCTCTTAATTCGTGTTTCTTTCGGAGCTTCGATGTAAACCGCGCACTTGAAGTGAGATACTATATCCTTATTGAAATTTCCTTTAACCAACGCCAAAACAAAGTTATTATTTTCCGAAATAATATTCGACAGAATGCGCTCCACTTCCTCAAAAGGTCGCGGATTTAAATACTTATACTCTGGATTGTCTTTCGGGAAATATATATCTTCAATGTCAATAAATCGGTAATTCAATTTTTCGGCAAGAGCTTTTCCCAATGTGCTTTTACCTGCACCGTTTAATCCACAAACGACGATAACGTTTTTCATATTTATTCTTTCTCCCAAACTTCCGGAAAATGTTCCCGGATAAACCGACTCATTGAATTGTCCGGAAACTGCTTCAGGTTGTGTTTTTGAATGGTCTGCTTTAAATCGTTATGCACATACTGCATTTCCTTGTCAGATATCGTATCAATGGATCTGATCCGAAAAAGTCCCTGCTGCTGATATTCCATTAAGCGATCATATAGGTCGGGAATCATTGTCACATGGTTAACCTTTACCGCATTCTCACAGACAAAGACCCCGTTAATCTGTGTAGGATTTCCTGCGCTTGAAATATGATCGCATTCATACAAATACCCTTGTTTACCTTTGTAAATATCCGAAAAGGCGTCCTGATAATATTCCGAATAATGGATTGTGCCGTCCTTATCAAAACCATATGGATAATAGCTGAACGGCTTGTCTACAGAATGTACGGCGTATAAAAGTGCCACGAGCGGATTCTGTGTAAAATAAATGTATTGCTTTTCATGTTCTGACAAAAACGGTTTCAGTTCGTTTAGTCCTCCGACAGGGCTTCCGTGATAAAAGGTCATCACGACACCTTCCTTTTTGCCTCACGATCTATTTTTGAAGTAATTTTGAGTTTTAACGATTCTCGCTTATTTTCACTCCTTGCACACATATCTCAGTTCTTTCATACCGTTTTCAACCAATCCTGTGGCTTGAAATCCAATAGACTGATATAAATGTTCTGCAACATTGTTATCAATAGCAACTCCTGTATACATTTCTTTAATGTCATGTTGCTTTTTCATGTACTCAATACCTAAAAGCAACGTAATCTTACCGTAGCCTTTATTTTGATATTTCTCATCTATCAGAAACTTCCATAATGTATATTGATTTCTCAATTCGTAAAATCCAAACATAATAAATCCAACCAATGTATCATCAGCGTAAATTGCAAAAGGATAGGCATTTTCCCGGTAAACGTACGCTTGTGCCAAAGAATAAGCTGTAGTTGACACAAAGTTCTCTTGATTCTTCGACACCTTAAGTTTTAATACATCCTCAAGATTATCCGCTGTTATTTCTTCGAGCTTTATCATCAATAATTCCTCCACTCATCAATAAACTGCCTTATCGATTGTTGTCTCTTGGTTCTATCATCATTAACTGCCCTTGCTGCAATCTCAAAGAGTTCATCGCTAAGCTGCCATTTGTCTCGTGTGCGGTTGTATTCGCCAAAGAGGGCAAAGGCTGTAGCTCCAATAGTATAGACATTCGTGACTTCATCAATCACTGCTCCCAATTGGTATTCCTCCGGTGACTGAAAGAGAGAGCTACCCCACATACGTCCCATATCGTTAATACACGGTTGCTTGCGGAAAAAGTCGATGTCACAAATCGTTGTCTTCCCGCACTCAAAGTCATACATAATACTGCCGTCATAAAAATCGATTGCCACATAGTTCTGAGAGGCAATATATTCAAAGAAATCAAGAATATCCGCAAATACATTAAGCTTATCCTGGACAGGTAATGCCATGAACTTTTTGTGCTGTGCAGGGTACATTCTTCCCATGCAATTGCCCGTTGCCCACTTGAATACCATGGCAAATCCACCGGCAATTTCTTTTGCTTCAACCAGTTCAATTAAATTTTTGTGTTTCAGAGCGCTGTATACCGGCAAAGTTGCTTTCAGTCTGACAATGGCATCCGCAGGATCGCCGCTGTACTGCTCGGTAGGCGCACCGGCAAACTTAACAAAATAGCGCTGACCATCCTTTTCTGTGCCAAAGCAAATATTTCCGGAATCTTGGTCATCATAAATCTTGAACACGGTTCCATATTCTTTCATAAAACTAAAATCAAACGCACTTTTCAGCTTGAAAGGAATGCTATCAATGTGCTGCAGATAGTAGCCTTTGAAATACCATGTTGGCACGGGATTACGCATATTGTCATACCAAGAAAGAACCTCCTTTGCTTGGTTCAGCATGGTATTTACTTCGTCCTGCCCAAAAGGAATCGCCCAAGGGAGTGATGATAAAGTATTACTGCTGATATAGAGTGCGAGCAATTTCCAAAACTCAAGCGGCACATCACTATCAAAGTATCCGTTTACCATACCGGAGGCAAAGATCGGAGACTTTTGAGCACCCCAGACAATACGATTGAATTCTTCCCACGGGTCGCCAAAATCATTGCGGTTAAAATCAATGATATACAGCTTTTTGTCACTGCCGATCATCATATTACCGATGTGGTAGTCGCCGTGCTGATAGGTCTGCGGTCTGTCTTTGAGTAAATAGCGGTTCTCGTTTATGTAGTCGATAAACGCCTGCCCATTTTCATATTTCATGGGACATTCGGTATATTTCTTTATTTTGTAATCCATTTTACGGTTGAAGCGAATCTCCCAATCCTCCTGCATTGCCGGAGCCGGTATAGAATGGATCTTACGCAGGATGCGACCGGCTTCCAAACCGTACACATACTGCTCGGTATCCGAAAGTGTAGGAATAATTTCTTCCGCATCAGCACCATCGATCCAGCTCTGGATAGAATACACGCCTTCATCACAGACGCCGAACTCGATCGGCTGACACATGGGAACACCAAGAGCCGATACCTGTTTTATCATATTGAATTCAGACTGTTTCTTATCGTGTTCTGCCAAGTCAGAGACACGCAGAAGGTACTGTGTACCGTTTTTATCGGTTATACAGTATTTTTTATCATTTGACCAGCCTTTGTTTATCGGTTCTTTTGTTAAAAAATTCATCTGCGGCCTCCTCCCGGAAACTCGCCCTTATTGTTTAACCCACACATCGATTTCCTCTTTGCTTGGTTTCTCAAATAAATCTCCAAATTTAGCGGCAAGATTATCATCAACATAATAGGCACTTGTTTTTTCGGCTAATATTGCACTGTTTCTTTTCTTTAAGCGTGCCCTCCAAGTCTCATCGCCAATATCGATGTAATGGAATTCGCACTCTATATTTCGGCTATTGTAGAACTCGCGGGCATAATCCCGTTCTTCTTTCATCCAGAAGCCCCAATCAAGGACCACATTGATTCCGGTCTCAATGAGCTCCAATGATTTATCGAACAAGTAGTTCTGTGTTCTTTCCACGTAATCATCATGATTATCACCGCAATGCTGACCGAACAAAGCCAGGGTTATTTCATCTACAGAGAGCAGTACGGCGTGATTCTGAATGCGCATCTGCTCAGCATATGTACTTTTCCCACTACAGATCTTTCCGCAGATTAAAAATATTTTTGCCATTTTCGTCACCTTAATCATTTCCTTACATTTATCAGTAAGAAGTTCGGCTTATGCAAATCTTTCTCCCAGCTTTTATCCATCTCTATTATTTCCTGTGTTGGAGTAGGTTCAAGCATTGTTTCAATGGTGAATCCAGCCGAACATAATGAGTTGATTATTTCAGAAAAAGTGCGATGATATTTTTCCACGCCATCAACTATCCATGTTGTAGTGCGCTTTCCGCAACGTGAATAGTCTGTTAATTTGTAGTGAAGTACGTTTCCGTTCTCATCTTTCGCCCAGCTTGCACCAGAGATAGGTGCTGTCGTTAGAGGATGTTCCTGTGAAAATATGAAATATCCACCCGGAGTTAATATGTCATATACACCTTTTACAAATGCATCATATCCACATGCTCATCAGTATCCCACCAAAGTATAGTGTATCACAAATAATGGGATATCTCGATAGGGAAAAGCAGTTTCATGATCTTCGACAGGCATGCAAATCTAAAGTATAAGTATGGAGATAGGCATTTCTGGGCAAGAGGATATTTCGTGGATACAGTAGACCGAAATAAAAAGCAAATACAGGAATATATCAAACAACAATTGGAGACAGATCAGATAGCGGATCAAATGAGCATAAAGGAGTTCATAGACCCGTTTACGGGTAGCAAGAATACCAAGGCATAAAAGAACGCCCCTTCAGGGGCCCGCCATGAGTCAGCAATGCAGTTGGCCGACCCATTCGAGGCCCCTTTAGGGGCGTTGTCCGTATCATGCCCTTCTAGGGCTTCCTCAAGCCCCCGGCTTTGCCGGGGGTCTTGACTGCAGCCGCAGGACGGCCGCTGCTTTGTCATCAGAGATTTGTGTAGCCCATGAGGGAAGCGTCCACGGCGCGCGCGGCGGCTTCACCCTCCGCAATGGCCCACACCACGAGCGACTGGCCGCGGCGCATGTCGCCGGCCACGAAGACGCGGTCCGTGCTGGTGGCATAGCCGTCCGGCTCGGTGGCCACGTTGCCGCGCGGGCTGAGCGCCGCGCCGAAAGCCTCGGCGGAGTAGGATTCACAGCCCAGGAATCCGGCCGCGATGAGCGCCAGCCCGGCGGGGACCTCTTCCTCGCTGCCCTCCACGGGCACCATGCGCATGCGGCCCGTCTTCTCGTCTTTCTCCGCACGCAAAGAGATGAGCACGGCGGCGCGCAGGGAGCCGTCGTCGTTCTTCAGGAACTCCTTCACGGTCGTCTGGTAACGGCGCGGGTCATGGCCAAACACGGCAGAGGCCTCTTCCTGGCCGTAGTCCGTTTTCACGACGCGCGGCCATTCCGGCCACGGGTTCGACGGGGCGCGCGTTTCCGGCTGCGGGGGCATCATTTCAAGCTGCAGGACGCTCTTCGCGCCGAGACGCACGGCCGTGCCGACACAGTCGTTGCCGGTGTCGCCGCCGCCGATGACGATGACGTCCTTATCCTTGACCTCGTTTTCCGGCGCTTTCACGAAGTCGCTGTCGAGCAGCGTCTTCGTGACCTCGCCGAGGAAGTCCACGGCGAAGCGGACGCCCTTGGCATCGCGGCCCGGCACGTCGAGATCGCGCGGGTGGGATGCGCCGCACGCGAGGATCACGCGGTCATACTGGCTCAGCAGTTCCTCGCCGCTGAGGTCGCGGCCGATGTCCACGCCGCACTGGAAGCGGATGCCCGCCTGCTCCATGAGCAGGATGCGGCGGTCGATCACGCTCTTTTCGAGCTTCATGTTCGGGATGCCGTAGCGCAGGAGGCCGCCGGGACGGTCGTGACGCTCATATACCGTGACGCTGTGGCCGCGGCCGTTGAGCCGCAGGGCCGCCGCCAGGCCGGCAGGGCCGCTGCCCACAATGGCCACGCTCTTGCCCGTGCGGACGGCCGGCGGATCGGAGGGCACAAGGCCGTGCGCAAAGGCGTATTCAATCACGCGGCGCTCGTTCTCCTTCGTGGAGACGGGGTCGCTGTGCAGGCCGCACGTGCAGGCCGCCTCGCACAGGGCGGGGCAGACGCGGGAGGTGAACTCCGGCAGGCAGTGCGTGGCGCTCAGCCGCGCGTACGCCTGCTCCCACAGTCCGCGGTAGACGAGATCGTTCATCTCCGGGATCAGGTTGTGCAGCGGGCAGCCGGAGGCCATGCCGGCAATCATCACGCCTGCCTGGCAGAAGGGAACGCCGCAGTCCATGCAGCGCGCGCCCTGCAGGCGCTGCTCCTGCTCCGGCAGGAGGGCGTGGAACTCGTGAAAATGCTGGATGCGCTCGAGCGGCGGCGCGGTGCGCCCCACCTTGCGCTCATATTCCAAAAATCCGGTTGGTTTACCCATGGCTCCTCTTCCTCCTTACCTTGCCCGCGCGCCGGCGTAGAACGCCTCAATCTGCGCCTGTTCGCGGTCCAGGCCGCGGCTTTCAAAGCTTGCGGCCAGCTCAAGCTGCCGCTTATAGTCGTGCGGGATGATCTTTTTGAATTTCGGCAGGTATTCGTCGAAGGAGGCGAGAATGCGCTTCGCCTTCGGCGAGCCGGTGCACTTCGCGTGCACCTCGATGAGGGCGCGCAGCTCCTCGGCGTCTGCCTTGACCTCCACCTTCTCCATGCCGACCATGCTCTTGTTCAGGTTGCGGTAGAGCGTATTCTCCTCGTCGAGCACGTAGGCGACGCCGCCGCTCATGCCGGCGGCAAAGTTCTTGCCCGTGGGGCCAAGGATGACGGCGCGGCCGCCCGTCATATATTCGCAGCCGTGCTCGCCGACGCCTTCCACGACGGCAATGGCGCCGGAATTGCGCACGCAGAAGCGCTCGCCCGCGACGCCGTTGAGGTATGCCTCACCGGAGGTTGCGCCGTAGAGCGCGACGTTGCCGGCAATGATGTTCTTTTCCGGCACAAAGCGGGCGTCGGCCGAGGGCCGCACAATCAGGCGGCCGCCGGAAAGGCCCTTGCCGAGGTAGTCGTTCGCGTCGCCGCACAGATCGAGCGTAAGGCCCTTCGGGATGAAGGCGCCGAAGCTCTGGCCGCCCGCGCCGGTGCAGTGCACGGTGATGGAACCATCGGCCATGCCGTCTGGATGGCGGCGCGTGATCTCCGCGCCCAGCAGTGTGCCGAAGGCGCGGTCGGTGTTCGACACGGCCACGGAGAAGCTGCGCTTCTTGCCGCCGGCGAGCGTGTCGAGCAGGCCTCTGTCGCGCAGGAGGACGGCCTCGTCCTTCGTGCGCTCGAGGTGGAAATCATATGCATGCGCCGGGTTGAAGAACACGTTCTGCGGCGCCGGGCAGAGGATGCGGTCGAGGTCCAGGCGGGAAGCCCGGCCGGTGAGGCCCTCGCGGCGGCGGAGCAGATCGGTGCGGCCGACCATCTCGTTCACGGTGCGCACGCCGAGCTTCGCCATGTATTCGCGCAGTTCCTGTGCGATGAAGCGCATGAAGTTTTCCACATATTCCGGTTTGCCGGCAAAGCGCTTGCGCAGCTCCGGGTTCTGGGTGGCGATGCCCATGGGGCAGGTGTCCAGGTTGCACACGCGCATCATGACGCAGCCGAGCGTCACCAGCGGGGCGGTGGCAAAGCCGAATTCCTCGGCGCCCAGCAGTGCGGCGATGGCCACGTCGCGGCCTGTCATGAGCTTGCCGTCCGTCTCAATGGCCACGCGGTCGCGCAGGCCGTTCTGCAGCAGCGTCTGGTGCGTTTCGGCCAGGCCGAGCTCCCACGGCAGGCCGGCGTCATGGATGGAGCTGAGCGGGGCCGCGCCGGTGCCGCCGTCGCAGCCGGAGATCAGGATGACCTGCGCGCCCGCCTTCGCCACGCCGGCGGCAACGGTGCCGACGCCGGCCTCCGACACAAGCTTCACGGAGATGCGCGCGTTCTTGTTTGCGTTCTTCAGGTCATAGATGAGCTGGGCCAGGTCCTCGATGGAGTAAATGTCGTGGTGCGGCGGCGGGGAGATGAGGCTCACGCCGGGCGTGGAGCGGCGCGTCTTCGCGATCCAGGGATACACTTTTTTCGCGGGCAGATGGCCGCCCTCGCCGGGCTTCGCGCCCTGCGCCATCTTGATCTGGATTTCCTTCGCGCTCACGAGGTAGCGGCTTGTGACGCCGAAGCGGCCGCTCGCCACCTGCTTGATGGCGGAGCTGCGGTCGTCCGCCGTGCCGGCGGAGGCCAGGCGCTCGTCGCTCTCGCCGCCCTCACCGCTGTTCGACTTGCCGTGCAGCCGGTTCATGGCGATGGCCAGCGCCTCGTGCGCCTCCTGGGAGATCGAGCCGTAGGACATGGCGCCCGTCTTGAAGCGGCGCACGATGGAGTCCACGCTCTCGACCTCGTCGATCGGCACGCCCTGATCCGGGAAGCGGAAGTCCATGAGGCTGCGCAGGTAGCCCGTCTTCTCCGCGTCCGCGAGCTTCGTGTACTCGCGGAAGAGGTCGTAGCTGCCCTCGCGCGTGGCCTTCTGCAGGAGGTGGATTGTCTGCGGGTTGTAGCGGTGCGTTTCGCCGCCGCTGCGCAGCTTGTGGCGGCCGGTGGAGCTCAGCGAGAGATCGCACGGCAGGCCCAGCGGGTCGAATGCGCGGGAGTGCTGCGCGTCCGTCTGCGCGGCGATGTCCTCCAGCGTGATGCCGCCGACGCGGCTCACCGTGCCGGTGAAGTAATCCTCGATGACGTCGTCGGAAATGCCGAGCGCTTCAAAAAGCTGGCTGCCCTGGTAGGACTGGATGGTGGACACGCCCATCTTCGAGGCGATCTTCACGATGCCCTGCAGCACGGCGTTGTCGTAATCGGCCACGGCGGCGTAGTAGTCCTTGTCGAGCAGGCCGTCCTCCACGAGCTCGCCGATGGCGGCGTGCGCCAGATATGGGTTGACGGCGCAGGCGCCGTAACCGAGGAGCGCGGCGAAGTGATGGACGTCGCGCGGCTCGCCCGATTCAAGCAGGATCGAGAGGGCTGTGCACTTCTTCGTCTTGACGAGGTGCTTGTGCACGGCCGACACGGCCAGCAGCGAGGGGATGGCCACGTGGTTTTCATCGACGCCGCGGTCGGAGAGGATGAGGATGGTGGCGCCGTGGCGGTACGCCTTATCCACCTCGACAAAGAGGTGCTCCAGCACGCGGCGCATCGGGGTGCTCTTATAGAACAGGATCGAGACAACAGCCACGCGGAAACCGGGGCGATCCATGTGCTTAATCTTGAGCAGGTCGAGATCGGTGAGAATCGGGTTGTTGATCTTCAGCACGCGGCAGTTCTCCGGGCTTTCCTGCAGCAGGTTGCCGTTCTTGCCGGCATAGACGGCCGTGGAGGTGACGATCTTCTCGCGCACCGCGTCGATAGGCGGGTTCGTGACCTGCGCGAAGAGCTGCTTGAAATAGTAGAACAGCGGCTGATATTGATCCGAAAGGGCGGCGATCGGCGTGTCCGCACCCATGGAGGCGATCGGTTCGCTGCCGTTGAGCGCCATGGCGCAGATGGCGCTGCGGTACTCCTCATAGGTGTAGCCGAAGGCCTTCTGCAGGCGGGCGCGCTGCTCGCGCGTGAACTGCGGCACCTTGCGGTTCGGAATCTTCAGGTCGCGCAGCTCCACAAGGCTGTTGTCCAGCCACTCGCCGTAGGGCTCACGGCGCGCATACCGCGCCTTGATCTCGCTGTCGCTCAGCACGGCGCCGCGCTTGAGATCGACAAGCAGCATCTTGCCGGGGCGCAGGCGGTCCTTGCGCAGGATCTGGCCCTCCGGCAGGTCGAGCACGCCCACCTCGGAGGAGAGGATCAGCCGGTCGTCGGACAGGATATAGTAGCGGGAGGGGCGCAGGCCGTTGCGGTCCAGCACGGCGCCCATGAGGTCGCCGTCCGTGAACAGGATGGAGGCCGGGCCGTCCCAGGGTTCCATCATGGTGGCGTAATATTGATAGAAATCGCGCAGCTCCTGTGGGATGGTGTCGTTGTGGTTCCACGGCTCGGGGATGAGCACCGTCATCGCGAGCGGGAGCTCCATGCCGCTCATCACGAGGAACTCAAGCGTATTGTCGAGCATGGCGGAGTCGGAGCCGGCGGTGTTCACCACGGGCAGCACCTTCGTGAGGTCGTCCGGGCTGAAGGCCGGGGCGGCCATCGTCTCCTCGCGGGCGAGCATCTTGTCCACGTTGCCGCGGATGGTGTTGATCTCGCCGTTGTGCACGAGGAAGCGGTTCGGGTGGGCGCGCTCCCAGCTCGGGTTCGTGTTCGTGGAGAAGCGCGAATGCACGATGGCGATGGCGGAGTCATAATCCTCGTCCTGCAGATCGCAGAAGAAGGTGCGCAGCTGGCCCACGAGGAACATGCCCTTGTAGACAATCGTGCGGCTCGAGAGCGAGGCGACATAGGTGTTGTCGTTGCTCTGCTCAAACACGCGGCGCACAATGTAGAGGCGGCGGTCAAAGTCGAGGCCGCGCTCCGTCTGCTCCGGGCGTTTGATGAAGCCCTGGCAGATCACCGGCATGCACGCGCGGGCCTTGTCGCCCAGCACGTCCGGCATGCAGGGCACGTCGCGCCAGCCGAGAAATTCCAGGCCCTCTTTTTCCACAATGATCTCGAACATTTTGCGCGCCTGGCTGCGCTTGAGTTCGTCCTGCGGGAAGAAAAACATGCCCACGCCGTAATCCCGCTCATCGCCGATGGCGATGCCCGCCTCGGCGCACGCTTTCTGGAAAAAGCGGTGGGAAATCTGCGTGAGGATGCCGACGCCGTCGCCCGTTTTGCCTTCCGCGTCCTTGCCGGCGCGGTGCTCCAGGTTTTCCACGATCTTCAGCGCATCCGTCACGATCCGGCGGCTTTTTTCACCCTTGATGTTCACCACGGCACCCACGCCGCAGTTATCGTGCTCCATGTTGGGGCAGTAAAGGGTTTGCAGATGTTCTGCGCTCATCCCTCATCCTCCTCTGCGTTTCAGCAAAAAAGGCGTCAAAAGCCGCGCCGCGAGAGCGGCACGGAGCTTTTGACGCCTTTGTCAATCCGTGCTGAATGGAATTTCTTTTCTCACTATACGCTTTTTTGCAGCGGTTTGCAAAGCTTTTTTTCATTTTCCCCGCGAATCGTCGTTGTGGAGAAAAAATCGACGGTTTGCACCTTCATTTCCGGCAAGCTGCAAAAAAGGCGAGAAGCTTGCTTTTTTGTTTTTCCCGATTGTCTGAAAAATATCAGGAAAAATCCGGGTTTTGACCGATGTACGCGGAAAGGCTGCCGGAATCAATATGAAAGGAGCGGGGTGAATTCTTTCTTTTTTCGCACGCCCGGCGCGTCACAGAGAGAGATCCTTCGTCTCGAACGGGGCGAGCTCGAGCGCGATGGGGCCGCCGGGTGTGCGCACCGTCGTTTTCTGCGGGGCGTCGCTGTTGTTCACCACGATGAGGCGGCGGCTGCCGGGGTAATAGGCGCACTCGGTTTCCGCGTTGTCCGTGAGCCAGCAGGCGGAGAGATCCTCGTGTCCGGCGGCCAGGATAAGGTTCAGCAGCAGGCGCGTGTTCGCGTTCGTCTTTTCAAACGAGGCGAAGTAAAGGCCCGTGCCGCGGCCGAAGCGGTGCATGGTGAGCGTGGGCACGCCCTCCTCGGAGGCGAGCACGCGGGCCTGGCCGTCCGTGAGGAAGGGGATGCCGCGGCGGTAGAGGGTGTTCCGGTGCACGAAGCTGCCCTGCGGCATGAGGCCGCCGTCCGGCTCCGTCTCGAAGCTCCACTTGCCGTGGCACTGGCGGTCGCCCTCGTCCTCGTCCACGCCGAGCACGGGCGCCATGCGGAAGAAGCTGTCGAAGCCTTCCACGGCGGAGGGCTCGTTCACGCCGAGGAACGCGCCGCCCTCATAGACGAAGCGCAGCAGCTCCTCCACGATCGCCGGGTCCTTCCAGGCGTCGCCGCCGCTCCACGCGCTGCCGGCAAAGCCCGCGTTGATCACGACGTCCACATCCTTGAGCGCGCCGTTCTTCACGTCCTCAAAGCTGAGGAACGAGACGTCGAGCGGCAGGCCGGAGAGCGCCTCGTTCACGTGAATGAGGTCGTTGCGGAACGTTTCGTGGAAATGGCCGGAGAGCGTCCAGGAGCGGAGCTTGCCCCAGCAGTGCAGCACGGCCACGCGCGTTTTCGCGCGCCACGGCGCGCCCGCCTCGTGATAGGAGCGGATGGCGCGGAATTCATCGGCGATCCGGGCGATGCAGTCCACGAAATCCGGGAAGCCCTGCGTGAGGTGCACGTAGCCGCCCAGGCCGATGCGGTCCACCGGCGCGCGCAGCAGGGCGCGGCGCACGCTGATCCAGTATTGCTGTGCGTCGCGCGTCGGGTCGCCGCCCTCCATGAAGGTGGGCGCGCCGCCCAGGCCCACGGGGAAGAGATAGGGGTGCAGGCGGAGCTCGTGGGTGTCCACATCCGCGCCGGCGCACAGCCGCGCCTCATAGCCGGAGAACACGCACTTGATGAGGCCGTCGAAGCCGAATTCGCGGAACCGGTCGTTGTAGGGCTCCACGCCCACCCAGCTGTCGTCATAGAACACGTACGCCTTCTTGCCGTACTCGTGCACGATGTCGATGAGCCGGCGGCCGAAGGAGATGACGAAATCGTTCACGAAGGCCATCCAGTCCTTCTTCTGCGGCGTGGGGGGCATGTGGGTGACGTGCAGGCGGCCCTTGTTGATGAAATCCTCCGCCGTGAGCGCGTAGCCGTACCGCTCCTCAAACAGGCGCAGCGCACGCGGGCTGACGGTGAAATCATAGGAAGCCCAGTCGGTGAACAGGTTGCGGCAGCGCTCGTCCGCGCCCCAGATCCACACGAAATTGTAGAACAGAGAGGTGAAGCGCACCACCGTGGTGGCGGGGTGGCTCTCACACCAGCTGCGCATCCAGGCAAGCAGATACGACTGCGTTTCCGGGTGGATGGGGTCGATCTGCATGAGATGCTCCTTGTCCCAGTGGTTCGTGGTGTGGTTGTACATGGAGATCTCTTCCCAGATGCGGTAGGCGAGGAAGCTCACGGTGTAGGTGTGGAACGGGACGGCGCCGCGGATCTCCACCGCGCCCTCCTCCGGGCGGTAGGCCCAGCTTTCCGCCGGGAGCAGCCGGTTTTCGGTGCGGTCATACACCTGCCAGTAGGGCATGGCGTCCCCGTCGCCGTTGATGCGGAACTGCTCGGCGAAAAAGTCCTTCATGAGCCCGATGGTGAGCGTGTCCCCGCTCGCCGCCACGGGCTGCGTCATCAGAAAGGTCTGCTGCAGCGCGTGCGGGTGTGCGGCCGCCCACTCGTTGTGGTCGCGGATCAGGCACACGGTGGAATAGATGCCGTAGCCTGCGTCGAGAATTTCATCGGAAAGGGTGGTGCCGTCGCTGTCGCGGATGACGTCCGCGCCCCATTTTCGGGCCAGCTCCAGCGTGAGGGATTCGTAACCGGCTTCGCCCGGCATGGTGAATCTCCCGGTGTCGTTCATGGTGAAAAACCTCCTCCTGGCATTGCTTTCTTTTATGTTACCGCTTTTTACAGGAAAAAGCGAAGCTTTTTTACAAAAAACAGTTGTAATTTCAACCTTTTGCAGGAGTTTCCTCCAGCGCCCCCTTTCGCGCCTCTTTTTTCTGGAAAAAGTCTTGACAAGCGGCCCACGATGCGCTATAATATCTCTTGCATTCGAGAGATGCAGAGAAAAATATCGCGGAGTGGAGCAGTTGGTAGCTCGTCGGGCTCATAACCCGAAGGTCGTTGGTTCAAGTCCAGCCTCCGCAACCAAATCAAACAGCGGTGAATCGATTGATTCACCGCTGTTTTTTGTGTACCGAAAACCCCCGGCTGTGCCGGGGAGTTCTCAAAAAGCTTTAGCGTTGCATAGGAAAGAAAAACTCCTTTTGATACAATAAAGATGCGGTCTGCCAACTGCACTAAAGTATCAAAAGGAGGACAAGAGGCATGAAGCCTAATGACAACAATAGTTTAGCACATACAACATGGAACTGCAAATATCATATCGTATTTGCGCCGAAGTATCGCAGAAAAATCTTTTACAAAGAAAACCGTGTGGAAATAGGGAAAATATTGAGAGAATTATGCAATTGGAAACAAGTGAAAATAGTAGAGGCGGAAGTGTGTCCGGATCATATCCACATGCTGGTGGAAATACCACCCAAGATGAGTGTTTCCAGTTTCGTAGGTTTTCTCCGTCGGGAAAAGCAGTCTGATCCTTTTCGAGAGACATTCCAATTTGAAGTACAAATATGGAAACAGGCAGTTTTGGTGCCGTGGATACTATGTCGATACAGCAGGTAAGAACGCAAAGAAGATTGCGGAGTATATCCAAAACCAACTCAAAGAAGATCAGATTGAGGATCAGATGACGCTTAAAGAATACATAGACCCGTTTACGGGTAGCAAGTAATATTCTTTCGCAGGTGGCAGACCGTACTAACGCCTTTAGGCGTGGCTAGTATTTTAGGGCTTTGCCCGCTTCTGAAGAACCACCAGCTTCGCTGGTGGGTTACTATTGTGAAAGCGGCATCTCTTGCGAGATCATTGCCCCCAATGTGAAACAAGGGCAGCGCGCCAGGCTTTTCGGCGCGCTGCCCTTGTTTTGTGCTGCGGGGAGCGGATAGATCAGGCCCTGGCGGCCAGGGTGCTCTGGAGCGCTTTGAGGGCCCCGGCAATGGTTTCCCGGGCGTAATCATAGGCGTTTGCTCCGCAGTTGTCAAGGGATGAGAGAAAAATCTTCCGGGCCGCTGTTTTACAGGAAAGGCCCCGGGCATTCCTCCAGCGGACCGTGCGGGGGGGGGAGGGAAGCCTTCCCGGCCTCTTGCGAACGGGCTAAAATTCCTGTAAGATGGAACTGCAAACCCGTATCAGGAAGAGAGGCTGGAAAACATGACAGAGGAAAAGATGCAGGAGGCCCGCCGGGCCTTCCTGGTGGATACGCTGCGGAAGCTGCTCGGGCAGGACAGCCCCACCGGCTTTACCGACAGGGCGGTGACGGCTGCGGAGGACATCGCCCGTGAGCTGGGCTTTGCCGCACGGCGCACGAACAAGGGCAACCTGG
This sequence comes from uncultured Anaeromassilibacillus sp., assembly GCA_930987725.1. Taxonomy (GTDB): domain Bacteria; phylum Bacillota; class Clostridia; order Oscillospirales; family Acutalibacteraceae; genus Caccousia. The sequence continues at coordinate 10,623 of CAKNKY010000032.1, read as the reverse complement.
TGGTCACGGTGCCCGGCCGGGAAACCGGCCGCAGGGTGGGGCTCTGCGCCCACGTGGACACGCTGGGCCTGATGGTGCGCTCCGTCGCCGACAACGGTATGCTCATGGTCACAAAGGTGGGCGGCCCGCTGCTGCCCACGCTGGACGGCGAATACTGCCGCATCTATACGCGCGAGGGCAAGGTGTACACCGGCACGGTGCTCAGCCTGTCGCCGTCGGTCCACGTGCAGGATGATGCCGCCACCCGCCCGCGGGACGAGAAAAACATGGCCGTGCGCATCGACGAGAAGGTGCACGGCAAGGAGGACGTGCTGGCCCTGGGCATTGCGGCCGGCGACTACGTGTGCTATGACCCCAAGACCACCGTCACGGAGAGCGGCTTCGTGAAATCCCGCTTCCTCGACGACAAGGCCAGCGCCTCCTGCCTGCTGACCCTGCTGTGGCAGATGCACGAAACCGGCACGCGGCCGCGGTTCGAGACGTTCTTCACCCTCACCGTCCACGAGGAGGTGGGCCACGGCGGCGCCACCCTGCCCGAGGTGGACGAGCTGCTCGCGGTGGACATGGGCTGCATCGGCGAGGATCTGACCTGCACGGAATACCAGGTCTCCATCTGCGCCAAGGACAGCGGCGGGCCCTATGACTACGGCATGGTCAGCCGTCTTGTGAAGCTGGCCAAAGAGCACGGCGTGGACTATGCGGTGGACATCTATCCCCACTACGGCTCGGATGTGGGCGCCGCCTGGCGTGCCGGCATGGACTGCCGGGCTGCCCTCATCGGCCCCGGGGTGCATGCTTCCCACGGCATGGAACGGACCCATCTGGACGGCCTGAACGCCACCCTGGATCTGGCGGCGCTCTATCTGGAGCTGGCCTGAGGGAAGGCCTGCCCGGTGGGGAGGCAGCCAAATGGAAATGTAATGGACAAGAAAGGGGTTCCGAAATGAAACAGATTGTGTTGGGGAAGAACGGGCCGAAGGCGCCGCAGATTGGCCTGGGCTGCATGCGGCTGACAGGCCTGCAGGCTGCGGAGGCGGAGCGCCTGATCCGCACGGCGATGGAGCTCGGCGTGTGCTTCTTCGACCACGCCGACATTTACGGCGGGGACGGCGCGTGCGAGAGCTTTTTCGCGGAGTCGTGCCACATGACGCCGGCGCTGCGCGAGCAGATGATTCTGCAGACGAAGTGCGGCATCAGGCCCGGGTTTTTCGATTTTTCAAAGGAGCATATCCTGAACAGCGCGGAGGCGAGCCTGCGCCGGCTGAAAACGGACTATCTCGACGTGCTGCTCCTGCACCGGCCCGACACGCTGATGGAGCCGGAGGAAGTGGCGGAGGCCTTCCGCCTGCTGCGCGAGTCCGGCAAGGTGCGCTTTTTCGGCGTGAGCAACCAGAACCCCGGCCAGATGGCGCTGCTCAACGAGGCGTGCGGCGGGGCGATCCTCGTCAACCAGCTGCAGCTGAGCATTGCGCACTGCGGGATGATCGACGCGGGGCTCAACGTGAACATGGAGAACGGTGCGAGCGTGGACCACGACAACGGCGTGCTCGAATATTGCCGGCTGCACCACATCACCATTCAGGCGTGGTCGCCGTTCCAGTACGGCATGTTTGAGGGCGTGTTCCTCGGCAACACGGAAAAGTTTGCGAAGCTAAATGAGGTTGCCGAGCGCATTGCCCAAAAATACGGCGTGACATCCACCGCCATTGCCGTGGCGTGGATCTCGCGCCACCCGGCGAAGATCCAGACGATCGTCGGCACGACGAACGCGCAGCGGCTGCGGGAGATCTGTGCGTCCGACGCGGTGGAGCTGACGCGCGAGGAGTGGTATGAACTGTATCTCGCAGCGGGCAAGCGGCTGCCGTGACGGGATGGAAGCGGAAAACAGGGGGCTGCTTCAGCTGCTCCGCGAGCCGGGGCGATCGTTTACGCCCTTCCCGTTCTGGTTTCTGAACGGCGATCTCGAGGAAGGGGAGATCCGCCGCCAGCTGCGCAGCTTTGCCGCCCGCGGCGTGTACGGCGTGGTGCTGCACCCGCGCATCGGCCTGCCGCAGTCGATGGGCTATCTCTCCGAGCCGTTTTTCCACGCCGTGGAGACGGCCGTGCGCGAGGCGGAGCGGCTGGGAATGCGCGTGATCCTCTATGACGAGGGGATGTACCCCTCCGGTTCGGCGGGCGGGCTCGTGGTGCGCGCCAACCCGGCGCTCGCCTCGCGCGGGCTCGATCTGGTGGAAACGCCGCACCCGGGCGACGAGGTGCTGGCGCGCACGGAGAAGGGCGTGCTCGTCTGCTGCCGCACCGGCGGCACGATCCGCGGCCTGCACTTCGGCGAGGACGACGGCGAGCCCGGCGCGCCGCCGAGCGCCGATATTCTGAACCCGGAGGCCGTCGCGCTCTTCCTCCGCCTCACGCACGATCGGTACTATGAGCGCCTCGCGCCGTGGTTCGGCACGACCATCGTCGCCTTTTTCACCGACGAGCCGAGCGCTGTGGGCCGGAACGCGCGCACGCCCTTCCCATGGACGGCGGGGTTCGCGCGATTGTTTGCGGAAAAAGGCGGCGAGCTGGCGGAGCTGACCGCCCTGTTTGAGGGCGGGACAAACGATTCCACGCGGCTGTATGAGCGGCTGATCCTTGAGCGGGAGGGCGAGGTCTATTACCGCCGCCTGTCCGAATGGTGCGCCGCCCACGGCATCGCGCTTGTGGGCCACCCGCACCGGAGCGACGACATCGAGCTGGAGCGGTGGTTCCAGGTGCCGGGGCAGGACCTTGCGCTGCGCTGGGTGGCGCCGGAGCGCGCGCCGCACCAGGGGATCGACGGGACGATGGCCCACTGCAGTGCGGACGCCGCGCTGCTGCTGGGGCGGTTCACTGCTCTGCTTTCTTTGGGAGCCGATTTTTTTGGTATGGATCAGGAAGAGCGCTGTTTTGCAGCGCGCCTGTTTGCTGCCCGGGAGAATCCGGCCTGCTCGCGCAGGGCGGCGGGCAGCCGCTTGCGCCAGCGGCCCAGGCGGTAGGCAAAGATCGTGATGAACGCGCCCAGCACCCAGGAGATCAGCATGGAGACGAAGACGGACTCCGGGCGGCCGACGGGATAGTCGGCGCTGCGGGTGAACCACGCGATGGCGTAGGCGATCGGGACGCGCAGCATCACGGTGGTGATGAGCGAGATCCACATGGGCGTCATCGTGTCGCCCGCGCCGCGCATCACGCCGGAAAGGCTCTGCGTGACGGCCATGCCGAGATACCCGGCGGCGAGGATGCTCATCATGTGGTAGCTCAGCTCGACGAGACTGGCCGTGTCGGTGAAAATCGACATGAGCGGGCGGCCGAAGAGCAAAATGCAGAGCGTGAGCAGCACGGCGCAGCCGAACGCCATGAGGGTGCCCTGCTTTGCGCCCTTGTGGACGCGGTCAAGCCGCCCGGCTCCCACGTTCTGCCCGGTGAAGGTGGTGAGCGCCTGGCCGAACGTGAAGTTCGGCATCATGGCGAAGCCGTCCACGCGCATGACGATCACGTTGCACGCGATGACGGCCTCCCCAAAGCTGTTTGTGAGAGACTGCACCACGAGCATGGCCATGGAGAAGATCGCCTGCGTCACACCGGAGGGCACGCCCAGGTGGATGATCTTTCCTACGTACTCGCGCTGCGGCTTGAGGTGGGCCGGGCGCAGCGTGAACACGTCGTGCATGTGGACGAGCTTGGCGTAGCAGAGCACGGCGGAGATGGCCTGCGCGATGACGGTGGCCAGCGAGACGCCCGCCACACCCATGTGGAAGCCCGCCACGAACCACACGTCAAGGCCGATGTTGAGCACTGTGGCGCAGCACAGGAAGACGAGGGCCGAGAGCGAATCCCCCAGGCCGCGCAGCACGCCGGAGAGCATGTTGTAGGCCGAGAAGCCCACGATGCCGAAAAAGTAGATGTTCAGGTAATCTGCGCACCAGCCGATGATCGACGGCGGCGTGTTGAGCAGGCGCAGCAGCGGCCCGGTGAGCAGCGGGCCGAGGACCATGATGGCCGCCGAGGCGATGAGTGTGAGCGTGATGCAGTTGCCCACGACGCTCGCCAGGCGCTCCCTGTCATGCGCGCCGAAATACTGGGACACGAGAATGCCCGCGCCCGTTGCCACGCCCACAAACAGCGCCAGCAGCAGGTTCAGAATAGGCGAAGCGCTGCCCACGGCGGCCAGTGCGTTGTCGCCCACATACATGCCGACGATGACGGAGTCGGCCGTGTTGTACATCTGCTGTGCGAGGTTGCCGATCAGCATCGGCAGAGAAAATTCCAGAATTCGCCGCCAGGGCGCGCCCTGCGACATATCCTGTGCGGAGAAGAGCGCCTGCAGGCGGCTCTTTTCCCTTGCTGCTTCCATGTTTCGATTCCTCCCCGGTTTTTTCAATACGCTTCCTCTGGGCCGTTTCCGGCCTGCGGCCTCTTTTCTGCGCCGCCTTTCGTAGTATATCGGATTCCGGGCATCGTTGCAATGGGGGGAGAAATACAAAGATTTGCTCCGTTTTTTGGGACTCAGGAAGAAAAAGGAAATGAAGGCCGCCGCAAAAGGAGAAAAGAAAAAGCGGGGAGGGGTGTTCCTTCGACGCCCGGTGACAGCAGGGCGGTGTTATACTGATTTCCAAAGCGCTCCAGCGGATTCTGGTAATCTTGTAACAAACCAACCAATTGGTATTGGTTAGATAGAAAAAATATTTAAGAAAATGACGGAAAAACTTGATATTTTTGTGGGGTGTGATATGATTAAGATATGAATTTCAGCTGCCCTCAGGAATTGGGCAGGCGGCGCCGCGCCGGCGGGGAGGAGTTTTCCCTTTGCAGCGCCGCCCGCTGCCCTTCTTCGCTGCGGGTGGAGAGGAGGATGTTTCCATGCCGAAGGAAGCCAATTCCGGAAACAGCGTGCCGCTGTATCTCTTCCACCAGGGGACGAACAGCAAGGCTTACGAGTATATGGGACTGCGCAAATCCACGGAGAAGGACAGGCCTGGCATGACGTGCCGCGTTTGGGCGCCGAACGCCAAGGCCGTTTCCCTTGTGGGCGATTTCAACGGTTGGGACGAGGAGCAGTATCCCCTTGAGCGCATCAGCGAAGGCGGCGTGTGGGAAGCCTATTTCCCCTTTGAACTGGAGCAGTATTCGATTTATAAATTCTGCATCACGAAGCAGGACGGCGAGACGGTGCTCAAGAGCGACCCTTACGCCTTCCACTTTGAGACGCGGCCGCGCAACTCTTCGCTTTACTGCGACATTGAGGGGTTTGAGTGGAACGACGCAGCCTGGTACCGCCGCAAGGCGGCCAACCCGAACTACACGCAGCCCGTGAACATTTACGAGGTGCACGCCGGTTCCTGGCGGCGCTATGCCGACGGCAACGTCTTTTCGTATGACAAGCTGGCAGACGAGCTTATCCCCTATCTGCTCGACATGGGCTACACGCACGTGGAGCTCATGCCGCTCACGGAATACCCCTTCGACGGCTCGTGGGGCTACCAGGTGACGGGCTACTTCGCGCCAACCTCGCGCTACGGCACGCCGAAGGACTTCATGCGCTTCGTGGAGCGCTTCCATGAGGCGGGGCTCGGCGTGATCATGGACTGGGTGCCGGCCCATTTCCCGAAGGACGAATCGGGTCTGGCCCGCTTCGACGGCACGCCCTGCTATGAATACGCGGACCCGCGCAAGGGCGAGCACAAGGATTGGGGCACGCTCGTGTTTGACTTCGGCCGCACGGAAGTGATGAGCTTTTTGATCTCGAGCGCCGTGTTCTGGCTGGAGAAATACCACATCGACGGCATCCGCGTGGACGCCGTGGCTTCCATGCTCTATCTCGACTACAGCCGCAAGGACGGCGAGTGGCTGCCGAACAAATACGGCGGGAAGGAAAACCTGGAGGCCGTGGCTTTCCTGCAGAAGCTGAACGAGACGGTGTTCGCGCAGTTCCCGGAGGTCATGATGATCGCCGAGGAATCCACCTCCTGGCCGATGGTGAGCAAACCGACATACAGCGGCGGCCTGGGCTTCAACTACAAATGGAACATGGGCTGGATGAACGATATGCTGCACTACATGTCGCTCGATCCGATTTACCGCAAGTTCAACCACGACAACATTACATTTTCCTTTTTCTATGCCTTCTCCGAGAACTACATCCTTCCCATTTCGCACGACGAGGTGGTGCATGGAAAGTGCTCGCTGATGAATAAAATGCCGGGCGACAATGAGCAGAAGTTCGCCGGGGTGCGCGCCTTCATGTGCTACATGATGGCCCACCCAGGTAAGAAGCTGCTGTTCATGGGCTGTGAGATCGGCCAGTTTATCGAGTGGAACTATGAAAAGGAGCTCGACTGGCTGCTGCTGCAGTACCCGCAGCATCAGAAGCAGAAAGCGTTCTTCCGCGCGCTGAACCACTTTTACCTGAACACGCCCGCCCTCTGGGAGGTCGATTTCTCGTGGGAGGGCTTCAGCTGGATTTCCAACGACGATTACACGCAGAGCGTGATTGCGTTCCGCCGCATCGACAAGAGCGGCAACGAGATCGTGATTGTGTGCAACTTCGTGCCGGTGGAGCGCATGGATTACCGCATCGGCGTGCCGATCGCCGGGATCTATGAGGAGATTTTCTCCTCTGATCGCGAGGAGTTCGGCGGCAGCGGCATCACGAACGGTGATACCATCAGGAGCGTTCCAGAGCCGATGCATGGCTGCGAGGAATCCATTTCCCTTCATCTGCCGCCGCTTTCCGTCATTTACCTGCGTTGCCGCAGAAAGAAGCCGCGCCGCAAGGCGCCCGCTTCCGATTCGGCAAAACCCGGCGGGGCCGCCGCAAAGGAGGCCAGACCCGCCAAAACCAGGGAGGAAAAAACGGCAAAGGGAAAGAGCGCCGGAAAACCGGCAGCAAGGAGGAGGAAAAAACCGGAATAAAGCTTGAGTATCCTGGCAAACCACAAATATTTCAAGGAGGGGATCTGCATGTTCCCAAAACAGGAAGTTGTCGCAATGCTGCTTGCCGGCGGACAGGGCAGCCGTCTCGGTGTGCTGACGAAGAACCTGGCAAAGCCTGCGGTGCCGTACGGCGGCAAATACCGCATCATTGATTTTCCGCTTTCCAACTGCGTGAATTCCGGCATTGAAACCGTCGGCGTGCTCACGCAGTATCAGCCGCTGGAGCTCAACGAGTACATTGGCAACGGCCAGCCGTGGGATCTGGACAGCATGTACGGCGGCGTGCATGTGCTGCCGCCGTACCAGCGCGGCAAGAAGTCCGACTGGTACAAGGGCACGGCGAACGCCATTTACCAGAATATCAATTTCATCGATCGCTATAACCCCGATTACGTCGTGGTGCTCTCCGGCGACCACATTTACAAGATGGATTATTCGAAGATGGTGGCCTTCCACAAGGAGAAGCAGGCCGACTGCACCATCGCCGAGATCGAGGTTCCGCTTTCCGAGGCTTCCCGCTTCGGCATCCTGAACACGCGCGACGACGGCTCCATCTATGAATTCGACGAGAAGCCGAAGAAGCCGAAGAGCACGAAGGCTTCCATGGGCATCTATGTGTTCACGTGGAACAAGCTGCGCAAGTACCTCATCGAGGATGAGGCGGACCCGGATTCCTCCAACGACTTCGGCAAGAACGTGCTGCCGAAGATGCTCAATGCCGGCGAGCGCATGTTTGCCTATGAGTTCCAGGGCTACTGGAAGGACGTGGGTACCATCGACAGCCTGTGGGAATCCAACATGGACCTGCTTGACCCGAACGGTTCCCTCGACCTGAGCGAGCCTTCGTGGAAGATTTATTCCCGCAACCCCGTCATGCCGCCGCAGTATGTGGCGAAGGACGCCGTGGTGCAGAATTCCCTCGTGGCCGAAGGCTGCAACGTGTATGGCCAGATTGACTTCGCCGTGCTGTTCGCCGGCGTGTACATCGCCCCCGGCGCCGTGGTGAAGGATTCCATCATCATGCCCGGCAGCCGCGTGGAGGAAGGCGCCGTCGTGCAGTATGCCATCGTTTCCGAGAACACCGTCGTCGGCAGGGACGCCGTCATCGGCGCACGGCCGGAGGAGATGGATAACAAGGATGAGTGGGGCGTGGCCGTTGTGGGCGCGAACTGCACCATCGCTCCCGGCGCCGTGGTGCCGCCGAAGGCGATGATTGAAGAGGGAACTACTTATGAGGAGGGGACAAAATAATGCGCGCAAATAATATGCTGGGAGTTTTGTTCTCCAATGTACATGACGAAAAAATCCGCGAGCTGACGGAAAAGCGCGCCATGGGCTCCGTTCCCTTCGGCGGGCGCTACCGTCTCATCGATTTCCCGCTTTCCAACATGGTGAACTCCGGCATCAACAAGGTCGGCGTCATCACGAAGAACAATTACCAGTCGCTCATGGATCACCTCGGCTCCGGCAAGGCGTGGGATCTCTCCCGCAAGCGCGAGGGCCTGTTCATCCTGCCGCCGTTCGGCGACGCGAGCAGCATCCCGAACTCCCGCCTGGAGTATCTGGCGTCCATCCACCGCTTCCTGGAGAATTCCCGCGAGGAGTATGTGGTGCTTTCGGACTGCGACATGATCTTCAATATGGACTACAGCCAGGTGCTGGCCTACCATCTGGAGAAGGAAGCCGACATCACGGTGGTCTATCACTTTGGCAAAATCCCCGCCGGCTCCGGCGACCCCACCGTTTACACGATCGCGCCGGACGGCCGCGTGCTTGATATGCTCGTCTCCCCCAACATGGAAGGCGACTGCAACCACGGGCTGAGCATCCTCGTGATGAAGCGCGAGCTGCTCATGAGCATGGTGGGCGACTGCGTGAGCCGCAACATGTTCAACTTCAAGCGCGATTTCCTGCAGAGGAACGTGAAGAATTACCGCATTTACGGCTATGAGTTCGAGGGCACGGTGCTCACCATGTGCTCCATGAACGCCTATTTCGAGGCGAACATGACGCTCATGCTGCCGAAGGTGCGCGCGGAGCTCTTCAACCCCGATCGCCCGATCTACACGAAGGTGCGCGACGACATGCCCGCGCGCTACGGCCTGGGCGCCGTGGTGAGCAACAGCATCATCGCCGACGGCTGCGTGGTGGAAGGCACGGTGGAGAACTGCGTGCTGTTCCGCGGCGTGAAGGTGGAAAAGGGCGCGCACCTGGAAAACTGCGTCGTGATGCAGGACGCCGTCATCGGCGCCAACTGCCGCATGAACTATGTCGTGGTGGATAAGGACGTGCAGATCAAGGAGGATCGCTCGCTGATGGGCTTCCAGTCCTACCCGGTGTACATCAGCAAGGGCGCCGTGATCTAAAACGTCCAGTCTCCGCCGGGCGGATCTGCGCGGAGCATGAGAGGAGTATTCAGAATGAAGGTTTTATATTGCACCAGTGAAGCAAGGCCGTTCGCGGCCACGGGCGGGCTGGCGGATGTGGCGGGTTCCCTGCCGCAGGCGCTGCGCGCACGCCTGATTGGCTGCCGCGTGGTCATGCCCCTTTATGAGGAGATCCCGCAGAATCTGCGCGATACTATGAAGTTTATCACGAGCCTTTCCGTGCCGGTGGCATGGCGCAGGCAGTATTGCGGCGTATTTGAGGCCCGTTCCGGCGGCGTGATCTACTACCTCATCGACAACCAGTATTATTTCAAGCGCAAGGGCCTTTACGGCCACTACGACGACGCGGAGCGCTTCGCGTTCCTGAGCCGCGCGGTGCTGGAAATGCTGCCTTACATTGATTTCCGCCCTGATGTGATTCACAGCAACGACTGGCAGACGGCGCTCGTGCCGATTTACTACAGCATCTTCTATGCGAATAACGACTGGTACCGCGGGATCAAGACGGTGTTCACGATCCACAACATCCAGTACCAGGGCAAGTACGGCAAGGAACTGCTCGAGGACGTGCTCGGCATCCCGCAGTCTGCGCTGCCGATTCTGGAATACGATGGCTGCGTGAACATGATGAAGGGTGCCATTGAGACGGCCAATCGCGTGACGACCGTGAGCCCCACCTATGCGCAGGAGATTCTCGACCCGTGGTTTGCCCATAAGATGGACAAAATCCTGCGTGAACGCTCCTGGAAACTGACGGGAATCCTCAACGGCATCGACACCGTGAGCTACAACCCGGAGACTGACCCGGACATCTACGCCCACTATTCCGTGAACGATATGGCCGGCAAGGCTGTGAACAAGGCGGAGCTGCAGAAGCGGCTCGGCCTGGAGGAGGACCCTGAGGTGCCGCTCATCGGCATGGTGACGCGCATGGTGGCGCACAAGGGCCTCGACCTCGTGAAGGAAACGCTTGACCAGCTCATGTGGGAGACGAACATCCAGTTTGTGATCCTCGGCTCCGGCGATTATGAATACGAGACGTTCTTCCGCGAGATGCAGAACAAATACCCAGGCCGGCTGTGCGCCTGCTTCGGCTTTGTGCCGGAGCTTTCCCGCAAGATTTACGCCGGCGCGGACATCTTCCTGATGCCCAGCAAGAGCGAGCCCTGCGGCCTTTCGCAGATGATTGCCCTGCGCTACGGCACGATCCCGGTTGTCCGTGAAACAGGCGGCCTGAAGGATTCCATTCAGGACAGCGGCGACGGCGAGGGCAACGGCTTCA
>CAKNKY010000031.1 GCA_930987725.1 uncultured Anaeromassilibacillus sp. | reverse complement strand
CGGTGTATTCGAGCCGCTTTTTCTGCTGCTTTAATTTGAGGATAGTTTCGCTGATTTGTTTTAACTTATGGTCAATGATGTCGTTTTCGTCAACCGCCAGAACCAGCAGCCGGTCAAATTCTATTTCCAGTTCCTTGATTTTGTTCTCTATCACAATGGGGCTGACTTCTTCCTTTTCTCCGGCAATGCAGTGTATCAGGGTATCCTGCAGCGCCGCAGCCATTTCTTCCTGCTGCCCATGAACCAGAGAACGGATGGCTTCCAGTATGGCAGTGTGGAGGGCAGATTCTTCAAGGCTGGGTGAATTTCCGCAGGATTTCGGTCCGAACTCCAGCCGATTGATGCACCGCCAGACGATTTGCTTTCTTCCATGGATATTCCATGTTACCCTGCGGAAGTAGCAACCGCAGTCCCCGCAGACCAACCTTTCGGACAGGGCATATTTGCTGATAAACCTGCCACGATTGGTTTTGGCCTTCTTGGTATTGGCAGGTTTTTTACTTCTTCTCCGGGCGAGTTTTTCCTGAATTTCAAAAAACATTTCTCTTGGGATGATAGCCGGGTGATTGTCTTTGACGTAGTATTGCGGGAGTTCGCCGTTATTTTTCTTTACCTTTCCTTCCAAAAAATCGGAGGTGTAGGTTTTCTGCAGTAGGACGTCGCCTGCGTATTTCTCATTCTGGAGGATTCTCAGGATTGTCTGTGTTGTCCATTTCGACTCTCTCGCAGGGCTTGGGATGCTTGCTTTCTCCAGTTTTTCCTTGATTCCTTTCAAACTGTCGCCATTCAGGAATTCCCGCACAATCATGCGAATGGTCTGGGCGTCCTTGGGGATGATTTCAGGTTCTCCATCTGGCCCCTTTTGAAAGGCGAAGCCGGTGTAGCGGAAGGCTCATTCTGGATGAGTTCCGGGTGGATGGCGATGGCGGAATACCCCTGCGGGAACAGTTTCACATCCTCGATGGTCACTTTGTAGGGGATTCCCTCAAATTTGAAGCACACAGGCTGGGAAGAACGCAGAAGGTATTCCCGGAAAGGCTTTTTCTCCCGGCCAAATCCGGCCAGAGGCAATCCGGCAGCAAGTTTGACGGAACACTCTGTTTTTTCATCGCGCTGTTTGATCTCTTTGGCGATGGCGGCAAGGGTAAGCAGGTAGTAATTGTCGTTCTCCATTTTGTTTCGTAGGATCGGCTGTCTGCCGGTTCCGCAGACATAAAACTTCCCGCCGTACTCCAGCGTGTTCTGTAGGGTGTAGGGTTCATGGGAATATTCCGAGATACCGGCTGGGAAAGAAAAATGCCGGGTTTTGATGGCGTAGTAACCGTGGTCGATACCGATGTTCATGGTTTTACTCATTCTTTCTTGTTGGTTGTTGAAAACTTGAGGTTCTTGCTGAGTTAGAGCTTAGAGTTATCTTGTTCTTTCCCAGCCAAGTAAGTAATTTAGGGGGAGAGGGGGAAAGCGAAGAACCTCCCCGGCGGCCTGCTGGGGAGGTTCTAAAAAAGGGCGCACTACCCCCTTGTATCTTGAGGGCTGAAAAATGGCCCATTTGGGGCTTTCGTCAATCTATCTATATAACTGCCGGAAACTTTTACAGTTCCGACAACGGGGAAAAAGGTGTAAAACGCAAAAAAGCGGGGCCTCCGGCCTGAAAAATCAGGTGGAAGCCCCGCTGTGTGGGTAAAAGAGCGAATTTTGGGTTTGGACATCTACGGTGCAGCGCACTTGAAAATTCGGGCTCAAAAAGCCCGCAAACCCGCATGAAACCTGAAAAAAACGGGACGACATCTATTTTGTCGTCCCTTCATGGAGCGGGAGAGGGGAATCGAACCCCCGTATTCAGCTTGGGAAGCTGATGTTCTGCCATTGAACTACTCCCGCGTCTTCTGTTTTCGGAATACTACGTTAGTTTATCATACTAAGGCATCGATTGCAAGAGAAAAATGCGGTTCAGGCAAAAAATCTTTTTCCCGTACTCTCCTTTCCTCGACTTTTTGCTTGACATAATATTTTCTTTCCCGAAAAAAACAATATTCTCTCAATGCATTTTTTCACTCTTTCCACAAGGTTTTCCACAGAGGAAGGGGCTGATTCCCTTGTCCGCACAGAGTTTTCCACCGAAGACAGCGGATTCCACAGTGCCCTGGCGGTGGAATACCCGTAACGCCCGTTTGTTTACATAATCAAGAACGGAAGGAGAGGGAGCGCGGGCCGGTATAATAGCGAAGCGCCTGGCGAATAAATGGCTCCGGGAGGTCAAAATAGTCCGCGAGCTGCCAAGGCTCATGTGCGCCGCAGCGCATGGCCTCCTGCAGCTCTTCAAACGGCAGGCAGCGCTCAATGGCCCAGCGATCCGCCTTGTACTCATGGCGCTCTACGAGGTCAAGAGGGCTGCTCACGCGATGGGTGCAGCCGGTGGCGCAGTGGCCGATCTCATGTGCCAGCACCTGCTTCATGGTGCGCAGGCTCTCAAAGCAGGAGGAGTCGAGGAACACCGCGTATTTGCCGCGGTATTCGATCGTGGCAGCCTGTGAAAAGCCAATGTCTTTCACATATAGGCTGATGTCCTGCGAGCGGAGCTCGCTGTACAGATCGGAAAGTTGCATGTCGGTTATTGTCCCTTCCTGTCCTGTTCCTGCTTAAAAAAGCGCGCCAGCTCCAGAAGTTTCTGCCGGTTTTCCGGCGTGAGCTCCCGCGTTTCGTTGTGCAGGGCATATGTGAAATCATCAAAGCTGAGATCGGATTTCCCATACAACAGGAAATCCACCGTCACGCCGAAGTAATCCGCAAGCTTGCGCAGCGTGGTTCCACCCGGCACGGCGCCGCTCTTCCATCGGTTCACAGCGGAACGTGAACGCCCGATATCCTCTGCGGCACGGCTCACCGTGATGCCGCGCTTTGCACAGAGCTGCTCAAAATTCTCATAAAACATAACCGGTTCCCTCCTGCCGGGCAGCGGCGGGTGATCGCGCGCCAGTGTATTGTTGCTTTAAGTTTACAATCTTTTGAAACAAAAGTCAACGTTTTTCTGAGCCGGATCATCCTTCCGCGCTTATATTTTTGCCTGCAGCGGGGAAGATAGACACAGCCGGAGGCAGCCTGCCTTCGGGAAAGGAGGAACGGTTATGAGAAGAAGACGCCGCTCAAACGAAACGGAAGGCCCGCAGTGGCTGGATCCGTGGGAGGACGACGGCCTGTTCGGCGGGAATGACGTGGTTGCGGCGGGGGAGTGCACAGGAGCCGTGCCGACGCCGCCGGTCGGAAACGCGCAGGCGGACGCGTACGCGGATCTGATCCCGCCGCCTTCCGTTCAGCCGGAGCGCAGGATTCAGCCGGAGCAGCCCAGCCCGCAGGAGGAGTTTGATCTGGATCGCCTGCGCCGCGGCAGCGGCCTGTGACAGCGCCCTGAAAACAGAAAGGAACCGGATTGCCGCGGCGGCGCCGGTTCCTTTGTTTTTTGCATTGCGGTGTTGCGCGTTTCAATAATAGCGCACAACGGCGGCCACCTTGCCCAGGATGGAGACCTCGCGCGTGTAGATGGGTTGGTAATCGGGGTTTTCCGGCTGAAGACGGATGCAGTCGTGCTCCCGGTCGTGATAAAAGGTTTTCACGGTTGCCTCGTTCTCGATGAGGGCCACCACGATCTCGCCGTCCTCAGCCGTCGAGGTTTGCCGGGCGATCACAATATCCCCGTTCAGGATGCCTGCAAGTTTCATGCTTTCGCCGCGCACGTTCAGGGCGAAATAATCGCTGCCGTCGCCGCGCGGCGGCGTAAAGGGAACATAGCCCTCCACATGCTGCTCCGCCAGGATCGGCTGGCCTGCCGCCACACGGCCGAGAATGGGGATCTGCACAGCGTTGCGTTCCCCCACAATGCGGATTGCACGGTTCAGGCCTGCCTCGCGCACAATGTAGCCTTCCCGTTCCAGCGTTTTCAAATGCGCATGCACGCTCGATGTGGAGTGCAGGCCCGTGGCCTCGCAGATCTCCCGCACGGTGGGAGGCAGGCCGCTCTGCACCCGGCTTTTGAGGTAATCAAATACTTTTTGCTGGCTCTTGGTGAGCATATCCCTTCCTCCTTTTTCGCGCGGGCCGTTTTTGCCCGCAGCAGTGTTTCCGCGCGCAGACGCGGCGGGCCGGACACACATTCCGTTCTTTTTCGCTTTCATTATAACACAACAACGGGCCGGGAGGCCCGAAACCTCTGGGCAAAAACGTTCGCCGTTTTTGGCATGTGTTTCAATGTTCTCTCAGGGCTCGGAAATCTTCGATTTCCGCTTAGCCCGTGAGATTATTATAACATACAGGATGCGAAAGGTCAAACAAACGTTTGAAAAAGCTGAAACAGTTTAGATAAAAAAGATCCGGGATTCGTTTAAGGAATATTCACAGTGCGGTAACAACTCTTTTGGGGATTCTGGCTATAATAAATCACGTAATCAAGGAATTGGAGCCGCACCAATCTTTGATTCATGTTCTACCCTCCTCAATATACCCTCAAGCAAATGAAAAGGCCGGTCCTTCGGGGCCGGTTTTTTCTTGTTTTTTTGCAGAATGGCAGAGCGGCGGCATATTTGCGCTTTCATCCGGCCAAACTACCGGTGGAGGTGCACAGCTTATGAAATATGGCAGACAGCACGGAAAAAATTCGAAAGGCTTTTATTTGGCGCTTGGCGTTTCCCTGCTGGCCGTAGGCGCGGCCGCATGGGTGACATATGACAGCGTCGTGAATTTTACGGAGGAACCGCCCGCCGTGAGCAGCGTGGAACCGGCCCGGCAAGTGGAAAAAACGGTGAGCGGCGTTACGGAGAGCACGTCCTCTGCGCCGATGATCGTTCTGGAGGAGCCGGAATCCGGCGGGTCTCCTGAACCGGCGTCCCAGTTGGAACCGGTTTCGAGCCAGGCTGCCGTGTCCGCCGCGGCTGGGCCGGAGCAGGCGGCCGAGCCGGCCGATGCGCAGCCCGAGGAACCGGAACAGCCCGAGGCGGAGCCCGCGCAGGCTGACACGGCAGAAACGCCGCAGTCGCTGGCCTATCCTGTTGGCAGCGAGATTTCCCAGGCTTTCAGCGGGGCCAACCCCGTCTATTCGGAAACGATGGGTGATTGGCGCGTGCACAGCGGCGTGGATTTGCCCGCGCAGACAGGGGAAACGGTGTCGGCCGCGTGTGAGGGCGTCGTCTCCTCCGTTTCGCAGGATGCGCTGCTCGGCGGCTGCGTCGTCGTCACGCAGGGGGAACTGGAACTGCATTACTGCGGCGTGGATGAAATCTGCGTGAAGGAAGGGGATGCCGTGGCCCAGGGCGATCCGCTGGGCCGGCTCGGCGAGGTCCCCATTGAGGGGGCGGACGGCGCCCATCTGCATTTCGGCGTGAAGAGTGCGGGCAAGTGGATCGATCCACAGTCCCTTCTGCAGTGACGGCCGAAACGCAGGGGAGGGATCCCGCCCGGCTCCCCCGGCTTTGCGCTGCAGGTGGAGCGGGCAGGGAATCTTTTTCGATACACTTGTGGGCGGAACGGCGGGCAAAGCCGTTCCGCCTTTCTATCTATCATAATGAAATAAATGGAATGCCGGCCGTTTGAAAACTCCACAAAAGAAGAGGAGACAGTGAAAAAAGTGTTGGCCTCTGTCTCGTTTTATGGTAGAATAAAAAGAAATGATTGACGAAATCAAGGAATGAAAATCCTTTTGCCAAGGAATTTGTCCATAGGGCTGCGTGAAAACAGCAAGCGGCGGCGCGGGCTGCGCGGAACCAGCCGTTTTCCCCTTTGAGGCGCCGGCGGCGCCCGCTCAACAGGTCCGCTGCCGGGCGGACGGAAGGAAGGTCAGACATGAATTTCAGCAGCATCCCCTTTTTATTCTTTTTTCTCCCGCTCGTGTTTGCGCTCTACTATCTTGTGCCGCGCAAAGCGAAAAACGTGTGCCTTGTTGTGTTCAGCCTCGTGTTCTATGCATGGGGCGGCCTTTCACATACGCTGCTTCTCGTACTCACCATCCTCGTGGACTATGTCTGCGGCCTGCTGATCGGGAAGAGCAGGCAGGCCGGACGGAGAGGGGCGGCGCGCGCCGTTCTCGTGTGCGGCATTGTGATCAACCTGGGCCTGCTCGTGTGGTTTAAATATGCCGGTATGCTGGCCGATACGTTTGCTGGCCTCACAGGCACATCCGTCTCCCTGCCGGAGATCGCGCTGCCTATCGGCATTTCGTTTTACACGTTTGAAAGCATTTCCTATGCGGTAGACGTTTATAAACAGCAGACGGAGCCGGAGCGGAATTTGCTTCGGTTTGCCACCTATCTCTCGTTTTTCCCGCATGTGACCTCCGGCCCCATTACGCGCTACCGCGATATCCGGGCTGAAATTGCCAACCGCCGCGAGACGCTGGAAGGCTTCACCTCCGGCTTTGCCCGTTTCGGCAAGGGCCTGTTCAAGAAGGTCCTCCTTGCCGACACGCTTGCCCTTCTCGTCAGCCGTGTGCAGTACACCGGGAACCCCTCCACGCTCGCCGCCTGGATGGGTGTGCTCGCGTTCACCTTCCAGCTCTATTTCGATTTTTCCGGGTATTCCGACATGGCGATCGGCCTGGGCCGCATGTTCGGCCTCACGCTGCCTGAAAACTTCGATCATCCTTACGCCTCGCGCAGCGCCTCCGAATTCTGGCGGCGCTGGCACATGACGCTCGGCGGCTGGTTCCGCGACTATGTCTATATTCCGCTCGGAGGCAACCGGCACGGCACATTGCGCACTGTGCGCAATCTGGCCGTGGTGTGGGTGCTCACGGGCATCTGGCACGGGGCAAGCTGGAATTTTGCGCTGTGGGGCGCGTACTACGCCGTGCTGATCATCTGTGAAAAACTTTTCCTCAGCCGTCTGCTGAAAAAGACGCCCGCCTTTGTGCAGTGGCTTTACGCGTTTTTGGCTGCCGTGATCGGCTGGGTGTTCTTCTCCTATACCGACATCGGCGCGGCGTTCGCCACGCTGGCCGCCATGTTCGGCTTCCCGGCCGCCGGAGCCGATTCGCTCGGCGCTTACGCTTTCCTCACCTATGGTCCGACCCTGGCCCTTGCCGCGTTCTGCAGTGCGCCGATCGCCGGCAGGCTGACGGAGCGGCTCCGCCTTTCCTGCAAGGCAGGGCGTGTGGTGTGGGCCATCGGTTTTGTGGCGCTGTTCGTGCTGAGCCTTGCTTCTCTTGTGCACAACGCATACACCCCCTTCCTCTACGCCCAGTTCTGACGCAAACCCCGTTTTTTCGACTACAAAGAGGAGTTTTTTGCCATGAAAATACAAAATGGAACGGAACAGCCCAGAAAAACGCAGCCGGAATTTCTGGTGCTCACAGTGCTTCTCTTCCTGGTGTTCGTGTTCGGCGCCGGGTGGGTTCTCTTCGCGCCGAAGCAGACTTTTTCCGAAGACGAGAACCGCGCGCTGCAGCCGGCGCCGGAGCTCAGCGCGGAAAGTTTGCTGGACGGCTCCTTCATGGAGGATGCCGCCGCCTTTGCAGGCGACCATTTTCCGGCGAGGCGTGAACTGATTTCCCTTTACACCACGGCGCAGTTTGTCTCCGGCAAGCGGGACGTCGGTTCGAATTACGCCGCCTCCCCGGCGGACGGCGGCGTCTACTTCGGTTCCAACGGCCATTTGTACGAGGTTCTGCTGCCTGACAAGTCATCTACCTTCACACAGAACGCACAGGCGCTCTGCAACTTTGCCGAGGCGGTTGACGTGCCGGTCTATCTGCTCGCCGCGCCTTCCGGCAGCCAGGAACAGCCGGAAAGCCTGCCGCTCTTTGCGCCGAACCACAGCCAGCGCGAGGAGCTGCAGGAGCTCAAGGATCTGGCCGGCGGCAGCGCTGTGGTTGTGGACACGTTTGACGCGCTCGGCAGCGTCCACGGCGATTTCTATTTCAAGACGGATCATCACTGGAACACCTTCGGCGCCTATGCGGCCTACCAGTCGCTGTGCAGCGCCATGGGCCTGGCGCCCGCCTCGCTCGACGATTACAATTTCCGCACCGTGACACAGCCGTTTTATGGCACGCTGTATTCAAAAGCCGTCTCTTTCTTCCAGGATCCGGACCGCATGTATCTCCCCGAGCGGAAGGAACCGCAGGATATCGTGCAGCTGGTGAACGGCACGGAGGAGCGCTCCGGCATTTACTGGGAGGAGTACCTTTCGCAGAAGGACAAGTACTCCGTGTATCTCGGCGGCAACCGCGGTGTGGACGTCGTGATCAACCGTGACGTCACAAACGGGCGCAAGCTGCTGGTTCTCAAGGATTCCTATGCGAACAGCATGGTGCCGTATCTCACGTCGAATTTTTCGGAGATCCACCTCATCGACCTGCGTT
Source organism: uncultured Anaeromassilibacillus sp. (assembly GCA_930987725.1). Taxonomy (GTDB): domain Bacteria; phylum Bacillota; class Clostridia; order Oscillospirales; family Acutalibacteraceae; genus Caccousia. Next base: position 20,443 of record CAKNKY010000031.1, on the reverse strand, counting down.
ATTACAATTTTAATGTTTACGATTATATCAGGGAGCACGGCATCACCGACGCTGCGGCGATCTACAGCGTGAAGCAGCTCTGTGAAATTTCGATTGCCAATAAGCTTATTGTGCGCTGAGGGAAGCAAATTGACAACAGGCGCCACGGGATCTATAATCAAACTGAAAAGACTTTGCTTTGAGGAGGAGCGATCCCATGAAAACGTTTCAGTGGACAATGCAGGATGAGCTTGGCCTGCATGCGCGTGTGGCCGGCGAGCTGGTGAAGTGCGTGTCGCAGCTTTCCAGCAAGGTTACGCTTGAAAAGGGCGGCAAAACGGCGGACGCCACGCGGCTGTTCGCTGTGATGGCCCTGTGCGTGCGGCAGGGCGAGGTTGTAACCGTGACGGTGGAAGGCCCCGACGAAGAGCGGGACTGCGCCGTCGTGCAGGACTTCTGCTCGCATAATTTTTGAGGCGCCCCATGAAGATGCCGGAACATCAGATGCATCTCATCCGGGGCGTGGCCACCTCAGGCGGTGTGGCGATGGGGCATGTGCACCTGCTGCGGCATCACCCTCGTCACATCGCGTTCACGGAGGCGGCCGATCCGGAAGCCGAGCTGCGCCGCGCCGAGCAGGCGCGCGATAAAGCACGGCGGGAGCTGCAGGACTTGGGAGAAACCTCCAGCAGGGAGATTGGCCCCGAGTGCGGACAAATTTTCCTCATTCACCAGATGATGCTGGACGATCGGGATTACTGGGATTCCGTGGTGCGCGTCATCCGCGCGCGGCGGACCTGCGCGGAATATGCGGTGCAGCAGGCTACCCGGCAATTCACCGCCATGTTTTCCGGCATGGAGGATACATACATGCGGGCCCGCATGGCGGATGTGCAGGACATCGGCAACAGGTTGCTCCGTGCTTTGAATCAGGCGCAGGCCTCTTTTCCTCCTTTCCCGGAAAAGGGCGGCGTGGCGGCGGCCCGTTATTTTTTGCCCAGCCAGGTGCTTGAGCTCTGCGCGCAAGGCGTGCAGGGCTTTTTGGCGCAGGAGGGCTCCCGCAGCTCGCATGCAGCTATATTGGCCCGCATGCTGGGTGTGCCCGCCGTTTCGGCGCTGGGCGCTTCCTTCAGCCGCCTGTTCAACGGCTGCACCGTGATAGCGGACGGCTTCACCGGCGATGTGCTGATTGACCCGGACGATGCGTCCCGCGAAACGTATGGCGCGTTCCTCCGCGCGGAAAAAGGGGAAAGGGAGCTGGTAGGCCAGCTTTCAGGCCTTCCCTCGCAGACGCGCGGCGGCCGCCGCGTCGCCATCCTGGCCGGCATCTGGCAGCCCTCGGATCTGGATCTCGCACTGCGCATGGGCGCGGAAGGCGTCGGTCTTTACCGCACGGAATCGCTGTTCCGCGATCGCCCGGATATACCGGGGGAGGAGGAGCAGATGCGCGTCTACCGCTCCATGGTGAATTTGCTCGGCGATCGCCCGCTCACCGTGTGCGCCGCCAGCCTGGGGGCGCACAGCCAGATCACCTGCCTTCCCTTTGACGAGGAGCAGAATCCTGCCATGGGATTGCGCGGCGTGCGCTATTCGCTGCGCCACCCGGAGCTGCTCCGCACGCAGCTGCGCGCCGTGCTGCGCGCGGCGGAGGGACGCTCCGTTTCCGTGACGTTCCCCATGGTGACGAGCGCGGAGGAGTTCCGTCTGGCGCGCGCAGCCCTTTCCCGCGCGGAGGATGAACTGCGCGCGGAGGGCCTTCCCTTTGGGAAGGTGCCGCTCGGCGTGATGATCGGCACGCCGGCCGCCGCGCTCATCGCGGAGGAGCTGGCGCGTGAGGCCGATTTCTTCACTGTGAGCATGAACGGCCTCACGCAGTTTGCCCTCGCGGTGGACCGCGCAAACCAGTCTGTGAGCACCATTTATGATTACCGCCACCCCGCGGTGATCGAGCTGGCGCGCCGCGCCGTGTTCGCGGCAAAGAACGCCGGCATTCCCGCCGTGATCTGCGGGGACGCTGCCGCCGATCCGCTCATGCTCGGCTTTTTCCTGGGGCTGGGAGTGGATGCGCTCGTGGTGGCGCCCTCCTCCGTCCTGGAGCTGCGCCGCGCCGTGCGCGCCATGCAGTAACGGCGCTTCCCATTTTCAGGCCCGCCTGCCTGCCGTTTCGGAGAGATGCTGATGATCAAGGAAAACCAGAAAATCTTTAACTTTCTCTTTTCTCTGCTCAACCTTATCCTGTGCGTGCTGGCCATGGTGTGCGCCTACCGGATGCGCTTCCAGGTGTTGGGAGGCATGAGCAGTGTGCCGCTCGCCTATTACCTGCGGCTCATGATTTTCACCGTGCCGTTCCACTTTCTCGTGTACCATTCTCTGGGGCTGAACGACTCGTTCCGCCGGAAAAACCTTGTGCTGGAGCTCACGAAGGTGGCGGAGGCCGGCTTCCTCGACGTGCTGTTTGTCTTTCTCGTGAGCTTCATGCTCAAGGAGGTCAACGTTTCACGCGCGGTGGTGCTGCTGTTCGGCGGGTTCAGCGTGCTCTTTTCCGCGCTGGAGCGCATCGCCGTGCGCAAGACGCTGCACGCCATGCGCCGCCGCGGCTATAACCTCAAGCATCTGCTCATCATCGGGTGGACGGATGTTTCCGGCAGTTTCTGCCGCCGTATTATGCAGAACAAAAATCTCGGCTACTGGATCGACGGCTATGTGTCCGACGTGCAGAAGGACACGGGCAAGCTGGATCTGCCTTACCTCGGCACCTATGAGGATCTGCCCGCCCTGCTTGCGCCCCGCGGCATCGACGAGGCTGTCGTCTCGCTGGAGGAGGAGGAATTCCCGCTGCTCGGCCGCATCATCGAGATCTGCGAGCAGGAGGGCGTCAAGTCCAGCCTGCTGCCGTTTTACACCAAATTTCTGCCCATGCGCCCGTACATCGACGAGGTGGAGGGCATGCCGCTCATCAACCTGCGCCGCGTGCCGCTGGACAACCTGTGGAACAGCTTCGTCAAGCGCGCGTTCGACATTGTCTGCTCGCTGCTGGGGCTGATCGTGCTCTCGCCCCTGTTTCTGGCCGTCGCGATCGGCGTGAAGCTTTCCTCGCCCGGCCCCGTGATCTACAGCCAGGAGCGCATGGGCAAGGATAAAAAGATTTTCGTCATGTATAAATTCCGCTCCATGGCCGTGGAGGGCAACGCTGACACGACCACCTGGGGCACAAGGCGCGACCCGCGCCGCACACGCTTCGGCGCATTCCTGCGCAAATTCAGCATCGATGAGCTTCCCCAGCTCTGGAATGTGCTCCGGGGTGACATGAGTCTGGTGGGCCCGCGCCCGGAGCGCCCGTATTTCGTGGAGCGGTTCCGCGATGAGATCCCGCTTTACATGATCAAGCACCTGGTGCGGCCGGGTATCACCGGCTGGGCGCAGGTGAACGGCTGGCGGGGCGATACCTCGATTGAAAAACGGATCGAATTTGATCTGCATTATATAGAGAACTGGTCATTTTTGTTTGACCTCAAGATCCTGTTCCTCACGTTGTTCCACGGCATTGTCAATCCCAGCGAGGACGTCGGCTCCTGAAAGGGGCTGCCCTCACGGGAAATTGCGCAGGCCTGCGCTGCGCGAAGAAAGGAAGGATTTCATTTGCTGCCGTATCTGATTTTGCTGTTTGTGCTTCTCGTGCTCGGTGTCGTGCTGTGCGAGTGGAAACGGAATGCCGCTTCCATGCGCGTGCGCGACGTGGTGTTCCTCGTGCTGTCCGGCGTTGCGCTCACGTTGTTTGCCGGCTTGCGCGGCAACACCGTCGGCGTTGACTACCCCATGTATCAGGGCTATTTCGAGTCCATGCGCCAGGGCGGCGCCGCTTACCTTATTTCAGCTGACAATCCTTACCGGCTGGAATGGGGCTACGGCCTGCTCAATTATCTCGTCTCGCTCGTGTCCGGGGATGTGCGCGTCTTCATGGCGGTGGCCGGCCTGCTCATCGCCGTGCTGACCTGCCTGTTTATCGGGAAATATTCGCCCTCGGCCTGGCTGAGCGTGTTTGTGTTCGTGAGCTTCGGCTTCTTCAACAACTCGCTCTGCTTCATCCGCCAGAGCATCGCCATCGCCATTTTCCTCTTTGCCATTCCCTTCCTCAAGCGGAAGAAGCTGATTCCCTATCTCGTCATCGTGGTGCTGGCTGCGTCGTTCCACAAGGCGCTGTTCGTCATGGTTGTGCTCTATTTCATCGCGCACATCCCGGTCAACTGGAAATCGCTCACGGTTTACGGTGTGCTCACGGCGCTGATTCTTATCTTCAGTTGGCCGATTTTCAACTTTGTGACGCAGTACATCTACCAGTATTACGCCACGGAGGAAGGCCTCTATTATATGAACGGCCGCGACTGGCAGACGGCCTTTGTCCCGGTGGTCTACATGGTCGTCGTTGTGGGCCTGCGCCGTTTCCTGCTGCGCCGGGATCCGGACAATGTGGTGCTTGTCAACTTTTCGCTCTATGCCGGCCTGCTCTATATCATGACGCTCAAGCATTTCCTCTTCCAGCGGTTCGGCATGCTCTTTTTCACCGCTGCCATCCTGGTGCTGCCGGAGCTGCTCATGGCTGTGGATGCGGATCGCGAGGAGCTTTCCGTGCTCGAGCAGGGAAAAGCGGCGCCCAAGGCGGCGAACAAGGCTGTGCGCAAGCAGGCGGAGCGTGAGCGCCGCGCCATGAAGACGGAGCTGCGCAGCCGCAAGGTGTATTTCCACTGCGCCGTGGCCGGGCTGGTGTTCATCGGCCTCATCTATTACGTGTGGATGCTGATGCAGGACCGCACAATGCTCCTGCCTTACCTCACTTTCTTCCAGAGCTGAGGGAAAGGGGGGAAACGGCGTGAAAAAGATCCTGTTCTGCGCCTCCACCTCACAGCACCTGCGCCGTTTTCATCTGCCGTATCTGCGTGCGTTCCGGCAGGCGGGCTGGCAGGTGTGGGCAGCCTCCGGCAGCGAAGACCCTGTGGCGGAAGCGGACCGCTTCGTGCGCCTCCCGCTGGAAAAGCGGCTTCTAAGCGGGAAAAATGCGCAGGCCGTGCTGGCTGCGCGCCGCCTGCTTATGCAGGAGCAGTTTGATTGCGTGAGCGTGCACACCACGCTGGCAGCCGCCGCCGTGCGGCTTGCCGCGCGCGCCATGAAACAGCGGTCGAAGATCTTTTACACCTGCCATGGATATCTTTTTTCCGAGTCCGACGGCGCGCGCAGCGCCCCGTATCTGCTGGCGGAAAAGCTCTGCGCCCCTGTGACGGACGTGCTCATGGTGATGAACCGGGAGGACCGGGAGATCGCCCGCCGCCATAGCCTGTGCGGTGCGGGGGAGCCGCGCTTGATTCCCGGCATGGGCGTGGATCTCCGGCGCTATGCCCCGTGGGATGAGCGCCGCCGCCTGCAGTCGCGCGGGGCGCACGGCTACACGCCGCAGGACTTTGTGCTCGTGTATGCGGCGGAGTTTTCCCCCCGCAAGAATCACGAGCTGCTGCTGCGTGCTTTCGCTGCTGCTGTGCCGGACTGCCCCGGCCTGCGGCTGTTTCTGGCGGGGGAGGGGGCGCTTCGCGGCAATTGTGAGCGGCTGGCCGCGGAGCTCGGCATTTCCGGCCGCGTCCGCTTTGCCGGCGAGGTGCGGAAGATGGAGCAGGTGTACGGCCTGTGCGACGCTTCCGTCACCACAAGCCGGAGCGAGGGGCTGCCCTTCAATGTGATGGAGGCCATGGCTGCGAAGCTGCCGGTGGCTGCGACGCGCGTGAAGGGCCACGAGGACCTCATCCGAAACGGGGAGACGGGCCTGCTGTTCGATCCCCATTCCGTCACCGATGCGGCGGACGCCATCCGACGGCTTTACCATGCGCCGGAGCTTTGCGAGGCGCTGGCGGAAACGGCGCGCCGTGAGCTCATGCGCTATGCGCTGCCCGCCGTGCTGCCGCAGATCCTTGGCGTATACAGAGAGTCGTTTCCAGGCGAAATATGACGGTTTGGAATATCAGAACGGCGCGGCTGCCCCGGTGTGAACAGCACCCCATTTGTTAGACAGTATGGTATACTGAATAACAAGTGGGGTGCTTTGCTATGCCAAAAGGAATACCAAACAAACGCTACACGCCGGAATTTAAGCAACTGGTGGTAGAGACAATGCGAGAGGAACATTTAAGTGTTCGCGAAGCGATGCGAAGGTTTGAAATCAATAACCATGGCATCATTGAACGCTGGGAGCGGATCTATCTCGAAGAAGGGGCAGAAGGATTGGCGATAGAACGCCGAGGACGAAAAAGAGGCGGGCAACTTACCAAGTTGCCTAAAGCAGCTGAAGAAGACCTTATTGCCGAAAACCAGCGACTGCGCGCGGAGAACGAATACCTAAAAAATTTGCAAGCCTTGGTTTTGGAAGAAGAGCGACGCCGGCACAGAAAACGCAGGTGGTCCAAAAGCTGAGGCGAAAATATTCTTTGACCCTTCTGCTTGAAATCGCTCAACTGCCCCGTGCGACCTTCTACTACCATCTGAAGCGGATGCAAAAGGCAGATAAATACGCAGAAGCAAAAGCAGAGATTTCTACTATCTACCACAAAAATAAAGGGAGGTATGGATACCGGCGTATCACCGCAGTGCTGCACAACAGGGGAATGTGCCTGAACCACAAAACGGTACAACGGCTCATGAGGGAGTTAGGGCTGGTTTGCCGTGTCAGAGTAAAGAGATATCGCTCATACAAAGGAGAAGTGGGAAAGATCGCGCCCAATCTGTTGAATAGGAACTTTCATGCGGAAAAGCCAAACCAGAAGTGGGTTACTGATGTGACAGAGTTCAGCCTGTTTGGCCAGAAACTCTATCTTTCTCCCATTCTGGATTTGCATAACGGATATTTGGTGAGCTATGCTGTCTCTGAGCGACCGGTTTTGAGTATGGTAACGACAATGCTCGACAAAGCTTTTGCAACCATACCAGATGGGACAGGTCTCATTCTCCATTCCGACCAGGGCTGGCAATACCAGCACAAGCTGTACCAACGCATGCTCAAAGCAAAGGGGATCCGGCAAAGCATGAGCAGGAAAGGAAACTGCCTGGACAACGCGGTAGCTGAAAACTTTTTCGGCCTGCTTAAAAGCGAGTTGCTGTATCTGCAAAAGTTCCAGTCCATGCAACACTTCAAACAAGAGCTTATTGACTATCTGGACTACTACAATAACCGACGAATCAAGGCAAAACTAAAAGGCTTGCCGCCTGCAATTCACAGACAACAAGCCCTTTCGGCTGCTTGAATAATTTTTGCTTTCAAATATTGTCTAACTTTTTGGGGTCACTTCAGTGGGCGGCCGCGCCGTTTTTTCTCTTTTTTCGGCCCGAATCGAGTCAAATCCATGAAAAAGTACATACAATTTGTTGAATCAAAGAGAAAAACAACAAAACGGAATTGAAAAAGCGCGGAATTTGCCGTTTAGACCACGGGTGTCACGGACACGCCGGGGTAATACCAGCTCACAATCTCCTGCCAGGCGGCGCCCTGCTGCGCCATGGCCTGCGCGCCCACCTGGCTCATGCCCACGCCGTGGCCGTAGCCGCGCACAGTGAAGGTGAAGGCGTCACCGCTGCAGGCGGCGGTGAAATTCTGGGAGCGCAGCCCCAGCGCACTGCGCACGTCCGCACCGGAAAGCTCTTTTCCGCCCGCGGTGAGCGAGAGCACGGAGCCGGAGGGCGTGCGTGTGCTTCCCCCCAGCCAGGCGGCGGGATCTTCACCGAGCGAGAGGCTGCTGTCGAGAGAGAGCAGCGCTTCCCGCACCTCCTCCGCCGAAAAGTCCGCTTGTGTCTGGAAGCCGGAGGCGTAGCTGTCTCCCGGGCTGGCCACGGCCACAAGGTAAGGCCGCTCCCCGCCCCACATGTCGGCAGAGCTTTCCGTGGCGCCGGAGCTGATGGCGAAAAACACAGCCTCGATCAGCTCGCCGTTGTAGGTGAGCGCCAGGCCGTCCACGGCGCGAGCCGCTTCGTCAAGCCGGGCGGTGTATTCCGCCGCCTGTTCCCCATAGCGGCTTTCCATGAGCGCGGGCGTCACATATTTTTCACCAATGGAAAGATCCGCAGAAAAGTCGGCGCCCTTGAGCGAAGAATCGGGCGAAGCGCGCTGCTGGTCCCGCAGGCGGGCATAGTACGTGTAGGCGGCGATCGCCTGCGCCTTGAGCGCTTCCGGCTCATAGGTGGGCGGCACCTCCGCCGCCGTGCCGCCCCGCAGGAATTCCAGCCGGCTCACCTGCACAACCTCGCCGGTGGAGGTGTCCAGAATGGAAAACCCGTCCTCTTCGCTTTCCTGCGTGTCGAGAGGGGAGGAAGCCGGCGGTTCCTCCTCACGGGCGGCAGCCGGTGTGCCAAACATGGCGAAGAGCGGGATTACAAAGAGCAAAAAGGCAAACACGGCGCATTCCACAGCAATCCGTTTCATCAGCTTCTCCTGTTCCGGGCATGTTTTTACAAACTAAGCCCTTTCATTATTCATCAAAGCAGGCGTTTCACCTGTTTTTTCCCCTATTTCTGCGCGGATCCCTCGGGAAAATGCAATAGATCGCAGAAATTCCTGCAAATACTGTCTTTCCTGCATTGACTTTGACAATTTCATGCGCTACAATAATAAAACCGGTCCGCCCCTCGGACCGCTGCATGGATTACGGCGCCGCCCGCAGGGCGGGAAAGGAGAGATCGAGTGATGGATCAGCAGGTGAAAGGACAGACGCGCCGCCAGACGTTGGCCGATCTGTGTGAGGAATTCCGCGCGAACAACAAGATTGAACCGGAAAAATTTGATCTGTATAATGTCAAGCGCGGCCTGCGCAACCCGGACGGAACCGGCGTGATGGCGGGCCTTACGCTCATCTGTAACGTGCACGGGTATCTCATCGCCGACGGCGAGCGCATCCCGGACGAGGGCAAGCTCACCTACCGCGGCATTGACGTGCGGGACATCGTGGAGGGCTGCCAGAAAGAAAACCGCTTCGGCTTCGAGGAGGTTTCCTGGCTCCTGCTCTTCGGCAAGCAGCCGACGCGCGCCCAGCTCGATCGTTTCACCGCCGTCATCAACAGCTACCGCGAGCTGCCCGAATATTTCGCTGAAGACATGATCATCAAGGCCCCGTCGCGAAACATCATGAACAAGCTGGCGCGCTCCGTGCTGGCGCTCTATTCTTATGACGACAACCCCGACGACATCTCACTGGAAAACAATATGCGCCAGTCGATGCAGCTCATCGCGCGCCTGCCTACCATCATGACGTATGCGTATCAGGTAAAGCGCCGTCATTTTGACAAGAAGAGCATGTTCTTTCATCCGCTCGATCCGAGCCACTCCACGGCCGAATCGATCCTGAATGCCATCCGCCCCGATCGCCAGTTTTCGGACGAGGAGGCCAAGCTGCTCGACCTGTGCATGATGCTGCACGCGGAGCACGGCGGCGGCAACAACTCCACCTTCACGGCGCGCGTGCTTTCCTCCACGGGAACGGACATTTATTCCGCCATCGCCGCGGCCATCGGCTCGCTCAAGGGGCCGCGCCACGGCGGCGCGAACCACCGCGTCATGATGATGATGAACGACCTGATGGAGCATGTGCAGGACTGGGAGAGCGACGCCCAGGTCAAAGATTACCTTGCCAAGATTGTACGCAAGGAAGTGGGCGATCATTCCGGCCTGATTTACGGCATGGGGCATGCCGTGTACACGAAGTCCGACCCGCGCGCCGTGATTCTGAAGGAAAAGGCGCGCAAGCTGGCCGAGGAGCGCGGCCTGCTGCGCCAGTTTGACCTTTTTGAGCGCGTGGAACGCCTCTCCCCGGAGGTGTTTGCCGGCGTGAAGGGCGACAAAAAGGTCATTTCCGCCAATGTGGACTTCTATTCCGGCCTGGTCTATGAGTGCCTCGGCATCCCGAGCGACCTTTACACCCCGCTGTTCGCCGTTTCTCGCATTGCGGGCTGGTGCGCGCACCGCATCGAGGAGATTGAGACGTGCGGCCGCATCATGCGCCCGGCTTACCGTTCCCTCGCGCAGCAGAAGGCTTATGTGCCGATCGACGAGCGCACCGAATGAGATTCGGCAGCAGAAATAATCTTTGTTCTCCCAGGATCCCTTCCGGGGCGGGAGCGGGCGCCTGCTCCGCCTGTCCCCGTTTTTTGCCGGGTGCTCCGGCGGAGAACCGTCAGAGAAAGGAAGGCGGCCGTTCCCCGATGGGCGGCCGCTTTTTGATCCGCGCGGTTTCTCTTTATAATTCGAATTAAGAAATATATAAGCCGCGAAGAAGCGTATAATGACGGCAGCCCACGCGAAAGAAGGAAGGGCGCCGCTGCGTCCCGATTGAGGAGTGTCATCATGATTTCCAAACGCACCTGGCGTATTTTTTTGATTATTCTTGTGATTTCCCTGCCGATCCGCCTGTATCAGGCTTTGTTTTTGCTCGAGCCCGGGACAGGCTTTTACAGCGACGGGTATCTCTCCACCGCCGCGCTGCTCATCGTGCTCATGGCCGGCTGCGCGCTTCTGTGCGCGGAGACGGCGCGCGAAAAGCAGATGGTCCCGCGCCTGCCGGTGCGGAGCCTTGGCGCCGCTGTGGCCGGGATGTTCACCGGCTTCTTGTTCTGCGGCCAGTCGATCTACAGCCTGCTGGGCGCTCCTGCCGTGGACAATCCCGGCATGAACGGAATTCTGGCCGCGGCCGGGATTCTGGCCGGCCTTGCGTTCCTCTGGCAGTCATACGGCCATGCCATGGGAGACAACCCTTGGGCGCGCCATCCGCTGCCGGCGCTGCTGCCGCCGCTGTGGGGCTGCGTGTGCCTCGTGGCGCTGTTTCTTTCCTATTCCGGAACGGTGAATACGGCCGACAATGTGTATGACACGTTTTCCGTGGTGTTTCTGCTCCTGTTCTTCTTTGCCTATGCCAAGCTCCATGCCGGCATTGAGCCGGCCCGAAGCGGGCGGGCCGCCGTGCGCTACGGCTTGATCTCCGTGTGGCTGGCGGCGATCACCGTGGTGCCGGAGATTGTGCTCACCGTGATGGGCAGGCCGGTCCTCACGGGCTATCCCTTCGGCATGTTCCTGATGAATGGCGCGGCGGCCTGCTTTGCGCTGCTGTTTGTCTTCGGTATGCACAAGTCCGGCGCGGAGCCGGAAACGGGGCTCCCGGCCGAAGGGGAAACGGCGGAAAACGATCCTGCGCAGACGGAGGGGACGTCCGGCGGGGGGGATGACGACGCGCGCCTGGCGGAAGAGCTGCGAAAGGCATACAACAGCCGCGAATCGTTTGTGGAAAACGGCGCGGGCGCTGCTTCCCCGGAGAAGGCTTCGGAGGAGAAGCCGGGCGGAGAAGAAAATCAGCGGTAATTTTTTGCAGCGGACTACTTGTAAATCTTCTCTGAATGCTATAAAATAGAGACAAGCCTAAGAAATAAAATTTTCAGGAGGTATTAGTGTTATGTCCATTAAAGTTGGTATTAACGGTTTTGGCCGCATCGGCCGCATGGTTTTCCGTGCCACTGTGAATCATCCGGACATCGAGATCGTCGGCATCAACGATCTGTGCCCTGCCGATTACCTGGCCTACATGCTCAAGTTCGACACCATGCATGGTGCGTTTAAGGGCACTGTGGAAGCAACCGAGAATTCCATCATTGTCAACGGCAAAGAGATCCCGGTATTCGCCGAGCGCAACCCCGCTGATCTGCCCTGGGGCAAGGTTGGCGCTGAGTACGTTGTGGAGTCCACCGGCCTGTTCCTGACCCAGGAGAAGGCGAAGGGCCATCTGGAAGCCGGCGCGAAGAAGGTTGTTATGTCTGCTCCTTCCAAGGACGGCACCCCGATGTTTGTCTGCGGTGTCAACCTCGACAAATACACCACCGACATGAACTTCGTCTCCAACGCCTCCTGCACCACGAACTGCCTGGCTCCTATCGCCAAGGTCCTGAACGACAAGTTCGGCATTAAGGACGGCCTCATGACGACGGTTCACTCCACCACCGCCACCCAGAAGACCGTCGACGGCCCGTCCCTGAAGGATTGGCGCGGCGGCCGTGCGGCTTCCGGCAACATCATCCCCTCCTCCACCGGCGCTGCGAAGGCTGTCGGCAAGGTTATTCCTGAGCTGAACGGCAAGCTGACCGGCATGTCCATGCGTGTTCCCACCCTGGACGTTTCCGTTGTTGACCTGACCGTCAACCTCGCCAAGCCCGCCACCTACGAGGAGATCTGCGCTGCCATGAAGGAGGCCTCCGAGGGTGAGCTGAAGGGCGTTCTGGGTTACACGGATGAGGCTGTTGTCTCCTCCGACTTCCTGGGCGACACCCGCACCTCCATCTTTGACGCTACCGCCGGCATCGCTCTGACCGACACCTTTGTGAAGGTCGTTTCCTGGTACGACAATGAGGTTGGTTACTCCAACAAGGTGCTGGAACTCATCGAGCACATGTACTCTGTCGACCACAAGTAAGAAGCAAATCAGGGTTTCCCTGTCACGGCGAAAGGGCTGCTCGCAAGAGCAGCCCTTTCGTTTTAATATGCTTTAGCGAAACGACAACCCCCGGCTAGGCCGGGGAGAGTAAAAAAGCTTTAGATTCAAGCATCGAGCGAAGCGAGAAAAAAAACAACAACATTACTATTATCAGGAAGTTGATCTTAGATGAACAGTGCCCGTTTACGGGCTGTGGGGCAAGTGATGCAAGAGACGGATTTTTCAGTGCCTCTTTAGAGGCTTGCCGGTACGATGCCCTTCTAGGGCTTACACAAGCCCCCGGCTTTGCCGGGGGTCATGACTTTGTTTCATTTTATTCTTGACAAGGGAATGGGTTCCGGTTAGTATTAAAACTGGAAGTATTCTCTAGTTCATTTCAAAGAAAACAGGGAGATTTTGCGGAAAATTTACGAAAATCGGCATCTTCGCCTGTTCCGCGAAACTGCCGGTCAGGGAAAGGGGAAGAAGATATGAAACAAAAAGCCCGGAAACTGGTGTCCCTTTTGCTGTGCTTCGTGCTCGCGGTGTCGTGCAGCGTTTCCGCCTTCGCGGCGAGGGACATCCTTGCCATCGATCTCTCGGTGGAATACCACCAGACGGAGGCGCGTTCCATTTTTGCCATGGTGAATGCGTTCCGCACCGGTGACGACGCCTGGTACTGGAATGAGACGAATACCAGCCGTGTGTATGTGGATGTGGGCGAACTTTCCTACGACTATGATCTTGAGGCGATCGCCATGCAGCGCGCCGCCGAAACAGCGCTGCGCTTCTCGCACACCAGGCCGAACGGCGAATCCTGCTTCACCGCCTTCACGGAGACGGGCGACGGATCCTGGTATTATGTGGGGGAAAACATCGCCGCCTATTACAATTCTTCCGTCGGCTGCGATCCGGCATATGCGTTCGATCTCTGGGAGGAAGCCGAGGAGAAGTATGACGGCCAGGGCCACCGCCGCAATATGCTCTCCAACCAGTTCAACCGTGTGGGCATCGCCTGCGTCTCGTGTGACGGCATCTATTTCTGGGCCCAGGCGTTCGGCTATTCCAACAGCACACCCGCCGCGGCCACGTCTGCGCTGAACGCACAGAAAACGGTGCGCGTTGAGGTGGACAGCGCAAACGTGACGAACGTCAAGCTCTCCGCTTCCGTTTCCACACTATCTCTTCGGGAGGGGCAGAGCCTTTCCGTGCCGAACCTCTTCGCGGACCTGAGCGTGGTGGAAGCGTGGCCGGCCGGCAGTGTCTGCCGTGTTGGGGTGGAGCCGAGCTGGACCTCGAGCAACAGCAGCGTTGTCTCCGTGAGCGGTGAAACGCTGCGCGCACAGGCGGCCGGCACGGCTACACTCACGGCGAATGCCCTGGGCAGTTCGATCTCCATACCCGTCACTGTCACCTCCGGGGGTTCCGGCACACAGCAGCCGGCCGGCGGCGCGTTCCGCAGTGATACGAACTCTGATTTTACCGTCAACGGCCGTTATCAGTTCCGCATCACAAGCCTCGACGGCCATAAGCCCGTCATGACGTCCGGAAACGCGAACTTCACCGTTTCGCTTGCAGGGCAGACGGGGAACGACTACTTCTATGTGGTTACCGCTGCCGGTGCGCCCGGCAGCTCCGCCGACATTTATGTGGACGGCCGGCGCCTGCTCAAGGTGACGGCGGCCGGTTCCGCACAGCCCGGCGGTGTGGTGAGCGACACCACGGCCCCGTTCACGGTGCGCCGCGGCTCCTCCTATCAGTTCCGGCTCACGGCCCAGTCGCGGCCGGCGTTTGCGGCCGGTTCCCCCTCCTTCCGTGTGGAATACGTTGGCAGCCAGGGGAACGACTACTTCTATAAGGTCTATGCCATTGGCAATCCGGGGGACGGCTGCGGCTTCTATATCAACGGCGCGCCCGCTCCCGTGGCGATCGGAACGGTCGGCTAATCTCTTTTGAAAAAAGCGGGGCCTGTTTTCCCGCACAGGGGCCGCCCCCGGCACACAGCCGGGGGCGGCCTTTTTGCGCCTTCCGCCTGTGCAATCCCTTCCCTGCGCGGCCGGTTTTCCTTTTGGTGATGTTGTCACGGAAGAAAACAGAAATTCAGCGTAAACTAAGACCACAACGAAAACACAACACCGATTGAGAATAAAAGGAGGACTTGATGATGTCTGCCGTAACGATTACCAATGGAAATTTCCAAACCGAAGTGATGCATGCCGATAAGCCCGTTCTGCTGGATTTCTGGGCTCCGTGGTGCGGCCCCTGCCGCATGGTTTCCCCCGTGGTGGAGGAGATCGCCGCAGAGCGCCCCGACATCAAGGTCGGCAAGGTCAACGTCGATGAGCAGCCCGCGCTCGCCGCTCAGTTCGGCGTCATGAGCATCCCGATGCTCGTCGTGATCAAGAACGGCCAGATCGTGAATCAGGCTGTGGGGGCCCGCCCCAAAAACGCGATTCTGAACCTGCTGTAAGGAGGGAAAGCATGGGATTTCTGGATTTTCTAAAACGCCCCGGCATTGACCAGGAGGTGGAAGCGTATCGGAAAGTGCCTGTCGCCGTGCTGCTTGATGTGCGCACGCGCGAGGAATACAGGGAAGGCCGGATTCCCGGCAGCAAAAATGTTCCCCTGCAGGAGATCGGCGAGGTCGGGCGCGTGGTGGCCGATAAGGCCGTGCCGCTCTTCGTCTATTGCCATTCCGGCGCCAGAAGCAGCCGCGCGGTGAGCCTGCTGCAGCAGATGGGCTACACCCATGTGCGGAACATCGGCGGGATTGCCGCCTATTCCGGCCGCGTGGAACGCTGAGAAAACGCACCGGACGGCGTCAAAAAATCCCGCTCTTCCGTTTGGAAGAAGCGGGATTTTTGCGCTGTGTGATAACATTCCGGCTGCGCGCGGCGGGAAGAAAATTACCCCTGCAGCTGCCGCAGCTTCGATTCGTCCAGAATCTTGATGGAACCGCGGGAAAGGCGCACCATGCCTTCCTCTTGAAAATAGCGGAGCATCCGGGTGATCACTTCCCGGTGGGAGCCCAGGTGCTTGGCGATCGTCTCGTGCGTGAGCTTCAATTCGTCCGTGCCCTCGATGGCGGCCTCCTCCAGCAGGAAGGCGGACAGCCGTTTGTCCAGGCTTTTCCACAGAATCTGCTCAATCAGCCACATCACATCGGAAAAGCGGCTCGCCATGAGCTCGTTTGTGTAGTTGGCCAGCGGCGCGGATTCCTCCATCACGGCGTGGTAAACGTCCGCCGGGATGACCCAGAGCTCCGTCTCCTTCTCGGCCTCCACCGTCACCTCGAACTGGACGGAGCGCATGATGCACGAGGCGGAAAAGAGACAGATGTCGCGGTCAAACAGGCGGTAAATCGTGATCTCCCGGCCCTCCTCAGAGAGGATAAACGCCCGCAGCTGGCCGGACCGCACAAGAAGCAGGCCGGCGCAGTCCGCGTCCCCATTGTGCAGGATCTCGCCTTTTTTGACCTTGCGGGCGGAAAGGCTGTTCTGCAGCCGCCGTTGCTGATCTGCGTTCAACTGGTTCCAGATGGGGAAAAAATCCTGAATAGTCATGGCAGCACCCTCCAATAATACAAAAGAAGTATAGCTTTTGCAAATGAAAATGTCAATTGAGCGGTTGACATTCTCCCGCCCTTTGGGTATAGTTAAAGTAGAGGAAAATACAAATTTTGTCTTGATTTTATTCTTTTTTTATAAGAAGAGTCGAAAATACAGCCGGCGCAGCACGAGACAGGGCCTTTCCCGGCCATTCCGGCCGGGTTTCCAACCATACCGGCAGCAAAGGAGGCGACGGGTTCAATGAAACAAATGGTGTGCTCGGTCTGTTCGTATACGTATGACGAATCGAAGGGCATCCCGGAGGCAGGCATTGCGCCGGGCACCCGGTGGGAGGATCTGCCCGAAGGATGGCGCTGCCCCTGGTGCGGGGCGAGCAAGGACATGTTCCGCGAGAAGGCGGAGGCACCGGCCCCCGCGCCGGAGCCCCCGCAGATGCCCGCACAGGAGCCGGGCGGGGAATGGCAGCTCTCCGCTCTGGAGCTGAGCGTGATCTGCTCGAACCTGGCCCGCGGCTGTGAAAAGCAGTATCTCCCGGAGCAGGAAAAGGGGTTCCGGGAGCTGGCGGAATTTTTCCGCGCCCGGTCCGTTCCGGCCCCGGATGCCGGCACACAGGCGCTCCTGCAGCTTGTGGAGCGGGATCTCTCCTCCGGCTATCCGTATGCCCACACCGCGGCCGGGGAGGCCGCGGACCGCGGAGCGCTCCGGGCGCTGACCTGGAGCGAAAAGGTGACACGGATGCTGCAGAACCTGCTCAGCCGCTACGAGAAGGAAGGGGAGGCCATGCTGGAGCATACCGGCGTTTACGTGTGTTCGGTTTGCGGCTTTGTCTATGTGGGGGATGCGCCGCCGTCGATCTGCCCCGTGTGCAAGGTGCCGGGCTGGAAATTTGAACAGGCAGGGAAGGGGGCATAACCATGGCCGAACTGTATGCGGTGCGGAATCTCCGCCTTTGCACGAAGGATTGTCTTTGTCTTTATGTGTGCCCGACCGGGGCGACCGATACGGAGGACAGCATCATTGACCGGAATAAATGCGTGGGCTGCGGCGCGTGCGCCAACGCCTGCCCTTCTGCGGCGATCTCCATGGTGCCCAAGGTGATGCCGCCCCAGCAGCCGAAGGAGGAACGGGTGGCGGAAGCGCTCCGCAGCCTGATCCGAAGCAAAACGCAGGCGGAAAATCTGGCCGCGCAGCTTCCCGGCGCGCTGGCTGCCGCCGCGGCGCGGTCGAGCCGCCTCATGGCGGAGGATCTCTGCCGTGAATCCGGCTACATGCTCCCGCAGAGCGAGGAGGCCCGCGTGTTTCTGGAGCGCCTGCGTACCTATCCCGGCATTCCGCTGGAGGTGGTGGAGGGGCTGCTGAACACGCTGCCGTTCCCGGAAAAAAGGGATAGAAAGTGAATCAAACCGAGTCAGCAAAAAGGAGGAATCCCAGCTTGAAAACAAGATTCTATGTCTGCCGCCACTGCGGCAACCTTGTTGGCATGATCCATGACGCCGGCGTGCCGCTCGTCTGCTGCGGGGAAAAAATGCAGGCCCTCGAGCCGAACACCGTGGAAGCCAGCGGGGAAAAGCATGTGCCCGTGATTTCGGTGGAGGACGGTGTGGTCCGCGTCCGCGTGGGCAGCGTGGATCACCCCATGCTCCCCGAGCACTCCATCCAGTGGATCTATCTGCAGACGGAGAAGGGCGGCCAGCGCAAGGCCCTTGCCCCGGGTGATGCGCCTGCCGCGTCCTTCCGCCTGGAGGACGACAAGGCCGTGGCCGCCTACGCCTATTGCAATCTTCATGGTCTGTGGATGACGGAGCTGTAACACCATTCAAGCAAAGGTCCTCCTGCAAGCGCGCGGGAGGGCCTTTTTCAGTCTCTTCCTGAAAAATCTGCTCTTATTCCGCTTCCCCGCTGGCGACGCCTGTCCTGTGTATCCCGATCCCGGCGGGGCGCCGCTCCCCCTCCTGCGCGGAGGTGCGGAGCGAGGGGCTCATCGCTCTCCGCGCCCTGACACGATCGAGCCGCTCATCGGGCGCGAAGCGGTGCGCCGTCTGGCGCTCGATCTTGCCGGGATGGACACGATGGCCTTCACACAATATCCGTCTGCCGCGTTGTTCCTGCTCTCCCTGCGGGAGGCCGCCTTTGACGCGATCGAACGGGCGCTGCCATACGCTTCCGTTTCAGGGGACATTTCGCTGTTTGCCGTTATTTTTCTCTTGACAGACGGTCGGTTCTTTCGTATCGTAGTACCAGAAAAACGGGGCGGCGGAACCGCGGCTGCCCGAAGGAGGAGCTTTCATGAAATTTACGGACGGCATGTGGATGACGAAGGACGGCTTCACGGTGGAGACGCCGGGTGAGATCTACGAAGTCACGGCGGACGCAGAAGGCCTCACGCTCTATTGCCCCTATGTGGCCGTGCAGCACCGCGGCAACACGCTCGACGGCGGCCTGCTCACGGTTCGGATAACCGCCGGGCGGCGCAACACGATCGCCGTGCATCTGATGAACCACCGCGGCGCGTTCGACGCCATGCCGCGCTTCCCGCTCAGCCGCGGCGCCGAGAAGCCGGAGACAGGCCGGGAGCAGGGCTTCTGGTTCCTGCGCAGCGGTGATCTGGAAGCGCGCGTGATCGCGGGGAAGGACTGGCGCATCGAATACCGGTTCCGCAGCAGGCTGCTCACATCGACCGGCCCAAAGGGCATGGCCCATATCCTCGACCGGCGCACGGGGGAGACGTATCTGCGCGAGCGGCTCGAGCTCGCCGTGGGAGAAAACATCTACGGCCTGGGCGAGCGCTTCGGCCCCTTCGTGAAGAACGGCCAGAGCATCGACCTGTGGAACGCGGACGGCGGCACCGACAGCGAGCAGGCTTACAAGAACGTGCCGTTCTTCCTCAGCAGCCGCCGCTACGGTGTGTTTGTCAATTCCACCGGGTGCGTGTCCTATGAGATTGGCAGCGAAGCCGCCTCCAAGACGCAGTTTTCCGTGCCCGGCGAGTCGATGGAATACTTTGTGTATGCCGGTGAGACGCCGAAGGACGTCCTCACGGCATACACCGCCCTCACGGGCCGTGCCCCGGAGCTGCCCGCCTGGTCCTACGGCCTCTGGCTCTCCACCTCCTTCACGACGGACTACGATGAGAAAACGGTGCTCTCCTTTGTGGACGGCATGATCGAGCGGAAGATTCCGCTCTCTGTGTTCCACTTTGACTGCTTCTGGATGAAGGCGTTCGAGTGGTCCAGCTTTCTCTGGGACCGCGACGTGTTTCCCGATCCGGAGGGCCTGCTTGCCAGGCTGCACGCGCGCGGGCTGAAGGTCTGCGTCTGGATCAATCCCTATATCGCGCAGAAATCGCCGCTCTTTGAGGAGGGGCTGCGCAGCGGGTATTTCGTGAAGACGGGGGACGGCGGCGTCTGGCAGTGGGACCGCTGGCAGGCCGGCATGGCGCTTGTCGATTTCACGAACCCCGCCGCTGCAGCGTGGTTCCGGGAAAAGCTTGCCGCTCTCGTGGACATGGGCGTGGACTGCTTCAAAACGGATTTCGGTGAGCGCATCCCCACATCCGACCCGTTCTATGGCCCGAAGGCCGCGAAATTTGGCATCCGCTGGTTTGACGGCTCCGACCCGGAGGGCATGCACAACTATTATACGTATCTCTATAACAAGACGGTGTTCGACCTGCTCGAGCAGAAGAAGGGGAAGGGCGAGGCGTGCCTCTTTGCCCGCAGCGCGACGGCCTGCTCGCAGACGCTGCCGCTGCATTGGGGCGGTGACTGCCTCTCCACCTATCCGTCGATGGCCGAGTCGCTGCGCGGCGGCCTTTCGCTCGCGCTCTCCGGCTTCGCCTACTGGAGCCACGACATCGGCGGCTTTGAATCGGGCTGCACGCCCGACATCTATATGCGCTGGACGGCCTTCGGCCTGCTCTCCTCCCACAGCCGCTATCACGGCAATCAGGAATACAAGGTGCCGTGGCTTTACGGCGAGGAGGCTGTGCGGGTGACGCGCGCGTTCTGCGAGCTCAAGCAGCGCCTGGTGCCGTACCTGCTGCGTCTCGGCCGCGAGGCCGCGGAAACGGGCGTGCCGGTGATGCGCCCCATGCTGCTCGAATTCCCGGACGACCCGGCGTGCCTCACGCTCGACCGCCAGTATATGCTCGGCGAAGCGCTGCTCGTTGCGCCCGTCATGAGCGAGGACGGCGAGGTGAGCTATTACCTGCCCGCCGGCCGCTGGACGCACCTGCTCTCCGGCGAAACGCGCCAGGGCCCCGGCTGGTTCTGCGACACATGCGGCTATGAGACGCTGCCGCTCTATCTGCGCGAGGGCTGCTCCGTGTTTGACGAAGCCTGAAACAGAAAAAAAGGAGGCGCACTTTTTGCCAACCACCGATAAGGAAGGTTTGAAAACAAACTAACTTAACGGCTGGCA
>CAKNKY010000030.1 GCA_930987725.1 uncultured Anaeromassilibacillus sp. | reverse complement strand
TCTCAGGGCTCGGAAATCTTTGATTTCCGCTTAGCCCGTGAGGTTATTATAACATGATTCGCGGAAAACGTTAAGCGAAAAAGGGGGATTTCAGGAAAAGAGGCAGATGACAGCACCCGCAAAACATGATACAATATTCCGAAGAATGCCGCAAGCACAGGCGATCAGCCTCATGACGCACGCAGCCGGGCAGCCGGCGGAAGTGTGCGCGATCTGCGCAGGTGCGGCAGGATACAAACCGCTGCGTTCCGGCTCGGGGCCGTCCTTTTCTGCGGCCCCGGTCCGGAACGGCGAAGAGGAGAGACCCCCATGTCCATTGATCTTGTCCGGGCTTATCTGGAGCCCTTTGGCCTTGCGGACCGTGTGCGCGAGCTGCCCGTGAGCAGCGCCACCGTGGAGCTGGCCGCCGCGGCGCTTGGCACGGAGCCGGCGCGCATCGCCAAAACGATTTCCCTCCGCCTGAAGGACGGCTGTCTGCTGCTTTTGGCCGCCGGAGACGCCAGGATCGACAACGCGCGCTTCAAGGCGGAATTTCACACGAAAGCGGCCATGCTGCCCGCTTCCGAGGTGGAGGCGGCCACAGGCCATCCGGTGGGCGGCGTGTGCCCCTTTGCCAACCCGGCCGGTGTGCGCGTGGTGTGTGACGAATCGCTGCGCCGCTTCGATGTGGTATACCCGGCGGCCGGCACGCCGAGCTCCGCCGTGCGGCTGAGCTGCGAGGAACTGTTCACCGCCTCGCGCGCGGAAAAATGGGTGGACGTCTGCAAAGGCTGGAGAATGGAGGAACAGAAATGAGAATGCGCAACAAGCCCTGGGCGGGGCCGGAGCTGGACGCCTGTCCCTTTTTCCTGCGCCATCCCGCGGATCAGAAGGGACACTGGCACGAGTGGTTCCGCACGCCGGGTCCCATCCACCTGGAGCTCGGCTGCGGCAAAGGCTATTTTCTGGCGGGCCTGGCTCCCATTCACCCGGAGATCCGCTACATCGGCATCGACCTGAAGGATACGGTGCTGGCCCCGGCCAAGCGCGTCGTGGAGGCCGCCTTCGGCGAGCATCCCGTGGAGAACGTGGCCCTCACGGCCTACGACATCGAGCGCCTGCTCCAGATCATGGATGAGCGCGATCGGGTGGAGCGCATCTACCTCAATTTCTGCAACCCGTGGCCGAAGCCGCGCCACTGGAAGCGCCGCCTCACCTATCCCACGCGGCTGCGCGATTACGCTTCGCTCCTGGCGCCGGGCGGGGAAATCTGGTTCAAGACGGACGACGGCCCGCTCTTCCGCGATTCCCTGCGCTATTTTGACGCTGCCGGATACGACGTATTCTGGCAGACGGAGGATCTGCACGCCGTCCCCTGTGAGGAGGAGCTGCGCGTCATGACGGAACATGAGCGCATGTTCACGGCGCGCGGGATCCCCATCAAGGCCGCCAGAGCGCGGCTGCGCGCGCCGCAGCCGTAACGGCTTCCATAGCGTGATACATAACAGAATCCATCACATTTCCCGTCCGGGCTGGCCTGTGTGTCTCCCGGGCGGGATTTTTGTTTTTGCGTCGGAAAACAGGTGGACGAAGCGCCGGAACACGGGTGCTAAGATAAACAACAAGATCTTTTATAGATAGGATAGAGGAGGGATTGGTTATGGAAATCAAGATGGTTCGCTGCCCCAACGGTCACTATTACAATGCCGCCCTGCATGAAAGCTGCCCGGAGTGCAGCCAGGAGGTTGGCCGCACCGAGCCTGTTTCGGATTCCGTCATCGGCCGCACGGAGATCGTGGGAGGAGACACCGTGGGAAAGACGGAGGTTGTGACGCCGCCCGTTCCCGATTACGGGATGACGGTCGCTGTGGACGATGCGGCATATGAAGAAGCCATTGCCCGCATGGAGAAAACGGCGCAGAAACCCGTCCCTGAGGCTGACGCTGGCCCGGCTGCTCCCGCCGGCCTCCCTGTCGGCTGGCTCGTCTGTGTGTCCGGGCCGGACAAAGGCCGGGATTTCCGCCTCTACAGCGGCTATAACCACATCGGCCGCACCGCCGGCGACATTGTGCTGCCGGGGGACGATCAGCTGGCCCCGCAGAGCCATGCGATTGTGACCTATATTCCGGAGGAGGCGAAATGCTACATCGGCCCTTCGTTCACGCGCAGCTTTGTCCGTGTGAACGGCAAAATTGTGCCTGCTTCGGTGGAGCTGAGCTCCTACGATGAGATCGAGATCGGGTCCACCAAACTGCGCTTTGTCGCTCTGTGCGGGAGCGCGTTCAGCTGGGAGAACGAAAATGAGTGAGTGGGTTTGGCCTGCCGCCGCACTCGTCTTTCTGGCGGTGTCCGCCGTGCTCGCCGCGCTGCTGTTTCGCCGCTCGAGGCCGGGCAGGAAACGCGCCCCCGGCCCCCTCGCGTTTTCCGTCGGCCGGGTGCATGAGCGCGGGGCGCGCCCCAGCCAGCAGGACAGCTTTGCCGTCTCTCCTCCCGAGCTGGAGGAGGAGCGGGGCCTTCTGCTCGTGCTGGCGGACGGCATCGGCGGCCTGGCAGACGGGGACAAGGCCAGCCAGACGGCCGTGAACGAAATGATGAACGGCTTCTGCACGGCAGAGGGGAGCCCGGAGATTGTTTTGCTCGATCTCCTCCGCCGCGCGAATGAAGCGGTGAACGGAACGCTCGGCGCGGAGCGGGAGGGGAAGAGCGGTTCCACGCTGGTCGCCGCCCTTCTGCGGGACGGCTGGTTCCATTGGATCAGCGTGGGAGACAGCCGGATCGCCCTGCTGCGCGGCGGCGTGCTGCATCCGCTCAACCGCGAGCACGTGTTCCGCAGAGAGCTTCTGCTGGCGGCGATCAACGGCGTCGGCAGCCTGGAGGATGCAATGCAGAATCCGCGTGCCGCCGGTCTCACCAGTTATCTCGGCATGGGCGTGCTGCGCCACGTGGACGTTCCCGCCGAACCGGTGCGCGTTTTGCCCGGGGATAGGGTTGTCCTCATGAGCGACGGCGTGACGAACGCCCTCGAGCGGGAGGAACTGGAGGAACTGCTCAGTCTTCCGGCCGAACAGGCCGCGGAGGCCGTGCGTATCGCCGTGGAGGCAAAGAACTATCCCGGGCAGGACAACTACACCGCCATCATTCTGGAAGCGAGAGAAAGGGGTAAGGGGAAGCAATGAAAAACAGTGGTATGAAACGGAAGAAAAACCGCGCCGCGCGGAGAATTGGCGTTCTTCTGGCTGTTGCCCTGGCGGCCGTGCTGCTGGCGGCGGGCTGCGCTTCGCAGTCGTCCGGGGAAAAGGCGGCGCAGGCGCGCAGCGGTGTGGCACGCGTCCTTGTTTACCAGCCGGATCTGAACACGGGAGACGTGTACGTCAGCACCGGCTCCGCGTTCGGCGTGGGCCGCGCCGGCGAGCCCACCGACATCTTCGTGACGAACGCGCATGTGGTGCAGCAGGACGCCGACTCCGCCGGGCTGAACGTGGATGTGCCTGCCGTGAGCGTGTGGATTCTGAAAAATGATCTGGCCTGGAACCCGGTCACAGGGCTTGACACCAGCCAGGCCATTCCCTGTGAGGTCCTGTACGTCTCGGAGGGCTCCTACCCGGATCTCGCGATTCTCCGCGCTGCGGAGCAGCCGGCCGGTCGCGTCGCCCTGCCCCTGCTGGCGCAGGAGAACAGCCTCTCCGTGGGCGACAGCGTGTTCGCGCTTGGCTATCCCGGCACGTCGGACGATACGCAGCAGGGCTTTTACGGTCAAAATCTTCTGGCGGATGTGGAGGATGTCACCGTGACGAGCGGCGTCGTCTCCCGTCTCGGCGTGGCGCCGAACTGGGGCAACACGCGCATCGTGCAGCATGACGCCCAGCTGAACCACGGCAATTCCGGCGGGCCGCTGATCAATGCGGACGGCGCCGTGGTGGGCATCAATACTTACCTGCTCGGCCAGGATGTCACGACGGGCGACCAGAGCAGCTATTATTCCGTCACCATCCGCTATGCCATGGAAGAGCTCGACGCGCTCGGCATTTCCTACGACGTCTATTCCGCCGGCCTCTCGCCTCTTGTGTGGGTGCTCGTCGCCGCGGCCGTCCTTGTGATTGCAGCGGCGGCCGTTATCATCGTGCTTCTCCTGCGCAAAAAAAAGAACGCCGCAAAAAAGAATGATGCCCTGCCCGTGCAGCCGTATCCCGTGCAGATGCCGCAGCATGTGACGCCCACCATGCCCGCCCCGCCGGCGCCTGTTTCGCCGTCTCAGAAGGACAGCGGGCTGCGGATTCAGTGCCTTTCCGGCGCGTTTGAGGGCCGCCGGTTTGCCGTGGGGCCGCAGATGCGCCTCGGGCGCGATCCGGCCCGCAATGATCTCGTGTTTCCCGCCTCCACGCACGGTGTGAGCGGCGCGCACTGCGTGCTCTCCTCGCGCGGGAACAGCCTTGTGCTCAAGGATGTCGGTTCCAGCTACGGCACCTTCCTCGCGAACGGCCGCCGTCTGGCCGCCGGGGAGGAGGCGGAGATCCGGGAGGGGGATCGCTTCTGGCTCGGTTCGGAACGCGAAAGCTTTGTCGTTGTCCGGAAGGAGGGAAAGTGACATGACGCTCTGCCCCCATTGCATGAAACCCACGGCCGGGAACGTGTGCCAGCATTGCGGCAGACCGGTGGACTGGCAGCCCTCGCCGGATCAGCTTCCGGCCGGCACGCTGCTCGACTCCGGCGGCCTGCGGCGCTACCGCACGGGGGAAGCCCTCGGCCAGGGAGGCTTCGGCATCACCTACATTGCGGCGGACGAGGCAGACGGCCGCGTCGTAGCCGTGAAGGAGTGCTTTCCCACGCAGTGCGCTTACCGCGCGGCGGATCACGTGACGGTTCTGCCGCTGGAGGGCGGGGAAGAGGTGCTGCAAAGCGCCCTGAGCAGCTTTCTGGAGGAGGGAAAACTGCTGGCCCAGCAGTCCGGCCTGACCTCCGTCGTGCATGTGCTCGATTTTTTCCTCGCCAACGGCACAGCCTATCTTGTGATGGAATATTTGAGCGGCATTTCGCTCTATGAAAAGGTCCGGCGGGAGGGCAGATTCCCCGCCCAGACGCTGCTGGCCGCCATGGAGCCGCTGCTCGCGGATCTCGGCAAGCTGCACGCCTCGAACGTGATTCACCGCGACATCAGCCCCGACAATCTGCTCTGGATGCCGGACGGCACGCTCAAGCTGATCGACTTCGGCTGTGCGCATTCCATGGAAGACGGCAAATCCGTGGCGCTGCAGCTCAAGCACGGGTTTGCCCCGGTGGAGCAGTACCAGACGCGCGGCCAGGGGCCGTGGACGGATCTCTACGCCCTGTGCGCCACCTTCTATTACTGCGTCACGGGCATCGTGCCGCCCTCCGCCGCGGAGCGGCTGGAGCGGGACAGCCTGCAGCCGCCCGTTTCCCTCGGCGTGGATCTGACGATGCGCCAGCAGGCCGCGCTGCTCTGGGGGCTTGAAGTGCAGCCAGCGCGCCGCCCGCAGACGGCTGCTCTGCTCGCCGCGCAGCTGTTTGCGGATCGTCCCACCCCCAAAAAGAAAACATCCCCCCGTCTCATCGCCGCCGTTGCCTCCGGCGCCGCCGTGCTGGTGGTGCTGCTCGGCGTGGCCATTGCCGCCGCGGCCGGCGCATTCAGCTCTTCCCCCGCAGTGGAGCCGATCACGCCCGCCTCGCAGAGCCGCGTCCCGCTCGCCGCTTCCTCCCCCGCTTCCGAGGCCTCGTCCGCCGTGGAGCCCGAAACACAGGCGGGTGTCACGGCGGAGGGGCTTGCCTATGAAATTGAGGACGGCGAAGCGCGGATCACCGGATTTGACGGCGATGCTTCCGGGATCGTGGTTTTCCCGGACGAGATCGACGGCAGCCCTGTCACAGCCATTGCGGAGGATGCGTTCCGCGCACAGGAGCTGACGGGCGCGCTGTTCCCGCCGGAGCTGGCCGAAATCGGGGAGAATGCGTTCCGCGGCTGTGATGCGCTTGCGGTCGTCTACATCTGCCGTGACGCGGATGTGGCGGACAACGCCTTCTCCGGGTGCGACGCCCTCCGCGTTGTCGTGGAGCTGGAAGGCTTCTCCTACGAAGAGGACGGCGCGGGCTGGGGCCTTCCCGAGGAAACGGCAGCGTATCCCTACGGGGAGGAGACCGGCTCGGGCGATCTGCGGGCCGTTTCCGTCGAGGAGGACGGAGCTGTCTACGCCCTCACGGAGGACGACACCGCCGTTCTGCTCAGCGTGCCTGTCGGGGCGGAGGAATACGCAGTGCCGGAGGAGGTGGAAGACTGCCCCGTGTCCTGGTGCAGCGTGCATGCCTTTGACGCGGCGGAGGAGATGGTAAGCGTTTACCTGGCGGAGCAGATGGCCTTCCCCTTTGAGCTGTTCAGCGAGGTGGATTGGCTCATCAAGGACGAACACCCGCTCGAGAGCTTTTCCATGAGCTGGTTCCTGACCTGTCTCATCGCCAGCTATGCAAATGACGACCGGCTTGCCGAGGATGAGGAAGCGCCGCTCGTGGTGCCGGAGCGCGGCTATGTGCTGGCCGCCATGACGCGCGCGGAGGAACTCGCCGAGATCGATCAGCATCCCCGGCCGGACGGCTCCGCGTGGGGGGAGGCGCTGGAGGAGCAGGGCGTGACCTATACGTACGCTTCCCAGTTCAAAGACCACATTTCCCTGGACGACGAGGAAAGCCTGCTGGAAGACATGCTGCGGAAATGTGCCGGTGATATGGCCCCAAAATCCGAATCGTACGGCGTCTATTACGTCTCCTGCGGCGCGGCTCTTTATCAGGATGAGAATACGGTTTATCTCGATCGCCTGGCAGGCACGGAGGAAGAGTGAAAACAATTGCGAAAAATGAATATTTATACTATAATGAGAGAGCAAAATATGCAGAACGGAGGTGACTCCATTGTCAGAATGCTATTGCCCCTACTGCATGTCAAAAACTGACGGGGATGCCCCCTGCCCGAAGTGCGGCCTCACGGAGGGCGCATACCAGCCGAAACCCCATCATCTGCCGCCCGGGTCGATCCTGTTGGGGCGGTACCTCATCGGCCGCGTTCTGGGCGAAGGCGGCTTCGGCATCACGTACATCGGCTTCGATCTCCGGTTGGAGCTCAAGGTGGCCGTGAAGGAATATTTCCCCTCCAACTGGGTGACGCGCAGTGCGGAGCAGTCCCTTGCCGTCACCCGCTATACGGGGGCCTCCGGCAGCTATGAGCACGGCCTGGAGCGCTTTCTGCGGGAAGCGCGCACCATGGCGAAGGTGGTGAAGCAGCGCGAGATTGTGAGCGTGCGGGACTTCTTTGAGGCGAACGACACGGCTTACATCGTGATGGAATATGTGGACGGCACCACCTTCAAGGAGCTTGTGGCCCAGCGCGGCGGCCGCATTGAGCCGAAGGAGCTTTTCTCGCTGGTCGAGCCGCTCTTTCCGGCGCTGGCCGCCGTGCACGCGGCCGGCCTGATTCACCGAGACATCAGTCCCGACAACCTGATGCTCGAGGGAAGCTGTGTGCGGCTGCTCGATTTCGGGTGTGCCCGCGAGGCGACGCTCGGCAGCGAGACAATGACCATCACGCTCAAACACGGCTTTGCACCCATTGAGCAGTATCAGCACAAGGGCCAGGGCCCGTGGACGGATGTCTATGCGCTGAGCGCCACGCTTTATTATTGTCTCACGGGCAAAACGCCGCCGCAGGCGCTCGATCGCCTGCTGGACGATGAGCTGATTCTTCCGCGCCGCCTGGGCGTGGCGCTCACCGAGCAGCAGGAGAAAGCGCTGCTGCGCGGCATGGCGGTGCGCCAGCATCAGCGGTTCCGATCGGTGGAGGAGCTGCACGCCGCCCTCTATGCGAAGGAGGAGCGGCCGTTCCCGCCAAAGGAGCACACTGCACCGGCCGGAGAGGAAACGCCGGAGGAAAAGCGCCCTGCCGAAGCGGAACAGCCTGTCGGCACACAGGCGTCCCTTCCCAAACCGGAAGAGACCGCGGCCGCCGTCAGCTTGCCGGCGCAGCCGGAAAACGCCGAAACGGTGATCGCTGCCGGGGAGACGGCAATCCCCAAAACAGAGCGCAGAGATTCCTCCGGCCCGGAGGAGACGCATCCTTCGGCAGAAGCGCAGAAAAGGCCTGAGACGGCAGAGGAAAACGGGGCCGCATCCGTGCAGACGTTCGTCACGGAGCAGCTTCAGCCGGATGTGAGTGCGGCAGCGGAAGAGAACGGTTCCGAAACAGAGAACCTTGATTTCGCGGAAGAGGCACAGCGGGGCGGCGGCAGGCTTGCCCGTTTTCTGCCGCGCTCCCGCCATGCCCGGATCGGTGTGTGCTCTGCCGCCGTCGTCCTGATCGTTGTGCTGGCGCTTGTGCTGATCGTACCCCGGCTGCAGAACCAGGGGGCCATTGCATCGGACGCGGAGAGCCTGCGCGCGCTTTTGGCCGATCCGTCTGTCTCTGCCGTGCAGGTGCCCTCCGGTGTTTCCATCCGCCTGGCGGGTGACCCGGTTCGGATTGAGAAGACGCTCACCGTGGAGGAGGGCGCCTCGCTGAACCTCATCTGTCTGGCCGAACTGGCGCAGGGCGGCAGCGCCGACGTCAGGGGAGACCTGCAAATCAACGGCATGGTGCGGTCGGAAGGCGGCACGCTGGCTGTGAACGGCGGCAGCGTGACGGGCGGCGGCCTGCTGTGGCTTGCATCTGCCGATCAGGCGAGCGTGTCGGAGGGCGGCACCGTCAACCTGAGCGGTTCCACGCTGGAAGGCGGTACGCATGTCCTGCTGCTGGATGAGGAAGCGCTCTTTGCGGAAGCCGTGTCTGTGTCCGGCGAGGAAGAGTATTGGCAGGCCGTGGCAGAGGGGGCGCAGGCCATCCGCCTGGAAGGCACGTTTGAGCTGGAAAGCGATATTGATCAGATGTGCCCCGTGATCCTTTCGGAGGGCAGTTCCGTGACCTCCCCCGTGTCGGAGAACGGCAGGCCGGCGTTCACCTGGCTTGGGAACGGATATCCCCTTTTCCTTTACGGCGAATGGACCGCAAATTATCAGGCTGACTCGTCGGAGAGCCGCGCCGCCGTGTGGGTGAACGAGGGCATGTTTTCCGGCGATCTGCACGCCGGTGAAAATGCGGTGCTGGTGAACGGGGGAGACATGGAGATCGGCCCGCTGTTTCTTCTCGACGCGGTCTTTGTCAACCTCGGCCGGTTTGCCACGGCCGACAGCGCGGACGGGTATTACCAGGATTTCGTCGATGGCTTCGGCGTCAACCTGGGTGACATCGCGGTGCGCGCGTCCCATAATTTCACACTGGAGGGCGGTGTGCAGTGGTGGAACGCCGGCTCGATCACCGTGGAGGAAAACGCCGCGATGCGCAATTTCTCCACAGTGGAAAACGACGGCAGCATCTCCGTGTCCTCTGTGCCGAAAGAGGGCGCGTCGTTTGAGAACCAGGGCGTTTTCCTGATCTCCTCTCCTTCGGCCTCCTTCACGCTGGCTTCTGGTTCCCGGCTCCTGAATATGGGGTATTTCCAATATGACACGGACAGCACGGTGTCCATCCAGGGCAAGGCGGAACTGCTGTTTCCGCCTGTGACGTTTCGCTGGGGCGGCCCCTCCCAGGCGGAGGCGGCTGTGGTGACCAGCGGGGAAGAGCTGCGCGAAGCGCTCTCCGGCCCGCAGGCGTGCATTGTCTGCACCGGCGATCTAGAGGTGTCCGGAGATCTGGAACTTTCGGATCGGGAGCTCCATGTGGCGGGCACGCTCACACTTGAAGGCGGCAGTCTCTCCGTTTCCGGCAGCCGGGCTGTGCTCGAAGGCAAACTGGATCTCGGCGGCGGCGCGCTCACGGTCTCCGGCGGCGCGCTGGTGCGGGCGCCCGAAGCGCAGAATGTGAGTTCCGTCTGCCTGGAAGACGGCTCCCTTCTTGTCACGGAATCCAATCTGGCGCTGGCGGGCGGGGAGAATTCCCTTTCCGCAAATTCCTTCCTGCTGGCGCCAGGCGGCCTCACGCTGCAAAACGCCTCGCTCGATGTGCGGCAGAGCCAGCTGCGCGTCAGCGGCGGGTATTCCCTGCAGGGCAGCCGCCTTTTGGTGGAACGGGAAAGCAACGCGTTTTTTGCCGGCTTCACCTGCGAAGTGGACGGGGAAAGCAGCGTCACAAACGAGGGCGTCATCGATCTGCTGAAAAACAGCAATGTGACGCCCTCCCTTGCGGGAGACTGGCAGAACGACGGCGTGCTGAACTGCTACACCGATCTGAATTTGAGCGGCACGCTTCTCAACGAGGGAGAGATTCTTTTCCAGGACGTTGTCCGCCTTTCCGGCAGGCTGGAGAATAACGGCCGTATCCTTTCGGTGCTGGATGGGGACGTGGTGCTCGACGGCGGCACCTATACCGGGGCGGAACCTGTTTCCGAGCCGTAACGCGCAGGAGGAAAATGAGGAAGGGGATGTGGATTCGCGCATGGAGTTGACGCTGATTTCCGAACAGGAATATGAGCGGATCGGTGCCGGGGACATGAGCCCGGAAATGGCCGCTCAATATCTGCAGGAGGGTTCTTTTCGCCTGCGAAGCTTTTCCGAGGTCCTGCGCTCCTTTTATCCGGAAGGGGATCTGCAGCCCCGTCTCATCACATCGTTCCTCGACGACAACGGAGACGCGAATCCGGAAACGGTGAGCCGCACGGTGCGAAACTGGCTTTCGGATCGCTCCAAGCCCGCAAAGCGGGAGGATGTCTTCCACATCGCCTTTGCGCTCGGCTTTTCGGAGGAGCAGGCCAACCGCCTGCTCGGCCTGTGCACCGATTACAGCATCCATTACCGCGACGGCCGCGATGTCGTCTATGCCTGGTTTCTGCGCCACGGCGGGTCCTATTGCGAAGCAAGGCGGTTCTTTGATTCCCTGCCGCCCGTGCCGGATGTGGAAACGGACGCGTGCAAACACATGCACCTGACGCACGACCTGCAGAACGCGTTCCTGCAAATCCATTCCGAGGAGGAGCTGCGCAGCTGTTATCTGGCCAACCTGGAGCGCTTCGGTGCGCTGCATCTGCGGGCCTACACCTATTTTTGCCGCTATCTCGATAAGCTCCTGCACCCGGTCCCCGCGTGGACCGGCATGGAGGAGGCAAACTACTCCGTGGAAGCCGTCATGGATCTCTATTTCTCCATGCATATGCCCTCGAGTCGCAGCCGTGCCGGCTACAGCGTGGTGCAGCGCCTGATCAAGCGGAACTGGCCGAACGCCACTGCCCTGAAAAACATCCGCAGTCACAAGGCGGATGTGCCGCGCAAGCTGCTGCTCCTGCTCTATGTGATCACGGAAAACGCCGTGGACGGCGAATACCGCGAGACGGACGAGGACTACATGAGCGCCCGCGACCGGCTCGACGATCACTGGTGGGCCATCAACGCCATTCTCACCGACTGCGGCATGCCGCCGCTCGATCCGCGCAACGCCACCGACTGGCTCGTGCTCTATGCCGTGACGGCCGCGGAGGAATCCATGAGTGAGCGCATGGAGCAGGTGATCGAACTGCTCTTTTCCGGCGATTCGTGAATGGAAGCATGCAAAAAGGCGCCCGGTTTCCCAGAACGGGAAACCGGGCGCCTTCCTTGTTTTTATGCGGCGCTTCTCCGCATCTTATTTGATTTCAATGCGCTGGGCTTCGGGCTTTTTCGCCGCCTTCTTCGGCAGGTTCAACTCCAGCACGCCGTTTGCATAGCCGGCGGAAATGCTGCTCGCATCCACGGCGGAGATGTCAAAGCTGCGGGTGAGGGAGCCGGTGCGGCGCTCACGGCGCACATAGTGGCCCTTTTCTTCCTCCGTCTCCTCCTTGTGCTGGGCAGAGATGGTGAGGCGGTCGCCGTCCACGTCGATGTGGATCTCCTCTTTCTTGAAGCCGGGCATGTCGGCGCGCAGCTCAAAGTAATCGCCTTTGTCCACAATGTCGGTGCGGCACGGGGAGACGGACTCGTCATCATTGCGGAAGAGGTCGCGGCTCAGATCGTCAAAATAATGGAACAGGTTGTTGTTTCTGCGGTCAAACGGAGAAAGCTCAAACATCATGAAGTACCTCCAGAATCAGTACCAAACGGTACGAATTATTTTTTCGGGTTTCGGTCCCTTTAACAGTTTTCAGTATACGGGCTGAGTGTGACTTTTTTTCGATCTAAATATGAACAAACTGTAAAGAATTAGCACTCTTTAAAATTGAGTGCTAATTTCGTTTGAAATATGCCTTGAACACTGGACTTTTCATTTTGCCTGTTTTTGATTTTACAAAGAAGGATGGAAAGCGCCTGCGTTTTGCGGTATACTGAAAACATCAAAAAACCCGGTGATTGCCGGGGCTTATGGTCTGGAGGGACAGAGATGCAGCCTGTCAAACGGATTTTCCTCATTGTGCTCGACAGCTTCGGCGTTGGCGAAGCGCCTGACGCCGCCGATTTCGGCGATGAAGGCAGCGACACGCTCGGAGCCGTGTCGCACAGCCCGTATTTTGATCTTCCCAACCTCGATCGGCTGGGCCTTTTCTGCCTGGACGGCGTCACCTGCCGGACCGGGTGCGCAGCTCCGATCGGCTCGTTCGCCAGGCTCACGGAAGCGTCCCGCGGGAAGGATACGACGATCGGCCACTGGGAGCTTGCCGGCCTCATTTCGCCGCGTCCGCTGCCCACCTTCCCGAACGGCTTTCCGCCTGAGGTGCTCGAGCCGTTCATGCAGCGCACGGGCCGCGGCGTGCTGTGCAACCGCCCGTATTCCGGCACGCAGGTCATCCGGGATTACGGCGGGGAGCACCTGAAAACGGGCGCTCTCATCGTGTACACCTCGGCAGACAGCGTGTTTCAGATCGCCGCGCACGAGTCGATCGTGCCGCCCGAAACACTCTATGCATACTGCCGCGCTGCCCGCGATATTCTGCAGGGTCCGTACGGCGTCGGCCGTGTGATTGCACGTCCGTTTGAGGGCAAATGGCCGTTCTCCCGCACCGTGCGCCGCCACGATTTTTCGCTTGCGCCGCCCTCCGACACGATGCTCGACGTCATGAAGCGCGCGGGCTTCGATGTGCTGGCCGTCGGCAAAATCCACGATATCTTCGCCGGGCGCGGCGACACCGCCCATGTTTTCACCTCCGGCAACGAGGAGGGGATTGCCCGCCTGCTGGAGCTCACACGCCGTCCCTTCCGCGGCCTGTGCTTCGTGAATCTCGTCGATTTCGATATGCTGTACGGTCACCGCAACGATGTAGACGGCTATGCCAAAGCGCTCTCCGTGTTCGACCGCGCGCTGCCGCAGATCCTTGCAAACCTGGAAGAGGGGGACGTGCTGATGATCACGGCAGACCACGGGTGCGATCCCGCCACGCCCTCCACCGATCATTCCCGCGAATACACGCCCTGGCTTCTGGCAGGGCCGCAGGTGCGCGCCGGCGTGAATCTCGGCACGCTGCCTACCTTTGCGGATGTATCCGCCACCGTTCTGGACGCGTTCGGTCTGCCTCCCCTGGCAGGCATGTCCCACGCGGAGGAACTGTTCCTCTGAATGGAATATGCAAAAGCAAACCGGAGCCCTGCAGGGGTTTAAGACTGCGGGGCTCCGGTTTGCTTTTTTTCTGTTTATGCGCCGAAGTGTGCGGCGATCTCCCGCATGCGGTCGGCCTGCTTCACGTGGAAGGGACACCGCCGATCGCAGTGGCCGCAGCCGATGCAGGCGGAAGCCTTCCGTTCCAGCTTTGCATAGTGATCGGCCGCGAGCGCATCCCCCGCGAGCGCGAGATCGTAATACTTGTTGATCAGCGCGATGTCGAGGCCGGCCGGGCAGGGCTGGCAATGGCTGCAATACACACACGTGCCGGTCATGTCCTGCGGTGTGAACGTGCCGATCACGGAATAGTCACGTTCCTCGGGGGAAGCGTCCGGAAAGGCCAGCGCTTCCTTCATGTCCTCCAGGCCTCGGATACCCGGCAGCACCGTCAGCACGCCTGGCTTGTCCAGCGCATACTGAATGCACTGGGCCTTTGTCAGCGCTTTCCCGAAGGGGGAGGTGCGCGCGTCCAGCAGCTGGCCGGCGGAAAACGGCTTCATCACGGAAATGCCGATTTTTTCCGCCTCACAGCGCCTGTAAAGCTGCATACGCTCGCTGGCGCTCCCGATGGCAAATTCCCCGTGCTGGTAGTCATAGGCGGGATTGATAGAAAACATGAGCTGATCGACAAGGCCGCTGTCCAGAATTTTTCCGGCAAGGGCGGGTGTGTGCGAGGAAAGACCGATGTGCTTCACCACACCTGCCCGTTTGAGCTCGAGCAGATAGGAGAGGGCGCCGCCATCGCGGAACTTTGCCCAGTCCGCAGCCTCATCCTGGCAGTGGATAAAGCCATAATCTATGTAATCCGTTTTCAGCTTCCGCAGCTGCCACTCCACTTGGCGCTTGATGACGTCGCAGTCCGTTGTCCAGCCGTATGCGCCCGTTTCGTAGTTTGCGCCGAAGTGGATCTGATAGAGCATATCTTTCCGCACGGAGGCGAACGCCTCCCCGGCATACGTGAAGGTTTTTGCGCCTGCAGTGGCGAAATCCACGTAGTTGACGCCCTGCTCATAGCCGAAGCAGAGGGCCTTCACAGCGTCCTGCTCCGACGCTTCAAAGATTGGCCCGGTGCCGATGCCGATGACGCTGATTTTGTCGCCCGTTTTTGGGTGAATCCGATAGTCCATTCCGATTCCTCCGCCGTGTGTGATTTCCCGGTTCGCCGGGAAAAAAGATTTGTTTTTCAGAATCCTATGCTTTGCAGCAGACGGGTAACGAACAGCCGCACAAGCTCCCGCACGGAATAGCAGACAGAGCGGATGTGCGCCCGGTCCATTGCTTCCTTCTGCTTTTCCGTGGCGTTTGTGTAGGGATACACGCCGAACAGGAAGGGGAAGAAGAGATAGCGGAATTCCTGCCGTCCCTTTTCCGTCATGTGCGGGCAGTAGACCGCCAGACAGCGCAGGACGGCATCCGCTGCGCTGCCGTAGGCCTGTTTGAACGAAATGAGGTTCTCCATGCGGCTGTTGCCTTCCATGTCGTAAAGATTCATGGAGGTCAGCTTGAGCATGCAGATCCGTTTTTCCAGTGTGGCGGCAAGCGTGTCCGCGAATGTCCCCGCGCCGGGCCCGCTGCGTGAGAGCGCATCCAAATCCGTGCTCCATGCCTCGTATTCCCGCTGCAGCAAAGCAAGGAAAATTTCCTCTTTCGTCTGGAAGTAGTTGTAGATTGACGTGCGCGTGAAGGACGTTTTTTCCCCGATGTCGCGGATCGTGATCTCCTGATACCCCATTTTCTCATAAAGGGAGGCGCAGGCGTCCACGATCTCGGCCTTGCGCGCGTTTGTCAGTTCCTCTGAACCTTTTGGCACCTTTTGTTTCTCCTTCCCGGAAGGGTTACGCGTGCATTGCGTTTTTCGCCCATTCTGCCGCGCCGCCTTTCCTGAGCAGTGCGCCTTTGTGCCAGGAAAGAGCCGGGTGGAATTGCTTCAGATTGTTTTCCGCATAGTCCATGCCGCTGCCGCCGGAGGTGGCGAAGGGAATCAGCGTTTTTCCGGAGAAATCGCAGCTTTCCAGGAACGTGTCCACCACGCGCGGTTCCACGCCCCACCAGATGGGGAAGCCTATGAACACGGTGCCATATGCGCTGAGGTTCAATTTCGGCTCCGCGAGCGCCGGGCGTGCGGCGGGGTTCGTCATTTCCTTTGTGCAGCGGCTCTGTTTGTCTCTCCAGTCCAGATCGGCCGCCGTATAGGGCTGCGCCGGGCGGATTTCATGCAGATCAGCGCCCGTGGCTTCTGCAATCTCCTTTGCCACAGCCTCTGTCACGCCGCTGGCGGAGAAATAGGCGACCAATGTTTTGCTCATGGCAATCCCTTCCTTTCTTCACAGTTCAATCAGTTCATACTCACGGCTGCCGATGCCCAGGTCGGCCGCTGCTTCAATGGTGTGGATGCCGTTGCGGCTGTTGACGCGCTCCATGAAGTGCTCGCGGCCCGGATCATCGGAATGCATCACAAGGTCAATGCATGCCTGATCGATGGCAACCGGGTCGAGCGAAGCCAGCACGCCAATGTCCTTCATGCAGGGGTCTTCCGCCACCATGCAGCAGTCGCAGTCCACGGAGAGGTTCTTCATCACGTTGATGAAAGCGATCTTCCCCTCAAAATGATGCACTACGCTGGAAGCGGCATCGGCCATTGCCTCCGGGAACTGCACAAACGAGGCATGCTGCTGCCATGTCTCGAAGCGATCGTCCGTTTTGCCGGCGGAGTGGATCAGCGCTTTTCCCGCGCGGGAGGCACAGCCGATGGAGAGCTGCTTGAGCGCGCCGCCGTAGCCGCCCATCGGGTGGCCCTTGAAGTGGGCGAGCACCAGCATGGAATCATACGTTTCGATGTGTTTTCCCAGGTGGTTTTCCCGCAGGATTTTGCCGTTCGGGATTGGCCACACAACGTCCGGTCCTTCGGCATCCATCAGGTCCACGTCAAAATACTTTGTCCAGCCGTGCTCCTCCAGAAGCCTGCGGTGGGATTCCGTGTTGTCGCGCACGCCTCCGGAGGCATCGCCGTAAGCGGTATTGCACTCCACTACGGTCCCGTGTACCTCTTCTACCATCGGTTTCCAGAATTCGGGGTGCAGAAAGTTCTGGTTGCCTTTTTCACCGGAATGCACCTTCACAGCCACCTTGCCGGGCAGGGCAATCCCAAGCGCCCGGTAAAGCCGCACGACAGATTCCGGCGTGATTTCTCTCGTGAAATAGACGTTCGCCTTCATCTTTTGTCCTCCTTTTTCGTGACCGCTTGCTGACACAGTGTCACTGTTTGCACTATAGCATGGTTCTGACACAATGTCAACATAAATTTCCCGCATGGCATCTGTCTGTGTTCAGCAGGATTTGTTTCCTGTGCGGCGCTCTTTTGCCAGCCGCAGCGTTTCCCAGAAAGCCGGGTCCAGCAGAGGCGCATACCGTGCAATGGCGATCAGCCCTTTCCGTTCCGCCACGCGGCCGAGCAGGCGCTGCAGCAGCTTTTGATCGAGGAGAGGCGCCAGTGTGTCAAAGTGAAGCAGGCGGTTCCGCTCAAATTCCAGCTTGGCCAGCCGGTTCAGCAGTTCCGTTTCCAGGAAGGGGAGATATTTTTCCACGGCGGGAAATCCTTTTTCCTCATACAGCTCCAAGAACAGCCTGGTCCTGGCATCGCGGTCCATCCAGTGCAGCAGAGGGCCCACCTCTCTGTTTTGCCGCACTTCCCTTGCGAGTGTTCGGTCAATCAGTTCTCTGTCTGTGAAAGGCGCGGCCCTGGCTGCGTTTTTGCAGCAGTGTTCCCGGATTCCCTTTAAAAAGAGCTCGTTGCACGTGTCGCTGTCCAGCAGGGCAAGCTGCCGTTCCAGTGCGCCGCCAGGTTTATCCATGTCCATTCATCCCCTTTTCCCAAGTCATTTTGGCATGAAAAAGCGCAAAACCGGCTGGTCAGACCCAGCCGGTTTTGCGCGGAAGCAGCGCGGGCAGCAGAGAAAAGCTGCCCGGCGCCCATATGAGAAGGAAAAAGACAGGCGGGGCGCTGCGGCCTTGCCGTTTTGCCCCATTATAGCGGATTCTGCCCGGAATGTCAATTTTTTTCACATTCCGGCTCAGGCCGGTAAATGCGCAGCGCCATGTATTCTTTGCCCGGAAGCGGAATTTTTACCTTGCCGCGGAAAATGCCGAGCACATTGGTCGTCATCTCCCACGTGTCGATCACTTCCACTACATACGGCTCCTCTCCAAAATCGTATTCGCGGAAGGAGGGGCGGTTCAGGCCGAAATAGAGCAGGTAATAGAATGCGCCGTTTTCTGCTGCGGCGGCGTCGTCATCCCAGTTCATCGCAATGTGTTTCAGGCCGACACCGGGCGTCTTTTCCAGAATGGAGTGGAGGAAACGCAGCCGTTCCTGGCTTTCGCCGTGCATCGGGCCGCCATGGCTCCACCAGATGACGCCGTCATCCTGCAAATACGTTTCCCCGTGCCCGGCGTAGCCGCCGCGCACCGTTGCCTCCCAGAAGCGGCGCACCAGCTCTTTGCCGCTTATGTTGCCCCAGCCATGGGGCAGATCGCCCTCATAGGCAATCTCATCGAGAATCACCGGCTTGTGATACCGCACGCGGTATTCGTCGGTGAGCTCTGCGCATTTGTAGACATCCTGGCGCTGGATGCAGCAGTGTGTGATCCACGGCGCAGTGTAATCATAGAACGCCAGGCAGTTGTGAATGGAGCGCAGACGGCAGTAGGGGTCGTAGGTGCAGAACAGGGAGGCAATGCGTTCCCAGTCGGCAATGGTCTTTTTCTTCAGAATATCATATTCGTTCGCCATGCTCCACCACACGTTGCGGTAAGCCGCAAACCGGGCGATCAGGTAGCGCACATAGCGCTCGTCGTCCGCCGCGCTCATCTCGGAAAAGCCCCAGCGGTCATAGGGGTGGAACACAATGATGTCGGCTTCAATGCCCATGTCCATCAGCTGCCGGATGCGGTGCTCCATATTCTGGAAATGTACGGGGTTGAACCGCGTGAAGTCCCAGTGATTGCCGGGGTTATCCGGCTTAAAGCCCATGAAATTGTCGCGCGTCATCCCCTCCGTGCTGCACGGCGTGCCCTCATACGGAAATGTGATCGGGTCCTTGAAGTTGAAATCGTAATGCTTCGGGAACACGCAGAACCGGATCTTGTTGAAATACCCA
Source organism: uncultured Anaeromassilibacillus sp. (assembly GCA_930987725.1). Lineage (GTDB taxonomy): Bacteria > Bacillota > Clostridia > Oscillospirales > Acutalibacteraceae > Caccousia. The sequence continues at coordinate 10,618 of CAKNKY010000030.1, read as the reverse complement.
TTTGAAAGCTCGTGCAGCGTCTCCTCCTGCACGTCCTCCGGCTGCAGCGTCCACACATAGCAGGTGGTGCCCACCGGGTAATAGGGCTTGCCGTCCGCGTAAGCGAAATGGTAATCGCCGCACACGCGCACCGGGCCGTGGTTTTCATCCTTTGCGGGTTCCACGGTGAAGGAGCCGCTCACAGGCGCCTCCAGGCAATCACCTGTGATGGTGAAGGTATACGTCTCTGCGAACGAGGGCATGAAGCGCACCTTGTAGATGCCGTTTCCGTCGTAAAACCCTTCCGTCCGTTTCGTTTCGTTCTTGCTGGTGAACACGCCTGCCACAGGGTAATCGGTGAAGGGGTTTCCCTCCGTGCGGCCTTTTAGGGAAATTTCCCAGACGCCCCACTGTTCCGCTGTGGCGGGATAGTTGATTTGCATGGCTGACTCCTCCTTTGCCGGCAGACTGCCTCACGGCTTCGCCCCGGTTTGTTTTTCAATGCTCTCTCCATAATAAAGCAGGTATCCCGTTTTTTCAATCCTGTTTTCGACCTTTGTTTGGCTATTTTGCATTAGAAGCATGTGCCCATTCACAATCCCGCTCGTGTGACTGCAGAAGCCCCGCCGCCTGCAGATAAGAATAGACGATCACCGTGCCCACAAATTTCATGCCGCGCCGCTTCAGATCGGCCGAGATCGCGTCTGAGAGAGGGGAGCTCACAAGCCCCGTTTCCCGCAGTATGCGGCCGTCCGTCCAGTGCCAGAGATAGCGGTCGAAGCTGCCCCATTCCCGCTGGATGGCGCAGAATGCCCTGGCGTTCGTCACGGCCGCGCGGAGCTTCAGCCTGTTGCGGATGAGGCCAGCGTCAGAGCGCAGCGATTCCAGTTTATCCTCGCCGTATGTGCTCACGCGCGCCGGGTCAAAGCCCTCAAATGCACGACGAAACGCTTCCCGCTTGTTGAGCACGCATTCCCACGAGAGCCCCGCCTGGAAATTTTCAAGAATCAACAGCTCGAAGAGCTTTTGGTCGTCGTGCAGCGGGACGCCCCACTCCTCGTCGTGATAGCGCACATAGAGCGGGTTTTTCGGGTTTGCCCAGCGGCAGCGATGTCTGCCGTCCGGCCAGCGCAGCTCTTCGCGCTTCGTTTCGGGTTCAGCCATGCTCGTCCTCCTGTTCCGCCGCGATGCGCATGATTTCGGCTGCCGTTTTGGCCGCATCCTTTCCGGCGGTGTCGATTTTCACGGTGTGCAGCGCTTCATAAAGCGGCAGCCGCGCCAGGCTGCGATCTATCACATCCTCCGTGCGCAGGCCCGCGTCGATGTCGCCCTGCAGGCGGCGCACAAGCTCCTGTGCCGGGCAGAGCAGCGAAACGCAGAGCACGCGCACGCCGTTTGTCTCCAGGTGCGCAAGAATCTCGTCCAGAATGGCCTGTTCATGCAGCACCCAGCAGAACACAACGTTCCGGTAAGCGGAACAGGCGAGGAAATTGTTCAGCACGGCGCAGATGTTGCGCAGCACCATGGCCTTCGTCTCCTCCGTGACGCGGAAGGGGTCCGCGTCCCAGCACCAGTCCCCATCCAGAAAAACGCAGTCCGGCAGCTGGCGTTTTAGAATTTGGCACACCGTCGTTTTCCCCACGCCCATCGGCCCGCCGATGAGATACAGCGTCTTCATGTTACCCTCCGTTCCGGCCGGATCACGGCCCTGTTTGCTTTTCAGTATACCGATTCGGCCTGATGAAAGCAAGAAATACCGTTTTGTTTTGATAAATATAAAATTAGATATTGATCTTTTGATTCGATTATAATAAAATAAAGCTAACGTTGAAGAGAAAAGAGGGCACGCACATGACACAGGAACAGATCACACGCCTTGTGAAAGCGAGCGGCGTCTCGGCCGGGGAACTCATTTTGCTCCATTTCTGGGGGGAAGACGGCCAGAGGCCGTGGCTGGATCGCTTTGCCGCCGCAGTCGCGTCGCTCGGCGCGTCCCCCGTTGTGCTGCAGCAGTCGCGCACAGGGAACCGGGCGCTGTTTGGCGCGGCGTCTGAGGAAGCGTTTTCCGATCGTTATTTTGAGCGGTTTTCCGGCTTTGACGCCGTGCTGGATCTCTTTGCGCAGGAACCGCTCACACTGGGGGAACAACTGCCGCCGGAGCAGCAAAAGCGATATCATCGCTATCTTGCGCGCCTGTTTGCCGTGCTCATGAAGAGCGGCCGTTTTGCACAGCTTCGCCTGCCCACAGCGGAAAATGCGGCCGCGGCCGGTCTGGAGCCGGAGGACTTTCGGCGGCGAATGACGGAGGCGTATGATGTGGACTACGGCGCGCTGTGCCGCGCGTGTGAGCGGGAGGCGGCGCGGTTTTCCGGTGTGACCCGCGTCGCGCTCCGCACCGGCCAGGACTGTGTGCTTCACCTGGATCTGAACGGGCGGCGCTGGTCTTGCGATGCGGGGGACGGCGATTTGCCCGCCGGCGAGGTCTACATTGCCCCCGTGGAGGAACAGACAAACGGGAGCGTTTTCTTTGATACGCTCTTTCTTGAAGGCAGGCGGTTTTCGGATGTCATGCTCCGCGTGGAAAACGGCGCTGTCTGTGAGGCAAACGACCCGGCCGTGTGGGACTGGTTCGCCGCGCGGACGCAGGCGGAGCGCGTCGTGTGTGAGCTCGGCATCGGCCTGAACGCGCACGTCACGGAACTGTGCGGATATTCTGTGCTGGACGAGAAAGCGGCAGGCACGTTCCACATTGCCGTGGGGGCAAACAACCTCTTCGGCGGGCAGAATGCGGCGGCGGACCACGTTGACTTTGTGGGCCGCGGCAGAATCGAGGCGGAAGCATGACAGCGGGACAGAAAAGGTTTGACGACTGGCTGGCCGGCCGGGCGGAGCAGGCGGGCGGGCGCGCCGCTTTCCTCCGGGCGGACGGCCGCGCCGACGAATCGCACTGGGAGAGCATCCGAAGAAATGTGTTCAGCCTGTTCCGCGACGTGCTCTCCGCCGCGCAGAAAGCGAACGGCGGAGAGGAGCAGGCGGCGCGCCGCTTCTTCGCGGAAAAGCTGGGCGTCATTCCCGCCTCCTGGGAAACGGCCCTGCAGCGCGCGGAGCGGCAGGAGGACACGGATCGCGCCCGGATTGAGCGCGTGAAGCTGGACGCTGCCGGGGAGATCCGCACGGCGCTCGCCGCGCTGTGGGAGGAAAAGCCATGACGGAAACACAGGCACTGCAGCTTTTCAAATGTCTGGCAGACAAATCCCGCCTGCAGATTCTCAAGTCGCTGGCGCGCGAGGATCTGTATGTCGAGCGCCTCTCCGAGCGGCTGGGGCTCTCCGCCTCCACCGTCTCGTTCCACCTGAGAAAGCTCACGGAGGCGGGGGCGGTCACCGCGCACAAGAGCCAGTATTACACGATCTACGCGCTGAACCGCAGCCTGTTTGAGACGAAGCTGCTGGACGTGCTGGAGGAGCGCCCGGAGGACTGGGAGCTCCAGCGCCGGCGCGATGAAGCATACCGGCAAAAGGTGCTCGACGCCTTTTTCGAGGACGGCAGGCTGCGGGCGATCCCCGCCCAGCTCAAGAAGAAGCGCATCGTGCTGGCGGAGATTGCCCGCGCGTTTGAGCCGGGCCGCTCTTACCCGGAGCGCGAGGTCAACCTGATCCTCGCCGCTTTTCACGATGATTTCTGCACGCTGCGCCGCGATCTCGTGGGGGAGGGGTTCCTCACCCGCGCGGGCGGCCTGTATCAAAAGGAGGAACAGCATTGAAACGCGAAACGGAAAAAACGATGCATGTGTTCCGCGGCTGCTGGATCACGGACGGGGAGTTCGCTTCTCTGCGCCCGCGGCATGTGTTTCACCGCCAGCTTGAGCCGCTCGCGTTCGACTGCACCGCGCACAGAGACCGCCACATCCTGTTCCGCCGCTCTTTTCGGCTGGATCGGCAGCCGGAGCGGGCGTGCCTTTTCATCACGGCGGACGATTCTTTCAAGGCGTATCTCAACGGCCGGTTTGTGTGCCAGGGCCCCGCTCCCGCCTATCCGCAGCGGCTCGGGTATCTGGAGGCGGATGTCACGTCCTTCCTGCGGCCGGGCCGGAATGTGCTGGCGGTGCACACGCTGTATCAGGGGCTGATCAACCGCGTCTGGGTGAGCGGCGATCTGCAGCACGGCCTGCTCTGCGATCTGGAAGCGGACGGCGCGCTCCTCCTGTGCAGCGATGCCTCGTTTCTCACGCATCCCCACACCGGATACCGGGAGATCGGGACCGTGGGCTACGACACGCAGTTCCTGGAGGACTACGATTCTGCCGCGCCGGAAGCGCACTTTTTCCGGCCGGAATTCGAGGATGCGGCCTGGCTCCATGCCCAAAAGAGGCAGTTTGCCCACTATCATGTTGTGCCGCAGCGCGTGCAGCCGCTCGTGTGGGAGCGGATCGCCCCGCTTTCGCTGGAACGGCGCGACTGCGGGGACGGCTCGACCGTTCTTCTCGCAGATTTCGGCGCCTGCTATGTGGGCACGCTTCGGCTGAGCGGCAGCGGGCCGAAGGGAAGCCGCGCCGTGATCCGCTGTGCGCAGGAGCTGCAGGAGGAGGACCCGCACAGGATCCGGTTCGATATGCGCTGCAACTGCCGCTATGAGGAAGGGTGGCTCTTTTCCGGCAGCGGGACGGATGCGCTCGACTGGTTCGATTTCAAATCCTTCCGCTACGCGGAGATCGTCCTGCCGCCCGGCTGCGAGGCGGGGGAGATTGCACTCGACGCCCGCCATGCCCCGTTTGCGCTGCAAACCGGTCTGCGGCGGGAGTACGAGGGGGAGGAGGAGCTGCGCCGCATCTGGGACTTGTGCGTGCACACGCAGCGGTACGGCGCGCAGGAGGTCCTGCAGGACTGCATGGATCGCGAGAAAGGCTTCTATCTGGGAGACGGCTGCTACACCTGTTTGACGCGGCTGCTGCTCACCGGGGAGGATTCCCAGGCGCGCAAGCTCATCGACGACGCCTTTCTCTCGCTGGATCTCACGCCCGGCATCGTCACCTGCCTGGATTGCTCCTTCATGCAGGAGATCGCGGAGTTTCCGCTCATCCTGATCTCCTTTGTCCTTTGGCATTACCGCTGCACAGGCGATCTCGCCTACCTCAGGCAAAACAGCGCGGGTGTGCGGCGCATTCTGGATGCCTATGAAACGTACCGCAGGCCGGACGGCCTGCTCGGCGGCCTGGACCGCTGGTGCGTGGTGGAGTGGCCCGCACAGTACCGCGGCGGCTACGACGTCGACCTCACCGAAGGAAAGGTCTGCGAGGAACCGCATGTCGTGCTCAATGCCTATGCGCTCTGCGCCATTGCCTGTGCAAACCGGATCGCCGCGCTGCTTGGGCAGCCGCCTTACTGTCAGGAGGAAACGCTGCGGCAGTCGTTTTATACTGCGTTCTACGATCCGGCCCGCCATCTGTTCCGCGATCGCCCCGGCTCCGATCACGTGAGCTACATCGGCAATGTCCTGCCGTATGCCTTCGGGCTTTCCCCGGAGCCCGCATTCGAATCGGCCGTGCATGATTGGATCGAGCGCTGCGGTGTGGAGTCGCTCTCCCTGTTCGGCACGTTTCCGCTGCTGGCCGCGCTGCGCGACAGGGGGGAGGAATCGCTGCTGCGCCGGCTGCTGAAATCCCCCGGCGCGTGGCTTCGCATGCTCTCGGAGGGCGCGACGGCCACCTTCGAGTGCTGGGGAAAGGACGAGAAGTGGAACACCTCCCTGTTCCATATGACGTTCTCCTACGCTGCCGTTTTCCTGGCCGAATCCGGCCGCGGCCTTCTCTTTTACCGCTGAAACAAACAGGGCGCCGCATCCGTTTTTCGCGGATGCGGCGCCCTGCGCTCTGTGCGGCACGCTCAGCTCAGCTCGAACATGCCGTGATACAGCTGATAATATTCGCCCTTCTGCGCGAGAAGCGCCTCGTGATTGCCGCGCTCCACCACGCGGCCCTGCTCCAGCACGAGGATGGCATCCGCGTTTCGCACGGTGGAGAGCCTGTGCGCAATCACAAACACGGTGCGCCCTTCCATGAGCTGGTCCATGCCCTTTTCGATGAGCGCTTCCGTGCGCGTGTCGATGGAGGAGGTCGCCTCGTCCAGGATCAGCACGGGCGGGTCGGCCACGGCTGCACGCGCGATGGCCAGAAGCTGGCGCTGGCCCTGGGAAAGGTTCGCCCCGTCCCCCGTGACCATTGTGTCGTAGCCGTTCGGCAGGCGGCGGATGAACGAATCGGCGTTTGCAATGCGCGCCGCGCGGCGGATCTCCCCGTCGGTGGCGTCCAGCTTGCCGAAGCGGATGTTGTCCGCAATCGTGCCGGTGAAGAGGTGTGTGTCCTGCAGCACAATGCCCAGGCTGCGGCGCAGCGCGTCCTTGCGGATGTCCCGCACATCAATGCCGTCATACAATAGCTTGCCCTCGTTCACGTCGTAGAAGCGGTTGATGAGGTTTGTGATGGTCGTTTTGCCCGCGCCCGTGGAGCCCACAAACGCGATCTTTTGTCCCGGCTTTGCGTAAAGGCTGATGTCCTTCAGGATTGGATGCCCGGCGTCGTAGCCGAAGCAGACGTGCTCGAACCGCACGTCGCCGCGCAGCGGCACAAGCGAGCCGTCCGTCCTCTGCCATGCCCAGCGGCCCGTCGATTCCCTGCATGGCGTGAGGCGGCCGTTCTCCTCCCGCACGGAGGTCAGGTCCGTTGTGCCTTCGTCCACCTCCGGTTCCAGGTAAAGCGCGTCGAACACGCGCTCCGCGCCGGCCAACGCCGCCAGAAGGAAGTTCGACTGCTGGGTGAACTGGTTGATCGGCATCGCGGCCTGGCGCACAAACACCAGGTAGCTGGCCAGACTGCCCACGTCCGTGTGGCCGGAAAGGGCCATCAGGCCGCCCAGAACGGCCACAATCGCATAGTTGAAATAGGAAATGGTCACAACGGAGGGCACCATGGTGGCCGCATAGCTCTGGGCGCCTGTGCCGGCCCGGCGGAGCTCGTCGTTCTTCTCCTGAAATTCCCGCAGACATTCCGCCTCGCGGTTAAACACTTTTACCACCTTCTGGCCGGCCGTCATCTCCTCGATGTAGCCGTCCAGGTCGCCCAGGCTGGCTTGCTGCTTGGCGTAATACGCTTTGCTCCGCTTGCCGCTGAAGCGGATGTAAAGGAACATGATTACGTAGCACACGGTTGCGATCAGGGAAAGCTGCCAGTTCAGGATGTAAAGGATCGCCAGCGTGCCCACCATCTGAATGAAGCTCTGAATCACCATGGCGAAGCTGTTGTTCAGCGCATCGGAGATCGTGTCTACGTCGTTCGTGAAGTAGCTCATCACATCGCCGTGGCGGTGCGTGTCGAAAAAGCGCAGCGGCAGCTTCTGCAGGTGGGCAAAGAGATCGCGCCGGATGTCATAGAGCACCTTCTGCGCGGCCTTCACCATGATCTGCGTGTAGCCGAGCGCGGCGAGCGCGCCCACGGCATAGATGACGGCCGTCGTGATGACGCCCGAGAGCAGCGACTGCGCGTCGCCCGCGGCCACGTCGTTCACCACCGGCCGGATCATGTAGGTGCCGATCAGGTTTGCCAGGGCGCTGATCGTCACCAGCACGGCCACCGCCAGCAGCAGGAACTTGTGCCGCCCCATGTAGCTCAGCAGCGTGCGCACCGTCAGGCCGAAATCCCTCGGCTTTGTGTTACCGAATTGTCTCGCCGCCATCGCTGTCCCCTCCTTTCATCTGAGACGCGAAGATCTCCTGGTAAATCGGATCGGAGCGGAGCAGCGACTCGTGCGTCCCCACGGCGTGCACGCGGCCGTCCTCCAGAATCACAATCTGATCCGCTTCCATCACGGAGGTGACGCGCTGGGCAATGATGATTTTTGTCATGTCGGTGAACCGGTGCAGGGAAGCGCGGATCTTTGCCTCCGTTGCTGTGTCCACGGCGCTGGTGGAATCGTCGAAGATCAGCACCTTCGGATGCTTGAGCAGCGTGCGCGCGATGCACAGCCGCTGTTTCTGGCCGCCGGAGACGTTTACGCCGCCCTGCCCCAGGTCGGTGTCCAGCCCTTTGGGCATCCGCTCCAGGAATTCGTCGGCGCAGGCAGCGCGGCAGGCTTCCCACAGCTCTTCGTCGCCGGCTTCCTTGTTTCCCCAGCGCAGGTTGTCGCGCACGGTGCCGGAAAAGAGCACGTTCTTCTGCAGCACAATGCCCACGGCATCGCGCAGCGATTCCAGATCATACGTCCGCACGTCGCGGCCCCCCACCTTTACGCAGCCCTGCGTCGCGTCGTAAAGGCGCGGGATGAGCTGCACAAGCGTCGATTTGGCGGAGCCGGTGCCGCCCAGCACGCCGATCGTCTGCCCCGCGGCAAAGTGGAGCGTGACGTCGGAAAGGGCATACTCCTGCGCGTTCTCGTGGTATTTGAACGAAACGTTCTCAAAGTCCACGCTCCCGTCGGCCACCTCTTTTTCTCCGCCTGCCGGAGAGGAGAGAGAGGGCTGCTCGTCCAGCACCTCCACGATGCGGTGCGCGCTGGCCAGAGAGCGCGTGAGCAGCAGGAACACGTTCGAGATCATCATGAGCGCATTCATCACCTGCAGCACGTAGCTGAGCAGGCCGGTCAGGTTGCCCACCTGCAGCGTCCCGCCCAGCACCATGTTCCCGCCGAACCACATCAGCAGCACGGTGGCAATGTACATGGTGAGCTGAAAAGCGGGCAGGTTCAGCACGGCATAGTGGAACGTTTTCTGGCTGGTAGCCATAAGATCCCGGTTCACCGCCTCAAATTTTTCCTGCTCATACTCGCCGCGCACGAAGGCCTTCACGGCGCGGATGGCCGTCAGCCCTTCCTGCACCACGTTGTTCAGCCGGTCCATGGCGCGCTGCAGGCGGCCGTACATCGGGGCCGCCTTCCACACCACATAGAACAGGATGGCCGCCAGAATCGGCGTGGAAACCAGGAAGACGCACGCGAGGCGCGCGTCCATCCAGAAGGCGAACGCCACGCCCAGCACGAGCAGCACCGGGCCGCGCACAAGCGGCCGCAGCCCGCCGTTCACGGCGTTCTGCATCACGGTCACATCCGTCGTCATGCGCGTCACAAGCGAGGAAGTCTCGAAGTGATCGAGGTTTGAAAAGGCAAATTTCTGCACCTTTTCAAACTGCGCTTCCCGGATGCGCGCGCCCCAGCCGAACGCGGCGCGGGCGGCGTAGCGCGCATAGAGCAATCCCGTGATCAGCGCGAGCAGCGCGCAGAGCGCCATCAGGGCGCCCTGCCGCCAGATGGCGGGGATGTCCCTGTTGGCAACGCCGACGTCGATGATGTCCGCCATCAGCACCGGAATCACAAGCTCAAAGGCGCTCTCCACGAGCACCATCAGGCCCCCTATCCAAAGATCCCGCCGGTATGGGCCAAGGTATGCCAGCAGGCGCTTCAAATCCTTCGTGGCCGTTTCCTCCTTTTTTGTCTTTGCAAGACGATATTCTGTCTCCTGTATTATAAATCCGGTTTGTCAATTTCGACAGGCGCAACCCTTCATTTCCACGATTTTCACGAGCTTCTCCAAAACTTTTGTAAAGAACAGGTAAAAACGACGAAAAAATTCGGGCAATTCATAGAAAAGGCGGGGCAGCACAGCCGGGGATTTCCTTGTGATCCGCAGCCGTTTGCGCTATAATGAAAAAAACAGCGAAAAAAGGATGTGGAGTTGTGGAGCAATTTCGAGCGAAAAGCGGCTATATCTGCGACATGGACGGCGTCATCTATCACGGGAACCGTCTTCTGCCCGGCGTGAAGGAGTTTGTGGCGTGGCTTTACCGCGAAAACAAGCAGTTCCTGTTTCTCACGAACAGCAGCAGCAAAACGCCGCGCGAGCTGCAGGACAAGCTGGCCCGCATGGGCCTGGATGTGGACGAAAAGCATTTTTACACCAGCGCCCTTGCCACGGCGGAATTCATTTCCCGCCAGCAGCCCGGCGCAAAAGCGTATGTCATCGGCGATCCGGGCCTCTATAACGCTCTCTACGACAAGGGCATCACGCTCAGCGATGTGAACCCGGATTATGTCGTCATCGGCGAGTCCTCTAATTACACCTACGATTCCATCTGCAAGGCGGTGCACCTCGTGCAGAAGGGAGCGCGCCTCATCGGCAGCAATTCCGATCTCACCGGCCCCACCGAGGAGGGGATTGTGCCGGCGTGCCGCGCCCTCATTTCTCCGATTGAGATGACGACAGGCCAGAGCGCCTATTTCATCGGCAAGCCGAACCCCCTCATGATGCGCACCGGCCTGCAGCTGCTCGGCGTCCATTCCCAGGACGCCGCCATCATCGGCGACCGCATGGATACCGACATTGTTGCCGGAATAGAAACGGGCCTCGACACGCTGCTCGTGCTCTCCGGCGTGACGACGCGCGAGGAGGTGGAGCGCTTCCCCTACCGCCCGCGCCTGGTGCTCAACGGCGTGGGGGAGATCCCGCCCACCGCATGACGGTTTCTCTGGTGTGGGAAGAGACAGGGAAAAAGCCCTGGTTTCCTGAACGTGAACGGCTGAACCGCCCCAGATTGTGCAGACAATACAAAAAGAGCCCCTGGTGCAGGAATATTCGGTTTTAGCAGGAGTGGCGCAGC
>CAKNKY010000029.1 GCA_930987725.1 uncultured Anaeromassilibacillus sp. | reverse complement strand
TCACGGGCTAAGCGGAAATCAAAGATTTCCGAGCCCTGAGAGAACATTGAAACACGGGCCGCAGGCTCGTGAAAGAGGAAAAGCAAAAAGTGCGGCCTTCCCCAGGGGAGACACGCGGGAAGAAGGGAGGGGTTCGGTTGCCGAAGGATGGACAGCAGCTGCATGCCGGCCACAGAAAACGAATGCGCGAGCGATTGTTGCACGAGGGGATGGATTCCCTGCAGGACCATGAGGTCCTGGAGATCCTGCTCTTTTTCGCCATTCCGCGCCAGGATACAAACGAGCTGGCCCACCGGCTGCTGCTGCGGTTTCACACGCTTTCCGGCGTGTTTGACGCTCCGTTCGAGGAGCTGCGCCGCGTGGAGGGCGTGGGCGAAGCGGCAGCCCTGCTCCTGAAATCCTATCCGGAAGTGGAACGCCGCTGCCGGCGCGACAGGAAGAAGAACGTCAAGCGCCTTTACAGCTATGAGGAAATTATGGAGTACGCGCAGTCGTGGCTGGCGGGCCGCAGCCGCGAGGCGATCCTGCTTGTGCTCACCGATGCCGCCGGCCGTGTGCTGTTCAGCGGCGTCATTCACCAGGGCAGCGTGGGCGCGGCGGAAATCTATTTTCGCGAGCTTGTGCGCCTCGCCTCCAGTTATGACGCGGCCTGTGCCGTGCTGGCTCATAATCACCCCAGCGGGGATTGCCTGCCTTCGAAGGAGGATCTGGAGACAACGCGGCTCGCGGCCGATGCGCTTAGCCGCGTGAATGTGACGCTGCTCGACCATGTCATTGTGGCCGGGGACCACACGCTTTCGCTTGCCCTTTCCGGCGCTATGGACGATGTTTTCCCGGACGCCAAAGCGGAGCGGGAGCGCCAGCGGCAGAAGGTGGCGGAACGAACCAAAAGAAGAAAAGGGCCGGTTTCCTGAGCCGAAAGACAGGCGGCAGCCCCGCGGAATCATTCCGTGAGGCTGCCGCCTTGCTTTTTTCTGTTTACTTTTCCGCAAAGGCGGGCAGCATCCGCCGCAGATACTGGCCGGTGTAGGAGTGCGGGTTCTCCGCCACCTGTTCCGGCGTGCCGCATGCGATAACTTCGCCGCCGCCGTCGCCGCCCTCCGGCCCCAGGTCAATGATATAGTCTGCCGTTTTGATCAGATCCAAGTTGTGCTCAATCACAACAACGGTGTTGCCGCCGTCCACCAGCTTCTGCAGCACCTCGATCAGCTTGTGCACATCGGCGATATGCAGGCCGGTCGTCGGTTCGTCCAGGATATAGATTGTGCGGCCGGTGGAACGCCGGCTCAGCTCCGTGGCCAGCTTCACGCGCTGTGCCTCGCCGCCTGAGAGCGTTGTGGCGGGCTGGCCGATCTTGATGTAGCCGAGGCCCACATCCTGCAGCGTTTTCAATTTGCGGGCGATGCGCGGCAGACTGCTGAAGAATTCCAGCCCCTCGTCCACCGTCATCTCCAGCACGTCGTAAATGCTCTTGCCCTTGTATTTGATCTCGAGCGTCTCGCGGTTGTAGCGCCGCCCCTTGCACACATCGCACGGCACATATACATCCGGCAGGAAATGCATCTCGATCTTGATGATACCGTCGCCCTGGCAGGCCTCACAGCGGCCGCCGCGCACGTTGAACGAGAACCGTCCCGCCCCGTAGCCGTGCAGCTTGGCGTCCTGCGTGGAGGCATAGAGCTCGCGGATGTCGCCGAACACGCCGGTGTAGGTGGCCGGGTTCGAGCGCGGCGTGCGGCCGATCGGCGCCTGATTGATCTCGATCACCTTGTCCAGCGCCTCCACGCCGCGGATGCCCTTGCAGGCGCCCGGCCGGCTCTTGGCGCCGTTGAGCTTTGCAGCCAGATATTTGTAGAGGATTTCGTTGATCAGCGAGGATTTTCCAGAGCCGGAAACGCCCGTCACACACACGAACTTGCCCAGCGGGATGTCCACGTTGATGGAACGCAGGTTGTTCTGCGCCGCGCCCAGAATACGCAGCTTTTTCCCGTTTCCGGAGCGCCGTGTTTCCGGCACAGGCACCTTCCGCTTGCCGCTCAGATATTGGCCGGTGATGCTGGCTTCGCATGCAAGCAGGCCCTTCACGTCGCCGTTGTACACCACCTCGCCGCCGTGCACGCCCGCCCCCGGTCCAATGTCCACAATATGGTCCGCCGCGCGCATCGTGTCCTCGTCATGCTCCACCACGATCACCGTGTTGCCCAGGTCACGCAGGTGTTTGAGCGTGGCAAGCAGTTTGTCGTTGTCGCGCTGGTGCAGGCCGATACTCGGCTCGTCGAGGATATACAGCACGCCCATGAGGGAGGAGCCGATCTGTGTGGCCAGCCGGATGCGCTGGCTCTCGCCGCCGGAAAGCGTCCCCGCAGAGCGCGAGAGCGTGAGGTATTCAAGGCCGACGCTGCGCAGGAAGTTGAGCCTGCTCTTGATCTCCCTGAGCACCGTTCTGGCGATCAGCGTCTCCTTTTCCGTGAGTTTCAGGTTGTCCAGGAATTCGATCGCCTTCACAACGGAGAGATCGCACAGCTCGGCAATGTTCTTGCCGCCCACCGTTACAGCCAGGCTCATGGGGGAGAGCCGCTTGCCGTGGCACGCATCGCACGGGATGGCGCTCATGAACGATTCAATCTCCTCTTTGATCCACGAGCTCTGCGTTTCCCGGAAACGGCGGTCCAGATTGTTCACAATGCCCTCGAACGGCGCCTCAAACACGCGGTCCGTCCGCTCCGTCTCGCGGTGCAGGCGCAGCTTCTCGCCCTTCGTGCCGTAGAGCAGAATGTCGAGAATACGGTCGGGCAGCTCGCCCAGCGGCGTGTCGAGCGAAAAGTTGTATTTTTCCGAAAGGGCGTTCAGATACATGGCGGCAATGCTGTTGCCCTCCATAGCCCAGCCTGCGCCCTTGAGGCCGCCGCCGTTGATGGATTTCGATTTGTCGGGAATGACGCGGTCCGGATCGATCTTCATGAATACGCCCAGACCGGTGCACTTCGGGCAGGCGCCGTAGGGATTGTTGAACGAGAACATGCGCGGCGTGAGTTCTTCAATGCTGGCGCCGTGCTCCGGGCAGGCATAGTTCTGCGAAAAGGTGTAGTCTTCGCCGTCCTGCACGCTCACCACGCAGATCCCGCCCGTCAGGTTGGCGGCCGTTTCGAGCGAATCCGCCAGCCGTGAGCGGATGGAGGGCTGGATCACGAGCCGGTCCACCACAATCTCAATGGTGTGCTTGCTGTTTTTCGCCAGTTTGATCGGTTCCGAAAGATCATAGAGGATCCCGTCGCAGCGCACGCGCACAAAGCCGGAGCGGCGCGCGCTTTCCAGCTCTTTCACATGTTCGCCTTTCCGTCCGCGCACCACCGGGGCCAGCACCTGGATGCGGGAGCGCTCCGGCAGCGCCAGCACCTGATCGACAATCTGATCAATCGTCTGCTGGCGGATCTCCCGCCCGCACACCGGGCAGTGCGGCACACCGATGCGTGCATACAGCAGACGCAGGTAGTCGTAGATCTCCGTGACCGTGCCCACCGTGGAGCGCGGGTTTTTGGAGGTCGTTTTCTGGTCGATGGAGATGGCGGGGGAGAGGCCCTCGATGTAATCGAGATCCGGCTTGTCCATCTGCCCCAGGAACTGGCGCGCATAGGAGGAGAGGGATTCCACATAGCGCCGCTGCCCCTCCGCGTAGATCGTGTCAAACGCGAGGGACGATTTTCCGGATCCGGAAAGGCCCGTGAACACGATCAACTTGTCGCGCGGGATGTGGATGTCAATGTTTTTCAGGTTGTGTTCCCGCGCGCCCTTCACAAATAATTCGTTCTTACCCAAAGCGTCCGTCCCAGCCTTTCCTTTACAGCGTGCCTTTTTCCTGCAGTTTTTTGATCTTATCGCGCAGGTATGCCGCGTGTTCGAATTCCAGCAGTTTTGCCGCGGCCTTCATCTCGCGCGTGAGCTGCTCAATCATCTGTTTGCGCTCGGCCGCGCTCAGGCGGCGCTTTTTGCCGCCTTTCGCCTTGTCGTCGTCCTTGTGCGTCGAGATCTCCAACACATCGGAAACCTTTTTCACAATCGTCTGCGGCGTGATGTGGTGTTCCTCGTTGTACTGCATCTGAATGGTGCGGCGGCGCACCGTTTCGCGAATGGCCGCCTCCATGCTGGGGGTCACACTGTCCGCATACATGATGACGTGGCCGTCCGCATTGCGCGCCGCGCGGCCGATCGTCTGGATCAGCGAGCGCTCGGATCGCAGGAATCCTTCCTTGTCCGCGTCCAGAATCGCCACCAGCGAAACCTCGGGAATGTCGAGCCCCTCACGCAGCAGGTTGATGCCAACGAGCACATCGAATTCGCCGAGCCGCAGGTCGCGGATGATCTCCATGCGCTCCACCGTGTCGATGTCGTGGTGCATATACCGCACCCGGATGCCCACGCCCTCCAGATAAGAGGTCAGATCCTCCGCCATCTTCTTCGTCAGCGTCGTCACCAGCACGCGGTTTCCTTTTGCCGTGCGCAGGTTGATTTCCGAGATGAGATCGTCGATCTGCCCGTCCGTCGGCTTCACCGTGATTTCCGGATCGAGCAGGCCCGTGGGGCGGATCACCTGCTCCACAATCTGGGCGGAGCGCTCCTTTTCAAAATCGCCCGGCGTGGCGCTCACAAAGATCGCCTGGTGCACATGGCTGTAAAATTCATCGAAGTTCAGCGGCCTGTTGTCATAAGCCGAGGGCAGGCGGAAGCCGTAATCCACAAGCGATTTTTTCCGCGCCTGGTCGCCCGCGAACATGGAGCGCACCTGCGGCAGCGTCACATGGGATTCGTCCACAAAAAGCAGGAAGTCCTCCGGGAAATAGTCGAGCAACGTGCACGGCGTGCTGCCGGGCGCACGGCCGGAGAGCACGCGGGAATAGTTTTCTATCCCCTTGCAGAAACCGATCTCGCCGAGCATCTCCATGTCGTACTGCGTGCGTTCGCGGATGCGCTGCGCCTCGATCAGCTTGCCGCGCGATTCGAAGAACTTCACGCGCTCCTCCATCTCGGCTTCGATGTCGCGGATTGCCCGCTGCATCTTTTCCCGCGGCACAATGTAGTGCGAAGCGGGATAGATTGCCGCGTGGCGAAGGTTCGCCTTCACCTCGCCGGTGAGCGCGTTGATCTCCGTGATGCGGTCGATCTCGTCGCCGAAAAACTCCACGCGCAGGATGGTGTCGGTGCTCTCAGCGGGGAAAATTTCCACCACGTCGCCGCGGGCGCGGAACTTGTTTCTTGTCAGATTGACGTCATTGCGCTCATACTGGATTTCCACCAGCTTTTTCAGGAGCTCATCACGGCTTTTTTCCATGCCGGGCCGCAGAGAAATCACCATCGTGCGGTAATCGATCGGGTCGCCCAGGCTGTAAATGCACGAGACACTCGCCACAATAATTACGTCGCGCCGTTCGGAAAGCGCGCTTGTGGCGGAGTGGCGCAGCTTGTCGATCTCGTCGTTGATGGCCGAGTCCTTTTCGATATACGTGTCCGTCGTGGCAATGTACGCCTCCGGCTGGTAGTAGTCGTAATAGGAGACGAAATATTCCACTGCCGAATCGGGGAAGAATTCGCGGAACTCGCTGCACAGCTGCGCTGCCAGCGTCTTGTTGTGCGCCAGCACGAGTGTGGGCCGCTGCACCCGCTCAATCACATTCGCCATGGTGAACGTTTTGCCGGAACCCGTCACGCCCAGCAGCGTCTGTTCCCGCATGCCGCGCTCCACGCCATCCGCCAGCCGGTCGATTGCCTGCGGCTGGTCGCCCGTCGGCCGGTAGGGGGAACGGAGCACAAACCGATCCTGCTGTTTCTGCTCTGTCACACCGTCACCTCATTTCTCTCGGAGGCCCATGCCGGCCTCCTGCCGGGGGAAAGCCGTGTCCTCCCCGGTCTTCTCGCGTGCGCACGATTCCGGCCCGGCTGCCGCCTCGTCCGGAGCAGGCCGCCGGGCCGGTTTTCGTTCCGATTCCGGCCGCTGCGCCGGAAGTTTTTTGTCAAGAACATTTGTTCTTTTATTCTACACATTGCGGGCCCTTTTGTCAAGGTGAAAGAGAAAAACAAAACGGGCGGCGCTCCGCTGTGGGAGCAGCCGCCCGCCCAATCAGCTGGCCCACCCGCTCACGCGGGAGCAGCGCTGCATCAGGTACTGAAGGATCAATTCGCGGTCCTGCTGGGTTTCCACCCGAAGTTCGGGGGAAAGGTAGCCGTCCTGGGATTGATTCATCAGCATGCGCAGCGCGTAAAGCTGCGACAGCTTGCTGTTGAGCGCAAAGGCCACGCCGTCATCCATAATCAGGGCGACATTTCCCTGCAAACGCTCCAGCAGCGCAACGAGCTCTTTCGCTGTGAAATGATACAGTTTCATCGGAAACATCCCTCCTTCGCACCCGATCATAGCACGAACAGGCGGCGAAAACAATCGCATTTCTGTAGGAATCCTATGAGGCGGAAACAGGCTGTTTTCATATGAAATAACGAAAAAGATGAAACGGAATGGAACAAAAACTAAAAATAAAAAGCGATTTGCACATAAAATTGGATTTTTTTGCTTCCAATCATTTGGTGCGGACAGCCATGCCCACGGCGCCCAGCGCCGTGGCGGCGGCGCCGCAGAGCACCACGGCGATGCCCAGCACAAACACGGCTGTGGAAAGGCCTCTGCGCATAGGATTCCCTCCTTTTTCATTCTTTTGCATGCGCACGGAGCTGCTTCCCGTGGAGCAGCACGGAACGCGGCCGATTCTGTCTTTATTTTACACCGTGACGCACCTGCTGTCACGCTTTTCCCGCCCGAAAAGTGGGGATCGGCGGGAACCCGTCCAGAATTTACAAATCGTTAATGCACCTTCGGCGCATCTATAGTAGAATAATGACGGTAATCTGCCGGTTTCGGTTCCAAAGCGGCGGGGCATGCCGCGCCGGCACAGGCCTGTTTTCCGAGTGCGGCGTGCGGCTGCGTTTTGACTATTGTGCGGGGAGGAACGCCATGTTCGGTTATATCCGGCCCTGGAAGCCGGAGCTTCTGGTGAAGGAATGGGAGCAGTACCGCGGCGTATACTGCGGGCTCTGCCGCCGGATGGGCCATGTGACCGGCGCGTTTTCCCGCCTTGCCTTGAGCTATGACGGCACATTCTGCGCCATGCTGCTCATGGGCCTGCAGGGCGGCTGCGCCGGCTTTGAGCGCCGCCGCTGTGTGGTGAACCCCGCGCGCGCGTGCAGCTTCTGCCTGGCGGCGGAGCAGGGGGAAAGGGCGCTCGATTTTGCCGCTGCGCTCACCGCCCTTCTCGCCTGGCAGAAGCTCCGAGATGACTGGCAGGACGGCGGGGCCGGCAAAAAGCTGCGCTCGGCCGTGCTTTTTCCTGTTTTCCATCGGGGGCAGCGCCGCGCGGCCCGAAAGTTTCCGCGCCTTGCGGAGCTGGCGGCATCCTATCTTGAATCGCAGCGCGCCGCCGAGCGGGAAGAGTCGATCGGGCTTGACGCCTGCGCCGAGCCGACGGCACATCTCATGGAGGAAGCGCTTGCCCTCGGGCTGTACGGCGGTGGCGCGGAGCCGGCACAGGCCCGTGCGCTGCGCTTGTTCGGCTACCATCTCGGCCGCTGGGTGTATCTCATCGACGCGGCGGACGATTGGCGCGCCGATCTGCGCGCCGGTTCCTTTAACCCTTTTCTGCGCCGGTTTTCGCTGGAAAGGGGCGCGGCCGTTTCCGAGGCGCAGGCCGAAGCGCTGCGCGACTATGCCAATGAGACACTGAATATGTCCGCGGCCCAGATGAAGGCTGCTTTTGCCCTGCTGGACCTGCCTCAGTTTGCGCCGATCCTGCGCAACGTGGTGGAGCAGGGCCTGCCGCAGATGCAGCGGCAAATCTTGTTTGAGAAGAAAAAGGAGAATTGAGAATGTCGGACCCGTATCAGGTTTTGGGCGTGCCTCCCACCGCGACAGACGATGAAGTCAAGGCGGCATACCGGGAGCTGGCGAAAAAGTACCATCCGGATAACTATGCCAACAGCCCGCTGGCAGACTTGGCGACCGAGAAAATGAAGGAGGTCAACGAGGCGTACGACCAGATTATGGCCGAGCGCCGCGGCCGTGCCAAGACCGGCTACCAGCAGCCGAACGATTCCCGGCAGCAGGCAGGGGGCGCCTATGCAGGCTACTCCTCTTCCTCCTCCTTTTACGACGTGCGGAACCTCATTATGAACGGCCGCATTGCCGATGCGGAGCAGATCCTCAATGGTGTGCCGACGCAGGGCCGCAACGCGGAGTGGTTCTTCCTCAAGGGAACGGTGCTCTATAAGCGCGGCTGGCTTGACGAAGCATACAACCATTTCACGCGCGCCGTCCAGCTTGATCCCGGCAACGCGGAATACCGTTCCGCCATGAATCAGGTGACAAACCAGCGCCGCGGCAATTTCGGCGGTTACAACCCGGGCGGCCAGGTGGGCGGCTGTACGGCCTGTGATGTCTGCAACGGCCTCATCTGCGCCGACTGCTGCTGCGAATGCATGGGCGGGGATCTGATCTCATGCTGCTGAAGCGCGGGGAGCGCACCGCGTTCTGCGGCATGATCTGCGCCCTGGCTGCCGTTCTGGTGGGCGGGGCGGGACTTTTTCCCACTATGACGTATGCGCTGCCCGCCATCGCGGGAGCGCTGCTTATCGCCGTGGTGATGGAGGTCGGCCTGAAATGGGGGCTGGCCTGTTACGCTGTGGTGGGCGTGCTCACATTGCTTATCGGCACGGATAAGGAATCCGCGGCGCTGTTCTGCCTGCTGTTCGGCTATTATCCCGTGCTGAAATCGCGGCTGGACCCGATCCGCAATCGTGTGGTGCGGTGGGTTTTCAAGCTTCTGCTGTTCAACGTTGTGGCCGTCTGCCTCTGGCTGCTGGCGTTGTATGTGTTCCATGTGCCGGAGGAAACATTCCGCGTGGCCGGTGTCTCGCTGCAGTGGCTGCTGCTTCCCGCTGCGAATGCCATATTTGTGCTGTATGATCTCGCACTTGGCGGCCTTGCCGCCTTTTACTGGCAAAGGCTTCACCCCGTGGTGGAGCGCATGTTTCACCGGTGAGGCTGCCAGCGGCTGCTTTCCCGGCGTTTGCTTTTGCCGTTTTCTGTCCTCCGCTTCATAAACCCAGGCGCTCTGCTGCCCAGCCCGGCGGAGCGCCTTTTTTGTGCGGTGCTTCTCCGGATTTTGTGCAATGTCCTGTTTTGCAGGAAAGGGTGTTCCGCAATGCAAAAAAGAGAGAAAAACCTTGATTTTCCCTGCCGGAATCTTTACAATAAATAGGGAAGGTCCGTGCATCCGGCTGCGGCCGGGTGAAAACGGATATTTTTTGCGTAAAGCAGAGGGTGAAAGAAAGCATGAATCACTTGCTTACAGCCAGGATTCAGGATAATATGGCGCATTTCTCGAAGGGGCAGCGCCTGATTGCGCGATACATCATGGAGCATTACGACAGGGTGGCGTTCATGACGGCCTCAAAGCTGGGCGCCACTGTCGGCGTCAGCGAGTCCACCGTGGTTCGCTTTGCCACGGAGCTGGGCTACACGGGATACCCGGAGCTGCAGCAGGCCATGCAGGAGATGATCCGCAACAAACTCACGAGCGTCCAGCGCATGGATGTGACGGCCAACCGCATCGGTTCCAACGACATTCTGGATTCCATCTTCACGCAGGATATGGAGATTATCCGCCGCACGATGGAAGAGACCTCACACGAAAATTTCTATGCGGCAGCCGACGCTATCGCGGGCGCGCGCCGCGTCTATATCATGGGGGCGCGCAGCTCGCAGGCGCTGGCCACGTTCCTCTCTTATTATCTCAAGCTTCTGCTCGAGAGCGTCACGCTTGTGGAGACCAGCAGCGAGGCGGAAATCTTTGAGCAGATGATCCGTGTCGGGGAGGGGGACGTCGTCATCGGTATCAGCTTCCCGCGCTACTCCCGCAAGGCGGCAAAAGGGCTGAATTTTGCGCGCGACAGTGGGGCAAAGGTGGTTGCCATCACAGACAGCACGCTTTCCCCCGTGGCGGGGCCGGCGGATTACCTGCTCCTGGCGCGCAGCGACATCGCCTCCATTGTCGATTCGCTCTGCGCGCCGCTCAGCCTCATCAACGCGCTCCTCGTCACCATTGCGATGAAGCGCAAGCGCGACGCGGAGAATATCTTCACCAAGCTGGAGCGCCTCTGGGATGAGTACAACGTCTACGAAAAGGTGGATGGGAAGAGCGGCCATGAGAAGTGATCTGATCGTTGTGGGCGGCGGCGCGGCCGGCATGATGGCCGCCGGCCGCGCCGCGGAGCTGGGCTGTTCCGTCTGCCTGGTGGAAAAGAACGACCGGCTGGGGCGCAAGCTTCGCATCACCGGGAAGGGCCGCTGCAATGTGACAAACCACTGCACGGCGCGCGAGGTGGTGGAGGCCGTACCCTCCAACGGCCGTTTTCTGTTCGGCGCGCTCTCCGCGTTTCCGCCGGAAGAGACGATGCGCTTTTTTGAAGGGCTTGGCGTGCCGCTCAAGACGGAGCGCGGCAACCGTGTGTTTCCCGTCTCCGATCAGGCGGCCGACATTGTGGACGCCCTTTCCGCCTATGTGCGGCGCGGCGGCTGCCGGGTGCTGCACGGCGAGGTGCGGGAGCTTCTCCTGCGGGAGGGGCGCCTGGAAGGCGTGCGCCTTTCCTCAGGGGAGGAACTGCACGCGCCGGCCGTTCTGGTGGCGTGCGGCGGCCTTTCCTATCCGGCCACCGGCTCCACCGGCGACGGCTACCGTCTGGCGCGCCAGGCAGGCCACACCGTGACGGGGCTGCGCCCCTCGCTCGTGCCGCTCGTGGAGCAGGGGCATGACTGCGCCGAGTTGACCGGCCTTTCGCTGCGGAACATCGGCCTTTCCGTGTGGGATACGCGCCGGAAAAGGGAGGTTTACACCGATTTCGGGGAACTTCTGTTCACACATTTCGGCCTTTCCGGCCCCGTGATTCTCAGCGCAAGCAGCCACCTGCGCGATATGGAGCCCGGCCGCTATGAGGTGCGCATCGATCTGAAGCCTGCTCTCTCGCCGGAACAGCTCGACGCGAGGCTGCTGCGCGATTTTGCGGAAAACCGGAACCGCGATTTTGCAAACTCTCTCGGCGCGCTGCTGCCGCGCAAACTCATCCCCGTGGCGGTGCGGCGTTCGGGCATCCCGCCCACGTGCAAGTGCAACGCTGTCACACGGCAGATGCGCGAACATTTTCTCAGCCTGCTCAAGTGCTTTTCCGTGCCGATCGAGGGGTTCCGTCCCATTGCCGAAGCGATCGTCACGGCGGGCGGCGTGGATGTGAAGGAAGTCAATCCCAAAACAATGGAATCGAAGCTCCTGCCCGGCCTGTTTTTTGCCGGCGAGGTGCTCGACGTGGATGCCTACACCGGCGGTTTTAATCTGCAGATTGCCTTTGCCACGGGCCGCGCTGCGGCCGGGGCTGTTGCCTCTGGAAAAGGCTTAACCGAAAAAGGAGGACACAGCCATGAAGGCAATTGCAATTGACGGGCCCTCTGGGGCCGGAAAGAGCACGGCGGCGCGCGCCGCCGCCAAACAGCTCGGCTATCTCTATGTGGACACGGGGGCCATGTACCGCGCGATCGGCTGCCGCCTGCGCGCCATGGGCGTTTCCCAAAACGAGGAGGAAGAGGTGGCCCGCGCGCTGGAAGGGCTGAAGCTCACGCTCTCGTTTGAAGGTGGGGATCAGCATGTGTTCGTGAACGGGGAGGATATGACGGGCGTCATCCGCACGCCGGATGCTTCCCGCGCGGCCTCCGATTTCTCCAAGCTGCCGTGCGTGCGGCAGTTCCTGTTCCGGCTGCAGCAGGATCTCGGCAGAGAACAGGACGTCGTGATGGACGGCCGCGACATTGGCACCGTCGTGCTCCCCTGGGCGCAGACGAAGATTTTCCTCACGGCTTCCGCGGAGGAACGCGCCCGCCGCCGTTTCCTGGAACTGCAGGCCAAGGGCCAGGATGTCTCCTATGAGCAGATCCTCTCCGACGTCCGCTGGAGAGACGAGCAGGATTCCACCCGAAAGACGGCGCCGCTCCGCCAGGCGGAAGACGCCGTGCTGCTGGATTCCACCGGCCTGTCGCTGGAGCAGGTGGTGGCCCGCATTGTGGCCCTGGCCGGAGAGGGGGAGAACGCATGAAACATACGCCGCTCTATGGCTTTGGCAAAATTTTTGCACAGCCGCTCGTGTATCCCTTCATCCCCTACCGCACACAGGGACGTGAGAATGTCCCGAAGGATCGGAATTTCATCCTCTGCTCCAATCACCTCGGCATTTCCGATCCGCTTCGTCTGGCCAGCATTGAGAAGCGTCAGATCTTCTTTTTCTCCAAGGCGGAGCTGTTTCAGAACAAGGCGCTCGCGTGGCTGCTTCGCTCGCTCGGCTGCATTCCGGTGCAGCGCGGCCGCGGCGATGTGGGCGCCATCGATCACGCCAGTGAGGTGTTGGAGAACGGCGGCATCATGGGCATTTTCATCGAGGGAACGCGCTCCCGCACCGGTGAATTCCTGCAGCCGAAGGCCGGGGTCGTCATGCTTGCCTACCAGCACCATGTGCCGATTCTGCCGGTCTGCATCACGCCTGTGGGCAGCAAGCGGCCGCGCCTGTTCCACCGCGCCATTGTGGCCTACGGCAAGCTGATCGAGCCGGAGGAGCTCGGCATTCAGGAGGGCCGCGGATCCGAATACCGCGCAGCCAGCCGCCTGGTGATGAGCCGCATCATGGAGCTGCGGGACCCGAAAACGGAGGAAAAATGAAACTCTATTTTTTCCTGCTCCGGCTGCTGTCGCCCCTGGCGCAGCTCGTGTTCCGCGTGTCCTGGCGCGGCACGGAGCACATTCCTCAGAGCGGGTCGCTCATTGTGTGCTGCAACCACCGCTGCGTGATCGATCCGCTGTTCCTGGCCGCGCCGTTCCGCCGCCAGGTGCGCTATATGGCGAAGTCGGAGCTCTTTGAGGATCACGGCCGCCTGGCCGCCTGGCTTTTGAACCACCTGGGCGCGTTTCCCGTGGAGCGGGATAAGGGCGACGCTTCCTCGGTGCGGAAAGCGCTCGAGGTTCTGGAACAGGGCGGTGTGCTCGGCATTTTCCCGCAGGGAAGGGTGATTTTCGACACGTCGCCGTTCCGGCCCAAGCCCGGGTTTGCACTGCTGGCGGAAAAGTCCGGCGCGCCGGTGCTGCCTGTGAGCATCTATTGCAGCGGGGAGCCGCTGCGGTGGCGCAGCAGGGTCACGGTGCGGTTCGGCACACCCATCCCGGCGGAGGAGCTGCTCGGCGGGCAGACGGGACGCGCCGCCCTGCGGTGCGCTTCCGCGCGGCTGAGTGCGGAGATCAACGGATTGCTGGAGGAAGGCCATTGAAGATCACGGTTGCAAAGACGGCCGGCTTCTGCTTCGGCGTGAACCGCGCCGTGGAGACGGTGAACCGTCTGCTTGGCGAAGGGGAGCGCGTGTGGACGCTCGGCCCCATCATTCATAATCCGCAGACGCTCGCGGATCTCGCGGCCCGCGGCGTGCGCATTGCACAGGAGCCGCGGGAGGCGAAGGGCGGCGTGCTTGTCATCCGCTCGCACGGCGTGGCCCGCTCCGTGCTGGAGGAGGCGGAGCGCTGCGGCGCGCGCGTGGTGGATGCCACCTGCCCGTTTGTGGCAAAGATTCACGGCCTCGTGCAGCGCGCCTCGCGCGAAGGGCGGTTTGTCCTCATCGCGGGGGATGCTGCGCACCCGGAGGTGCAGGGCATAGTGGGTCACTGCGACGGCCCGTGCCATGTTTTTTCCGGGGCTGAGGACCTAGAAAAGTTTTCTTTGGAAAACAAAAATTTACAAAATCAGCCCGTTGCCGTCGTTTCCCAGACGACTTTTTCCCTTTCGGAGTGGAAAAATAGTTTGAAAATCCTGAAAAGGGTATATACAAACGCCGCAATTTTTGATACAATATGTAATGCTACTGCAAATCGTCAATCTGAAGCAGAGGCGCTGTCACGCGCCTGTGACGCCATGATTATCGTGGGAGGGCGGCAGAGTTCGAACACAGCGAAACTCTTTGACGTGTGCAGAAGAAACTGCCCTTCCTACTTCGTGGAAGATGCGCGGGAGCTTCCCATCGACGCGCTGCGGGGGGCGAATGCCGTTGGCATCACTGCCGGTGCCTCCACACCGGCAAGCATAATAAAGGAGGTACTTGCTACCATGACAGAAATCAAGGAAAATCAAGAGCCAAATGTGACGGAGGATGGCGCCAGCTTTGAGGCGATGCTCGAAGAGTCGCTGAAAAGTTTTAATACAGATGAGAAGGTTCACGGTGTAGTTGTCAGCATCGCGCCCAACGAGGTGTATGTGGACGTAGGCCGGAAGCAGGCGGGCATTGTGCCGGCCAGCGAGCTTTCTGCCGATCCGAACGTCAAGCCGGAAGACATCGTGAAAGTCGGCGACGAACTCGATCTGTTGATCATGCGCACGAACGACCAGGAGGGCACCATCATGCTCTCCAAGAAGCGCCTTGACGCTGCGAAGGGCTGGGAGGCTGTCACCGCCGCGTCCGAGGACGGCACCATTCTCGATGGCACCGTCACCGAAATCCTGCCGAAGGGCGGCATCATCGCCGTCACGCACGGCGTGCGCGTCTTCATCCCTGCTTCTCAGGCGACCGCTTCCCGCGGCGAGCCGCTTGACGGGCTGCTCCACAAGGACGTGCGTTTCCGCATCATTGAAGTGAACCGCGGCCGCCGCCGTGCCGTCGGCTCCATCCGTTCCGTTCTCGCCGACGAGCGCAAGGCTCTGGCCGAGAAGTTCTGGGAGACGGCTGAGGTCGGCAAGGAGTACACCGGCACCGTGAAGAGCCTCACCTCTTACGGCGCGTTTGTGGATCTCGGCGGCATCGACGGCATGATCCACATCTCCGAGCTCTCCTGGGATCGCATCAAGCATCCGAGCGAGGTTGTCAATGTGGGCGACGTCGTGAAGGTTTACATCAAGGGCCTTGACCATGAGAAGGGCAAGATTTCCCTTGGCTACAAGCGTGCGGAAGACAATCCGTGGGAGATCCTGCGCCGCGATTATCCGGTTGGCAGCGTGGTGGAAGCCACCGTTGTGGGTCTCACGAGCTTCGGCGCGTTTGCCCGCATCATCCCCGGCATCGACGGCCTGATCCACATCTCTCAGATTGCGGATCATCGCATCGAGAAGCCTCAGGACGTGCTGCAGGTCGGCGATGTTGTGAAGGTTAAGATCACGGACATCGACTTCGAGAAGAAGCGCGTGAGCCTTTCCATCCGCGCTCTGCTGGAAGAGGAAAAGGCTGCGGAGGCTTCCGAGCAGGAATAATCTCAGTTTCGAGTAAATGAAAGCTTTGAGGCGGCGGCGTCGCGAGACGCCGCCGCCTTTTTTGTCATATTTTGGATTGTTTATCGACTGTTCACAATTTAAGATTTGCAACTTGGTATAAATTGTTGTATAATAACACTTGTATCTTATTATTTTTACCGAAACGGGGCGCGTGGCGCCCGGCGGCACAGGCGGAACGCCGCCTTCAAGAGAGAGGAGAGATATGATATGGCGACGAAAAACGAAACGTTTGATCTGTTTGCAATTACGCCTGAAATGGAGCACTATGCCTCCCTCTGCGAATCGCACAGCACAATCGACACGTCCCTCTATGCGAAATACGATGTGAAGCGCGGCCTGCGCGACATCAACGGCAAGGGTGTCCTCACGGGCCTCACGGAAATTTCTGAAATCCAGTCGAGCAAGATGGTGGACGGCAAGTCCGTCCCCTGTGACGGCAAGCTGTTTTACCGCGGCTACGATGTGGAGGAGATTGTGGCCGGCTTCATCCGCGAAAAGCGATTCGGCTTCGAGGAGACGGCCTACCTGCTCCTGTTCGGCGAACTGCCGGATGCGGATCAGCTTGCGGAGTTCCGGCAGCTGCTCGCCAATTACCGCACCTTGCCCACGAATTTTGTGCGCGATATCATCATGAAGGCGCCCACGAGCGATATGATGAACACGCTTGCCCGCAGCGTCCTCACGCTCTATGCGTACGACGAGAAGGCGAACGATCCTTCCCGGCCGAACGTGCTGCGCCAGTGCATCGAGCTGATTGCCCTGTTCCCGCAGCTCGCGGTGTACGGCTATCAGGCATACTGCTTTGACGCGGACCGCCTGAACAACAGCTTTTTCATCCATTCCCCGCGTCCGGAGCTCTCCACCGCGGAGAACATCCTGCACATGCTCCGTATCGACAGCAAATATTCCGAGCTGGAGGCGCGCATC
Source organism: uncultured Anaeromassilibacillus sp. (assembly GCA_930987725.1). Taxonomy (GTDB): domain Bacteria; phylum Bacillota; class Clostridia; order Oscillospirales; family Acutalibacteraceae; genus Caccousia. The sequence goes on along the minus strand of CAKNKY010000029.1, from coordinate 14,303 downwards.
CTCGATCTGGCGCTCGTGCTCCACGCGGAGCATGGCGGCGGCAACAACTCCACCTTCACCACACACGTCGTCACGTCCTCCGGCTCCGATGTGTATTCCGTGATTGCGGCGGCTCTCGGCTCCCTCAAGGGCCCGCGCCACGGCGGTGCAAACATCAAGGTTGTGCAGATGTTTGAGGCTATGAAGGCCGAGATTGACGACTGGAAGGATGAGGGCAAGGTGGCCGATTACCTGCGCGCCCTGCTGCACAAGGAGGCGTTTGACAAGGCTGGCCTTATTTACGGCATGGGCCATGCCGTCTATTCGATCTCGGATCCGCGCGCCAACATTTTCAAGTCCTTCGTGCAGAAGCTTGCCGCCGAAAAGGGCATGGAAAAGGAATATGGCCTCTATTCGCTTGTGGAGCGGCTTGCGCCCCAGGTCATCGCGGAGGAGCGCCGCATCTACAAGGGCGTCAGTGCGAACATCGACTTCTACAGCGGCTTCGTCTATCATATGCTCGGCCTGCCCACAGAGCTGTTCACGCCCGTGTTCGCCATGGCCCGCATCGCCGGCTGGAGCGCCCACCTGCTGGAGGAGCAGATCAACGTGGGCAAGATCATCCGCCCGGCTTACATGAGCATTTCCGAACGCCGGTCCTACGTGCCGATGGAAAACCGCTGATGTTGACAAGTTGCGCTTTTTTTGCTATGCTAACTTGTATAAGCAAAGCCCTGAGGGGTTGTACCTCTGCGCTTGCGATTCCACAGAAAGGAGACTGATTCGATGAAGCGCATTCAGACTTTGAATTCCAGAAACCTGAAGGACTCCCTGAAGGTCGGCGGCTGCGGCGAGTGCCAGACCTCCTGCCAGTCTGCCTGCAAGACGTCCTGCACGGTTGCAAACCAGCACTGCGAAAACAAAAACAAGTAAGAGTAGTCTCTTGATGGTATCGCTGCCCCGGAAGCGGCGCGCCCTGCGGCGTGCCTTTGCGCCGTGGCGGCGATATTTCTTGTGCGCATCTTTTTGGAAAGGGTTTGTAAAATACCATGGTTCATCAGTATAAAAGCAACGGTTACAATATTGTGTTGGATGTGAACAGCGGATGCGTCCATGTGGTGGACGATCTTGCCTACGACGTGATCGCCATGTGGGAAAATCACACGCCGGAGGAGATCACGGCCGCCATGCTGGAGCGCTATGCCGATCGTCCCGAAATCACGCGCAGTGAGGTGGAGGAGGTCATCGGCGATGTGCGCGCCCTGCAGGAGGACGGTTCCCTGTTCAGCGACGATCCGTACCGTGACGCCGTGATCGATTTCAAGCAGCGCAACGCCGTGGTGAAGGCGCTCTGCCTGCATGTGGCGCATGACTGCAACCTCGGCTGCAAATACTGCTTTGCCGACGAGGGCGAATACATGGGCCGCCGTGCGCTCATGAGCTATGAGGTCGGCCGCCAGGCACTCGATTTCCTCATCCAGAATTCCGGCAGCCGCGTCAACCTGGAGGTGGACTTCTTCGGGGGCGAGCCGCTCATGAACTGGGACGTCGTCAAGCAGCTTGTCGCTTACGGCCGCAGCCAGGAAAAGGAGCACAACAAGAAGTTCCGCTTCACCATCACGACGAACGGCGTTCTGCTCACCGATGAGATCCTCGACTTCGTGAACAAGGAGATGGGGAATATTGTGCTGAGCATTGACGGCCGCAAGGAAGTCAATGATCGCATGCGCCCGTTCCGCAATGGCAACGGCAGTCCCTATGATCTCATCATGCCGAAGTTCAAGAAGGTGGCCGAGAGCCGCCATCAGGACAACTATTATGTGCGCGGCACCTACACTCACTTCAATAAGGATTTCGCCAGCGACGTGCTGCATCTGGCAGACGAGGGCTTCAAGCAGATCTCCGTGGAGCCCGTCGTGGCTGCTCCCACGGAGCCGTACGCCATCCGCGAGGAGGATGTGCCGGAGCTCTGCGCGGAATACGATCGCCTTGCCAAAGAGATCCTGTCCCGCCGCAGGAAGGGAAACGGCTTCAATTTCTTCCACTTCATGATCGATCTCACGGGCGGCCCGTGCATCTATAAGCGCATTTCCGGCTGCGGCGCCGGCACGGAATACCTCGCCGTCACGCCCTGGGGCGATCTCTACCCCTGCCACCAGTTTGTGGGCAACACGGATTTCCTGCTCGGCAATGTCTATGACGGCATTCAGAACAAGGAGCTGCAGGACCGCTTCAAACTCTGCAACGTGTATGCGCGCGAGAGCTGCAAGGATTGCTTTGCAAAGTTCTGGTGCAGCGGCGGCTGTTCTGCCAACGCGTACCATTTCAGCGGCGACATCAACGGCAGCTACGAGATCGGCTGCGAGCTGCAGCGCAAACGATTGGAATGCGCCATCATGATTAAGGCTGCGGAGGCCGAGGCCGCCGCGCAGGAGAAGCAGGAATCTTAATGGCAGGGCGGGGTCCTGACCCGCCGGGGAGGAGTTCCTTGCGATGGGAGAAGACCAAAAAAAGATAGATCTGTTCGAAAACAAGCCGATTCCCGGAGCCGTCATGACGCTGGCGATCCCGACCATCCTCAGCTCGCTGGTCATGGTGTTTTACAATCTGGCGGATACATATTTTGTCGGCATGCTGAACGATGCGGTGCAGAACGCCGCCGTCACGCTGGCCGCACCTGTTCTGCTGGCGTTCAACGCTGTGAACAACCTGTTCGGTGTGGGGAGTTCCAGCATGATGAGCCGTGCGCTCGGCCGCAGGGATTACGAGGTGGTGTACAAGAGCTCCGCGTTCGGGTTTTATTGCTCGATTATCAGCGGGCTCCTGTTTTCCCTGTTTTTCACCATCTTTCTCGATCCCCTTCTCGTCCTGCTGGGAACGGATGCCACAACGGCGGATGCCACGGCCGCTTACCTGAAATGGACGGTCTGCTTCGGCGCGACGCCGGCCATCCTGAACGTCGTCATGGCGTATCTGGTGCGTGCGGAGGGCTCCTCCATGCATGCGAGTATCGGCACCATGAGCGGCTGCCTGCTCAACATCGTGCTTGACCCCATCTTCATTCTGCCCTGGGGGCTAAACATGGGGGCGGAGGGGGCCGGCATGGCCACCTTCCTCTCCAACTGTGTGGCCTGCCTGTATTTCTTTGTGCTTCTTTTTGTGAAGCGCGGCCATACCTATGTCTGCATCAACCCGAAGATGTTCCGCCCCAACCGCTCCATTGTGGCGGGTGTGTGCACGGTGGGTATCCCTGCGTCCATCCAGAATCTGCTCAACGTCACCGGCATGACGGTGCTCAACAACTTCACCTCCGTTTACGGCGCCGATCCTGTGGCCGCCATGGGCATTGCACAGAAGATTTACCAGGTGCCCACGAACATTGCGCTCGGCCTTTCCCAGGGCATTATGCCTCTGATCAGCTACAACTACGCCAGCGGCAACATCAAACGCATGAAGGGCGTCCTGTTCTATGCAATCCGCGCCGCCTTGGTGTTCACGGTGGCCGTTGCGGTGGCGTATTTCAGTTTTTCCGATTTCTTTATCCGTCTCTTCATGAACAACGAGTCGGTCATTGCATACGGTTCCCGTTTCCTGCACGGGTTCAGCCTGGGCATCCCCTTCCTGTGTCTGGATTTCATAGCTGTCGGCGTGTTCCAGGCTACGGGCATGGGGCGCCACGCGTTCCTGTTTGCCGTGCTGCGAAAGATTGTGCTGGAAATCCCAGCCTTGTGCCTGCTCAACATGCTTTTTCCGCTCTATGGCCTGGCCTATGCACAGTTCACGGCGGAAATCTTCCTTGCGACAGCGGCTGTGGTTGTGCTTGTTCGCCTGTTCCGCAAGCTTCAGCGCCGCACGGAGGGCTCGAAAACGGCCGGCCAAAGCTGAAATGTGCCAAAACATTTTTCTGCCATGCAAAAGCAGCCGTCCCGAGAGGGGCGGCTGCTTTTCATCTCTTTGTCCGCTGTTCTGCGGCTTAAGGTTCCCTTTTTTCTTTTCCGACAGCGCCGGGGGACGGTTCCGCAGGCTGCTCACCGGGCCAGTGGACGTTCAGGCCGTTGAGCTCCACGCCCTCTTCGGCGCGGATGACGAGGCAGCGCACGCCGTCGATCACGCGGGCTTCCACCAGATCGGCGCGCTCCGGGTTCACGCGGATCGTCACATCCGGCGTCCGCAGTTCATACTGCTTTGTGTTCACGAGGTTCTGCGGCCGAAGCTCGGCGTCCTCGCCGAAGGTTTCGGAAAATTTCTGCTCAAAGGCGGCCACATGCGCCTCCTCCACACCGCAGGCGGAGAGTGTCTGCCGCACCGTTTCGCCGGAGATCGAGAGCGGTGCCTCCTCATGGTTGGCTTTGTGATCTTCAATCAACGCGCAGAGTTTCCCGTGCACCGCCTGCGCCACATCCAGGCTGCAGGCATTGCCCAGCGACTCGGCCAGCACGGCGTGGAAGCTTTCCCGCTGTTCGTCTGCGGGAGCGGGCGGTTCCAGCCGGAAGAGCGCGTCGATCAGCTCGGGGTGATTGTCCGCCGCGCTCTTTGAGTAATAGAGAGCGCCGTAGAGATTTGCACACCGGCCGTCGAAAGAGGGGAAGAGGAAGCCCGCCTCCGGCGGGGAGACGAGCCAATCCTCCCGGCGGTTATGGAATTCGTTCTGTGCCGCGTAGTAGCTCAGCGCCGGCTTTGTGATCTTGATTGGGCACAGGCTGCACAGCAGGAACGTGTATACCTCGCTGGAGGCGTCCTCCAGCGTCTCGCCGTCCTTCGCGCGGTAGGGGACATCATATTTGCCGCTTGCCAGCAGGATGAGGTAAGGCCCTTCCAGCTGTGCCGATTCCGCAATGCGGGTGAATATCGTGTGCACGGCCTCGTCGTCCGCAAGGCCGGAGGTGCGCAGGGAGGACAGCAGCCGGTGCTCCTCGGAATCCACGACCTGGCTCGTGGCAAAGGAGAGATCCACCAGGTTCTTGCCCAGCGTGCCGGAGAGCGTCTTTTTCAGGATGCCCAGCAGCTTTTCGGCTTCCGATTCCTCCATGAGCGCGAGGGAAGGGGAAAACTCCGTCACCACCTCGCGCTTTTCGTTGATGTAACACCCGCGGATGTGCTGCACCACATTCTGCCCCGGGCGGAACTGGCGGCGGATTTCCGCCGTTTCTTTCTCGTTCACTTCGCTTGCTCCTTTCCAGTTTCAGTCTGTTCCGGCGTGTCTGCCGTCTCCACATGCGGCATGCTCTTGCCGAGCAGCGCAATCGTCAGGGAGACAAGCGGATTCAGCCAGCCGAAAAAGGTAAATGGGCCGTACTGCCAGGCGGAAACGCCGAGCGCCGTCTCCGTGAAGCCTGCGCCGGTGCTGTAGGGCACAATGCCGCCGAACACGGTGCCGGCGTCCTCCAGGGCGCGGCTCAGGTTCTGCGGCTTCAGGCGGTGCGCCTCATACAGCGGGCGGAAGAGCCGTCCCGTCATGATGATGGCCACATACTGCTGCCCTGTTCCGATGACGACGCCCCACGCCGTGAGCACCGTGGCGATCACCAGCCCGCGATCGCTGTGGATGTGCGCCACAATCCGCCTGAGCACGGCTTCCGCCATGCCGGTGCGCTCGTAGATGCCGGAAAAGCTCAGCGCCAGCAGCATGAGCGCGATGGTGCGCATCATGCTCATGAGGCCGCCGCGGTTCAGCAGCGTGTCCACCGCCTCCACGCCGGTGTCGGCCGAAAAGCCGTCCATCACTGCGCCCAGAAGCTCACGCGCCGGCACACCCTGCACAAACACGGCGGCCAGAAGGCCCAGCGCTGCCGCACCCATGAGGCCGGGCAGGGCCGGGATCCGGAAGATCACCATGAGCAGCATGAGCAGCGGCGGCAGCAGGAGCAGCGGGTGAATCACAAAGTTCCCGGCCAGCGTGTCGAGCGTCAGGCGGATCTGCGCCTCGTCCACCGCGCCGTTCTGTGCGTAGACTGCGCCCAGAATGCCGTAAACCACCAGGCAGATGAGGTAAGTGGGAGTCGTCGTCACCATCATGTGGCGCACATGGTCAAACAGCCCAGCGCCCGAGACGGAGGGGGCCAGGTTTGTCGTGTCGGAAAGCGGGGACATTTTGTCCCCGAAGTATGCGCCGGACACAATCGCGCCCACCGTGATGGCGGGTGGGACACCGATGGCGGAACCCACGCCGAGCAGCGCAACGCCCACCGTGCCGATGGTGGAGAGCGAGCTGCCGATCGCCAGGGAAACGAGCGAGCAGAGCAGAAGCGCCGTCACCAGGAAAAAGGAGGGCGAGATGATCTGCAGGCCGTAGTACACCATCGTGGGGATCACGCCGCCCGCCACCCACGCGGCAATGAGAATGCCGATGGAGAGAATGATGAGCAGGGCCGGCACGGCGGCCGTGACGGCGTTTGTGATGCCCTCGAGCATCTCGCGCCAGGTGCAGCGGTGCACGGCGCCCACAAGGGCTGCCAGCACGGCTGTCAGCAGCAGCGGCACATGCGGACTGGAGCCGAGCCCCACCGTGAACGAGACGACGAGCGCGAGCAGGGCGAGAAAAACGAGAAGCGAAACGGCAAACCCAACCGGCTTCGGCTGCCTTTTCTCAGTTTTCATTGATACAACCTCCCGGATCGCCTTGCGGCCGCTGCCCCTCCCGCTTTGGGGGAGGACGCGGCCGCAAGGCACGTCTGTTTCAGTTTGAAGGGAAAAGAGAGCCGCGCGGGAAATGCGCGGCTCTTCGGGATTTCTGCACTGTGCGTCACACGGAGAGCAAATCGATCACATGGCGCGGGCAAACCTCCGCGCATTTGCCGCAGCCGGTGCAGGCTGCGGGGTCGACGGAGGCGTGGAAGTCCTTCACGTGGATGGCATTGAATTCGCACGTCTTTTCGCACTTCATGCAGCCGATGCAGCCGATCTTGCACACGCGGTTTGTCTGGGCGCCCTTGTCACAGCTGCTGCACCGCACCACGGCCTGCTTGCGGAAGGGTACGAGGGCGATGAGCTGCTTCGGGCAGGCGGAAACGCACAGCGAGCAGCCCTTGCAGCGGGCGGGATCGATGTGCGCAACGCCGCTGCAGATCTCCACGGCGCCATACTGGCAGGCCTTCACGCAGTCGCCGAAGCCCACGCAGCCGAAGGAGCAGGAAGAGGGGCCGCCCGCAAGCTGCACGGCGGCCGCGCAGCTCTCGATGCCGGCATAGCGCATCTTTTCCCCGGCGTAGTCCTCGCTGCCGGAGCAGCGCACCACGGCAACCTTCTTCTCCACATCCACGCCGCCAAGGCCCAGGAAGGCCGAGATCTCGGCGGCAACCTCCGCGCCGCCCGGCGAGCAGAGCCCCGGTTTTGCCTCGCCCTTTGCGAGGGCGGCCGCGTAGCCGGAGCAGCCGGAGAAGCCGCAGGCGCCGCAGTTGGCGCCGGGCAGCATCTCCTGGATGGCCTCCGCCTTTTCATCCTTCGGCACGGCCATCACGGCGGAGGCGATCGCCAGCCCGAGGCCGGCCACCAGGCCAATCCCGGCCACAAGCAGCACGGGAAATAACAGTTCCATCATGATTCAGCTCCTCCTTTCAGCCCAACAGGCCCTCGACCAGGCCCTGGAAGCCCAGGAACGAGACGGAGACGAGCGAAGCCGCAATCAGCGTGATTGGCAGGCCGCGCAGGCTTTTCGGGATATCGCACGTTTCCAGCCGCTCGCGCACGCCCGCAAACAGCACCATGGCCACCAGGAAGCCAATGCCGGAGCCGAACGCGTTGATGATCGCCTGCAGGAAATGGAACGATTCCGGGGAAGCGGTGTGCTTGTCAATCACAAGCATCGTCACGCCCAGCACGGCACAGTTTGTGGTGATGAGCGGCAGGTAAATGCCGAGCGCGTTATACAGCGGCTTCATATACCGCTTGAGCGTGATCTCAATGAGCTGCACGAGCGCCGCGATGATGAGGATGAACACGATTGTCTGCAGATAGGCCAGATTGTTCGGCACAAGCACGCCGTAGTAGATTGGCCAGGTCACGGCGGTGGAAATGACCATGACGAGCGTGACGGCCAGGCTCATGCTGGCGGCCGTGTTCAGCTTTTTTGAAACGCCCAGGAAGGGGCAGATACCCAGAAATTTGCTCAGGATGTAGTTTTCCGTCAGGATAGCGGCCAGGAAAATGGAAACCAGGCCCTTGATTGTCTCTCCCGTCATTTGTCAGAGCCCTCCTTTGCCTGAAGCCTCGAGCAGCCGCCGGCCAGCGGGCAGCCCTTGCAGCCGATCTCCTCCGGCGCCTTGCCCTCCCCGGAAAGGCGGTTGGCAAGCGCAACCAGAAGGCCGAACACAAAGAAGCCTCCGGGAGGGAGGATGAAGATGAGGATCGGGTCCATGAAGGAAGCGGTGACGGAGAGGCCGAACACCGTGCCGGAGCCCAGCAGTTCACGGATGATGCCCATGAGCAGCAGCGTGGCCGTGAAACCGACGCCCATGCCCAGGCCGTCCAGAATGGAGGGGAGCAGGGGATTCTTGTTGGCGAACATCTCCGCGCGGCCCAGAATGATGCAATTCACCACAATGAGCGGCAGGTAAATGCCCAGCGCCTTGTCCAGATCGGGCGAATAGGCCTGGATGAACATCTGCACAATGGTGACGAAGCCGGCGATGATGGTGATATAGGAAGGAATGCGCACCTTATCCGGGATTACCTTGCGCAGCAGGGAAATCACGGCATTGGAGCAGACGAGAACAAACGTGGTGGCCAGCCCCATGCCGATGGCGTTGCTCGCCGCCGTGCTCACGGCCAGCGTGGCGCACGTCCCGAGCACCAGGCGCAGCACGGGGTTTTCCTTCACGATGCCCTTTGTGAACTCCTGCCAGAGCGTCTTTTTGCGGGCGGCCATATCACTCCGCCTCCTTTATCGCGTAATATTGGGCCACAGCCTCGTTCACGGCGTCGGTCACGGCCTGTGAGGTGATGGTCGCACCCGTCATCGCGCTGATCTGCGTGCTGTCGGGCGTGCCGTTTTTCAGCACGGTGAAGCCGTCGGGCGGGGCGGGTTTCTCATACTGTGCGCGGAATTCCTCGCGCTGTGCGTTCATGCCAAGGCCGGGTGTGTCGCTGATCTCGAGCAGGGAAACGCCGGTGATGGTGCCTTCCGCGGAAATGCCCGTCATTACACGGATCTGCCCGCCGTAGCTGGAAGCCGTTGTGGTGAACACATAGCCCACGGTTTCCCCGCCGGCCTCCGCCAGGTAATACGTCCCGTCCGCAGAGGGGGAGAAGCTTTCCGCTCCCGGGCTCACCGTCAGGCGCGAGGCTTCCTCCGCCAGGCGGTTCTGTTCTGCAATCTGATCGCGCGTGAGCAGGTTGGTCCCCGCGAGCAAGGCCGTGACGATCAGGCAGAAAACGAACAGTGCCAGCGCCGGCTGCAGGATCTCTTTTGCGTGCAGCGTCTTTTTCGGCGCCTGTGCCTCCTGTTTCATGAGCGGACCTCCTCCTTTCCAAAGGGCTTCGGGCGGGAAATGCGCTCGATGAGCGGCACCAGGATGTTCATGAGCACGATGGAGAACGACACGCCCTCCGGCAGCGAGCCGAAGACGCGGATCAGCATCGTGAGCAGGCCGCAGCCGATGCCGTAAATGACTTTGCCCTTCACGGTGAGCGGGCTGGTGGTGTAGTCGGTGGCCATGAAGATGGCGCCCAGCAGCAGGCCGCCCGCCATGAGGTCAAATAGAACGTTGCGCCCGAGCAGCAGCGAGAACACGGCCGCCGTACCCAGGTAGCACACGGGGATCACGGGGGAAATCACGCGGCGCGCCACAAGATAGATGCCGCCGAGCAGCAGCGCAAGCGCGCACGTTTCGCCCAGGCAGCCGCCGCGCACGCCCAGGAACATCTGGAGCAGGCCCGGCAGCGAATCCGTGGCGCCCTGCGCAGAGAGTGCCAGGGGCGTGGCGGTCGTCATGGCGTCCGCTTCGCCGTTCATGTAGGCGAAGGGGGCCGTCCACGTTGTCATCCGGGTGGGGAATGAGGTCATCAGGATGATGCGCGCCGTGAGCGCAGGATTCACAAAGTTCTGGCCGATGCCGCCGAACATCTGCTTCACCACCACAATGGCCACCACAGCGCCAAACACGGCCACCAGCGGGTTGATCTCCGGCGGCAGGTTGAAGGCGAGCAGAAGGCCCGTCACAACGGCGCTCAGGTCGTTCACCGTCTGCGGGCGCTTGAGTACGCGGCGGCAGATGTATTCACACACCACGCAGCTCGCCACGCTCACCGCCATCAGCAGCAGTGCGCGCGGCCCGAACAGGATCACCGAAGCTACGGCCGCGGGGGCCAGGGCGATGATCACGTCGAGCATGATCTTCTGCGTCGAGGTTCCGCTCCTCAGATGGGGGGAAGCGGAAACAATCAGCTTCTGTTCCATTATTGCTTCCCTCCTTTTTTCACCAGGGCCTTGCCCATGCGGATCGCCTGCACTAGCGGCCGGTTGGCCGGGCAGTTGTAGGCGCAGGTGCCGCACTCCATGCAGCACATCACACCGTAGCGGTTCAGCGCGTCCACGTCGCCGAGCTCCGCGTATTTTTCAAGCTGTGTCGGCATCAGGTCCATGGGGCAGCCTGCCACGCAGCGCCCGCAGCGGATGCACGCGGTGGGCTCCGGCAGCACGGCGTCGCCCTCGGCGAAGGCCAGCAGGCCGTTGTTCTGCTTCAGAATGGGCAGATCGTCGCCCGTGAGCGCCAGGCCCATCATGGGGCCGCCCATCAGCAGCTTGGCCGGCTCCGCTTTCCAGCCGCCGCAGAAGGCCACGAGGTCGGAAATCTTTGTCCCAACGGGAACCAGCACGTTCTGCGGGTGCTGAATTGCGGAGCCGTCCACCGTGACGCGCTTTTTCACAAGCGGCATGCCCGTTTTCAGATAATCCGCCACAAACGCGACGGACGTGATGTTCATCACGATGCAGCCCACGTCGGCCGGCAGCTTGCCCAGCGGGATGACGCGGTCCGTGCAGGATTTCACCAGCACTTTTTCAGCGCCCTGCGGGTATCTGGCGCGCAGCGGCAGCACGCGCACGTTGTCGTCCGGGTCGCGCTCCGGGTTGTCCGCAATGCGCGTGAGCGTTTCGATGACGTCGGGCTTGTTGTTTTCCACGGCGATGATCACGCGATCGATGTGCAGCAGATCGCGTATGATATAAACGCCTTCCAGTACGGATTGTGCGTTTTCGATCGCCTCGCGGTTGTCGGCGGTGATGTAAGGTTCACACTCGGCCGCGTTGATGATGAGCGTGTCGATGCGCTTGCCCTTCGGCACGTTGAGCTTCACGTGCGCTGGGAAACCGGCGCCGCCCAGGCCCACAAGGCCGGATTCCCGCAGCGCGCGGCACAGGCTTTCGGCGGAATCCACCTTCGGCGGCTTCACATCGGGCGAAACGCGCATTTCGCCGTCGGATTGAATCACCACGGCATCCGTGCGCTGGCCGCCCGGCAGCGTCACCTGCGTGATGGCAGCCACCTTGCCGGAAATGCTTGCATGGATCGGCGCGCTGACATAGGCGTCGCTGTCGCCGATTTTCTGGCCCACATCCACCGTGTCCCCGACCTTGACAAGCGGCTTGCAGGGCGCACCCACATGCTGCTGCATGGGGATCGTGACCTGATCCGGGCAGGGCAGCACAGCTGTCTGCAGCTGCGCCGTGTTTTTCCGGTGGGGAACCGCCGCACCGCCGTGGGTGCGGAACGGTTTTTTAGGAAATGACAGTCCCACTTTCTCTTTACCTCCACTCTATTTCACCTCCCCGCGGCCTTTGCCGGGCCGTGGGGGCATGTGCGGGCCGCCGGCCGTTGCTCCGGCAGACGGGGGAAGCAGGCGCTTGATGGCCGGCATCGTGACACGCAGGATGGTGCCTGTCACGGCGCCGAACAGAACGCCAAATCCAATCAGAAGGGGAGCATACCAGACCGCCGCCTGCGTGGTGATGAGGCAGGCGGCCAGCAGCTGGCCCAGATTGTGGGCGACGCCTCCCGCGACGCCCAGGCCAAGCAGCCCGAAGGAAGGGCGCTTTGACCGGGAGAACAGCGTCATGACGGCCGTGCTCAAAAGGCCGCCCGACGTACTCATGATAAAGGCGGCGCCGCCTCTTGTCAAGCCCGCAAACACACCCTTCACAAGGGCGACGCACACGGCCGGAAACCCGCCCAGACACTGCACGGCATACAGCACGGCAATGTTGGAAAGGCCCAGCTTTGCGCCGGGCGGCAGCGCCGTCACAGGCGGCAGCGCGCTCTCCAGCAGGGAGAGAACAAGCGCCAGCGCGCCCAGAAGCCCCGTGCCTGCCACCAGGCGGGCGGCGGAGCGCGTTCCGTGGTGCATGGTACCTCCTTTTTCCGTTTGTTCATCCGGTCGTCGCGTCTGCGCCGCTTTCGCTTTTTCCCTCCAGGCGGACGGAAATGCGGGCGGGCAGGCAGACGGCGGCCTGCCCCGGTTTCGTGAGCTTTCCGGTGTGCACGCAGATCTGATCCGGGCAGTCCGAGGAGAGAAACGAGATTGCCCCCGGCTCCGCCAGCAGCACCACATGATACTCGCCGCCGAGTTCGATCCGCTCCTCCTGCGTGAGCGCGGAAAGCGAGATGCGGCGCAGCTCCTGCCCGTCCTGCTCAATGACTGCCGTGCAGTCCGCGTCGCCCGTGCTGTGCTGCCAAAACAGAAGCGCGAGACACACGGCCGCGGCGGCAGCCAGCAGGATCAGATCGGCCGGCCGGAACCATTTGCGTTCCATCGCTCATTCCTCCAGCGTGTAAGAATCCAGCAGCAGAGAGAAGGCGGGGAACCCTTCCGTCATCGTCACGGTCTTTTCCCGGGTGATAAAGAGGCCCTCCGCGCCGTATGAGCGGAGCAGCTCCGCCCCTTCCTCCGGACCGAGCAGATACGCCGCCGTGGCGAGGATGTCGCTGAGCGCGCCGTTCTGATCGCCGTCCCCGTTGGCCTTTGTGTAGACAGTCACGGAGACGAGCTCATTGTCTTCCGGCCAGCCGGTGTTCGCGTTGATCAGGTGATGGTAGGTCACGCCGTCCGCTTCCCGCTGCTTTTCATATGTACCGGAGGTGGAGACGAAGCCTTCGGTGATCTCCATCACACCCATGGCGGTTTCCCCGTCCTCCTCGGAATAGGGGTTGCGCACCGTGATCGACCACGCCGAGCCGTCCGGCTTTTCGCCGAACACGCCCACGCTGCCGCCCACGGCCACCACCGCGCCGTCCGCGCCGCTCTCCGCATAGGAGGCCAGTGCCGCGTCGCAGGCTGCGCCCTTCCCGGCCGATCCCAGATCGATCCCCATGTAATGGTATTTCAGCGAGGCGGAATCCTCCCGCACGCGCAGATCCTCGTAATTCACGTAGGGAAGGAAGCGATCGATGGTTTCCTGCGCGGGCGGCTGGAACGTGTCCTCGTCCGCCGTGAAATCCCACAGCTTCGAGACAGGCAGCACGGTGGGGTCAAAGACGCCGCCCGTGCGCGCGGCAACCTCCCTGCACAGCGAGAGCAGGGAAGCTGTTTCCGGCTCGATGGAGATCCATTCCACGCCGGCGTTGTCGTTCAGCCGCGCCACGTCGGAGCCCTCCACGCGCCAGGAAATGCGGTTTTCCAGCTCCGTCACCGCCTGCAGCACCGCGTCGGAGGCCGCCTGCGCGTTTTCGCCGTAAACCGTCTGCTGCACAACGGAGCCCATGGCGTAGCCCGTTGTCTCCACACGGTTTTCCTTCTGTTCCACCGCATTCCACACAACGGAGAGAAGGATGACGAGCACAATCAGCACGCACGCGAGCACAACCGCCAGCGTTTTCTGCCGTTTCAGCGGCAGATTTGCAATCCATTTCTTCATATCAAATCCTTTCAGGGTCAGTGCCGTACGCCGCCCGGTTTCCCGCGGCGGCGTCCTGCCGTCGGGCCGCCGTCTCGTGCCTGCCGGAATGGTCGGGCGCAGAGCCCGGTGTTCCGGCGCCGAAAACAAACTTTGCCGCGGAATTGTGTCCCCGCACCCTCCCGCAGCACTCTGTTTTGTGCCGTCCGCTTGGCCCGTGTTTCAATGTTCTCTCAGGGCTCGGAAATCTTTGATTTCCGCTTAGCCCGTAAGGGTATTATAACACATCGACGGGCCGGGAGGCCCGAAACCTCTGGGCAAAAACGTTCATCGTTTTTGGCATGTGTTTCAATGTTCTCTCAGGGCTCGGAACTCTTCGATTTCCGCTTAGCCCGTGAGGTTATTATAACACAACAACGGGCCGGGAGGCCCGAAACCTCTGGGCAAAAACGTTCATCGTTTTTGGCGTGTGTTTCAATGTTCTCTCAGGGCTCGGAAA
>CAKNKY010000028.1 GCA_930987725.1 uncultured Anaeromassilibacillus sp. | reverse complement strand
GTGACCGACTACAACGACACCGACTACGGCCCCAACAACGACGGCGTGACCGACTACAACGACACCGACTACGGCCCCAACAATGACGGCGTGACCGACTACAATGACACCGACTACGGCCCCAACAATGACGGCGTGACCGACTACGGTAATACCAATTACGGCGATACCAATTACGATGACGGCGGCAGCGACTACAGCGACAATGATGACGGGGATTCCGGCTATGACGATTGAGCCGGGCAAAGCCATTCCCCTTCGGCATGAGCTGAAGCACCAGATCAACCTGCGGGAAGATCTGGTGCTTTCCCAAAGGCTCAAAAAACTGTTTGCCCATGACAAAAACGCCGGGCCGGGGGGTACATACCGGGTCACCAGCCTGTACTTTGACACACCCTATGACAGCGCCCTGCGGGAGAAAATCGACGGGGTCAACCGGCGGGAAAAATTCCGCCTGCGGTATTACGGGGCGGACACCTCTTTTATCCGGCTGGAAAAGAAGTACAAAATAAACGGCCTGTGCGGCAAGCGCAGCGCCCGGATGACGCAGGAACAGGTAAAGGAGCTGCTTTCGGGCAGCTCCGAATTCCTGCTGGATTCGGATGAACCGCTTTTCATCGAGCTTTACAGCAAAATCAAAGGGAAAGGTCTGCGGCCGAAGGCCATCGTCCGTTACGACCGGGAGGCTTTTCTCTATGCGCCCGGCAATGTGCGTATCACGTTAGACCGGGATATCCGCACCGGGCTTGGCTGTGTGGATTTCTTGAATTCGGAAATTTTCTACATGCGCACAATGGAGCCTGGCACGGTGCTGGAAGTCAAATACGATGCGTTTTTGCCGGAGCTTGTCCGCATGGCGGTGCAGGTGCCCGGAAGGCAGGCCGCGGCCTGTTCCAAATACGCCCTGAGCCGGCGGTTCGATTAAAATCATCTGAGGAGGAAGGGCCTTATGACCTTTCAGGATATTTTCAAATCCAGCTTTCTGGAGAATATCGCCACCATCTCCATACTGGACATGGTGATCGCCATGGTATTGGCCTTTCTGCTGGGATTGTTTATCTTTTTCATCTATAAAAAGAGCTACAGCGGCGTGATGTATTCGGCCAGCTTCGGTGTGACGCTGATTGCTCTGTCGCTTATTACCACCCTGCTGATTATGACGGTGGTGAGCAATATTGTGCTGTCTCTGGGCATGGTGGGCGCTCTGTCAATTGTCCGGTTCCGCACGGCTATCAAGGAGCCTATGGATATCGCCTTCCTGTTCTGGGCGATTGCGGTGGGCATTGTGCTGGCCGCCGGCCTGATCCCGCTGGCGGTATTCGGCAGTATCTTCATTGGGGTGGTTCTCTTTGCCTTTTCCCGAAAGAAAACGGCGGATTTCCCGTATATCTTGGTGGTGCACTGCGAAAACAGCGAGATTGAGGAACAGGCGCGGATTTTTGTCAAATCTCAGGTCAGGCGGCTGAATCTCAAAAGCAAGAGCGTGGACAACGGCTGTGTGGAACTGAATTACGAAGTCCGCCTGAAAGAGGACAGCAGCGCCTTTGTTAACGAGCTGGAGGCTATGCCCGGTGTGTCCCGGGTGGTGCTGGTCTCCTACAACGGCGACTATATGGGATAAGGCGATGGTAAAGCATAAGTATATCGACTGGATTTGCATCGGTGCGGCGGTTTTGGCAGCCCTTCTCACCCTGCTGCTGATGTTCGGCGAACAGCTGGGAATTCCCAAAGCCAGCGCCAACCCGGGATATGTGACCCGCTTGTTTGACGACAGCAGGGTACATACCATTGATATTCAAATTGTGGACTGGGACGCTTTTATCGAGAATGCAGATAAGGAAGAATATGTGGCCTGCACTGTCGAAATCGACGGAGAAGCGTTTCATAATATCGGGCTGCGGGCAAAGGGGAACAATTCCTTGCGCCTGACCGAGGAATACGGGCTTTCCCGCTACAGCCTCAAGCTGGAATTCGACCAGTTCCTGGACGGGGGGAATTATTATGGGCTGGACAAATTTTCTCTGGACGCTTCCTTTCAGGACAACAGCTATCTGAAAAACTATATGGTCTACGACATGATGGCATTTATGGGGGTGCCTACGCCTCTTTGCAGCTTTACCTGGGTGACGGTCAATGGAGAGGACTGGGGTTTGTTTTTTGCAATTGAGGAGCCGGAGGAGGCCTTTGCCCGCCGGAATTTCGGGAATGATTACGGGAAGCTGTACAAGCCGGACTACCGTTCCCTGAATGAGGAAAACGCCGACGTGGCGCTGCAATATATCGACGATCATCCGGACAGCTATCCCGGCATCTTTGAAAACGCCAAGTTCAAGGTATCCCAAGCCGATCAGAAACGGGTGATCGAGGCGCTGAAAACCCTGTCCACCGGTGAAAATCTGGAAACCGCCGTCAATGTGGATGAGGTGCTGCGGTATTTCACCGTTCAGGTCTTTGTGATGAATTGGGACAGTTATCTGGGCCACACCGGACACAACTACTTTTTGTATGAAGAAAACGGAGTCCTCAGCATTCTGCCCTGGGATTACAATCTGGCCTTCGGCACCTATGCCCTGGGAATGACCGACCCTATCAAAGATCCCAATATACTCATCAACTACCCTATCAACACCCCGGCGGAAGGTGAGGTTATGCTGAACCGGCCGCTTTACCACAACCTGATGAAGCACGACGAGTACTTTGCCCGCTATCACGCCTATTTCGACAAGCTCCTTTCGGAATATTTTGAAAGCGGACAGTTTGCAGTCACCCTCCGACAAACGGCAAAGCAGATTGCTCCTTATGTTCAAAAAGATCCCACCGCCTTTTGTTCCTATGAAGACCACCAGCTGGCGGTGGATACGTTGGAAGAGGTCTGTCTGCTGCGGGCTGAGAGTATACGCGGGCAACTGAACGGTGAAATCCCCGCCACCATCCGGGGCCAGCAGGAAAATCCGGGCGCGAAAGTGGACGCTTCGCATATTAGGCTGACCGACTTGGGGGATTTTAAGGATTTGGAATCGGCAAAGGATAAACAAGACGCAGCCATGCATAGGATACGAAACTAAAGCATCGTCGTAAGACATCACTTAGTGATAAATTAAATAGAGTATTACATGACGTAATCGTGAAAAAGATAATATCAAAGGAGAGGTATGCCATCAAATGTAGCTCTCATCAAACCCTTTATCAAAGTTCAATTTGTTGCTCTGTCTTATGTTGGGCAAGACAATATTCAAGTTCCTATTTGAGCCTCTTTTTCTGTTTCCTTTTGCGGAATCGTGAGAAACGGTCTGAGCGGCTTGTTTACGTTGCTTTGATGCCGGCCGGGTCATTCCGGCCGGCATTTTTTTGCACCAAACCTCATATTTTGTATACGAGGTGATGTAATTTGGAGAACGCACAGAGATTGGTGGTCAGCGTTCTGCTGGAGCATGTTTTTTCTCTCGGCCTGATATCGCAATTCACCTATTCCCGGGCGCAGGATTTGGTACATTCCGTGATGGCTTTCCCGGAGTTTTTGCGGTATCCTGTATATTTGGCAGAGGAGGAATGTCGGCATGAATGTGCTCAAGATTCGAAATGAAATGCGCAACGGGAAGAGCATCTTTGACTTGCCGCTGCGGGTGACCTTTTACGCGCGGGTGTCCACAGACAAGGATGAACAGCTGAACAGCCTGGAAAACCAGGTGCAGTATTACACGGAACTCATCCAGTCCAAGCGAAACTGGACCTATGTGCCGGGATACATCGACGAAGGCATCAGCGGAACGAGCACCAAAAAACGGGATAGTTTCCTGAGGATGATTTCAGATGCCAAAGCAGGGCGGTTTGATTTCATCATCACAAAGGAAATATCCCGCTTTTCCCGTTCTACGCTGGACAGCATCCAGTATACCCAGGAGCTGCTGGAGCACGACGTGGGGGTGCTGTTTCAGAATGACAACATCAATACCCTGGACAGCGACAGCGAGTTCCGGCTTGTGGTCATGGCCGGAGTGGCCCAGGACGAGGTGCGAAAGCTTTCCGAGCGGCTGAAATTCGGGTTTCGCCAGGCCATCAAAAATGGCCATGTGCTGGGCAATGACAAACTGTGGGGCTACGACAAGAAGGACTGTGTCCTCACCATCAACGAAGCGGAAGCACAAGTGGTCCGGCGGATTTTCCATCTCTACGCGAACGAGCAGATAGGCATCCGGCGCATCTCCCGGCAGCTCTACGACGAGGGCTTCACCAGCCGGAAGGGCAACGCCTTCAATGTGCTGACCATCCGTCACATCCTGGAAAACCCCAAATACAAGGGCTGGTATTGCGCCAACAAGAGCCAGACGGTGGATTACCGCAGCAAGCGGAAGATTTTCCTGGATGAGAGCGAGTGGGTCATGTACCCGGATCCGTCCATCCCGGCCATCGTGTCCGAGGAGTTGTGGGACAGGGCCAACGCCCTCTACAAGCAGCGCAGCGCTCAGATGATGGTTCACCAGAGTGCCGCCGGGTTCCACAACCGCTATCCTTACAGCGGCAAAATATTCTGCGAAGAGCACGGCGCCAGCTTCCACCGGCAGGTGCTGAAAAGCGCCAAAGGGGAAAAGGAGGTCTGGCAGTGCCGCGTATACCGGAACCGGGGGCGGGCAGGCTGCTCCGCACCTCAGATGCGGAGCAGCGAGCTGGATCTGATCCTGGCGCAGATCTTTCACGAACTGGCGCAGGATAGACAGGCGATCGTGAACGCCGTGCTGAATGTCATCCGGGCCGTTCCGCAGGAACACGATTACCGACGGGACGCAGAGCGCGTGGAAGCGGACATTTCCGCTGTCTGCGTCAAAAAGGATCGCCTGCTCGAGATGAGCATCGAGGGCGCCCTCTCGGCGGCGGAGTTCAAACAGCGCAACGATGCCTTCAACTATCAGCTCCGGGAGCTGGAGCTGCAGCGGGAGGCTGTGAAAATGGAGGAAGAAAAAAGCTGGATCTCCGTGGAGCAGCTGCAAAAAATCCAGGCTGCCCTGGAGGAGGAGCTTTCCTTTCGGAACGGCGTCAGTTCAGCACTGGTCGCCACCATTCTAGACCGCATTGTGGTCAAAAAGAACAGCACCAGAGAGGAGATATATCTGGACATCTATTTGAAGTTCGGGGCCCCCTGTGTGGTCAGGATCGACCGGGAAAAAGATTCCTTCTGCTTCCTCCCTTCAAAAAGTACTATTCCAGCACCAGCGATCAGGATGATCTCATTTCAATCGGTACCATTGGCCTCATCAAGGCTGTCGATACCTTCAATCCGGAAAAAAACATCAAGCTTTCGTCTTATGCAGCCAGATGTATCGAAAATGAAGTCCTGATGTATTTTCGCAGCGGGCGAAAGACGGCGCAGGATATTTCCATGAACGAGCCGATTGAATCGGATAAGGACGGCAATTCCCTCACACTTTCCGATGTGCTTGCTTCTGAGGACAACATCTGCGAAAATCTGGAAGCAAAGACGCGGGCCGAACACCTGCGGCAGTTTTTGGCCAGCTCCCTCACGGATCGCGAGCGTGAAGTGGTGGAGCTTCGCTATGGCTTGCGCAACTGTTTGCCGCTTACGCAGCGGGAGGTTGCCGCTCGCCTTGACATTTCGCGCAGCTATGTATCCCGCATTGAGAAAAAGGCGCTCTCCGTGCTTCGGCGGGAATTTGAGCGGGAACAGCGTGGCTGCTGAACGGATGTTGCGAAAAAAGATGAGGAAGGCCTGCGCGGTCCAGTTTCGGACCGCGCGGGCCTTCCTTGATCTGTCAGGCTTTCAGTTCATAGGTGCGGTTTTTATTGGCGCCTACGGCGGTGAGGATGTTCTCATCCGTCAGCTCTTTCAGATATTCCCGTGCGCGCGAGGGCTTCAGGCCCAGATAGGCCGCAATTTCAGACGCTTTTGCGCTGCGGTGCTCCGTGAGAAAATCGATGATGAGCTGTTTTTTCACGCGCGAGGAGGCGGGTTTCTTTTCCGCCGCGGCTGCCGGCGGGACGTCCCCGTTCCCGGAAAGAGGCAGGCGCACGGTGATGCGGTCCGGCCGGAACTGTTCGGTGAAGACGGGCGGGGGCCATCCCTGCTCCCGCCAGGCGGCGTAAAGGCGCGGCACGCCGCTGCCTGTGTGTTCGCCCACATTGACAAGCAGGAAGAGCTTGAAAAGGGCGGCGTTTCTCGGATCGGATATGCCGCCGCTGCGCACCGTTTCCGGTTCGATGCGGAAGGAGCCGGGGTTGGAAATGGAGACAAAATCCCGCTGGCGGATCACCACCACGCCCTGCCGCCCGCAGTAGTCGGCGTTCACCAGGCAGTTGACAAGCGCCTCGCACAGCGCCCGGCGCACCGGGGCCGCCGGCGGCGCGTCCTCCGCCAGCCGCTGGGAAACGCGGCAGTAGAAGTCATACAGATTGCCGCTCCAGTCGCCGGAGGAGGACACAATGCGGTCCGTCCAGTGCCCGGCATCGTCCGGCAGCTCCCGGTAATCGAGAAAATAATGGGGAAATTCGCGCACGATTTCATATTCGTGGCCGAAGAGCAGCAGCCCCGCGGCCGTGGGGTGCAGGGCGCCGTCCTGCCCGCGCGCGATGGCTCCCGCCTTGTAAAGGAATTCCTCGCCGCCGAGTCCTTCCCATGCATGGCCCGGCCTCTCGTTTTTCATGCGGATGCGGAAGCGGCGCACCGTGTCGCCGTCGAGCACGTCCGGCAGCATGCGTTCCAGCGGCCTTCCGTCCTGCGGCTGCACGGCGGCGTCCCGCAGCATGGCCAGCACTTCTTCGCGCGTGCAGCGGTAGTCCCCTTCGCCGCTGCGCCGGTATGTGCCCGTCAGCGGGTTCCCTCCAATGTAGACGGGCCGGTCAAAGCGCTGCGCCCGCGGCACGGTGATCACCACGATGCGCTTGCCATCCACTTTGCGGATCTGCACCTGGTCAGCGGTCAGAATGTTTGCGCTGGCCTGCTCCCTGTCGTTCACAAGCTTCCAGAATTCGCGCACAAGCTTTTCCGGGTCCGGCAGGTCAATGGCGTGCAGCGACTTGTCCTTCCGCTCCACCACGCCCAGCAGCAGGATGCCGCCCAGTGTGTTGGCAAAGGCGGAGTATGTCTCCCAGATGCTGCGAGGCAGCCCGCCCAGCGCCTTCTTTGCCTCAATGCGGTTGTTTTCGCGGTATTGTTCCAGATTGGAAAAGTCCAGCATCGCAGTTCCTCCTTCCTGCCTCGATCAGTCGTTTTGCAGCACGGCTGTGTGAATCCATTTTTTCCTGAGCCACAGCCACGCCGTGCCGAGGCCGCGCACCCATTCGTCTGTCATCTGTGCCAGCCACACGCCCACAATGCCGAGCCCGAGCGGGAAGGCAAACACGTAGCCCAGACCGGCGTTGATCAGCCACACGGAGCAGTTTGCGAAGATCATCGGCCAGAACACATACCCGGCGCTGCGCAGCCCATAGTTGAACGAATGGTTGAACGAGCGGCCCACGCACGTGAAAATATCAATCAGGAACAGTGTGCGCGCAATGGCCTGAATCTCCTGCGAATCGGTGAACAGGCCGATGAGCGGCCCGCTGAAGAGAAAGAACAGCGCGCTGAACAGCAGGTTGCAGCCGCACACAAGACGCCAGCTCCTGCGCACGAAACGGTAGGCTTCCTCCTGCTTTCCCGCCCCGATGAGCTGGCCGGAGAGGATTTGCGCAGCCTGGCCCACTGCCTGGCCTGCCAGGTAGGCGTAGTTGTTCACTGTCTGCGTATAAACCTTGGCAGAAAGCACAGCGGCGGGGAGGGAGGTGAGAAAGCTGGTGGTGACGAGCTGTGCCGTCGTGTAGGAGATACCCTCCAGGCCGGATTGGAAGCCGAGCTTCACAATCTGCCGCACGTCGCGCATGCGGATGCGCACAAGGTCGCGCACCTGGAGGTCCCAGCCGCCGCGGAAGAGAAACACGGCGATCAGCAGCAGGCCCAGCGCTTCGCTGAACAGGCGGACGGCGGCGATCCCCGGCACCCCGGCGAGCGGCAGGAGCCCCTCCACCACAAGGAGCGAACCAGCCAGGTTTACCGCATTGTTGCACACGACGGAGATCATGGCAAGCTGGGCCTTTCCGCGGCATCGCAGGTGTGCGGCGATCATAGAGGAGACAAACTGGAACAGGCAGGCAGAGCCGGCGATCCGCAGATAGGCCGCGGCGTCCGGCACAAGCTTTGCCTCCAGGCCGACGAGCTCCATGAAAGGAGTGGAGAAGAGAAGGGCCGCCAGGCTCGGCACGGCTCCCACCGCGGCGCTCACCGTGAGGCTGTTCATGGTGAGCCGCGCGGCGCGCTTCGTTTCCCCGGCGCCCAAACACTGGTTGATGACCACTGCGGTGCCGGAAGCCAGCATGGTGGCGGCCATGATCACCACGTTGAGCGCCTGGTTTGCCACGCCTGCCGCTGCGGAGGCGTCATCCGACACGCGGCTGAGCATAAAGGTGTTGATTGTGCCCATCAGGGAGCGCAGCACCTGTTCGATGACAATCGGAATGGAGAGGGAGAGCAGCGTGATTCTGCCCTTTTCGGAACGGTTCGCCATGATACACCTCGGAACAAAAAGGTACATTTATTATAAGCGGCTTGTGCACACCGCGTCAAGCGTGCAACGGTGCAGAATAGAACGGTTTTGCCCTTCATTGTACACAATCTGTTTATAAATCGTGCGCAAATTGTTAGCTTTTTCATCATCTGCCCTTCACATTACACCGCTATACTAAAATCACAACAAAGGAAGAAACAAAGGGCGGCGCAAAGGAGCCGTACCTCCCATGCGGAACCGCCTGTTCCATACCCTTTCTTTCCTCTTTTATTCACTGCCAGAAGGAACCGGCGCGGACGGAATACCGGCCCGGTACACCCGGCAGACCAATCACCCCCCTTTTCAAAGGGTTTCAATAGATTCGATTCCCCCTTCCCACCGCTTTTTCACCGATTCTCTTTTTCCATAACAGCAGGGCGCGCCGTGCAGAATTACTGCACGGCGCGCCCTGCTGTTTACACAAAGGGTTCTGCTTTGCCGGGTGTCAGCCCAGCAGCACCTCGTGGCCGGTGCGGGCCGATTCATAAACCGCGTCCAGAATGCGCATGATCTGCACGCCGTCCGAGGCGGGGGCGCGGCACGGTTCCCCCGTGCGCACGCAGTCCACAAAGTGGTTGATCTCCGACTGGAATTCTTCCGTGAAGGATTCCGGCGGGCAAACGGGTGTGATGTCCGTCATGTAGCCGTTCATATCGCTGTAGAGCTCCAGCTCGGGGGAGAGCTTTGCGCCGCCCTTTGTGCCGAAGAGCTGCACGCTGCCGGTGTCCTGCTTGAGGTTGAGTGAGAAGGCTGCTTCCACCTGCAGCACCGCGCCGTTGTCGAAGCGGATCATGGCAGAGGCAAGGTCTTCCACGTCGCACACATCGCGGCCGCCGGCCGAAACGGAGCGGTATGCCTTCGTGGTGCGGATGCCGGGCCGGTTGAACAGCTTCTGGAACGTGGCGCCGTAAACGGAAACGGGGTTCGGGTTGCCCATGAGATAGCGCGTAAGGTCGATCACATGCACGCCCAGATCGATGAGAGGGCCGCCGCCGGAGCGGGATTTGTCGCCGAACCAGCCGCCCGGGTTGCCGTTGCGGCGCAGATAGGTGGCCTTCGCGTAGTAAAGCTCGCCAAAGAAGTCCTGCTGCACGAGATCGCGCAGCAGAGCGGAACCCTTTTCAAAGCGCCGCACAAAGCCCACCATGAGCAGCTTGCCGGCCTTCTTGGCGGCTTCCTCCATCTCAACGGCCTGTGCTGCGGAAAGCGCCATCGGCTTTTCGCAGAGCACGTGCTTGCCGGCTTCCAGCGCGGCAATGGCGCATGGCGCGTGGGCGGAATTCCAGGCGCACACGCTCACGGCGTCAATCTCCGGCATTTCCCGGAACATCTCCGCCTCGTCGGTAAACAGGCGCTTCACGCCGTATTTTTCCCCCATCATCCGCACGCGGCCGGCGTCGATGTCGCAAAGCGCAACCAGTTCCGCGTTAGGATTGTTCAGATAAGACTGGATGTGATTGTTGGAAATATTTCCTGTGCCAATGACGGCAACTTTCACTTTCTCCATATTTTTCTCGCCTTTCTTGCGGCCTGTACCGCGCTTTGCGCGCCGAGCAGGCTGTTGTTCTCAGATCCGATCGCGCAGGAACGACACGGCACGGGCAATGTCTTCCTCCGGTTTTTCGCCCACCTCGCGCTCAATCGTGAGGAAGCCGTGGTAGCCAATCCGCTCCAGGGCGTCCAGGTATTCCGGCCAGCGCACGCTGCCCTCGCCGAGCGGGACCTCGCGGTACGCCACGGCTTCGCCGCCGCCGCTGGGGTGCTTGCCGCCGTAGACGAAGGCCGGCCCGCGGTAGTGCACCATCACGCCGTCTTTCGCATGGGTGTGCACAATGTAGGGGGCAAGGTGGGAAACGGCCGTCACCAGGTCCTCGCCCGTCACCATGGCAATGTTGGCGGGGTCAAAGTTCACGGCGACGCCGGTGGAGTGAAGGCTGTCCAGGAACTCGCGCAGTGTGAGGGAGATATCCGGCCCTGTCTCGATGGCAAAATGGGCGTCCATGCTGTCCGCATAGCGGGCCAGCTCGCCGCAGGCCTCCTGCATCACATGGTAGCGCTCCGTGGTGCTGTCGAGCGGGATGATGCCGATGTGGGTCGTCACGATGTTCGTGCCGAGCTCCTGTGCCAAATCCAAAATGCGCTTGGAGCGCTCGATAAGGTCGCCGTTTGACTCCGTGTCGCCGAAATCGCGGCCCAGATCGCCGCACACGGCCGAAATCTTCAAGCCGCATTCTTCGGCAAGCGCGCGCAGGGCGCGCCGCTTCGGCGTGTCCATCTGTTCCGGTGCGAGCTCGCCCTTTGTCGCATAGATCTGCACGCCCTCTGCGCCCAGCGCGGCGGCGCGGCGCAGCGCGTCCTCAGGCTTCATGCGGAAGGAGTCGAGCAGGACACCAATGGAAAACCGTTTCATTCACAATACCTCCTTGCCCGGCATGCCGGGTTCCAGTTGTGGGGAAGGGTTCTGATACGAACCCATTATAGCAGAAAAAACAGAAAAAGGATCGGCAAAAACTGCGCTCCGGTTGGCAAAAAATGCGCCCCCGGCAAGGAGGAAAATCCTTGCCGGGGGCGCTGGCTTGAAGAAAGAAGAATCAACTGGACAACAGCAGTTCAGTGATTATTCGATGCCGAGCATTTCGTTGCTCATTTCGCTCAGGACGGCGACGTCGTCAGCCTGGGCAACCGCCTCGTTGTAGAAGTACTCGAAGACTTCGTCAACATGGTAGTTGTTCTGCAGGGTGGTGATCATTTCATCCTGGATCTTCTGGAACTCTTCGTCGCTGGTGGCAGCAACAGCCGTGAACACGGTGGTGCCGACATACGCGTTGATTTCGTTCACATAGTTGGAGATCTCGTCGTCCGGCTCGCCGAAGGACAGGAAGCTCTGGGAGTTGGTCGTCTCGGTTTCCTGGCGGTAAACGTCAACCTGGGTTTCAGCACCATAGTGGTCGATGAAATCCTGCAGGGTCGGGTTCATCGTGGCTTCCTTGGCCTTGTCGGAGAACTGATAGAGATCCATGTAGGTATTGGTTTCCGGATCGATCGCGCCGTTGCCGTAGCCCATGAAGTGGTGATACAGACCAACGCCGGTCGCCGTAGCTTCAGCCTCGTCCTTCGTAATGGTCAGATACTCATCGGTCGGGGTGGGAACTCCGTCCTCCATGTTCCAATACGTACCTTCCAGACCGTTATAAGCGATTCTGGAGAAATCATAAGTGGAAACAAAGTCAAGCAGGGCGACACAACGCTCCGGGTTTTTCGTCTGGCCGTTGACGCCATACTGGCGCTCGCCTCTGTACATGTTGCCGAAGCGCTCTTCTGCGTCTGCGCCGATGGCGGGCAGGGAAACAAACAGCTTTTCATTGCCTTCGGTCTTTGCAAATTCCTGGTTGGCGGAAACGCTCATCCAGCCGGGATAGTTGAACATGTACTTGCCGGCCTTCAGGTTCTCTTCGTACGTGTCGGAGGTCATCGTGAAGGAGTCGGGATCGAACAGGCCGCGCTGGTTGGCCTTGTTGGCAAACTTAACAGCTCTCCAGAAATAGCCTTCCTTGTCGGTGAGCTGGTTGGTCTCAAGCGGGGTGGAGTCGACGGTGGAAACGCCGAGCACACGGCCGGTGGCCTCAATCAGGCCGGCGCCCTCCTGCGGGGCCATGCCGAAGGTGAAGAACCACTCGCCCCAGCCCTGGCCGGCGCCGAACCAGGAGCCCATGCCGTAGGTCTTCTGGCCGTCAGCCGTTTCAGGCTCGAGAGCTACCATGGCTTCCATGACGTCCAGCATGTCCTCGTCAAAGTTTTCGAGGGTGGGATAGCCGGCCTCCTTGTAGAGGTCCCATCTGATGTAATGGCCGCAGGTCGGAACCGTGCCGTCATCCCAGGAACCCTTGCACATGCCCCACAGATAGAGGTTGCCGTCCGGGCTGTTGGCGGACTGGGTGTTTGCGGTGACCATCAGCTGTCCGCCGGGATCGGCCATCGTGTTGGGTGCATACTCCTCAAGGTAAGGGGACAGGTTCAGGATGGAGTTGGATGCCAGCAGCATGGAGAGCTGCTCCGTCGGGTTGGAGAGGAGGAAGATGTCCGGCAGATCCTGTCCGGCCATCATGGTGGCGAGCTGGTTCGGCCAATCAGCCTCGGTAACACCTGTCAGATACAGGTCGATATTGAGCTGATCCTCAATATACTTGGAGATCGGGTCGCTTCTGCGGCCATCCTGCTCGTTCTGGCTGACGAAAGCGCACACATCGAGTGCAACGCGCTCGGCAAACTTGTCATCCGTGCTGCCATCGCCGGACGTATCGCCGGTGGAAGCCGTGTCGCCGCCGGTGGAGGCGGTGTCACCGCCGTTGGAGCAGGCGGCAAAGGAAGACAGCGTAGCGGCTGCAAGAGCCAGAGCAATCAGTTTGAAAGCAAACTTCTTTTTCATGGGTTCTCCTTTCGCTTCTTTCTTACTTATAAATTTTCATTCCGAAACGATTCCGAAACATGAATTCGAAACGGAGTGAAGTAAGAACAACATCAATGTGCCGGGAATATCAGCCCTTGACGGCGCCGAGCATGATGCCCTTGGTGAAGTAGCGCTGCATGAAGGGGTAGACGCACAGAATGGGGAAGATGGTGACAAAGCTCATGGCCATACGCAGGGAGGTTGGGCTCACCTTGATGCCGGCGCCGGCAGCGGCGCCTGCGCTGCTGGTATCCACCACACTGGAGGCCTGCAGCTCCTGATAAAGCAGGTACTGCAGGCAGTGCAGGTTGGCGGAGTTGCGGCCCTGCATGAAATACATGTCGTCAGACCAGGTGTTCCACTGGTTCACCGCGGCGAACACAACGATCGTGGCCAGAATTGGCTTGGAGAGCGGCAGAATCATCTGCCAGTAAATGCGCACGATGCCGGCGCCGTCGATCTCGGCAGACTCCACCAGTTCACCGGGGATGGATTCAATGTACGTCTTGATCAGAATGATGAAGTACGCCTGCACGGCATAGGGCAGGATGTACACGAGGAAATTGTTGCGAAGGCCGATGCCGCTCACCGTCAGGTAATAGGGGATGAAGCCTGCGTTGAGATACATCGTCACAATAAAAAGGCGGTAAAACAGCTTCTTGCAGGGCAGATAGCGGTGCGCCAGGATGTAGGCGCAAAAGCTGCAGCAGAATACGGTGAGAATGGTTCCAAGTACAGTACGGGAAACAGCCACCACAATACTGGAACCGATGTTTGTAATGTCGCCCAGGTTCTGATACGCTTCCGTTGAGAAATCGTACGGCAAAATGAACACGCCGCGCGTAATGGAGGCAGGCGTGGAGAATGAGTTGATGAAAATGTACCACATGGGGTACACGCAGATAAACATCAAAAGGAAGAGGACAACATAGTTGATCGTGTTCGCAACGGAAAGCCGCTTCTTCTTTTTCTTCGGCATAGCCGCACTTGCTGTGGTCATAAATTCTCAAGTCCTTTCTGTGTGATTGTTCAAATAAGTCCGTCGGCAGGAACGATTAGAAGATCGAGACGCCTCTCAGCTTCTTGGAACCGAGGTTTGCGATCGAGAGCAGGACGATGCTGACAATGGACTTGAAAATACCCATGGCCGTGGCAAGCGAATATTCCATGTTGCGAATGCCCATGCGGTATACGTAGGTGTCGAAAACCTCCAGCTTGTCCCAGGTCATGCCGTTGCCCAGCAGCCAGAACTGATCGAAGCCGTTGGAAAGCATGTTGGAGATGGCCAGCAGGAGCAGCACAAAGAACGTGGAAAGCAAGCCGGGAACCGTAACATGGATAATCTTCTGGAATGTGTTTGCGCCGTCGACATCGGCCGCCTGATACAGCTCCTGGTCAATGGAGGTGATGGCGGAGAGATAAATGATGGCGTTGTAGCCGAGCGTTTTCCAGATGTTGATGCCGACCTGCATGGCCCACGCGTGGTCGACGTTCGTCAGCGGGGAAAGAGATTCCTCGATGAGGCCAAGGCTTTTCAGGATGGTGTTCAGCGCGCTGGCCTCAGAGGAGAGGAGCATGTACACCATGGAGTAGACCAGAACCCAGGAAATGAAGTTCGGGATGGAGGTGCAGGTCTGCACGATTTTGGCATACCGCTTGCTGCGCACCTGGGAAATAGCAATGGCGAAAATGGCCGGCAGCACGGAGAAGAGAATGTTCAGCAGGGAGATGGCCAGCGTGTTGCGCAGAACGCGGAGGAAGTCGCCCGATCCGAAGAAGATGCGTTCAAAATATTTCAGGCCGACGAATTGGCAATCCCAAATGGAGACGCCGGGCGTGTAATCCACAAAGGCATAGCTCCAGCCAAAGAGCGGGGCGTAATTGAAAATACCGATCATCACCAGGAAGGGAAGCAGAAGTAACACCAGTGTAATTTGTCGTTTCCGTTTGCCGCCTGCAGCGGCGGTTTTTTTCTTCACTGCTTGAGTCGCTGTCGTCATGTTTCGTTTGCTCCTTTCAACAGTTCTTCCTCTTCCCCGAGAGGCTTTTTCAGGGGAATACTGCGCGCATCTGGTGCTCAGGGAATACGCCAATCTGCACAAAACCTTGCACAAAAGATAAAGAAGGCAGACAAAATACTATCTGCTCCTCCGCCATGATCTCAAAGGACTATGGTGGAAAAAGACGGAAGAGAAAGGGAAAACTTGTGCCACTTGCCCACACTCAAAATTGCCTTTTGTGAATAACACCCTGAGAAGGCGGGAACGGGTATTGTTTTTGTGCACAATTCATGCTATAATTATGAACAGTTTGAGAACGCTTTGCATCCACATTTCATACCGAAAACTGTGCAATTTCATCCACAATTCTTTTGTGCAAATAGTGAAGTTTCTTAAGAAAAAAGAGGGGTGATACCAAAAGGAATCCACAATAGAAACGGCTTTTCACCAGAAAAACCGGAGGATTTCGTGGACGTTTTAGAGTTTATTTTTGTTTTTTCATTTTAAACACCGTGAATTTACGTTCGAAATTCGGATTTCAACGCAGCTTTTATTTTTGTGGAGTCTGCGCATTTATGCTTTTTCACAGGAGGAACATTCTTTTGTCTCGCAATCACAAAAAGGTGGTAGAATACCGGAACTATTATCTTCCCAACAATTTCCCGGTTTTGCTGCTCACAGGCCCCAAATGGATTATATCCCCTGTTGCAAGCAGTACACTCCATTTTCACAATTGCCTGGAGCTCGGCTATTGCCATGAGGGGAGCGGCACGCTGGAATTCGGCAACGGCAAGTCCTTCCGTTTTTCGGCAGGGGATGTGACCTGCATTCCGCGCAACATTCCGCACACCACCTATTCGGACAGGGACGCGCTGAGCCGCTGGTCGTGGATTTTCCTTCAGCCGGAGCGCCTGTTTCCCAACTCGGCTCTTCACGCAATCAATGCCACATTGTTTCAGCATCCGCCGGACAGCTACATTGTTCCGAACGAAATGGTGCCGCGCGGTTCACTTCTGATGGAGGCCAGCATTGAGGAACTTGCCGTCGCCGATGTCGATCACCATTTGGCAAAGGCATATCTTTTCACTCTTTTCCTGGAAGTAGCCCGGTTTCACAGCAAAATGTCTGAAGCGGATACTTCCTTCCACACAGGGTACTGGCAATCGGAAACAGGCATTTCCCGCATTGCGCCCGTGCTTGATTATATTGAAGAAAACTATATGAATCCCATTTCGGTGGAAGAGCTCGCGCAGATCTGTCATCTGAGCCTCACGCACTTCCGCCGCACGTTTGAATCCGTGATGCACATCAGCCCGCTGTATTATCTGAACTCGGTGCGCATTGAAAAAGCGTGTGATTTTCTCGTCAACACCGATGCCAATATTCTGGCGATTGCGCAGATGGCCGGGTTCAGCACGCCCAGCAATTTTCACAGGCAGTTCGGGCGCATGATGCGCATCACGCCGTCGGAGTACCGGCGCAGCATGCGGGAGGGAAAGCTCACCGCCGATCCCCCGAACAATATGGAATATAACGGCTGGCTGGAGCCGGAAGCCGACCCCGGCCAGGAAACCTGAGAGGATCAGCGCCGGCTTTTCCGGCGGAAAGGAGCCGAGACCATGGAACTGTACTTTTTGGGAGCCGCACACGAAGTCACCGGAAGCTGCCATTATTTGAAAGCCTGCGGCCTTCACATTCTGGTGGACTGCGGCATGCAGCAGGGGCCCGATGAATATGAAAACCAGGAAATTCCCGTCAACCCGGCAGAGATTGATTTTGTGCTTCTCACACATGCGCACATCGATCATTCCGGCCGCCTTCCGCTTTTGTATGCAAAAGGCTTCCGCGGCCGCGTAATCACGACGGAGGCCACGGCCGATCTCTGCGGCATCATGCTGCGTGACAGCGCGCACATCCAGATGTTTGAAGCCGAGTGGCGCAACCGCAAAGCCAAGCGCGCCGGCCAGGCGCCGTACATCCCGCTTTATGACATGGAGGACGCAGAGGGCGTGCTCAAGCGCTTTTCCTCCTGCCGTTACGGAGAGACCATCCGGCTGAGCGATTCCGTTTCCGTCCGCTTCACGGACGTCGGCCATCTGCTCGGCTCCGCAAGCATTGAGGTCTGGCTGGAGGAGCGCGGGGAAAAGCGGAAGATTGTATTTTCGGGCGACATCGGCAACGTGAACCAGCCGCTCCTGCGCGATCCGCAGTACCTCACGGAGGCCGACTATGTGGTGATGGAGTGCACCTACGGCGACAGGAGCCACCAGCCGCCCCCGGACTATGCGCGCGAGCTGGCGGACGTGATCCAGCGCACCTTTGACCGCGGCGGCAACGTGGTGATCCCGTCGTTTGCCGTGGGCCGCACACAGGAGCTGCTCTATTTCCTGCGCCGCGTCAAGGAGGAGGGGATGGTCACGGGCCACGGTGATTTCCCCGTTTACGTGGACAGCCCCATGGCCGTGGAGGCCACCAACATTTTCCGGGAAAACCAGGAGGGCTATTATGACAGGGAGGCCATGGATCTCATCCGCCGCGGCGTGAACCCGCTCGGTGTGTCCAACCTGCGCCTCTCCGTTTCGAGCGACGATTCCAAGGAGATCAACAGCACGGAGGGCTGCAAGGTGATTCTCTCTGCCAGCGGTATGTGCGAGGCCGGGCGCATCAAGCACCACCTGAAGCACAACCTCTGGCGGCCGGAGTGCACCATTCTTTTCGTAGGCTATCAGGCGCAGGGGACGCTTGGCCGCGCCATTCTGGAGGGCGCGGATTCCGTGAAGCTGTTCGGCGAGGAGATCGAGGTCTGCGCGGAGATCTGCCAGCTCAACGGCGTGAGCGGCCATGCGGACAACAACGGCCTTCTCCGCTGGGTGCGGAGTTTTTCGCCGCAGCCGCGCCGCGTCTTTGTCGTCCACGGCGAGAGCAGCGTGTGCGATCTGTTTGCCATGCGGCTGCGCGATGAGTTCGGGTTTTCCGCCACTGCGCCGTACCCCGGCGCCTGTTACGATCTCGAGCGCAACTTCTGCCTGGAGGAAGGCACACGCGAGCGCGTGCGCAGGGAGGCGCCCACGCGCCGTGCCGCCGCCGTGTTCCAGCGGCTCATCGATGCCGGAAAACGGCTCATGGTTGTCATCCGGCACAACGAGGGCGGGGCCAACAAGGATCTGGCGCGCTTTGCGGATCAGATCAACGCCCTGTGCGACAAGTGGGATCGGTAACGGGGGAAACAGCATGATTTATCAGAATGCCATGCTTTTTAACGAGCGGTTCGATCTTGTGCGGGCCGATTTGGAGACGGAGGGCGCCGGAATCCGCCGGATCGGCGCCTCGCTTGACGGCGGGGATGCGGCGGACTGCACGGGCTGCCTGCTTGTGCCCGGCTTTGTCGATCTGCATATCCACGGCTGCCGCGGCGCCGACACGTGTGACGCGACGCGCGAAGCGCTGGAAACGATGGCCTCCTTCCTGCTCACGAAGGGCGTTACGTCCTTCTGTCCCACTACGATGACCGTGTCGGAGGAGGAGATCTGCAGGGCCCTGCGCAACGTGCAGGGCTGCATGGCGCGCCCGGTGCGCGGGGCGCGAATCCTCGGCGTCAACATGGAAGGGCCGTTCCTCTCGGAAAAGCGCCGCGGCGCGCAGAAGGCGGCGTACGTGCGCGAGCCGGATTTCGATTCCTTCCGCCGCTGGTTTGACGGCTGCGGCGGCATTGTGAAGCTTGTGGACATCGCCCCGGAGCGTCCCGGCGCCGAATCGTTTGTGCGGCAGGCCGCTCCGCTGTGCACCGTGTCGCTTGCCCATTCCGAGGCGGGCTATGAGGAGGCTTCGCGCGCTTTCTCCTGGGGCATCTCGCACGTCACCCATTTGTGCAACGCCATGACGGGGTTTGCCCACCGCGCGCCCGGCGCCGTGGGGGCCGCCCTCGATTCCGACACCGTGCGGGCCGAGCTGATCTGCGACGGCCTTCACATACACCCCGCCGCGCTGCGCATCCTGTTCCGCGCTCTGGGCGAGGACCGCACCATCGTCATCAGCGACGCCATGCGCGCGGCCGGCCAGGCGGACGGCCCCTCCGAGCTGGGCGGCCAGCCTGTTTTTGTGAAGGACGGTCAGGCCCGCCTGGCGGACGGCACGCTCGCCGGGTCCACCGCAAACCTGCACCAGGAGCTGAAAAACCTGGTTGCATTTGGCGTGCCGCTGCGTCAAGCGGTGAAATCCGTTTCCCTTAATCCTGCGCGCGCCCTTCGTGAGGAAGGCCGCGTGGGCAGCCTCGCCCCGGGAAAGCTGGCCGATTTCGTGGCGCTCGACGCACGATCGCTCGACATCCGCTTTGTGGTGAAGGACGGCCGCCTTGCCGTGAAGGAGGGCGTCCTCCTGGAGCCGTGACGGCGAATTTCCGCCTGTGTGATGCGGCGCCCTGTTTCCGCGCGGAATCGTGTAAAAATGAATTGTGTGAAGGGCAAGTCCCGGCAAAACCGGGGCCTCACAAGAGGAACTGAATCATCTGCTGCTTGCATCACTCGTGCGTCAGCCTGTGAACGGTGTTGGCGATCTCAAATCCGCTTCTCAACAATCGGAAAGCGTCTGATCTTTTCCCGCCTTGCCCAATGGCTGAAGCGAACGCTTTCTTACCCTCCCCGGCAGAGCGGTGGGATTGTTTCGCTGAAGCGCGCAAAAAAGTCCGGAAAGGGGAAGAATCCTCTTTCCGGACTTTTTGTCATTCTTTCGCTTTTTTCTCGCGGAAAATCAGGCGCGCCAGCGGGCCTGCCGCGAAGAACTGCCACAGCAGCGCCATGGGGAAGTTGAGCGCGGCCGTCTGCACCCACGTGGAAAACACGCCGGGCCGGATGCCGCCCTTGAACAGCATCGTGGCGATGAAGCTCATGCACGGGCACATCATCCACACGGAGGCAGCGGAGATGGCCAGCTATCCCAAGCTTTTCCACGCCGGAATGGTTCCCGTGCGCAGAAACGATGGAAAGCGGCTCACTGTGTGCGCAGCTCGGCCCCCAGCTTCTTTTCGAGTTTCTTCATCACCTGGTTGGCGGCGCTCTCGATCTCCTGCGAGGTCAGCGTCTTTTCGCCGGAACCGATCGTGAGGCGGATCGTCACGGACTTCTTGCCCGCCGGGATCTGCTTGCCGCGGTACTCGTCCACGAAGGAGGCGTCTTTGAGCAGGGCGCTGGCCTTCTTCTGGCCCAGGATGGCGTCGTGAATGTCGGTCCATTTCACGCCGGAATCGAAGAGCATGGAGATGTCGTAGTCTGTCTCCGGATACTCGGCCAGGTGGGTGAATTTGTTCGTGCGGGAGCGGAGCGGCACCAGCTTGGAAGCGTCGATCTCAAACAGCATGACGGAAAGGTTCTTGATGCCGCATGCGAGCGAAACCTTCTTCGAGAGCAGGCCCAGGTCGCCGATCTTCTCCTCGCCGCGGTACACATTCAGCCACACCACGGAGTCGGCCCACACGGGCTTTTCCTCCTTGCGGAAGGTGAAGCCCTCCATGTGCGTGAAGCGGGGCATATATTCCAGCACGCCCTTCGCCTCGCGGAACAGCAGGCTCACGTCCTTGGTGCTGCTGGCAAACGCGGCGGCAATGTGGCGGCGCTGCTCCGGCAGCGATTCCGTCGGGTCATAGCGGGAGGTGTAGTTCCTGTCGAAGAAGACCTGCGCTTCCTCAAAGATCGAAAACGCGTCAAAGTAGCGCTCGTTCTTCATCACGGCCTCACACAGGTTCGGCAGCAGGGAGGAGCGGATATAGCTCAGCTCCGGAGCCGGCGGCGTGGAAAGTTTCAGCACGCCCTCGGTGCTCTGCAGCACGGTATTCACAAACGTGTCGTTCATCCACGGGTAGGTATATACCTCCTGCATCCCGCAGCGGAACGCGAGGTATTCCTTGATGTGGCGGAGGAGATCCTGATCGAGCTGGTTGATGGCGGCGGTGAACGTCGTGGTGAACTCCGTGGCCTCGAAATTGTCATAGCCATACAGGCGGGCCACTTCCTCCATCACATCGTCCTTGATGGAGATGTCGCCGGTGGAGCGCCAGGTGGGCGCGATGACGTGCATGTTGTCGCCGTCGATCGAGACGTCAAAGCCCAGCAGCTCGAGCTTCTGGCGGATCACGTCGTTCGAAAGGTTCTTGCCCAGCCGCTTGGCCAGCCACGTGAGGCTCACGTCGATCTCGGCGCGCTTGAGCTTCGTCACATAATTGTCGCAGAAGCCCGTCACCTTCAGCTCCGGGTAGAGCTCCTGGAAATAGTGCATGGAGAGGGCGAGGGCCTGATCGCAGCGCTCCGGGTCCACGGCCTTCTCATAGCGGGAGGAAGCCTCGGTGCGCGTGTCGTAGCGCAGCGCCGTGCGGCGGATGCCGGTCGATTCGAAGTTTGCCACCTCCAGGATGACACGCGTCGTCTTGGGCAGGATGGAGTCCTTCGAGCCGCCCATCACGCCGGCGAGCGCCACGGGGCCCTCGGAGTCTGTGATCACGAGGTCATCCGGGCAGAGCGTGAGCTCCTTCTCGTTGAGCAGCGCGAGGGTTTCCCCCTCTGCGGCGCGGCGCACCACGATGTGATCGGTGATGTTGTCCGCGTCAAAAGCGTGCGTCGGGTTGCCGGTGGCGAGCATCACATAGTTTGTGATGTCTACGAGGGCGTTGATCGGGCGCATGCCGGCCTTCCAGATGCGGCTCTGCATCTTGTAGGGGGAGGGTTTCACGGACACGCCGGACATCTCCACACCGATGTAGCGCGTGCAACGCTCCGGGTCGTCAATCTCCACCTTGAAACCGGGCTGCACGTCCGGCTGATACGGCTCAATCTTCTTGAGCGGCAGGTTGTAAAGCGCGGCAATCTCGCGGGCGATGCCGTAATGGCCCCACAGGTCCGGGCGGTTCGTCATGGACTTGTTGTCGATCTCGAGCAGCACATCATCGAGATCGAGCGCCTTTGCCAGCGGGGTGCCGGCCGGCACGTGAAACGCGGAGAGGTCGAGGATCTCCGCTTCCTGCGAGGCGGGGAAGAGGTCGCCCAGGCCGATCTCGTCGGAAGCGCAGATCATGCCGTAGGAGGCGACGCCGCGCAGCTTGGAGTTCTTGATCTCCACCGGCTCGCCCTCGCCGTGCCAGCGCACAATGGCGCCCGGGCAGGCCACGGCCACGCGCATGCCCTCCTGCAGGTTGATGCCGCCGCACACAATCTCCTTCACGTCGCCGCCGAGGTCCACCTTGCACACGCGCAGCTTGTCGGCGTTCGGGTGGGCTTCCACGCTGTTGATCACACCCACAACCATGTTGTCGAATCGGCGGGCGAGGTATTCCACGTCCTCCACCTCCACGGTGGACATGGTGAGATCGTAGGCGAGCTTTTTCAAATCCATATCGGCGGGAAGCGCCACATACTCCCCGATCCAGGAAAGCGAAAGTTTCATGTTCGTCCCCTCCTTATCTGAATTGCTTGAGGAATCTCAGGTCCGCGCTGTGGAAGAGACGCACGTCGTCCACGCCGTAGCGCATCATGACCAGCCGATCCAGGCCGATGTTCACATAGAAGCCGGTGTACACGTCCGGGTCGAGGCCGGCCGCGCGCAGCACGTTCGGGTGCGGGGAGCCGCCGGGCATGACCTCAATCCAGCCCACGTGCTTGCACACGCTGCAGCCCTTGCCGCCGCACACCTGGCACTGCATGTCGATCTCAAAGCCGGGCTCCACGAACGGGAAGAAGCCGGAACGCATGCGCACCGGCACGTCGGTGCCGAACACCTTGCTCAGGATGGCCTTGATCATGACCTTGCCGGAGGTGAACGTGATGTCCTTGTCCACAATCAGTGCCTCATACTGGAAGAAGGCGCGCTCGTGGTGGGCGTCTGTCGTCTCGTTGCGGTAAACGCGGCCCGGATACACGAAGCGGTAGGGGGGCTTGTGCGTCTGCATGTAGCGCACGCTGCCGCCGGTGAGGTGCGGGCGCAGGCAGAGTTTTTCGTTTGTGGAGCCGCTGTCGTGGCCTGCAATCCAATAGGTGTCCATGCTCTCGCGGGCGGGGTGGTTCGGCGGGAAATTCAGCTTGTCGAACGCGTAAAGCTCGCTCGTGATGTCATCCTCCTGGAAGATCTCAAAGCCCATGGAGCGGAACGTGTCGTTCAGATCGTAGCACATCTGCGTGATGGGATGCAGCGCGCCGCGCGGCGGCAGGATGCCGGGCACGGAGCAGTCGAAGTCCGGGGAAACCTCGGAAGCCTTCAGCTTCAGTTCCATGCGCTTCTCGTCGATGAGCTCCGTTACGCGGTTCTTGGCCTGGTTGAGCAGCTTGCCCATCTCCGGGCGCAGCGCGGGGTCGAGCTTCGGCATCTCCTTCATCAGCAGCGTCAGCGATCCCTGCTTGCCGGTGAACGCGCTCTTCACGTTCTGCAGCTCGCCTTCGTTGGCTGCCGCGGCAATCTTGATCTCTGCCTCCGACAAAATGCCGTTGATTTTGTCTTTCATTGCGATTCTCCTTTCCTGTTTCGAACGGGTAGCCGTGCAGAGGGCATTTTTATTGAAAAGAAAAATAAAAAAACCACCGCCCCCTGTCCAGGCGACAAGGGACGATGGATTCACATCGCGGTACCACCCTTATTCAGCATGTGCCGGATGCACACGCTGCTCTCGTTTTGTGCTGCGGCGCTGCCGCACAAGCATCCGGCTTACCGCGCCGGGCCATGCCGCCCGCAAACGCTTTTCGCCGAAGGGCTCCCATACTGAAACTTCCGGAAAATACGCGCGGAACGCTTGCAGCCGGCGGCGTTCCGTCTCTTCTTCGCGCGGCGTCCCGTACTCACGTATGTTCTTTGCCCGCACCAAAAAAAGTGTATCACGGTTTTGGCCGTTTGTCAAATGAAAAACACTTTACATCGGCCTGCCGTTCCTGTATCCTAAAGGAAGAGGGGCGGGCGCATCCGGTGCGGGAACCCGCTCGGAAAAGGAGGAGGTCAGGGTGAAACGGTTTTTCAGCTTGCTTCTGGTACCGGCGGTGCTTTTGTGCGCCTGCGCCGCCCCCGCCCCGTGGGAGGGGGCGGAACCATACGAGGTGGAAGCGACGGCGGGGCTTCTGCGGGATTTCGCGCTGGAAAAGGAAGACGGGGGACCGTCAGGCGCGTCTGTCTGGACGGCGCCGTCCGCGTTCGGTTACAGGAGTGCGGACAACGGGCAGGAGATTCTTTCTCTTCCCTATGTGATCTACCGGTATACGGATATAGCGGAAGGGGAAGCGACATGGACGGCTGAGCTCCGCCTTGCGGAACTCAGCCGCAGCCCGCAGGGGGAAGCGGCCCCTTCCGGCGGGGCAAGCGCCGTTTCCTGCCGGAACGTGGAGCTTTCGTTCGGCTGCGGCGCGCGAACGGTGTTGGTACGCGCCTGGGAGGACGGCCGCCTGCGGGCGCTCCCCTCCGGCGAGCGTGCCGGGGCGGGGGAGAGGCTGGCCGTTGAACGCCGCTGCGCCGCGGGCGCCCTGCAGCCCGACGGCGCAACGGCCGGGGATGTGTTTGCCGCCCTGGAGGGTATGAAGGAAGACGGAGGGGGCGGGCTGTTCGGCGGACTGGTGACGGCGGCCGGCGTTTCCTTTACCGGGTATGAGCTGCGGACGCCTTCGGGTCCTTCCGAAGAAGGCGGTGACTGCGCTCTGTTTGCCGTAAACGCTGCGCGCGAGGGGGCGGAGGGCTGCGGTTCCACGCCCGGCGTGCTTCAGGTATCGTTTGACGTCTACTGGGAGGAGGAGCCGCTGGCCTCCGTTTCCGCGTCCGTCCCCTTCGGCTATACCGTCGCCGGCGCGGAGGAAGGATCGTAATGGGGCTGCATGTCCCGCCGGAAGCAACGGAAAAAGCTCTGCGGATCCCGCGCGCGGGATCCGCAGAGCTTTTGAATTTATCAGGGTTGTGTCCGTGCGGTTATTTGATCACGCGCACGCGCACGACTTCCTCCAGCGAGGCAATGGATTCTGCCGCGGAGGCGGAGACGTCGCCCGTCACGTCGAGGATGGTGTAGGCGAACTCCTTGCGGGATTTGCTCGCCATGTTCTCGATGTTGATGCCGCTCTGGGCCAGCACGCCGGAGAAGCTGCTGATTGTGTTCGGGACATTGCGGTGCAGGATGCAGATGCGGCTGCCTTCGCGCGGCATGGAAACGGCCGGCAGGTTCACGGAGTTGCGGATGTTGCCGTTCTCCAGGTAATCCATGAGCTCCTCGGCGGCCATGCGGGCGCAGTTGTCCTCGCTTTCCGGCGTGGAAGCGCCCAGATGGGGCATGGGGATCACATTCACGTTCTCCGCGTTGAGCAGCGTCTCGTCCGCGAAGTCGGTCGCGTAGGCGGCCACCTTGCCGGCCTGCATGGCGGCCACAAGGTCGGCGCTGTTGGCGAGGTCGCCGCGGGCGAAGTTCAGCAGGCGCACGCCGTCCTTCATCTTGGCGATGCTGGCAGCGCTGAGCATTTCGCGCGTGTCCGGCGTGAGCGGCACGTGCACCGTGATGTAATCGCAGTTCGCGTAAATCTCATCGAGCGTCGTGGCGTGGTGGATGGAGCGGGAAAGCTTCCACGCCGCGTCTACGGAGAGGAACGGGTCATAGCCGTACACATCCATGCCGAGCGCCACAGCCGCGTTGCTCACGAGAACGCCGATGGCGCCCAGGCCGATGACGCCCAGCTTTTTGCCGGCAATCTCCGGACCCACGTAGGAGCTCTTGCCCTTTTCGACGAGCTTTCCGATCTCCGCGCCCTTGTCCTTGAGCGTTTTCGTCCAGGCGATGCCGTCCACAATTTTGCGGGAGCAGAGGAAGAGCGAGGCCAGCACAAGCTCCTTCACGGCGTTGGCGTTGGCGCCCGGCGTGTTGAACACCACAATGCCCTGCTCGCTGCATTTGTCGAGAGGAATGTTGTTCACGCCCGCGCCGGCGCGCGCGATGGCCAGCAGCTCCGGGCCGAAGGCCATCTCGTGCATGGAGGCGGAGCGCACCAGGATGGCCTCCGGGTTCTGCACGTCTGTTCCGCAGACGTAATCGGGGCCGAAGCAGGAGGTGCCCGCCTCGGAAATTTTATTCAGGCACTGAATGTGGTACATGGCAATCACCCGTTCTCCTTTTCAAAATTCTGCATGAAGGCAACCAGCTTCTCAACGCCTTCCACCGGCATGGCGTTGTAGATGGAAGCGCGCATGCCGCCCACGGTGCGGTGGCCTTTCAGGTTCACAAAACCGGCCGCCGTTGCCGCCTTGACAAATTTGGCGTCCAGCTCGTCGCTGCCGGTCACGAAGGGCACGTTCATGAGCGAGCGGTCCTTCGGCACAACGGTGCCGCGGAACAGCTTCGACCGATCGAGAAAGTCATACAGCATGCCGGCCTTCTTTTCGTTGATCTTCTTCATCTCTTCCAGGCCGCCGATCTCATCGCGAATCCATTCGAGCACGAGGCCCGCAATATAGATGTTGTAGCACGGCGGCGTGTTATACATGGAGCCGTTGTCCGCGTGCGTCTTGTAGTTAAACATCGTGGGGGTGATGTCCATCGCGTGGCCGATGAGGTCCTCGCGGATGATGACCACCGTGAGGCCGGCAGGCGCCATGTTCTTCTGCGCGCCGGCATACAGCAAAGCGAAGCGGCTCACGTCGATGGGCTCGCTCAGGATGCAGGAGGAGATGTCCGCCACCAGCGGCACGTCGCCCGTCTCGGGCAGCTTCGTGTAGCGCGTGCCGTAGATCGTGTTGTTCATGCAGATGTGGAAGTAATCCGCGTCCTTCGTGAAGGCTGCGGGGTCCAGATCCGGAATGTAGGAGAAGGTCTTATCCTTCGAGGAAGCCACCACGTGGGCCTCGCCGTAGCGGGAAGCCTCCTGGTAAGCCTTGGTGGCCCACTGGCCCGTCAGCACGAAGTCGGCCTTGCCGCTCTTCGTCATCAGGTTCATCGGGATCATCGCAAACTGAGAGGAAGCGCCTCCCTGCAGGAACAGAACCTTGTAATTGTCCGGAATTCCCATCACTTCCCGCAGAAGACTTTCCGCGGAGTCAATGATGCCCTGGTATTCCTTGGAGCGGTGCGACATTTCCATGACGGACTGGCCGCAGCCGTGATAATCCAGCATTTCGTCGGCTGCGCGGCGCAGCACAGACTCCGGCAGCATCGAGGGGCCGGCGGAAAAATTATAAACGCGATTCATTGAGTGCTTACCTCCAATTCCATTTCCCTGTTTCAGTACGCTCGAACGTATTTGTTCCCTATTATAGTGCTTTAGTTGGCTAAAGTCAAGAAGAAATCCCGCCTTTCCGCCAGGCTTCTGCATAAAAATAGCCGTTCTCTTTCATTTTTCACCGCTCGGGTGCGTCGAAAACCGGGCAAAAAATGAAGGAATCCGGGGTCCGTATTCTTCCGCTTGACAAATGCGCGGGCCGCGGAGTAGAATTGTAAATGCAAATAATTCGCATTTACACGGGGCCGACAGCGGCGCCGTGCGCAAGGAAAGGGGAGAGGGAACGCATGCGTTGCCCCGTTCGCCGCCTGCTGGCGGCTTTTTTCGCGGCTGTGGCCGTGTGTGCGGGCAGTTCCGGCTGCTCCGCCCGCCAGGCCCAGGAGGAGCCGTCGTTCCGTGTCGTCTCGTCGTTCTATCCCATCTATATTATGGCGCTGAACGTGACGGACGGCGTGGAGGGCGTGCAGGTGGAGAATATGGCGGGCCAGCAGGCCGGCTGTCTGCACGATTACCAGCTCCAGACAAAGGATATGCGGGCGCTCGAGCAGGCAGACGTGTTTCTCATCAACGGCGCGGGCATGGAAAGCTTCCTCACCGAGGCGGCGGAGCGGATCCCGGATCTCACCATCGTGGATTCCGGCGAGGGCGTTCCGCTGATCGAGAGCGCGACGGGCGAAGCGCACGAGCACGGCGAGGAGGAGCATGATCACGAGGACTGCAACCCGCATATCTGGGTGAGCGTGAGCAACTGTATCCTGCAGGTGGAGAACATTGCGCGCGGCCTGCAGGAGGCGGACCCGGCGCACGCAGCGCAGTATGAGGAAAACGCGGAACGGTATGTGGAGAAGCTCGAGGATCTGCGCGCCCGTATGCACGAGGCGATCGATCCGCTGCCGCACAAGAAAATTGTCACGTTCCACGAGGCGTTCCCGTATTTCGCGGAAGAGTTCGGCCTTGAGATCGTCAGGGTGGTGAACCGCGAGCCGGACAGCCAGCCCAGCGCGCGCGAGCTGGCGGAGTCGATCCGCCTGGTGGAGGACGCCGGCGTCACGGCCGTGTTTGCCGAGCCGCAGTACCCGGAAAGCGCGGCGAACATCATCGCGGAGGAGAGCGGCATCCGCGTGTGGCTGCTCG
Source organism: uncultured Anaeromassilibacillus sp. (assembly GCA_930987725.1). Taxonomy (GTDB): domain Bacteria; phylum Bacillota; class Clostridia; order Oscillospirales; family Acutalibacteraceae; genus Caccousia. The sequence continues at coordinate 2,953 of CAKNKY010000028.1, read as the reverse complement.
ATCCGGTCGTCACCGGGCCGGACGACAAGGACGCCTATCTGGATGCCATGGAACAGAATCTGCAGGTGCTGGAAGAGGCCCTTTCATAAGGAGGAGGAAAACGAATGGAGACGCAAAAGACACCGGCCTGTCCGCCGGCGTGCACTGACTGCGATCAGGCGGGCTGTGCCTGCGTGAACTGCCGGTGCAGCGTGCAGATCCGCGGCCTGGGTGTGAAGAAGAAGGACACCGTGATCCTGCACGACGTGGATCTGAACGTGGGCCACGGCGAGATCCTGGCGCTCATCGGCCGCAATGGCGCGGGCAAGACGACGCTGCTCAAGGCGCTGCTCGGCCGCATCCCCTACACGGGGGAGATCCGCTTCACAAGCCATAAGGGCGAAAACGTGGCAAAGCCGAAGATCGGCTATGTGCCGCAGAACCTTGTGTTCGATCACTCCTCGCCGCTCACGGTGGCGGACATGCTGTGCGCCAATCTTTCACGCCGGCCGGTGTGGCTGGGGCAGAGAAAGGCGGCGCGCGCGCACGCGGAGGAGATGCTGCGGCGTGCCGGGGCTGCCCACAGCCTGCTCGACAAGCGGCTCGGCACGCTCTCCGGCGGCGAGCTGCAGCGCGTGCTGCTCGCCTTCGCGCTCGACCCGATCCCGGATCTGCTCCTGCTCGACGAACCGGTCTCCGCCGTGGACCGCCGCGGCATCGAGGTGTTCTATGAGCTCGTGAGCACACTGCGGGAGCGGTATCACATGCCGGTCATTCTTGTGTCGCACGATCTCTCGCATGTGCGCCAGTACGCGACCACCGCCGCGCTGCTCGACCGGACGATCCGCATCAGCGGCCCGGTGGCAGACGTGATGGATTCCCGCGAGGTGCGCGAAACGTTTGGCCTGCCTGCAAAGGAGGAGGAGTGAGAATGGAACAGATTTATGGTGTCATGGACGTGCTCTTCCCGTTTGAGTGGGCGGAGTTTTCCTTCATGAAGAACGCCTTCCTGGCCGTTCTGCTCATCACGCCGCTATTCGGCCTTGTGGGGACGATGGTGGTGAACAACCGCATGAGCTTCTTTTCCGATGCGCTCGGCCACTCCGCGCTCACAGGCATCGCGATCGGCGTGCTGCTCGGCGTGGACAATTATCTGCTCTCCATGCTGGGCTTCGCGCTGCTGTTCGCGCTCGGCATCTCGGCCGTGATCGGCTCCGGCGTTTCCTCCGCCGACACCATCATCGGCGTGTTCTCCAGCACCGGCCTGGCGCTCGGCGTGGTGCTGCTCTCCGCGAGCGGCGGCTTTGCGAAGTATTCCTCCTATCTGATCGGCGACATCCTCACCGTGCAGCCGGAGGAAATTGCCCTGCTGGCGGTGCTTCTTGTTGTCGTGCTTCTCGTGTGGGGGCTGTTCTTCAACAAATTCCTGCTGGCCAGCATCAACGCCGATCTCGCAGCCAGCAAGAATATCCGCGAAGGCACGGTGCAGAAGGTGTTCGTCATCCTGGTGGCGGTGCTCGTCACTGTCTCCATCAAGTGGGTGGGCGTGCTCATCATCAATTCGCTGCTTGTTCTGCCGGCCGCCTCGGCGCGCAACGTGGCCCGGTCCATGCGCGGCTACCATGTCTGGAGCGTTTGCCTGTCCCTGTTTTCCGGCGTGACCGGCCTGCTGCTCTCCTATTACCTCGGCACCGCGGCGGGCGGTACCATCGTGCTGGTGGCGGCCGTGCTGTTCGCGCTCACCTTCTGCTTCTCCGCCGTCTCCGGCCGGCGGCGCGCCGCCTGACGTGCGCGCGGGGGAGGCGGCCCTGCTCTTCGTGAGCTTCGGCCGTCCTTTCGGGGAACTGCAGCGGGAAGCGCGCGCCCGCTTTCCCGGCGCATCGATCCGCTGTGCCTGCCTGCACGCCCCTGCCGGGGAGGAGAACGCGGAGGAAGCCCTTTCCCGCCTGGCCGCGGAAGGGTTCGGCGCGGTGCTGTGCCAGCCTGTGCTCCTGGGGCGGGGGCGCGAATATGAGTCGTTCCTGCGGCGGGTGCTGCCGTTTTCCGGGCGGTTTGCCCGTTTTGCGGCCGGCGTCCCGCTGCTCGCCTGCGATGTCCACGGCCGCGATCTGGCCGCTGTGCTGCATCGCTCGTTTCCTGCCCCGGATGAGGGCGGTGCCGCCGTTTTTGTGGGCCACGGCGGCGAACCCGTCTCCCTGCTGGCGCGCGGTTTTGCCGCGCTCGGCATGGATCGGTGGCACGTGGGGGCCATCGCGGGCGATCCCGCGCCGAAAGAGATTGCCGCCCGCCTGCGCGGCGCCGGGGCGGCCCGTGCCGTGCTGGCCCCGCTCCTTTTGCGGGATGGCCTCCATGCCTCGCGCGACGTATTCGGCCTGCCGCCCTCCTGGCAGTCGTCGCTTGAAGCGGCCGGGCTGGCCGTTTCCCCGCATCGGGGCGGCCTGGCCGATCTGGCCGGCGTGCGCGCCCTCTTTCTGCGCCGCGCGGAGGAGGACTTTGCTGCGTTGCCGCCCGGCTGAACCGGTTGCAAAAGCAAACACCTCCCGCACGGAGGCCCCTTTCGGGTTGCCGTCCGTGCGGGAGGTGTTTTTTGCGGAGAACAGCCCTCCGGTCTCTTCATCCGGTTTCATCACGGCCTGACGTGTTGAAAAAGCACCATTTTTACGAGGTTTTTCTAACTTTTTGGATTCCATAGGATGTCCTCCTGTGCCGTCTGGTTCGGGGCAAAAGTTGTAAAAAAGTTGTAGAAAGTTGTATTGGCACAAAATCAGCTCAATATCGACTTCAAATTGGCACAGCGAATGGTTGCATTGTTTGAAAAGACGCCATTGTAAAATTGCCCCATTTGCAGGAAAGCCTGTATGAGTCCCGCACAGGATTGCCTTGCAGATTCATACAGAAACAAGTATAGCATAAGCCTCAAAGATGTTCAAGTCAACGATTTTTTCGTTGGCCCTTCCAATTTCATACCTTATAT
>CAKNKY010000027.1 GCA_930987725.1 uncultured Anaeromassilibacillus sp. | reverse complement strand
CAAATACACCCTACTATATCTGAATTTGCCGAGTGGGAATGATTTCAGAGGCCTGAGAAAGCCCGTGATTACTGGGGTTTCCAAGGCTTGATGCCCTCCGTGGCAACGATTTGGCAATATTTTTTCATGATTTATAAAAAGAGAGCGAACTGACAGCTCATTATCAGTTCGCTCTCTTTTTGTGGATATTAGAAATGTTTTGATTTAGAAATGAGGTGATAAATGTGGTAAAGCGCAGGATTTCCTTCTATTGCTGAAAAAGCATAGGAGGTTTTGGAGAAGAAAGTATCAAAAGAACAAGAGCTTTTCTTTTGCAGTGGCATTGGTTTGCGTTTTTATCAGCACAATTTTTGCCGTAGTCCTTCAGCCCTTTAAGGGAGATGTCCTGGATTACGCTGTTGCTGGCAAAATGCACAGTCTTCCTATTTCGAGGCAGTCGAAAAAAACTTGGCAAAAGTGAACGATTGGCTTTCCTGGTCAAAACAATTGTCGTTGTATCCCATCAGTTTACCAATGAAAAACAGTGCTGCTTTGATCAAGTGGTTGAAGTTTCAACGGTCAGGTAAAAAGAAAACTTTCCGGGAATTTGCCATCAGTGCCAAGCGCCTTTCAACATCCATAAATGAAACTGAAAAAGGTTGCGCCATCTCTTCCACTCATACAGCAAAGCATTTTTGCCCAACCGATTTTCTCAGCCGCTTGTTTCAGCTTTTGCAGGTCACCGCAGTGATGCCTAAACCGCTCGCGTCATCGGCATCTTCCGCTTTCTCTCTGCATACCATGATTCCCTGCGGCAGAGGTATGGACAGCAGATCGAAAAGCTGATACAATACTGACAGCATGCCCAAAGAATGTTGACAGAGAGGTTGGACACGCGGATGAGAGCTGTGAAATTTCCATTTACCCTGATAGCCATTGCCGTGATGCTCATTGTCTTTGTTGTGAATGAGATTGTGTCATGGGATGGCGGTCCTTTCAGAATCATGGTGTGGGGAGGGGGCCGTCTCGCCGATTCCCTGGGGGTGTCGTATGAAACGGTGTTTGAGAAATTTCAGCTGTACCGTCTCCTGACATATGGCTATGTGCAAACCGCCGTCTGGCACCTGTTGGCCAATGGATTTGCATTCTGGAGCGTCGGCAGATATCTGGAAAAGAGAATCGGCACGGGACTTCTCCTTCTTGTTTACCACACAAGCCTCGTGGCGGCAGGCGCTTTCATTTTTCTGTTTTATCCAAACAGCTTCAATTACGGTGCTTCACCGGCCATATTTTCCTGCTTCGGCCTTCTGACGCATTGGCTCGTTCGTGATAAAGCGTTGTGGCGTGCATACAGAACGCAAAAAGGCTTTGTCTATTGTGTCCTGTTTTTTGTTTTCTCGAATTTCTTGGGGTTGGCTTCCCTTGTGATTCACTTTTTGGGATTTGCCACAGGCTTTCTTTTTGGTTTTTTTATTCGGGAAAACAGAGAATCGGCAAAGTAATTGGCGCCGCCTTTGGATTCACGTTCGTGAATCCAAGCGCGATGTTCTTGCCCATTTACGAAACAAAACCGCCCCGCTTGGCAGAGGATCAGGTATCCATCCTGTCAAACGGGGCGGTTTTTCTTGTCAGGCTTTGGCTTCCTTAACCTCAGTCAGAATTTTTTGGATTTCAGCCGCTGCTGTCTCCATCGGTGCGGTTGATGAAAAGTGTTTGTCTCGTGAAACGATTTCCACCACGTTCTGCTTTACATTCCGGGGACTGACAATGACCCGGAACGGCACGCCGAGCAGATCGGCGTCTGAGAATATCACGCCGGCGCTTACCCTGCGGTCATCGTAAAGGACTTCGACGCCTGCCTTCTCAAGTTCCGCGTAAAGCTTGTCGGCGTATGACTTGACGGTGTCATTGTCTGCGCGAACGGCGCAGATGTGAACCTGCCACGGGGCAACGGAAAGAGGCCAGATCGGACCGTAAGCATCGTGATGGGCCTCGCAGATGGAAGCAGCCAGTCTGCCAATGCCAATTCCATAGCAGCCCATTACCGGATACTGCACGCTGCCGTCGACGTCTGTAAAAGTCATATGCATGGGTTTTGTGTATTTGGTGCCCAGCTGAAAAATATTGCCCACTTCGATGCCGCGTGAAACGGAGATGGCAGGCTTTCCGCAGTGCGGACAGATGCCACCCTCCTGAATTTTGGCAAAATCATGGAATACGGCGTTTTTAACATCCCGCTCCATGTCAAGCCCCGTGTAATGAGCGTCGGTTTGGTTGGCGCCGCAGCAGAGATGGTTTCGTCCTTCCAGAGAGCGGTCAAACAGAATGGTGAACTTTCCCTTTAGATTGACAGGGCCAATGAACCCGGCGTGAAGCCCGCTTTCCTCCGTGATAACAGCCGGGTAAATCTCTTCTCCCAGATACTTTGTCAATTTGGTCTCGTTGCATTCCAGGTCACCGCGGAGGAACAAAACAACGTAGCCGTTGTCAGAAGATCTCTGGTATACCACTGCTTTGCAGGAGTCTTTTTTGTCGCAATGCAGGAAATCGCAAACCTCCTCAATGGTATGGCAGCCGGGTGTGTGCTGCAGGGTCAAGGCGTCGGAAGCGGTTTTTTCCTGTTTGGGCGTGATGCACGCTGCCGCTTCCACATTGGCACGGTAGCCGCATTCTTTGCAAATGGCAATGGAGTCTTCCCCAATAGGGGTCAGCAGCATAAACTCATGGGAAACACTGCCGCCCATCATGCCGGAATCGGAGGCAACCGAAATGACTTCCGGCAGGCCCACCCTTGCATAAATGCGTTCATAGGCCCTGTGGCACCGTTCATAATACGCGTCCAGATCCGATTGGGTCGTGTGGAAGGAATAGGCGTCTTTCATGGTGAATTCACGCACGCGGATCAGCCCGGCCCGGGGCCTCGCCTCATCCCGGAACTTCGTTTGGATCTGGTAAACCATAAAGGGATATTTCAAATAACTGTTTCCGTATTCACGCACAAGCTGCACGGCGGCTTCCTCGTGCGTCATGCCGAGTACAAGGGGAGTTCCGTTCCTGTCCTGAAAGCGTGCCATTTCTTTGCCGATGCTGTCATATCTGCCGGACTCCCGCCAAAGGGAAGCGGGCATCACAACGGGGAACTGGACTTCCTGCCCGTCGATGGCGTCCATCTCTTCGCGGATGATCTGTTCAATCTTTCTGGTTATCCTTTTAAGCGGAGTGAATGAGGAGTAAATGCCGTTTGCTACATTTTTCAGATAGCCGCCTCTCACCATTAGGGCGTGACTGTCCACCACACAGTCCGACGGCCTTTCGCGGAATCGTTCCCCGACAAGTTTTTCCAGTTTCACAGAAGAAGACCTCCTTTTTGTTTTGAACACAAAAAAGCCCTAAGCAGACATGACGTCTGCTTAGGGCGAACTGTTAACAAGTCCGTGGTACCACCTAAATTCGGAGAAACTCCGCACTTTCCGGCACAGGGAAGGCCCGATGCCATATCTCTGTAACGGGAGAACCCGGTGAGGCTTACTAAACTTTCGGCTCACAGCTCAAAGATGGGTTGGGCATCTCATCATAAAGGCTCGCACCGTCCGCCTTCTCTCTGAAAATCCAGGATGCTTACTATTTCTTATCACAGCTTTTGTGTTCAGTTTTTGAAATTCTACCACAAAGTGATGAGGTCGTCAAGGCGTGGAGAAAAAAGGAATTTGTTTATTTGTATATTATAACCACAACCGAAATAAAGAAAAATTGAATGGGTTAAGTCCTGCCCAATACAGAATTCAAAACGGCTTTACCGCATAACTCTTGTCTATTTTTTGGGGTCACTTCAGTTGAGAGTTTCGTTGAATAGCTGTTTTCTTTCCGTGCAGCACTGTCTAAAACTTGCTGCGCATAGCTCCGCGCCGAAAAGGCAAAGAAACTCAAGCCGGATGACCCGAAGGAGTTTGCCCGGCAGGATGATTCCTGCCGGTATATGCAGAAAAGCGCCGGAAGCCCGCAGCGCCAGGGCTTCCGGCGCTTTTTGTCCGTCCTTTCATGGGAAAAGCGGATCAGATCTGCTTGTGCACGATAGTGTATTCATCGCCCATTCGGAAAAAAGGGCAGTTCGCGGTGCGGTGGATGAGAAAGCAATATTGTTCGTCCTCGTCCAGATCGATGGAGCAGATGCTTTCTCCGCTCTCCGGATCTTCCTCGTAGTTGACACAGTATTCGCACTGAAAACTCATATGAAACGCCTTCTTTCTTTGTGGGACAGAATGCCCGATTTTTCAGCCTTATAGGGAGGGGAGGGATCCCTTGCGCATTCCAGGCAAAGCAGATACAATGTAGAAAGCAATGCAGCGAAATCGAAGGGAGAGGAAAGAGCATGAAAGTGTTGGCAACCGGTTTTGATCCGTTTGGGGGAGAGTCCATAAATCCATCCTGGGAAGCTGTCAGGCAGCTCCCGGATTGGATTGCGGGCGCAGAGATTCGAAAGGCCCGGCTTCGCACAGCGGCACGTGCGGCAGAGGAGACCATCCAAACGCTCATGCGGGAAGAAGCACCTCAGATTGTGTTGTGTGTCGGCCAGGCGGGAGGACGGTTTGGCGTCACGCCGGAACGCGTGGCGCTGAATCTGGACGATTTTCGGATTCCCGATAACGATGGCGATCAGCCTGTGGACACGCCCATTTTTGAAGACGGCGCTCCCGCCCTCTTTTCAAATCTCCCGGTGAAATCGATGGTCCAGGCCATTCGCATTGCCGGATATCCTGCCTCTCTTTCCGATTCCGCGGGCACGTTCGTGTGCAATCACGTGATGTACACCATCCTGTATCACATTGCCAAAGAATTTCCCGCCATGCGGGGCGGTTTTCTCCATGTCCCGTTTGTGCCGTCTCAGGTGGTGGAGCGCCCCTCTACGCCGTCCATGTCGCTTCCCGATATCACAGCAGCGTTGGAGATAGCCATAGCCGCTGCCGTTGCCGCGTATGACGGGCGGCAGACGGGTGCGCCCCTCTCCTAAAAAATCGTACACGGCGCCTTTTGATCCCTGCGTGCGTGTTTCCCTCTTGGCTTCTTTTCAGCTTGCGGCCGTTTGATTCTATCTCGCGTTTCCATTATAGGACGTTTGCAGGGAAATGGGAAGGGGGGAGGGCAAATCCTGCCGCAAAACGCAACACCCCAGCTACTTGATTTCTGATCGGAACAGAGTATATAATTTATTTTTAAGAAAGCTTTGCGTAAGCAGAAAGGGGAGAGGCGCTTGGATTTGTCCGAGCTGACGGCCTATGCGGAGGAACGGTATCAGATCCGGGAACAGCGGAAATGGGAAGGAATTCCCGGCTTTTCCGTTCTAACCGATCCGAAAACAGGCAAGTGGGTAGCCCTCCTGATGCGCCAGTGGGATTCCGACAGCGGCACGGAAATCCAGAAGTGCGATCTTAAATGTGGCCAGCAGACGCTGTCTGAGCTGCCGGAGCCCTACCTTTCGGCTCCCTTCCGCATGACTGGACAGAAATGGGTGGGCATCTCCTTTGACAGCCGCACCGATCCGGATGTTGTCCTCCGCCTGTTTGACCGCGCGGTTTCCTCCGGGGAACAGCCCGGCTGCACCATTGTGCTGGATCATGCACCTGTGGAACAATTGTTTGTGTATGAGGATACGGCGCTGCCTCCCCCGGAAGTTCCGCTGCCGGACGAGGAAGAAATGCATATTCCCGCAAAAATAGTGGAGATGGCTCGCCTTTACCGGTATGAGGGGAACTCCTTTGTGCAGCGGTGCAGGAATTTTTTTCTGCAAGGCAAATTTATGGAAGACTATGAGGACGATGTGCCCTGGAATGGGACATACAAACGCTATTTTCCCACCTATCACGATTTGAATCTTCCGCAGCTGCGCGGGTATTTTACATGGCGCACCCATGTGCGGAGAGGGGAATTTCTGCCTATCCCTACATCTCTGGCCTATCTCTATGTGTATGAGCTGCTCAACGGGATTGGGGCATCGTCGCCGGGGGATGTTTTGCAGAAGCTGCGGAAATTTGAAACCGGGTTTCTCGATTCCAAAGTGGGCGATTCCAGAATGCGCGGCAACCTGCACCGGTGGATGCTGGAATATGCCGTGCTCCACCGTGTCCCGGCCGATCAGGTCCGGCGGTTTGTCAATCCCTCCGTCTTGAAGCGGGATGACGCGCTCTCCTCGCTCCGCAGCCCGGAAACAGCAAAGGATGAAGATGTTTTTTCGGCGCTTGCTGCTTTTTCCGGCGAGAAACTGGAGCAGTCGGCTGTCCTCAAAAAGGATGCGCAAAAGGGCAGGCATCTCTTTGCCGCCGTCTGGCGTGCGGCGCTGGCCCTGAGCAGGGAAAACGGTACGGATCTTTTTGCTGCATGCTTCGGAAAACAGCGGGAATTTCCCTGGTATCCCCTTGCAAACGCCGTGTATTGGGAAGAATATCCGCATGCGGATGAGGAGTATGAGCTGGATGCTTGCCGAAGCTACCGCTGCTGCGGCGGCGTGTGGAAGGAAGCGCGCTATGAGCGTCTCTATTTTCGTCTGGAAAAGCTGCATGCATTGCTGCACGAGGCGGATCGCAGGCTGCGAAAGTTTTTGAGAACCGGCCATTACCTGCATGAAAAGCCAGAGGAAGCCTGGGCGGCTCCTTATGTGGAGGCGGCTCTGGAAGCGGAGCGCCGGGCCGAGTGGGAGGCCGCCAAACCGAAGATCTCGATCGATCTTTCCCATCTCGACCAGATCAGAAAGGACTCCCTGCACACCAGGGACAGCCTTCTGACAGAGGAAGAGAGGGAAGAAACGGAGATCGATGCGGTGCGGAAGCCTGAGAAAGAGCCGGTAATGCCGGAAGAAGCCATAGCCGAAACGGCGCCGGAGTCGGAGGAGGAAACGCAAACCGGGAATACCGTTCCCGGTTTGGATACCGTGCACGCGCAAATTCTGCGTGCTTTGCTGTGCGGTGAATCCGTGAAACCGTATCTCGAGAAAGGCCGGTGGATGGCCTCGGTTGTGGCCGACACGATCAACGAATGGTCCTTTGACGAGATAGGGGACGCGATTCTGGAATGTGACGGCAGTACCCTGTCTCTGGTGGAAGAGTACAGGGAAGATGTGCTGGAGATACTGGGAGGACAGAGAAGATGAACGAAGACCGGAAAAAAGTACCGAAACGGATTGCGCAGACGATCCTAAACTCTCTCAAGGGCGGTGTGGTGCCGCGGATTGGTTTGCCCTATATCACCGTGGGGCGCAAGAACGAGATCGAAGCGCTGTTGCACGATGTGGACATCATTGCAGAAGGCGGCGCTTCTTTCCGCTTTATTGTGGGCCGGTATGGTTCCGGCAAGAGCTTTCTGCTCCAGACAATCCGCAATTATGTGATGGATCGGGGCTTCATTGTGGCGGACGCGGATCTCTCCCCGGAACGGCGGCTGCAGGGCACAAGGGGCCAGGGCCTTGCCACATACCGCGAGCTCATCGGCAATCTCTCCACGAAAACAAAGCCTGAGGGCGGCGCTCTGACGCTCGTACTCGATCGGTGGATCAGCGGCGTGCAGGCGGAAGCCGTGCGGGAAACCGGGCTGCAGCCCGGAGATCCGGTGCTCACGAAGGTGGTGGATCAGAAGATTTATGCCGTGACTTCCGCCGTGAGTGAGCTGGTGCACGGGTTTGAATTCGCCCGGCTCCTGTCGCTTTATTACCACGCCTATGTGGAAGGTGAGGACGAGACGAAGGCCAAAGTTGTGCGCTGGTTCCGCGGGGAATACGCGCTCAAACGGGAAGCCAGGGAAGAGCTGGGCGTCAATATCCTGATCACCGATGACAACTGGTATGAATACCTGAAGCTCTTCGCCGTATTTTTCCGGCTGGCCGGGTATGCGGGCATGATGCTCTTCATCGATGAGCTCGTGAATCTCTATAAGATTCCGAACGCCATCACCAGGCAATACAATTATGAAAAGCTGCTGACCATGTACAACGATACGCTGCAGGGAAAGGCGCGGTATCTCGGCATCATCATGGGCGCCACGCCGCAGGCTGTGGAGGACAAGCGGCGCGGCGTCTACAGCTATGAGGCGCTTCGTTCCCGCCTGGCGGAGGGCAAGTTTTCGAGGCCGGGTGCGCGGGATCTGCTGGCTCCTGTCATTCGCCTCGAACCATTGACGCCGGAGGAGATGATGGTGCTCTGCGAAAAGCTCTGCGCCATGCACGCCGATCTCTATGGCTATGAGCGGAACCTCAGCACGGAAGAGTTGGCCGATTTCATCAAGCTGGAATATGGCCGCATCGGCGCCGATCAGAACCTTACCCCGCGCGAGGTCATTCGGGATTTCATCGAGCTGCTGGACCTGCTCTATCAGAACCCTTTGCTGCGGATGGAGGAGCTGATGCAGTCAGACGACTTCACCTTTGCCAGGTCGGAGGCTGTTTCCGATGAAGCAGACAAAACTTATGCGGAGTTTACAATATGAATGTGTTCGAAAGATACGCCCCGTTTATACAGGATTTCGTTTACCGTTCCGGCTGGAAAACGCTGCGCAGCGTGCAGAATGCGGCAGGCGAAGCCATTTTCGGGTCACAGGACAATGTGCTTTTGACCGCTTCGACCGCGTCCGGAAAAACGGAGGCGGCCTTTTTCCCGATTCTCACCCTGCTCGATGAAGACCCGCCTGCCAGCGTGGGTGTGCTGTACATTGCCCCGCTGAAAGCGCTGATCAACGATCAGTTCGGCCGTCTCACCGAGCTGTGCGAGGAAGCGGGGATCCCTGTGACCCGCTGGCACGGCGATGTGCCCCAGACACAGAAGCGGAAGCTGCTGCGCAAGCCCTCCGGCGTGCTGCAGATCACGCCTGAGTCACTGGAGTCGCTGCTGATCAACAAGCACATGGAGATCCCTTCTCTGTTCGGGGATCTGCGTTTCATCGTGATCGACGAGATTCATTCCCTGCTTCGCGGCGACCGCGGCATGCAGACGTTTTGCCTCATCGAGCGGCTTTGCCGCACGGCAGGCTGCAGTCCCCGCCGGATCGGCCTTTCCGCTACCATTGGCAATCCGGAGGCCGCCGGGCGTTTTCTCGCTGCGGGCAGCAGCCGCGGCACGGTGATCCCCCGGTTTGACGGCGGCCGCGAGGTCTGGCGTCTTTCCATGGAGCATTTCTTCAACACCGCGCCGCAGGCCGATGAAGGGAAGCGGGCCGTGCCGGAAACACCTGTTCTGGAGCACCCCACAGACACCGCTCCGAAGGCCGCTGATCCAGGGGTGGGCTATATTTTTGAGCATACGCGGGGGAAGAAGTGCCTGGTTTTCACCAATTCCCGCGAGGAATGCGAGGCGGTTTGCCAGAACCTGCGGCAGTATTGCGAGGCTAACCATGAGCCGGACCGCTTCCTGATTCACCACGGGAACCTTTCCGCCTCTTACCGGGAAAGTGCGGAGGAGGAGATGAAAGACGATGATTCTCTCCTTTCCGTCTGTGCCACCGCCACACTGGAGCTGGGCATCGACATCGGCAGGCTGGAGCGTGCCTTCCAGATCGACGCGCCGTTCACGGTGTCCGGCTTCCTGCAGCGCATGGGCCGCACCGGCAGGCGGGGCGATCCCTCTGAAATGTGGTTTGTCATGCGCGAAGATCACCCGGAGCCGCGCGCCATGCTGCCGGATATGATCCCCTGGTACCTGATCCAGGGCATTGCGCTCGTGCAGCTTTATCTGGAGGAGCGGTTTGTGGAGCCGCCCAAGACCGATCGCCTTCCTTACAGCCTGCTGTATCACCAGACGATGAGTACGCTGGCCTCCTGCGGGGAGATGACCCCGGCGGAGCTTGCCTCGCGCGTGCTGACACTCTCGTGCTTCCGCCAAATTTCGCAGGAGGATTATCGGGTCCTGCTTCGCCACCTGCTCGAGCTGGACCACATCAGCCGCACGGAAAACGGCGGCCTGATTGTCGGCCTGACCGGGGAGCGCATCGTCAATAACTATAAATTCTACGCCGTGTTTCAGGAAAACGTGGAGTATGCGGTGCGCGCCGGTTCCGAAGAACTCGGCACCATTGTGAAGCCGCCTCCGGTGGGGGATAAGATTGCAATCGCCGGCCGCGTCTGGGTGGTGGAGGAAGTGGACCACAAAAGACGGGAGGTTTATTGCACGCTTGTAAAGGGCAATATTCCTGCCTATTTCGGCGATGTGGCAGGCGACATTCACACCCGTATTCTGGAACGCATGTACCGCGTGCTGCAGGAACAGAAGATATATCCGTATCTCATGCGGCATGCCGTCTGCCGCCTGGAGGAAGCGCGCGAAACGTTCCGAAAATCAGGCATGGAACACCGCCCGCTGGTTCATCTCGGCGGAAATATGTGGGCGCTGTTTCCCTGGCTTGGCAGCTATTCGTTCCTTGCGCTGGAGCGTTTTCTGAAGCTTCGCTGCGCCAGGCGTCTGGGACTGAAGGGCATGAACCCCTCCCGTCCGTATTACCTGCAGTTTACCATGAAGGCAGGGGAGGAGGACTTTTACCGCATTGCAGCGGAAGAAGCCGCAAAGGAGTTTGATCCGCTGGAGCTGGTTTATCCGAAGGAAGTCCCCGTCTTTGAAAAGTATGATGAGTATGTACCGGAAGAGCTTGTGCGAAAAGGCTTTTCCCGGGGTGTGCTGGATGTGGACGGCATGAAGCAGCGCGTCATTGGTTGGGCGAACTCTGCCCGGCCGTTTCGCGATTTTTGAACCAACCCTTAAGCCGGATTCCTCCTGACAGGGAAGAGAAACCGGAAAGTGTGAAAAGGCTGGCCTCCTCCTTGCTAAAACAATGAGAAAATGGCAGCGCACGAATGATGTGAAGTTTGGCAGCCGTTGCCTGCCGCAATGACGCAGTGCCATGCGGAAATGCCTTCAGACACAATTGCTTTGGCTTTCCGGCTGCTTCATTGCTGCAAAGCGGTGCGGAAATGAAGAATTGAATGAAATCGATGTCAAATTGTGATCTTTGTTTGTTGAAAAATGGGTTTGACAGATTTTGCGAATAGGACTATAGTATAGACAACAAAAACAACAAGGAAATGCGATAACACAGGACAGGTTTCCGGGTCCCCTGCAGAACAGAGAGCCGCGATACGGTGAGAGGCGGTACTGTAAGAGCCCACGAAATATCCCCTGCCAGCAAGTGAGGAGAATCCGGTGCGCCGGCAGTAACTTCACTCGGTTTGCCTCCGTTACACGGCAGCGCGATTGATGGATTGCGCAGGAGCGGTTTCCCCGGAAGGGGAAGCAAACGAAGTGGTACCGCGGAGATTGGTTCATTCTTTTGTCACTGACCTTCGTCTTCGAGAGAGCGTGAAAACGCTCCCGAGGGCGAAGGTTTTTTATTTTTTCATGAGGAGAGGTTTTTATGAACACCCTGGTCATCGTCTTGATTGCAGCGGTCTGTCTCATTCTGGCCTATGCCCTTTACGGGCGTTGGATTGCCAAAAAATGGGGCATTGATCCCGCCGCCAAAACGCCTGCCGTTCTGAAAAACGACGGCAAAGATTATGTTCCGACAAACGGTTGGACTGTGTTCAGTCACCAGTTCAGCTCCATTGCGGGCGCAGGCCCTGTCACCGGCGCCATTCAGGCAGCCGCTTTCGGCTGGCTGCCGGTGCTGCTGTGGCTGCTGCTGGGCGGTATTTTCTTCGGTGCCGTCACAGACTTCGGTGCGCTGTATGCCAGCGTGAAGAACGAAGGCAAGTCCATGGGCCTCATCATTGAAAAATACATTGGCCGCTTCGGCCGCAAGCTGTTCCTGCTGTTCTGCTGGCTGTTTACGCTTCTTGTCATCGCAGCCTTTGCCGATATGGTTGCCGGTACTTTCAATGCTTTCTCCTCGGCGGATCCCACCGTCCTGGCAGATACTGCGGCCTCCAACGGCGCTGCCGGCACAATCTCCCTGCTGTTTGTTCTGTTCGCCGTGTTCTTTGGCCTGATCCAGCGCAAGTGGAATCTTTCCGGCTGGAAGGAAGTTGTGGTTGGCCTTGTGTTCACGGTTGCGGCGCTTGCCCTCGGCATGTGCTTGCCGATCACGGCTTCCAAAGATGCCTGGAACATCATCACCTTCATCTACATTGCGTTTGCCGCCGTGCTTCCCATGTGGCTGCTCAAGCAGCCACGTGACTACATGACCACGTTCATGTTTGTGGGCATGATCATCGCGGCCGTCATTGGCCTTGTGGTGGCGCATCCTTCCATGAATCTGCCGGTCTACACCGGTTTTCACAACGATCAGCTCGGCGATCTGTTCCCGATTCTGTTTGTCACGGTTGCCTGCGGTGCTGTTTCCGGTTTCCACAGCCTTGTTTCCAGCGGCACTTCCTCCAAAACAATTGCCAATGAAAAGGATATGCTCAAAGTAGGCTACGGCGCCATGGTGCTTGAAAGCCTGCTGGCTGTAATTGCGCTGTGCGTGGCGGGTGCTTCCGCTGCGCAGGACGGCACGGCAGCCGCTGGCACGCCGTTCCAGGTGTTCAGCCACGGTGTGGCCGGTTTCCTTGAGATGTTCGGTATTCCGGTGTATGTGGCGCAGTGCTTTATGACGATGTGCGTCTCCGCGCTGGCTCTAACCAGCCTTGACGCAGTGGCGCGCATTGGCCGCATGAGCTTCCAGGAATTCTTCTCCGTGGACGATCTCAAGAATGCTCCCCTGTGGCGCCGTATGGTTTGCAACACCTATTTTGCCACCGCTGTCACCCTTGTCTGTGGCTTTATCCTCACGAAGATCGGCTATTCCAACATCTGGCCGCTGTTTGGTTCTGCCAATCAGCTGCTGAGCGCGCTGGTGCTCATCACGCTGTGCGTGTTCATGAAAGTGACAAAGCGCAGCAACAAGATGCTGTTCCCGCCCCTTGTCATCATGCTGTGCGTCACCTTCACTGCGCTTGTGGAGCGCCTCATCGCCATGGGCAAGGCTGTGCAGGCCGGCAGTGCTACCTTCATGGTGGAAGGCCTGCAGATCATCCTGGCTATCCTGCTTCTGGCACTCGGCGTAACGATTGTGGTGAATTCGCTCAAAGCGTATTTCACCTCCAGGAAAGGGATTAACAAGGATTCTTCCGCAGGAGTGAATGCCGAAAAGGCTGTTAGCCAGAAGTAAAACCATTCCTTTTTGCAGCGTAAGCTTTCAATTTTCAAAGGCACACTGCCTGTGCGGTTCAGGCGGCGTGCCTTTTTGTGTTTTTTCGCCACAGCCGGTGGGGATCAGTAAAACGTTAAACACGCAGCAGATTTTACAGAAAAAAGACTTGACGATTTCAGCCATTTGTCTATAATGAAGATAAATTATGCGCGTGGATTTCTCTCTTTTCAAGGGGAAAAGGCAGGAACCTGCGCATGGCAGACATCTGCAAAAAAAGCTGGTGTCAATATGGGAGGAATTGTCATGGCAAAAAAAACAAAACTCACCCTTCACCCGAAATATGCGATCGGGGAAATCTCGCCCAGACTGTATGGCGCGTTCATGGAGCCGATCGGCACCATCGTCAACGGCAGCATGTACAACCCCAAGCACCCCACGGCAGACGCACAGGGCTTCCGCCGTGATTTCATGGATGCGCTGCGGGAAGCCGGGCTGCCGGCCCTTCGCCTGCCCGGCGGCAACTTTGTGTCCGGCTGGGAGTGGAAGGATTCCATCGGTCCCATGGAGCAGCGCAAGGCGCACCTCGATTTGGCCTGGTTCCAGTATATTCCGAACGACGTGGGACACGACGAATACCTGCAGTGGGCGGAAAAAATTGCAACGGAGCCTATGTACACGATCAATCTGGGCACAGGCACGCTGCAGGACGCCATCCACATCGCGGAATACACAAACCATCCGGGAGGAACCTATTGGTCCGATCTTCGTCGCCGGTACGGCAGGGAGGAGCCGTATCAGGTGAAAACCTGGTATCTCGGCAATGAGATGGACGGCCCCTGGCAGATCGGTTCCTGGGAAAAGGATCCCAAGGGATACGGCGTGATGGCGAATGAGGTGTCCAAAGCGATGAAATGGGTGGACGGCCGCATTGAAACGGCGGTGTGCGCTTCCTCCTCGCCGTTCCTCGATCACTACCCGCAGTGGGATCTGGAGGTGCTGCAAGAGTGCTACAATTCGGTTGACTTTGTCTCCATGCACCACTATCACAGCGCGGCCCCCGGCAACTATGCGCAGCTGCTCGGCGGCTCCGCCTATATTGAGGATTACATCAACACGGAAGCCGCGCTCTGCGATTTCGTGCAGGCTAAAATGCGTTCCCCGCGGAAACTGATGCTCTCCTTCGATGAGTACGGCACCATGATGCGGCCGCTCGAGGGCATTCGTCATCCCGGCTGGGGACCGTATAATCTCTATCACACACACTATGCGTTCCGCCCCGATCGGTCTTATGTCCGCCATGATCCCGACAACATGGAGCAGCGGGAATTTCCTATCGGCGACATGGCGGACGCACTCGGCAGCGCAAGCGTGCTTCTGGCCTTCCTGCGCCATGCCGATCGGGTCAAGATTGGCTGTATGACGCGCGGCCTGGCTGCCCTTTGCAGAACGGATCGGGAACACGTGTGGCGCAGTGCTTCCTATTATCCCTTCCATCAGCTCATGGAATATGGCCGCGGCTGTTCCATGCAGGTTGTTGTCGAAGGCGAGACGTTTGCTCTGCCTGCCTACGCAGTGGACGACACCTCCCAGTATCCCGAGAAGGAGGGCTTGCCTTTCGTCGATGCTGCCGCCGCCTACGACGAGGAGAACGGTACCCTGGCTGTTTTCGCCATCAACCGGGATTGGGAGAACGACACGGAGGTGGAGCTCGATTGTTCCGCTTTTACCGGCTTCCGTTTTGTGGAGGCGATTCAGCTTTACAGCGATGATTTGGATGCCCAAAACACCTTTGAGGCGCCGGACCGCATTCAGCCTTCCGTCAACGATTCTGCCAGGGAGGAGGACGGCGTTGTTGGCGCAACGCTGAAACGTCTTTCCTGGAATGTGTTCCGCTTCGAAAAGGAAAAGAACGAAAAAGCCTGATTTTGTCCGATTGTGTTCCCTGCGGTGCGGGCCGTGCGGCGGGCAGCCGCACCGGTCCGCGCCGCTTTTTTGATCGTTTCCCCACTCTTTTTCTCTTGACAATCGGTTATACTGTATATATACTATATATACAGTATATATACCGTGCCTCTGTCGCGAGGAGGCGAAAGGATGAAAGCCTTGAACATTGTCATCAGCAACAGCAGCGGCAAACCGATCTATGAGCAGATCACGAACCAGGTGAAGGCGGCGATCCTCAGCGGGGAATTGTCTCCGGGGGACGCGCTGCCCTCCATGCGTCTGCTCGCAAAGGAGCTGCGCATCAGCGTGATCACGACCAAGCGCGCATACGAGGAGCTCGAGCGCGAGGGGTTTGTGGAAACCGTGGTGGGCAAGGGCAGCTTTGTTGCCCGGCAGAATAGGGAGCTGCTCCGCGAAGCGCGTCTGCGCGAAGTGGAAGCCCGTCTTGAGCAGGCCGTGGAAGCGGCCCGTGCGGGCGGCGTATCCCTTGCGGAGCTGCAGGAGATGCTCACCCTCTTGTATGAAGGAGAGCCGCAGAGCTGAGCTGGAAAGGGAAATGTGTATGGATACCATGCTGGAGATCCGCAATCTGACGAAACAATACCGCGATTTCACGCTTGACTCGGTGAGCTTTTCCGTTCCCGGCGGCAGCATTATGGGGTTTGTGGGGGAAAACGGAGCAGGCAAGACAACAACGCTCAAGCTTATTCTCGACGAGATGCCGCGGGACGGGGGCTCCGTCTCCGTGTTCGGAAAGGACAATATCCGGGAAGGGGAGGCCGTTCGCCAGGAGATTGGCGTCGTGTTTGATGAATGCTGCTTCCATGAGCAATTTACCCCGAAAAACATTGGTTCCATTCTGAAAAGCTGCTACCGCGGTTGGGATACCGCGTATTACCGCAGCCTGCTGCAGCGCTTCTCGCTTCCGCAGGAAAAGCCCGTGAAAGTTTTTTCCCGCGGCATGAAGATGAAGCTCTCGCTCGCCGCCGCGCTTGCACACCGGCCCAGGCTGCTTCTGCTCGACGAAGCCACGGCCGGTCTTGACCCGGCTGCCCGCGATGAAATTCTGGAGCTTTTCCAGGAATTCGTGAGCGATGAGGACCACGCCGTCCTGTTTTCCAGCCACATGACGGAGGACTTGGAAAAGATAGCGGACTCCGTCACATATCTGCACAACGGCCGCATCCTATTTTCCGAGTGGAAAGATACACTGATCGACCGCTGGGGCGTGATCCGCTGCGGCCCTTCCGATTTGGGAAGGCTCGACCCGGAGGATCGCCTTGCGGTGCGCCGCGGCACGTTTGAAGCGAGCGCCCTCACACACGACCGGGAGGCTGCCGCGCGCAAATACCGGGGCATGGTGGTGGATCGCGCCACACTGGAAGAGATCATGGTACTGTACGGAAGGGGGGACCAGGCATGAACGGTATGCTGAAAAAGGACCTTATGCTCACATGGAAAAACATGAAATCGCTGCTGCTGGCGCTGGTGGTGTTTCTGGTGGTCAGCTTTTCCCAGACGGAAGTGCGTGTGCTGCTGATCGGCCTCTATCTGTGTCTGCTCGGCGTGCTTACCCCCATCTATGCGTTCAGCTACGACAAGCTCGCCGGGTGGGATGGTTACGCCCGTGCCCTGCCTGTTTCACGCTGGAAGATTGTGCTGGCCAAATACCTCCTCGGCGTCGTGTTTCTCGCGGCGGCTTTGGTGGTGGGCGTTCTGATCGCCGTTGGGTCAAAGGCGGCGGGAGTTGAGCTGGACCTCGGCGAGTCTGTCTCGTTCCTGGCCGGCTTTGCGGCGGGCGGCCTTTTGTTCCTGTCTGCGCAAATCCCCGTGATTTATCGGTTTGGCCCGGAAAAGGCACGTATTTTTGTGGTGGTGGGCGTGTTCCTCGTCACTGTCGTGCTGGGCGCACTTCTCCGCTTTGGCGAAAATATTGCCTTTCTGCAGGCGGTGCTGCATCCCTCCGGGCTGCTCGCTGCCGGTTTTGCGGCATTGGTGATTTTGATTTCTGTCGGTTCTTTTTTCCTCAGCGTCCGCATTTATAAAAAGAGAAGCTTCTGAGAGCGGGCAGAGAGCGGCGTTCCCCGGTGAAGCGCGGCTGTGCCGCCTGCCAATCCAGGGAGCAAAGCTGACGCGTTTCGCTTTTTTGCCTGAAAATTCCGCTTTTTCAGCGCAGGAACTGTTTGTAAGTTTTGCCCGGTTATGATAAGATAAAATCATCATTTGAACATCCGGAGTGAACGGCGGAAAATCCTGCTGTTCCATGCCGCGGCGGTTCAGATGCAGTAGGCCGGCTCCCCCGGGGGGAACGACCGGCCGGAAAGGGGTAGGTATAAAAAGAATGGGTTGGGCTGTTTTCTGGTTGGCCATGATAATCCTCGCCGTTGTGGTGGAAGCCGCCACAAACCAGCTTGTGTCCATCTGGTTTGCCGTGGGCGGCATTGCCGCCCTGATTGCCGCCCTGTGCGGCGCGCCCGTTTACGCGCAGTGGATTCTGTTTGTGGTGCTCTCCCTGGCGGCGCTACTGTGCACGCGTCCGTTTGTGAAAAAGCTCACGCGGTTCCGCCGCGAGGATACGAACGCCGGGCGCTGTATCGGGCAGGTTGCCGTTGTCACGGAAGCGATCGACAACACGCAGGCCGTCGGCCAGGTCAAGGTGCTTGGCTCCGTCTGGTCGGCACGCTCCGTGCGCGGCACCGTCATCCCGGCGGGCACCGAGGTTGTCGTGCGCGAGATTGAGGGCGTCAAGGTGATTGTGGAAGAACTTCCCGCCGCCTGATTTCCCCGGTAAACTTCATGAGTTTGGGCAAAATGAAGAGGAAACGCAAGGAAAACTGACTGCAAAGAGGAGGAATGCATGTTATGTGGCCACTGTACATTTTCCTGGCGCTTGTCATTGTTCTCATTATTATCGTCATCAGCAACGTCAAAGTTGTGCCGCAGGCGTACGCGTTCGTCATTGAACGCTTCGGCGCCTACAGCGCCACCTGGTCCACTGGCCTTCACGTGAAGGTTCCGTTTGTGGACCGCATTTCGAAGAAGGTTTCGCTCAAGGAACAGGTCATTGATTTCCCGCCGCAGCCCGTGATCACAAAGGACAATGCGACCATTCAGATCGACACCGTCGTCTATTTCCAGATCACGGACCCGAAGCTCTATGCCTACGGCGTGGAGCGCCCGATTGCCGCCATTGAAAACCTCACGGCTACCACGCTGCGCAACATCATCGGCGAGCTGGAGCTCGACGCCAGCCTGACTTCCCGCGACATCATCAACACGAAGATCCGCCAGATCCTCGACGAGGCGACGGATGCATGGGGCATCAAGGTCAACCGTGTGGAGCTCAAAAACATCATCCCGCCGCCGGAGATCCAGAACGCGATGGAAAAGCAGATGAAGGCCGTGCGCGAAAAGCGCGCTGCCGTCACGGAGGCCGAAGGCCAGAAGCAGAGCGCCATTCTGGTTGCCGAAGGTGAAAAAGAATCCACCATTCTGCGCGCCGAGGCCAAGAAGGAAGCGCGCATCCGCGAGGCCGAGGGCGAGGCGCTTGCCATCACCACCGTGCAGCAGGCCCTGGCAGACAGCCTTCGCATGCTCAATGAGGCCGCTCCGAGCGATCGCGTCATTGCGCTCAAGAGCCTGGAGGCCTTCCAGAAGGCGGCAGACGGAAAAGCCACGAAGATCATCATCCCGTCCGAAATTCAGTCTCTTGCCGGTTTGGCCACTTCCGTGAAGGAATTGATGTCGAACGACGGCAAATGACGGTGTCCTGCAGGCGGGACAGAATCCACAAAAACAGCCCTGTGCGCCTTTGTTTCCCCGAATTCTTACACGAATTCAGGAAAATCGCTTGAATTTGTGGGCTGTTTATCCTAAAATGGAATCAGAGGTTTCTTCGGATAATCCCGGGAACGAGGGTGGCAGGCTGCAGCGCTGAGTGGCGCCTGCGCCGTGAATGCCCGTCGTGCATCGGGAAGGAAGCAGGCTGCGCCGAATGTGCCGCAGCCTGCTTCCTCTGTTTTCGAGGCCGCAGTATGCGATACGAGAGTCTGTTTGTGCATGAGCAAAAGAAAGGAAGATGTCTGTGAAAAAGGTAGCCGTTATCATGGGGAGCGACAGTGATTTCCCGGTGGTAGCTCCCGCCATCAAGCGTTTGAAGAGCTTTGGGATCCCGGTGGAGGCGCATGTCATGTCCGCCCACAGGACGCCTGAAGCCGCGGCGGCTTTTTCTGCCGGTGCAGCAGAGGCAGGGTTCGGCGCCATCATCGCAGCGGCGGGCAAGGCGGCTCACCTGGCCGGCGTGCTTGCCGCGCACACTACGCTGCCGGTGATCGGCATTCCGGTGAAGTCCTCCACGCTCGACGGGCTGGATGCCCTGCTGGCCACGGTGCAGATGCCCTCCGGCATCCCTGTTGCGACTGTGGCGATCGACGGCGCCGACAATGCCGCCATTCTTGCGGCGCAGATGCTCGCCCTTTCCGATGAAGGGCTGGCTGCGCAGCTTGCCGCCATGAAGAAGACGATGGAGGACGGCGTGCGCACGAAGGACGAAGCGCTGCAGCAGAAAGTGGCGGAGCTTTGATCACGCCTGCTGCGAAGGCGGAAAACGGAGGATTGGAAAGATGAACGAAAAAAGCTACAGCAACAGCTATAAAGAGGCCGGCGTGGACGTGACCGCCGGCTACAAGGCCGTGGAACTGATGAAAGAGCACGTGAAGCGCACGAATATTCCCGGTGTTCTCTCCGGGATCGGCGGCTTCGGCGGCCTCTTTCAGCCGTCTTTTGCCGGCATGAGTGAGCCTGTTCTGGTCAGCGGCACAGACGGTGTCGGCACGAAGCTCAAGGTTGCCATGCTGCTTGACAAGCACGATACCATCGGCATTGATGCTGTTGCCATGTGCGTGAACGACGTGGTGTGCTGCGGTGCGCAGCCGCTCTTCTTCCTGGATTACATTGCCTGCGGGAAGAATGTGCCGGAAAAAATCGCGCAGATTGTGGCCGGTGTGGCGGAAGGCTGCGTGCAGTCCGGCTGCGCGCTCATCGGCGGAGAAACGGCCGAGCATCCCGGGATGATGCCCGAAGATGACTACGACGTGGCAGGTTTCACGGTGGGCATTGTGGACAAGGCGAAGATCCTGGACGGCAGCACGCTGCAGGCGGGCGACGCGCTCATTGGCCTGGCTTCCTCCGGCGTGCATTCCAACGGGTTCAGCCTGGTGCGCCGCGTGTTCGGCCTCGATGAGAAGAATGTGAACGAGTACATTCCGGAGCTCGGCGGCACGCTGGGCGAAACGCTTCTCACCCCCACAAAGATCTATGTCAAGCCGGTTCTCGCCCTGTTGAAGAATCACAATGTTCGCGCCATCTCTCATGTGACGGGCGGCGGCTTCTATGAGAATATTCCGCGCATGCTTCGCCCCGGTCTTTCGGCAAAGATCGCTCTCGCCTCCTTCCCGAAACCGCCGATCTTCTCCCTTCTGCAGGAAAAGGGCGGCATCTCCGACCATGACATGTACAACACCTTCAACATGGGGATCGGCATGTGCCTTGCCGTTCCACAGGAGGAAGCGGACGGCGTTCTCGCCGATCTGAATGCCATGGATACGCCTGCTTATCTGATTGGCTCCGTTGTGGAGAGCGAGGAGGGCGTGATTCTGTGCTGAACATAGCAGTGCTCGTTTCGGGCGGCGGCACGAATCTGCAGGCCCTTCTCGATGCGCAGACGGCCGGGGAGATCCACGGCGGCCGAATTGCCCTTGTGCTGGCCAGCAAGCCGGGCGTTTACGCGCTGGAACGCGCGCAGCGGGCCGGTGTGCCAAGCAGCGTGATTGTGCGCCGGGAATTCCCGACGCAGGAGGCCTATGACGACGCGCTTCTCGCCCGTTTGGCGGAAGCGAAGATTGATTTGGTGGTGCTCGCCGGTTTCCTCACCATCATCAGCGAGCGGGTGGTGGCCCGCTATGAGAACAGAATTCTCAATGTGCATCCCTCGCTCATCCCCTCCTTCTGCGGGGAGGGCTTTTACGGCCTGCGGGTTCACGAGGAAGCGCTGCGCCGCGGCGTCAAAGTGACGGGCGCAACGGTGCATTTTGTAAATAATGTCTGTGACGGCGGTCCGATTGTGCTCCAGAAGGCCGTGGCGGTCGAAGAGGGCGATACTCCCGAGACACTGCAGCGCCGCGTGATGGAGCAGGCGGAGTGGAAGCTGCTGCCCAAAGCGGTTTCCCTCTTCTGCGAAGGGCGTCTCACGGTGGAAAACGGAATTGTACATTGCATGGAGGAATCGAAAGCATGAGAATCAAAAATTTGCAGGAGGAACTTGCCTCCACCAGCTATCCGGGCCGCGGCATCATCATTGGCCGCAGCGAAGACGGCAAGAAGGCAGTGATTGCCTATTTCATCATGGGCCGCAGTGAAAACAGCCGCAACCGTGTCTTTGTGGCAGAGGGAGACGGCGTGAAGACGCGTGCGTTTGACGAGAGCAAAATGCAGGATCCGTCTCTCGTGATTTACAACGCCGTGCGCGTGTTCGACGGCACCACGATTGTCACGAACGGCGATCAGACCGACACCATCTATAATTTCCTCGAGGCCGGCAACGCCTGGGAGGATGCGCTGCGTTCCCGCACGTTTGAGCCGGATGATCCGAATTTCACCCCCCGCATTTCCGGCAAAGTCGAGAACAGCACGGGTGCCTATTGGCTTTCCATCCTGAAGACCGACTGCGGCGATGAGAATTCCGTTCAGCGCTTCTTCTTCGAGTATACACAGCCGAAGGCGGGGGAAGGCCACTTCATTCACACCTACATGGGAGACGGCAATCCGCTTCCCTCCTTTGAGGGCGAGCCGACCCTCGTGACCGTGCGCGGCGATCTCGCGCAGTTCACGGAGGACGTCTGGCAGTCTCTGAACGAGGAGAACAAGATTTCGCTCTTCACGCGCTTCATCGATCTCGAGACCGGCACGTGGGAGTCGGAAATCCGCAATAAAAATCAGTGAACAGGGAGGAGTCAGCATGTCTCAGGAATTGATGCTCAAATACGGGTGCAACCCGAACCAGAAACCGTCCCGAATTTTTATGCAGGACGGCTCGGATCTGCCGATTGAGGTCCTCAACGGCCGTCCCGGCTATATCAATTTTCTTGACGCGTTCAACAGCTGGCAGCTTGTGAAGGAGCTGAAGGCAGCCACCGGCCTGCCGGCAGCGGCATCCTTCAAGCATGTGAGCCCGGCCGGCGCCGCTGTTGCCGTGCCGATGAACGACACGCTCAAGAAGATTTATTTTGTGGACGATCTGGAGCTTTCCCCGATTGCGACGGCGTATGCCCGTGCCCGCGGCGCAGATCGCATGTCCTCTTACGGCGACTGGGTTGCCCTTTCCGAGCCCTGCGACAAAGAGACCGCGCTGCTGCTCAAGCGCGAGGTTTCTGACGGCATCATCGCTCCCGGCTACACCGACGAGGCGCTCGAGATCCTCAAGACGAAGCGCAAGGGCACCTACAATGTCGTGAAGATTGACCCCGCCTATCGTCCCGCTCCCGTGGAGCACAAGGATGTGTTCGGCGTCACCTTCGAGCAGGGCCGCAATGAGTTCAAGATCGACAACAGCCTGCTGGAAAAGATCGTGACGGAGAAGAAGGATCTGCCTGAGGACGCAAAGCGCGACCTTGTAATCTCTCTCATCACGCTGAAGTACACGCAGTCGAATTCCGTCTGCTATGTGAAGGACGGACAGGCCATCGGCATCGGTGCAGGCCAGCAGAGCCGCATCCACTGCACGCGCCTGGCCGGCAACAAGGCGGACGTGTGGTTCCTGCGCCAACATCCGAAGGTGCTGGCCCTGCCGTTCCGCGCCGACATTCGCCGTCCCGACCGCGACAATACGATCGACGTCTATATCTCCGACGAATATGAGGATGTGCTGGCCGACGGCGTGTGGCAGAATTTCTTTACGGAAAAGCCCGAGCCGCTCACCCGCGAGGAAAAGAAGGCCTGGCTTGCCGGCATGACGGGCGTGGCTCTCGGTTCTGACGCGTTCTTCCCCTTCGGCGACAACATCGAGCGCGCCCGCAAGAGCGGCGTGGAGTATGTGGCGGAGCCGGGCGGTTCCATCCGCGACGACAACGTCATCGAAACGTGCAACAAATATGGCATGGTCATGGCCTTCACGGGCATGCGCCTGTTCCATCACTGAGAAAAGCGTGGTTTCCTGCCCGGAAGAGGGTTTCTCTTCCGCGGCGGGAACCTTTTTTCTGCCTGAACGAAGGAGGACTGCAGACAAATGGATATTCTTGTGATTGGCGGCGGCGGGCGAGAGCACGCCATCATCCGCAAGCTGAAGGAAAGCCCGAAGGCCGGCGTGATCTACTGTGCACCCGGCAACGGCGGCATCTCGAAGGACGCCGTGTGCGTGCCGATCTCCGCCATGGACATCCCCGCCGTGGTTTCGTTTGCAAAAGAGAAAAAGGTGGGCCTTGTGTTTGTTGCCCCGGACGATCCGCTGGCTGCCGGCATGGTCGATGCGCTTGAGGCGGAGGGTATTCCGGCCTTCGGTCCCCGTGCCAACGCGGCGCAGATCGAGGCGAGCAAGGTCTTCTCCAAGGATCTCATGAAGCGGTACGGCATTCCCACGGCGCAGTATGAGGTGTTTGCCGATCCGGCCGAAGCTGTTGCCTGGATTGAGAAGAACAACCGCTTCCCGATCGTGGTGAAGGCGGACGGGCTTGCGCTGGGCAAAGGCGTGCTGATCTGCCCCGATCTGCAGGCAGCGAAAGACGCAGTCAAGGAAATCATGGAGGACAAGGTGTTCGGCGCCTCCGGCAACCGCGTTGTCGTGGAGGAGTTCCTCACCGGGCCGGAGGTCTCCGTGCTTGCGTTCACGGACGGCCACTGCGTGAAGCCCATGGTATCCAGCAAGGACCATAAGCGCGCGCTCGACGGCGATCAGGGCCTGAACACCGGCGGCATGGGCACCATCAGCCCGAACCCGTATTACACGGATGAAATTGCCGAAACATGCATGAAGACGATTTTCCTTCCCACGATTGAGGCCATGAAGAAGGAAGGCCGCCCGTTCAAGGGATGCCTGTATTTCGGTCTCATGCTCACGCCGGACGGCCCGAAGGTGATCGAATACAATTCCCGTTTTGGCGATCCGGAAACGCAGGTCGTGCTGCCGCGCCTGAAAACGGATTTTGTCGATGTGCTCATGGCTGTCGTCGAGGAACGCCTTGAGGAGCAACCCATTGAGTGGAGCGACGAGGCCTGCGCCTGTGTCGTGATGGCCTCCAGCGGATATCCGGGCCATTATGAGAAGGGCCTGCCGATCTCCGGCCTGGACGAAAACGGCCAGGTGGAGGGCGCGACGGTGTACCACGCCGGAACAGCGCTCAAGGACGGCGTGTTTGTCACAAACGGCGGCCGTGTGCTGGGCGTCACGGCTCTCGGCGATACGCTGGATCAGGCTCTGCAGCGCGCCTATGACGCTGTTGGCCGGATTCACTGGAAAGACGTGCACTTCCGCCATGACATCGGCGCCGTAAAATAAATCCTGTTCACTGTTGCGTTTCAGCGTGATAAAGTGTATAATATAGGCTAAATCAGTCGAAAAGGGGAGGGCATCCGCCTTCCCGTCCTGCCGCCAGTCTGTGCGCCATGCCGCACGGCGGGCCGGAATCCTACAGAAAACAGGGAAGGGGAATCCGTAACATGTATCAGAATATGATGGACACGATCGGCTTTGTCCGCAGCGCAGATCCGGAGGTCGGCGCCGCCATGGCGGACGAGCTGGGCCGCCAGCGCCGCAATCTGGAGCTGATCGCTTCTGAAAACCTCGTTTCTCCCGCCGTGATGGCTGCCATGGGCAGCATTCTCACGAACAAATATGCGGAAGGGTACCCGGGCAAGCGCTACTACGGCGGCTGCGAATATGTCGACGTGGTGGAGAACATTGCCCGCGATCGCGCCTGCCGTCTGTTTGGTGCGGAACATGCCAACGTGCAGCCCCATTCGGGCGCACAGGCCAACATGGCGGTGTACTTTGCCCTCCTCCAGCCCGGTGACACGGTCATGGGCATGAACCTTTCCGAGGGCGGCCATCTCACCCATGGTTCTCCCGTGAACATGTCCGGCAAATATTACAATTTCGTCTCCTACGGCGTGAACGCCGAGGGATACATTGATTACGAGAAGCTTCACGATCAGGCCATGCAGGTAAAGCCGAAGCTCATCGTGGCCGGTGCCAGCGCCTACCCGCGCGTGATTGATTTCAAGAAATTCCGCGAAATCTGTGATGACTGCGGCGCGCTGCTCATGGTGGACATGGCGCACATTGCCGGCCTTGTCGCTTCCGGCGATCACCCGAACCCGGTGGAGTGGGCGGACGTTGTGACCACGACGACGCACAAGACGCTGCGCGGCCCGCGCGGCGGCCTGATCCTCTGCAAAGAGCAGTATGCGAAGGCCATCGACAAGGCAGTGTTCCCCGGCACGCAGGGCGGCCCGCTCATGCACGTCATTGCGGGCAAGGCTGTCTGCCTGGGCGAAGCGCTCAAGCCGGAATTCAAGGAGTACGGCCACCGTGTGGCTGCCAATGCCCAGGCGCTTGCCAAAGGGCTGCTCAGCCGCAATGTGAAGCTTGTCTCCGGCGGCACGGACAACCATCTCATGCTGGTGGACCTGACCGGCCTGGAGCTCACGGGCAAGGAGCTCGAGCACCGTCTGGACGCTGTCTACATCACGGCGAACAAGAACACGGTGCCGAACGAGCAGCGCAGCCCGTTTGTCACCAGCGGCCTGCGTCTCGGCACGCCTGCCGTCACGACGCGCGGCCTCAACACGGAGGATATGGACAAGGTGGCCGAGTGCATTGCCCTGGCTGTCCATGACTTCGAGAACAGCGAAGAGAAAATCCGCGCCATGGTCACGGCGATCTGCAAGAAGTACCCGCTGTACGAATAAGCGCAGCGCGTTTCCATCCGTTCAGATGAAAGTACGAAAAGCCGGAGGGAGCTTGGCTTCCCCCGGTTTTTTGCGGAAACGGAAAGGGGGAAAGGAAGATGGCTTCGCCGCTGGCGGATCGCATCCGCCCGCAAACGCTCGATGATATTGTGGGGCAGCGCCATCTGCTCGCGCCCGGCCGTGCGCTCCGGCGCATCATTGAATCCGGCGTGATCCCGAACATGATTTTTTACGGCCCGCCCGGTGTGGGCAAAACGACGCTCGCCTCCCTCATCGCCCGGCAGACAAAGCGGAAGCTCTGCAAGCTCAACGGCACGACTGCTTCCACGGCGGACATCCGCGAGATCGTTTCCGGCTTGGACCGGATCGACGCCGTGAACGGTGTTCTTCTGTACCTGGACGAGATCCAGTATTTCAACAAAAAGCAGCAGCAGACGCTGCTTGAGTTTCTGGAGGACGGCAGCATCACGATGATTGCCTCCACTACGGAAAACCCGTATTTCTATGTCTATGGCGCCATTCTGAGCCGATGCACGGTGTTTGAATTCAAGAGTGTCGAGCCTTCCGAGGTCCGACGTGCCGTTCACCGCGCGTTTGCCCTTCTGCAGGAGGGGGAGGAATCCCCGCTTGTGCTGGAGGAGGGAGTGGAGGAGCACATTGCCAACGCCTGCGGCGGCGATGTGCGAAAGGCAATGAACGCCGTGGAGCTTGCGTCCCTCTCCGCTCTTCCGGGGGAGGACGGTGTCCGCCATGTGTCACTGGAAAGCGCAAGAGAGCTCACGCAGAAAAGTGCGGTCCGGTGTGACAAGGACGGCGACGAGCATTATGATCTGATCTCCGCTTTTCAGAAATCGATGCGCGGCTCCGATCCGGATGCCGCCGTCTATTATCTGGCCCGGCTTCTGGCGGCGGGGGATCTTCCTTCCGTGTGCCGCCGCCTCATGGTGTGCGCCTGTGAGGATGTCGGACTTGCTTATCCGCAGATCATCCCCATCGTGAAGGCTGCCGTCGATGCCGCCATGCAGGTGGGGTTGCCGGAAGCACAGCTGCCCCTGGCGGATGCCGTAATCCTTGTCGCGATCAGCCCCAAATCCAATTCCGCGCACAATGCCATTGCAAAGGCGATGGAGGATGTGAAGGCCGGAAAAGTCGGCCGCGTGCCGCGCGCGCTGCAGAACAAGCATTTCGACGGCGCGGATGCCGCCGTCAAAGGCCAATTTTATCTTTATCCCCACGATTACCCGAACCACTGGGTGAAGCAGGAATACCTTCCCGAGTCGCTGCGCGGCGTCTCCTATTATGAGTGGGGAGACAACAAGACGGAACAGGGATTTTTGGGATATTGGTCGAAGATCAAAAAATAGATGTGTATTTCGTCATCCTTTCTCTTGTAACTTTTTTCTGAAAATGGTATGATGAACAAAGATATTGGAGAACCCTAAAGAGAAGCCGATCTGTCTGCCATCCGGGCAGAGTCGGGCACAATTTGTAGCGTGGAGGTGAACAGGGTGAAAGACGACGTTTTATTTAACCTTTCCTATGGAATGTATGCCATCGGTGTGAAGGATGAGAACAAGCCCTCCGCCTGTATTGTCAATACGGTGTTTCAGGTCACGAACACACCCAACATGCTGGCTGTGAGCATGAACCATCACAACTATAGCCATGAATGCATGAAGAAAAACGGGTTGTTTACGGTTTCTGTTTTGTCGGAGGATACGCCGGGCACTGTGATTGGTGCGCTGGGCTTCAATTCCGGCAGGGATACGGACAAACTCCTGAATATCAGGCACAAGGTCCTTGCAGAAGGGGTTCCGGTGATCAAGGAAAACACGTGCTGCTGGTTTCTCTGCAAGGTTGTGACCAGTGTGGAGACACCGACGCACACCGTGTTTATCGGCGAAGTGATTGCCGGCAGCGATACGTCGAAGGGGGTTCCCATGACGTATGACTATTACCACAAGGTGATCAAGGGTTCTGCGCCGCGCAACGCTCCCACATACCGGGCGGCGCCTCCCGCGGAGGATCACAATGACGGCGAAGAGTGGGTTTGCACCGTGTGCGGGTACGTCTACAACGATCCCGATATTTCGTTTGAGGAACTTCCGGCGGATTGGGTTTGTCCCATTTGCGGGATGCCGAAATCAGCCTTCAAACGGAAGTAAAACGGAAAAGAAAAGCTCACTTCGGCGCGCTTGCCGCGCCGGATGGGCTTTTTTTTTGAATTTTTATCCTCAGTCTCCCGGGAAAGACTTCTGCGCCCGCTGCGGCAAGGTGTGTTCCGATGGGGGCAGGGCATGAGCCTGCCGGGGGCCTGTTGGGGAAGAAGGAGAGTCTAACGTGAAAAAGATCATCCAGGTCAACGAGCGCCCGCCTCTTGGGCAGGCCATCCCACTGAGCATTCAGCATATGTTCGCCATGTTCGGCGCTTCCGTGCTGGTGCCCACGCTGTTCCACATCGATCCCGCTGTGGTGCTGCTGATGAACGGCCTCGGCACGCTGTTCTTCATCTTTATCACCAAGGGAAAAGCCCCTGCCTATCTTGGATCCAGCTTTGCCTTCATCGCGCCGGCTCTGCTTATCATGGCGCAGCACGGCTCGCCTTATGCGGATCCGCTCTTCTCAAACCCTACGCCTGAGCAGACGGCGCAGCACATGGAAGCCTTTGCTTATGCGCAGGGCGGGTTTGTGGTTGTGGGCATCCTCGGCTGCATCCTTGCCGTGATCATCTACTTCTTCGGTTCCCGCTGGATCGACGTGGTGCTGCCTCCGGCCGCCATGGGTCCGATTGTGGCGCTCATAGGCCTGGAGCTTGCCGGTTCTGCCGCCGACACGGCCGGCCTTCTTCCGGCAGACGGCGCTTCCATCGATCCCCGCGGCGCAGCTGTCTTTGTTGCCACGCTTGCCATTGCGGTGCTCGGCTCCATCCTGTTCCGCAAGTTCTTTGCCGTCATCCCGGTGCTGATCGCCATTGTGGCAGGCTATGTGCTGGCGGCTGTTCTTGGCCTTGTGGACTTTTCCGGTGTGGGCAGCGCGAGCTTCTTCTCCTTGCCGCATTTTCAGATGGCGAAGTTTGATATCAACTCCATCCTCACGATGGTGCCTGTCATTCTGATCATTGCTTCCGAACATATCGGCCATCAGATTGTCACGAGCAAAATTGTCGGACGCGATCTGCTCAAGGATCCCGGCCTGCACCGCTCACTCCTCGGCGATAATATTTCCACCGCCGTGTCCGGCCTTATCGGTTCCGTGCCCACCACGACCTACGGCGAAAACATCGGCGTCATGGCTATGACAAAGGTGTACAGCGTGTGGGTCATCGGAGGCGCGGCCGTCCTTTCTGTTGTGTGTGGATTCATCGGCAAATTCTCCGCGTTGATCTCCTCGATTCCCGGTCCTGTCATCGGCGGCATCTCCTTCCTGCTGTACGGCATGATTGGTGTCTCCGGCCTGCGCATCCTTGTGGATTCGAAGGTGGATTTTGACCGCGCGCGCAACCAGGCGCTCACCGCCGTTGTGTTTGTCACCGGCCTTTCCGGCGTGTCCATCAACATCGGCGACATCCAGCTCAAGGGTATGGTGCTCGCGTGCATCGTTGGCATGTGCATGGGCCTGCTGTTCTATGTGTTCGACAAGCTCCGCATTTCCAACGACCTGGAGCAGAACTGATTTTTGCATCTTCCGTGCGGGGGCCTTTTTGCTCCCGCTGTTTTTTTATGCAAAAAGCTGGACGGCCTTGCAAAATTACTGCTGCTATAGTATAATGAATTTGTGCAATTCCGCAAGGGGAGGAGGCCCTTGTGCGTTTGGCAGAAGAAAGTAGATTAGGAGGTCAAACATGAACAACAGCGAGAAAAAGAACTTGCAGATCACGGCCTGCAAGGTCAGAATGGACGCCGTAACGGGCGTTTTTTACGCAAAGTCAGGTCATCCCGGCGGTTCGCTTTCTGCGGCGGACCTGCTCACGTATCTCTATTTCAAAGAGATGAATGTGGATCCGAAAAATCCGCATAATCCGGACCGCGATCGTTTTGTCCTCTCCAAAGGCCATTGCTGCCCCGGCCTGTATGCAACGCTGGCGGAGCGCGGCTATTTCTCTCCCGAAGAGATGAAGACGCTGCGCCACATCGGCTCCATGCTGCAGGGCCACCCGAATATGAACGACACGCCCGGCGTGGATATGAGCACGGGCTCCCTGGGCCAGGGTATTTCTGCCGCCTGCGGCATGGCGCTGGCAGCCAAGCTGGATAACAAGGCGTATCGTGTGTATGCGATCCTCGGCGACGGTGAGATCGAGGAGGGCCAGGTCTGGGAGGCTTCCATGTTTGCCGCCCATCAAAAGCTTGACAATCTCTGCCTGATTGTGGACAACAACGGCCTGCAGATCGACGGCCCTGTGGAACAGGTTGGCGGCCCCGGCCCCATCGACGAGAAGTTCCGCGCGTTTGGTTTCGACGTGCAGGTGATCGATGGCCACAATTTTGACGCCATCGAGGCAGCTTTTGCACACGCCCGCACTGTAAAGGGGAAACCCTGTGCAATCATTGCGAAGACCGTGAAGGGCAAAGACGTCTCCTTCATGGAAAACAACGTTTCCTGGCATGGCACCGCGCCGAACGCGGAACAGTATGAAACGGCTATGAACGACCTGAAGAAGGTTCTCGCCGGATTGGAGGCAGAATAATGGCTGAAATGGTGAAAATGGCAACCCGTGAGAGCTTCGGAAAAGCGCTCGCAGAGTTTGCGGATCAATACCCGGATGTGATCGTCCTCGACGCCGACCTGGCGTCTGCAACCAAGACGGGCATTTTCCAGAAGGCCCACCCGGATCGTTTCATCGACTGTGGCATTCAGGAGTGCAACATGATCGGTGTGGCTGCCGGTTTGGCTGCCTGCGGCAAGATTCCGTTTGCTGCATCGTTTGCCATGTTCTCCGCGGGTCGTGCCTTTGAGCAGGTACGCAACTCCGTTGGCTATCCGCACTTGAACGTGAAGATTGTCGGCTCTCATGCCGGTATCTCCGTCGGCGAGGACGGCGCCACCCACCAATGCTGCGAGGATATCGCCCTCATGCGTACCATTCCCGGCATGGTAGTTCTGAATCCTGCGGATCATTACGAGATGCGCGCTGCCGTGAAGGCCGCCATTGAGTATAATGGCCCGGTTTACCTTCGTCTTGGCCGTCTTGCGGTGGAGAGCGTCAACAACAACGACGATTACACCTTCGAAATTGGCAAATCCATCACGCTGCGCGAGGGCAGCGACATCACCGTCATTGCTACCGGTTTGCTTGTCGGTGAAGCCGTCAAGGCAGCGGATGCGTTAAAAGATCAGGGCATCAGCGTGCGCGTGATCGATATGCACACCATCAAACCGCTTGATGAGGAGGCTGTTCTCAAGGCGGCGAAGGAGACAGGCAAGATCATCACGGCGGAAGAACACAATGTGATCGGCGGCCTTGGCGATGCCGTTGCGGGTGTTCTGAGCCAGAAGCTGCCGACTCCGCTTGTGAAGATCGGCGTCAACGACGAGTTCGGATATTCCGGCCCCGGCGGGGAATTGCTGAAGGAGTTTGGCCTGTGTGCGTCTCACATTGAGGAGGTCGTCAAGCAGGCACTCGGCAAATAACAGCATTTTGGAAAGCAGATCGTGTATGCTGCCCCGGCAAGGCAAACTGAACTGCCCCAGATTGTGCAGACAGCACAAAAAGAGCCCCTGGTGCAGGAATA
>CAKNKY010000026.1 GCA_930987725.1 uncultured Anaeromassilibacillus sp. | reverse complement strand
AGCTCTGCTCCTTGGCTTTTCAAGCGTTTCCCTTATCTGCCGGCGGTTTGCGGCCGAATGGCCGCTAAGCCGGCCAGCAGCGCGGAAGAGAAAAAGATTGGCCGCAGGGCGCAGGAATGGGGGTTCGAAGGGGGCGCTACCGCGCCCCCTCGCGAATCTTTGTCTACTTTCTTTTCGGAAGAAAGTAGAGGCCCGTCGCGGCCTGAGCGACAAATGAAAAGATTTTTGAGAGGCAAAAGTGAGGCAGGAAAGAGAAAAAACAAGAGAGAAAAGCCGTGCACACAAAGCGCACGGCGGGCAAATGGCAAGCAGGCCCCGGCGGCGCGGGCCAGGCACAAAAGCGGCAGGCTGCCTGCAAGCCGGAAACAAAGCCGACGACGGCCAAACGGCAAGCAGGCAGCGCAGGCCAAACAAAAAACGGCGGACAGCCGCAGGCCGGGAACAAGGCAGCGACACACCGGCAGAAAAAACACCGGGCACCGGGCACAAAATCCACCACAACAGCGGCAGGCGGCACAAGAACGGCCGCCCCGGCAGACGGCGCGGCACGCCGGGCGCAGAAAAACCCCTCCGAACAGGCAAAACGCGCGTTCGCTCTTTTGCCTGCCCGGAGGGGCCATGTGAACCGGGGCCGCCAAAAAATCGCTTCGCTGTTTTTGGCTGGCACGGCCTTTTTCTGCTTCGCATTGCGCACAATGCCGCGCGCAGCGCTGCACAAAAGGGGGCGCCGCCCCCTTTGATCCCCTGCAAGCTTTTTGAAAAAAGCTTGACCAAAAACTTTACCGCGTTTTGGCCGGGTAAAAATTTATTTCTTATTTAATGTTCATGACATTCTGATCCTTGAGTACCACGTCGTGCGCGCCGCCCTCCACAATGCTGACGGAGGACACCAGCGTGAGCTTCGCCTTCTTCTGCAGCTCTGGAATCGTGAGCGCGCCGCAGTTGCACATCGTCGAGCGCACCTTGCTCAGCGTCAGGTTCACGTTGTCCTTCAGGCTGCCTGCATAGGCCACATAGGAATCCACGCCTTCTTCAAACGAAAGCTTCTTCGCACCGCCCAGATCATAGCGCTGCCAGTTGCGGGCGCGGTTGCTGCCCTCGCCCCAGTACTCCTTCATGTACGTGCCGTTCACGTTCACGCGGTTCGTCGGGGATTCGTCAAAACGGGCAAAATAACGGCCCAGCATCACGAAGTCAGCGCCCATCGCCAGCGCCAGCGTGATGTGATGGTCGTACACAATGCCGCCGTCGGAACACACCGGCACATAAATGCCCGTCTCCTCAAAGTATTCGTCGCGCGCCTTCGCCACCTCAATCACAGCCGTCGCCTGGCCGCGGCCAATGCCCTTCGTCTCGCGCGTGATGCAGATCGAGCCGCCGCCAATGCCAACCTTCACGAAGTCGGCGCCGCATTCCGCCAGGAACCGGAAACCGTCGCGGTCGATCACGTTGCCCGCGCCGATCTTCACGCTGTCGCCGTACTTCGCGCGCGTCCATTCGATCGTGCGCTTCTGCCACTCGCTGTAGCCTTCCGAGGAATCGATGCACAGCACGTCCGCACCGGCTTCCACCAGCGCCGGGATTCTCTCCTCATAGTCGCGCGTGTTCACACCGGCGCCCACCACATAGCGCTTGTGCTTGTCCAGCAGCTCGTTCGGGTTTTCCTTGTGGTTCGCGTAGTCCTTGCGGAACACCATGTATTGCAGGCAGCCGTTCTCGTCGAGCACCGGCAGGGAGTTCAGCTTGTGATCCCAGATGATGTCGTTGCACTCGGAGAGCGTCACGCCCTTTGGCGCGGAAATGATCTTCTCGATCGGCGTCATGAAATTGCGGACCTTCTCGTCCGGAGACATGCGGCTGATTCGGTAATCGCGGCCCGTCACAATGCCGAGCAGCTTGCCGTTCGGGCTGCCGTCCTCCGTGACGGCAACCGTGGAGTGACCCGTTTTGGCCTTGAGCTCCAGAATGTCAGCCAGCGTCTTGTCCGGCGTGATGTTCGAATCGCTCACCACGAACCCGGCCTTGTATGCCTTCGCGCGCGCCACCATGGCGGCCTCGGCCTCCACGCTCTGGGAACCGTAAATGAACGAAACGCCGCCCTCCTTGGCAAGGGCCACAGCCATCTTATCGTCGGAAACGGACTGCATGATGGCCGAAACCATGGGGATGTTCATGCTGATGGCCGGCTCTTCCCCCTTGCGGAACTTCGTCAGGGGCGTCTTCAGGCTCACGTTCGCCGGGATACATTCCGCCGAGGAATACCCCGGGACCAGCAGGTATTCGTCAAAGGTATGACTGGGTTCGCTGTAGAAATAAGCCATTCTGATTATCCTCCATTCTGAAAGGTAAGCCCGAGCGTCGACGCAGGCGGACGGGAAGGTGAATGATTCATTATAGCATTTTTCGGCCTGTTTCGCCAATAGGAAAACAGAAAAAGATTGCCCGGAAATGACGCGCGCTTTCTGGTGGAAGCGTGCAACGCCCTGTTAGCAGGGCAAAGCACTTCACCGCAGCAGCATGGAAAAGCTCAGCCCGCGTGCATGGTAGCCCTGCACCAGATAGCCGTTCTCCGTCTCGCCGCCGCGCAGCGTCAGCTCCTCGCCCAGCAGCGCCTCGCTCACATAGTCGATCTGCATGCCTGTGTAGGGCCGCTCCCGCCATGCGTCCGGCACCACGTCCATGGCAATGTCCGGGTAGACGGCGTTGTTCAGGTGGCGGTTGTAGTCAATGTCGGAATAGCGGATCGTCCGCCGGCCAATCTCCGGCAGCTCCGGGTGCTCCGCGATCCGCACATTGCGCTCCTCGCGCGGCGTGCGCGTGTCCTCAAACACGCCGTAGGAAAAGAACACCTTCGGCCGCAGCAGCTTGTGCGTCTCCGGGTCCACGGAAACGGAATCCTGCATCACGCGCACCAGCAGCTCCTCCCCCGCCCACAATTCATAGTCGCGGTAAAAGCTGGCGCCCATTGTCCCGCGCGGGTGTGTGCGCAGGATGAGCTCCTCGCCAAGCTCCGGCAGGCGGCGGATCTCCGCCCGGTTCGAAATGATCAGGAACACAAGCCCTTCCCGCTTCATGCGTGTGTAGCCCATGTCCACCGATTCCAGGTGGCGTTCGCTCGCCTCCTGGCAGTAGCGGCACAGCGCCGAAAAGCGCAGCTTCGAATCCGGCCCCACGTCGTAGGTATCGACGCGCTGTTCCATGCTGTATTCGCGGATTTGTTCAATTGGGTAACCCATGGGGGCCTCCTCCTTTCTGAAAAAACAAAGGATGATAAAAGCGGAAGAGCCGGGCGTTCTGCGGCCCGGCTTCCCGTTTCATTCTGTCCGTGGGCAGAACGCTGCTTATTCGGGGCGAATCACTTCCTGGCCGCCCATGTATTTGCGCAGAACCTCCGGCACCGTCACGCTGCCGTCCGCGTTCTGGAACTGCTCCACAATCGCCGGCATCACGCGGCTCGTGGCCAGACCGGACGCATTCAGCGTGTGGCAGAAATGCAGCTTCTTGTCCGCCCCGCGGTATTTGATGTTGCCGCGGCGCGCCTGATAAGCGCGGGCGTTCGAGGCGGAGCTGACTTCCTTGTAAATACCCATGCTCGGGATCCACACTTCAATGTCATATGTGCGGGCCATGGAGTAGGAGCAGTCGCCGGCGGCGAGCTTGCTCAAGCGGTAATGCAGGCCGAGCTCGCGCACGAGACGCTCCGCCTTGCCCACAAGCTCCTCAAACGCGGCGTCGGAGCCCTCCTCTGTGGTGTACTGCACCATTTCAACCTTGTTGAACTGGTGGCCGCGGATCATGCCGCGCTCCTCGGCGCGGTAGCTGCCCGCCTCGCGGCGGTAGCACGGCGTATAGGCGATAAACTTTTTCGGCAGATCGGCCTCCGTGAGGATCTCATCGCGGTAAAGGTTCACGAGCACCGTTTCCGCCGTGGGCAGCATGAATTTCTTATCCGCGGAGGTGGGGTTCTGAATCCAGTACACCTCGTCGCCGAACTTCGGGAACTGGCCGGCCACATAGCCGCACTCATAGTTGAGCATGTGCGGCGGCAGAATCAGCTCATAGCCGTCCGCGAGATGCTCGTTGATGAAGAAGTTGAGCAGCGCCCATTCGAGGCGCGCGCCGGCCCCGCGGTAGATCCACGCGCCGTTGCCGCCCACCTTCGCGCCGCGCGGGTAGTCGATCATGCCGAGGCCCTCGCACAGATCCACATGGTTCTTCGGCTCAAAGTCAAACTTCGGCTGCTCGCCGAAATAGTGCAGCGGCACATTCTGCTCCTTGCCGCCGGCCACAACGTCCTCGTCCGGCAGGTTCGGCAGGCTCAGCATGAGCTGCTTCTGCTGCTCTTCCAGCTCGCCCAGATCGGCGTTTGCGGCCTTAATCTTTTCGGAAAGGGCTTTCATCTCCGCCATGATGCCGGAAACGTCCTCCCCCGCCTTCTTCATGGCCGGGATCTTCTTCGTGCAGGCGTTCTGTTCCGCCTTCATGGACTCGGTGCTGCCGGTCAGTTCGCGGCGGCGGGCGTCGATTTCCAGGATCTTGTCCACGGTTTCGTCCAGGTTGAGCTCGCGCTTGTGGATCGCGGCCTTGACTTCGTCCGGGTTCGTTCGGATCAATTTCAAATCCAGCATGATAGTGTTCCTCTCTTTTCTTGATATTCCAGCATTTGTATGCGTTTGGCTCAGTCGTCTCCGAAGAGCTTGAGCAGCTCCGCCAAATCCTCCTGGCCGTAAAACTCAATCTGCAGCGTGCCCTTTTTCTGGCTTCCCTTCACGGACACGCGGCGCCCCAGGTGCTCGTGGAGGGCGAGCTCCACCTCGTCATAGTAAGGCAGGCGGCGCTTTTCTTTCTTGGGTTTTCCCTCCGCAGTCTCCCCGCGGGCGGCCTGCGCCATCTTCTCGAGCTGGCGCACGGAAAGCCCCTGCTCCACCGCAAGGCGGGCGGCGCGGCGCATCCCCTCCTCGTCCGGGAAGGCGAGCAGCGCGCGGGCATGCCCGGCGGAGAGCTTTCCCTCCTGCACGAGGGCGCGCAGGTCCTCCGGCAGGGCGAGCAGACGCAGCGCGTTTGCCACGGCCGGGCGGGAGCGGCCCACCGTGCGGGCCACGTCCTCCTGCGTGAAGCCGTATTCCTCCATGAGCGCCTGGTAACCTCCGGCCTCCTCGAGCGGGTTCAGGTCCTCGCGCTGCAGGTTTTCAATGAGCGCGAGCTGCATGACCTCGCTTTCGGAAAGATCGCGCACCACGGCGGGCACTTCCTGCACGCCGGCCATGCGGGCGGCGCGCCAGCGCCGTTCCCCGGCCACGATCTGGTAGCCGCCGCCGATCAGCGGCCTCACCAGCAGCGGCTGGAGCACGCCGTGCTGGGCTATGGACTCGGCCAGATCGGCGAGGGAGGCGTCGTCGAAGCTCTTGCGCGGCTGCGCGCGGTTCGGTTCAATCTCGTTGATGTTGATCGCAACGGCAGCGTTGCGGTCCTCCATGTCGTTTTCAGAAAAAATGGCGTCCAGGCCTTTCCCCAGCCCGCCCTTTTTTGCCGCCATCAAATCTCCCCTTTCCCCTTCCGGGCGTTGTTCAGCCGCGGCGCAGGATCTCATCTGCAAGGCTGTTGTATGCCGCGGCGCCCTTGCAGTTCCTGTCAAAGTACTGGATCGGCTTGCCGAAACTCGGCGCCTCCGAAAGGCGCACGCCGCGCGGCACCACCGAGGAAAACACCTTGCGCGGAAAGTATTTTTTCACTTCCTCCACGACCTGCTGCGTGAGGTTCAGGCGGCCGTCATACATGGTGAGCAGCACGCCCTCGATCTCGAGCCTGTCGTTGTACTGCCGCTTCACACGGCGCACGGTGTTCATGAGCTGAGAAAGGCCCTCGAGCGCGTAGTATTCGCACTGGATGGGAATGAGCAGCGTGTCGGCCGCGCAGAGCGCGTTCGTTGTGATGATGGAAAGCGAGGGCGGGCAATCGATCAGCATGTATTCATACGTTTCCCGCAGCGGCGCCAGCGCCGTGCGAAGGATAGCCTCACGGTGATCGCGGTCGATGAGCTCCAGCTCCGCGCCGGCCAGATCCATGCTGGAGGGAATCAGATCGAGGCAGGAAAACTCGGTGTGCACGATCACGTCCTTCGTTTCGGCCTCGCCCATGAGCAGCGTATAGGCTGTCTGCTGCTGCTTACGCCGGTCCACGCCGACGCCGCTCGAGCTGTTGCCCTGCGGGTCCACGTCCACAAGGAGCGTTTTCTTGCCTTTGAGGCCGAGCGCGGCCGCCAGATTGACGGCAGTGGTGGTCTTCCCCACGCCCCCCTTCTGGTTCGCAATCGCAATAATTTTTCCCATAGTTTGCCCTCCACGCCTGCGGCGGGCCGTATCCTGCCAGAGGAACGGCCCGCAAAATTCGTTTGCACGTCTTATTATATCATCTTTTCAGGGCAGAAAAAAGAGTGAAATCTGATTTTTCACGTTTCACGTGAAACAATGTGGAAAACAGCAAAAAAACGCGCCGCCTTCCCCGCACGGAGCGGAAAAAACGGCGCGTCTTGGCGCATGCAGTCCGGCAAACCTTGAGCAGAAACGCGGGCGCCGGAGCGTTTCACTATTTTCTCGGCAGCAGCCGTTCACAGCGCGGCGGCGACGCGCGGGTGCGGAAATCGACGCACAGCGGCCGTGCAAGCAGCAAGTGAACACACGGCGCAGAATGCAAAGCCCGTCCTTTTTCAAGCAGCGGCACACACGCGCACGCCGCGAGCCTCACCGCGCTGCCCGGCACGCTTCGGCGTCTCCCTGTGCGCCCGTTCACGGCGTGCGCGCGGCGCGGCGGCGCTCCCCTTCGCGGCGCGGGATTTTCACGACATACTCAAGGTAATCGTCCGTTTCCGTCCACTCGCTCTCGGCGCGAATGCCGTTCTGCTTCATAAGATCAACCGCGTGCCGGATCGTGTTCACAAAGATCCGCACGTCGCGCACCAGCACGGTGCGCTTCGGCTTCTCTGCCGGGGATTCCTCCCCCATGAGCTGGCGCAGATACGTCTCCGTCTGCGCCACGTTCAGCCCGCGCTCCACCACAAGCTTCAGCGCCGCCGCGCGGCGGGCCGGGTCTTCCAGCCGGAGCAGCGCCCGGGCGTGCCGCTCCGTGAGGCCCGCGTCCAGAATCTGCGCGCGTTCCTCCGGCGTGAAGCGCAGCAGCCGCAGCTTGTTGGCCACCGCGGACTGGCTCCGCCCCAGCCGCTCCGCCGCTTCCTCCTGCGTGACGCCCCATTCCTCCACCAGCCGGCGCAACCCCTCCGCTTCTTCAAAGAGATTCAGGTCACGCCGCTGCAGGTTTTCGAGCAGCGCCAGCACCGCGCTCTGCCGGGCGTCGCAGCCGCTCACCAAACACGGGATCGTTTTCATGCCCGCCATGCGGCAGGCGCGCAGCCTCCTCTCCCCCGCGATCAGCTCATAGCCGCCCACCACCTTCCGCACGCACACGGGCTGCAGCAGTCCATTTTGTTTGATGCTCTCCGCCAGCGAACGAAGGCCGTCCTCGTCAAACGTGTGCCGCGGCTGCGCGCGGTTCGGCCGGATCTCGTCCGCCGGAATCTGCACAAGCTTCCTTTTCTCCTGATTTTTCCACATAGCGCTCCCTCCTCGGTGGAAATCTGTTTCTTTGTTCCTATTATAGAAGGGCATGCCCATGGAATTTGTCAAACGGCGGGCGGCCGCTGAAAAAGAAAGAATGTTTCACGTGAAACGCCGCGCTCTGCGGGGCGGCAAAAAAAGAAGCCCCGAAGGGCTTCTTTCCGGGACAGCGCCGCTCATGCTTTCAGGCTGCCCCGCTCGATATTCTTCTGCAGAATCCGGTCCGTCACCTCATACAGCGTTTCGGAACCGAGCTTCGTCTTGGCCTGCCGGCCATACACCTGTTCCGCCGTCACCTGGTGTTCTACCCAGTCGCCGCCCCCGTTGCTATCGTTCAGCAGAAGCGGCTGCAGGTTATCCATAGCATGGGCAAACTTCGCTCCCGCCGTTTCATACGCGTTGAACTCGTCAAACAAAGCCATCAGATCCTTCGCCTGATCCTCCGGCAGAATCGAGAAGATCCGCTGCTTGGCCGCTTCCTCCCTCTCGTTCTGCGTCTGCAGGCCCCCGTTGTCATAGGCGTAGGTGTCGCCCGCGTCAATCTCCACAATATCGTGAATGAGGCACATCGCCATCACCTTCGCAATGTCCACGGTCCCGTTCGAGTATTCGCGCAGCAGATACGCCATCAGCGCCATGTGCCAGGAATGTTCCGCGTCGTTTTCATTCCGCCCGTGGTTCGATAAATGCGTCTGGCGAAAAATGTTTTTTGCCTTGTCAATCTCCAGGCAAAAGGCCAGCTGCTTCTGCAAACGTTCTTCCATTCCTCTTCCCTCCTGAATCAAAACAGTGTTTGGCCGTTTTGAACGGCCAAACGGCGTGAACTTCAATGAAACAGCTCATCTGCTGTTTCATCAAAGTTCAGCCAGCCCGGAGGGAAATTGCGGACTGTTTCTCCTCCCCCTCCTGAGCCTGCTGACGCTAAAGCTCTTTCGCAGCCTGCGGGCTGCGACCAAAG
Source organism: uncultured Anaeromassilibacillus sp. (assembly GCA_930987725.1). GTDB lineage: Bacteria > Bacillota > Clostridia > Oscillospirales > Acutalibacteraceae > Caccousia. The sequence continues at coordinate 24,117 of CAKNKY010000026.1, read as the reverse complement.
ACGCCGTATTTGGAATCTGCGATTTTTTGAAAAAAATCGAGTAAAACTTTCAAGTAACAAGCGTGTGTTCTTTTAAAACATAGGAAGATCGCTTCATACATAAAAATAAAATTATAATATAATTATCTAATCCTCAAAAAACATTGATTTTTCAAGGCTTCACGCCTGTTTTTCGTTCAAACCTTATCTGTTTACCCTTGTTTTTGCCCTTACGAGCCGAAACAAGAACTTTTATTTATCCGAATGCCTAACTGCTTTCTCGGGAAGTAAAAGTCTGCGGTATTTAAGAGCGAAATACACCCCTCGCACAAACCTGCGGTTTGTGCTCAGAACATCTGATATTTGAGTCAAAGATTAAATTGCTTTTTTATCATCTGCGCAACAGTCTCTGGCGCAAGGTTCGTATTGTCTATTTTCATGTAGTTATCAAAGGAGATTTCTCCATCCATGCTTTCCAATCGATATTGCGTGTCATCGCTGATAAGTATCTGATTTGATAGCTCAACATTCCTTTTTGATGCTTTGTGTAAAAGACGATTTTCCGTTGCGTTTCTTTCCAAGCGCACTTTGCGGGATGCAACCAGCTCTACGTAGTAGAATTCCGTACCGTACGGTTCAAAAATCCTTTTGACCTGCTCAACATAATCCCAATCTGCCTGCTGATCAAACGCCCACATATAAGTGAAAATCATTCCGTAGTTATCAGTTTTTGCAAACTCCTCAAATACGACCTGACGAAGTTTGTTTATAACTGCGCCGTTATACTGTCCGAAGATTTCAATGACCGGTTCAATGGTCATATGATTGTGGAACAACCGTAAACCGGTTATTTTCATCAGCTCCTGTCCGACTGTCATTTTGCCAACAGCAGCATTGCCAATCATAAATAATAATTTCATATTTTTCTCCTCCCGTTCTTTCTATCGTCTTTCCCTTGCTTTTGCCCTTATGATGTGTGGAGGAAAAGAGTAAACTTGTGTGAAATCGTATAAAGAGATAAGGCGGACACATTGCAATAAATCCTTTGTTTTCAAGCGTTTGGAAGGATTTTATTAACTCCCCATGAGGGGTAGTAACCATTTATAAAATCTTGGTTTTCAAATTTGTATTTACGTCAGCGGTTCCTTCCTGATCTTTCCTCCGTGCCGCGGATAAAGCGATTTCAGCTCGCCCGTCCGGGCAATCAGGGCAACCGCCCTCTCCCCTTCCCCGGGCAATTCATACTGCGGCACGCCGCGCACCGTCCCGCCCAGCTTCCGGATCGCGCCCTCCGCCTGCGGAAGCTCCTCTTTCAGCTGCGGGCCTTTCATTGCCGCAAACACGCCGCCCTTTTTCACAAACGGCAGGCAATATTCGCACAGCACATTCAGCCCTGCCACCGCGCGCGCCGCCACAGCGTCAAACTGCAGCCGGTACCGCGCGTCGCGGCCGCCTTCCTCCGCGCGCAGGTGCACGAGCTCCGCCTGCAAACCCAGTTCCCCGCACACTTCATTGAGAAATGTGAGCCGCTTCTGCAGACTGTCGAGCAGCGTCAGCTCCATGTCCGGCCGCAGAATCTTCCACACAATGCCCGGGAACCCGGCTCCCGTGCCCACGTCGATTACCTTGCCGCCCGCAAGGTTCGCGCCCGCCGATTCCACACACCGCAGCGCCAGCGCGCAGTCGAGAAAATGCTTCACGCAGATCCCCTCGTCGTCCGTGATGGCCGTGAGGTTCATCTTTTCGTTCCATTCCTTCAGCAGCGCGGCATAGCGATCCAGCTGAAGAATCTGAGTTTCCACCAAAAGCAGGCCGTTCTGTGGAAAAAGCACCGACAGCCGCTCCGTCACTGCGCTCACGCCTGCCCCTCCTTTCGTCCGCGCTGCTGCGAAAGCCACACCAGCAGCACGGAAATGTCGGCCGGGCTCACACCGCTGATCCGCGAAGCCTGCCCCACTGAGGAGGGCCGCACCTTTTTCAGCTTTTCCCGCGCCTCCATGCGCAGGCCCGTGATCGAGGCATAGTCCGTGTCGGGCGCCAGCGTGCGGTTTTCCAGCCGGCGCATTTCCGCCACGGCCGCCCTCTGCCGCTCAATATAGCCCGCATATTTCAACTCAATCTCCACGTTTTCAAACACAGCCTTCGGGTAATCCGGCCGCGTGGGGTCAACGGCGATCAGGCTGGCGTAGTGCACCTCCGGGCGGCGAAGCAGATCGGCCAGCCGTGCGCCCGTGCGGATCGGCGAGGCCCCGCACGCTTCCAGCGCCCGGTTCACCTCGTCGCTCGGCGGCAGCACCGTTTTCTCCACGCGTTTGCGCTCCTCCTGCTTCTGCTGCTCCTTTTTCTGGAAACGCGCCCAGCGGTCGTCGGAGATCAGCCCCAGCGCGCGGCCCATGGGCGTCAGCCGCTCGTCGGCGTTGTCCTGCCGCAGAATCAGCCGGTATTCACTGCGCGACGTCATCATGCGATAGGGATCGCTGACCCCCTTCGTCACGAGATCGTCGATCAACGTGCCAATGTAGGAGCTCGCGCGGTCGAGCACAAACGGTTCCTTGTGCTGTGCGTGCAGCGCCGCATTGATCCCGGCGATCAGCCCCTGCGCCGCCGCTTCCTCATATCCTGAGCTGCCGTTAAACTGGCCCGCACCGTAAAGTCCGGGAAGATCCTGGAATTCCAGCGTGGCGTTCATCTGTTGCGGATCCACGCAGTCGTATTCGATGGCGTAGGCGGAGCGCATGATCTCCACATGCTCCAGCCCCGGAATCGTGTGGTAAAACGCAATCTGCACGTCCTCCGGCAGACTGCTGCTCATGCCCTGCAGATACATTTCCTCTGTATTCATGCCGCACGGTTCAATGAAAAGCTGGTGGCGTTCCTTGTCCGCAAAACGGACAATCTTGTCCTCAATGCTCAGGCAGTAGCGCGGGCCGACGCCCTCGATCTTCCCGCCATAGAGCGGCGAACGATCAAGGTTCGCCAGAATCACGCGCTTCGTCTCCTCATTCGTCCACGAGACATGGCACACCGCCTTGTTCTGCACCGTGCCCGGCTCCGTGTCGTAGGAAAACGGCTCCGGCGGCTCGTCCCCGTGCTGCACCTCCAGGTTGGAAAAGTCTATGCTCGAGCGCAGCACGCGGGCGGGCGTCCCGGTCTTGAACCGGCGCAGCGAAAGGCCAAGTTTGCGCAGAGAACCGCTCAGAAACGCCGCGGGGAACAATCCGTCCGGCCCGCTCTCATAGGAGACGTCGCCCACATAGATCCGCCCGGCCAAAAAGGTGCCTGTGGCAAGGATCACGGCCTTCGCGCGGATCTGCGCCTCCATGCGCGTGGTCAGCAGCCACTCTTCCCCGTCACGTTCCAGGGAGACGATCTCCGCCTGCCGCAGCAGCAGGTTCGGCTGCAGTTCGAGCGTGTGCTTCATGATCTGGCTGTAAAGCCTGCGGTCGATCTGCGCGCGCAGGGAATGCACCGCGGGGCCCTTGCCCAGGTTCAGCATACGGCTCTGAATGGTGGCGGCGTCCGCGGCGCGCCCCATTTCACCGCCGAGCGCGTCAATCTCGCGCACGAGGTGTCCTTTTGCCGTGCCGCCAATGGAAGGATTGCACGGGCAGTTTCCCACAGCGTCCATGTTGATGGTGAATAGTATGGTTCGGCAGCCCAGCCGCGCCGCGGCAAGACCGGCCTCAATCCCCGCATGGCCCGCGCCGATCACCGCCACGTCACAGCTTCCCCCGAAGTATTTCATCCTGTCACCTGCTTTACGAAAAGTATGATATCAATAACATATAATGATTTGTATAGGATATTTTGTCCTGTGTTTGTCCGGTGTTTGTCCGCCCTTGGCGGCCAAACGGCGTGAACCTCCATTTGACGGTTGCGTCCCGTCAAATGAATGTTCAGCCAGCCCGGAGTGGCCCGAGGCACTTGCCTTACCCCGGTGTTTGTCCGCCCTTGGCGGCCAAACGGCGTGAACTTCAATGAAACAGCTCATCTGCTGTTTCATCAAAGTTCAGCCAGCCCGGAGTGGCCCGAGGCACTCGCAGCGCCCCGAAAAAGAAAACTTTGCCCGCAGCGCACCCCGGGGAGCGAAGCCGGTGTTTGTCCGCCTTTGGCGGCCAAACGGCGTGAACTTCAATGGAACAGCTCATCTGCTGTTCCATCAAAGTTCAGCCAGCCCGGAGTGGCCCGAGACACCTCGCTGCGCCGCGAAAAGGAATCCCTCACCGCAGCGCACCCCGGGGAGCGAAGCCGGTGTTTGTCCGCCTTTGGCGGACAAACGGCGTGAACCTCCATTTGACGGTTGCGTCCCGTCAAATGAATGTTCCGCCAGCCCGGAGTGGCTCGAAACACTCTCTGCGCCGCGAAAAGAATTCCCTCACCGCAGCGCATCCCAGGGGAGCGAAGCCGGTGTTTGCCCGCCTCCGGCGGCCAAACGGCGTGAACTTCAATGGAACAGCTCATCTGCTGTTCCATCAAAGTTCAGCCAGCCCGGAGTGGCTCGAAACACCTCGCTGCGCCCTGGTGTTTGCCCGCCTCCGGCGGCCAAACGGCGTGAACCTCCATTTGACGGTTGCGTCCCATCAAATGAATGTTCAGCCAGCCCGCAGTGGCCCGAGACACCTCGCTGCGCCGCGAAAAGAATTCCCTTCACCGCAGCGCACTCCGGGGAGCGAAGCCGGTGTTTGTCCGCCTTTGGCGGACAAACGGCGTGAACCTCCATTTGACGGTTGCGTCCCGTCAAATGAATGTTCAGCCAGCTCGCAGCGGCCCGAGGCACTCGCCTTACCCCGGTGTTTGTCCGCCCTTGGCGGCCAAACGGCATGAACTTCAATGAAACAGCTTATCTGCTGTTTCATCAAAGTTCAGCCAGCCCGGAGTGGCCCGAGGCACTCGCCTTACCCCGGTGTTTGCCCGCCTCCGGCGGCCAGCCCGCAGCGCACCCCGGGGAGCGAAGCGAACCCGGTACCCCGGCACGGGGAACCCCTCGCTAGGGTTCCCCGCGGAGAAACAGTCCACTGGACTGTTTCTCCTCCCCTCCTGAGCTTGCTGACGCTAAAGTTCTTTCGCAGCCTGCGGGCTGCGACCAAAGACTCTGTCTTTGGAATCTGCGATTTTTTGAAAAAAATCGAGTAAAACTTTCAAGTTTTTGCTGCGCGCAGGCAAAACTTCCCCGGAAGTATACCCAGGCACGCGATATGCGCGCAAATGGATCTCCGCCCCGCAAGCGGCGGGACGACGCGCCTCCGCGTCTTGCGTCCAGGCTCAGCCTGGCGCGTCATGCGCGCAAACGGATCTCCGCCCCGCAAGCGGCGGGACGCCGCGACCCGCGACTTGCGTCCAGACTCAGTCTGGCGACATGCGTCCAGGCTCAGCCTGGCGGCGTGCGTTCAGGCTCAGCCTGGTGGTTACTTGCCGACACAGAAATGGGAGAAGACTTCGTCGACGACGGCCTCGGTGACACGCTCGCCCGTCAGTTCAAGCAGCGATTCAATGGCGCTCTCCAGCGACACCGTCACCGCGTCCAGCGTGAACCCGGCGTCCAGCGCCTGCTCCGCCTCCCGCAGGAACGACCGCGCGCGCTGCGCCGCGCTCCGCTGCCGCTCCGTGAACAGCATCCCCTCGTTCGGGTCAATCTGAGACGTCCGCAGTACCTCCCCTATCGCCCGCGCCAGCTTCTCCATTCCCTCCCCGCTCTTCGCAGAAAGGAATACAATTTGTTTAAAATACTTTTCAATATACGTTTCATCAAATTCTGTGGGCAGATCGCTCTTGTTCACCACCGCCACGGCGGGCACAGAGGCGCAGGCTTCCGCGAGTTCCCGGTCCTCCTCCCCTATCGCGCGGGAGGAATCGAACACTGCCAGCACGAGCTGCGCCGAGCGCAGCCTGTCGCGCGCGCGCTCCACGCCGATCCGCTCCACCGCGTCCTCGGTGTCGCGCAGGCCGGCCGTGTCGGCCAGTCGCAGCGGCACGCCGCCCACGAGCACCGTTTCCTCCACAATGTCGCGCGTCGTGCCGGCCACGTCCGTCACAATCGACCGCTCACACCCGGCCAGCAGGTTCATGAGCGTCGATTTCCCGGCGTTCGGGCGGCCCGCAATCACCGTGTCCACACCCTCGCGCAGCGCGCGGCCCGCGTCAAACGAATCCAGAAGCGCGTCCAGATTGCGCCCGGCCTCGCCGAACACGCGGCGCAGCTCCGCTTCGCTCACCTCCGGCAGATCCTCCTCCGGGTAATCGGCCCAGGCGGAGAGATGGCCCGCCGCCGTGAGCAGCGTTTCCCGCACCTGGCGGATCCGCCGCTCGAGCGCGCCGTCGTGGCCCGCAAGCGCGGCGCGCGCCGCCTGTTCCCCGCGCGCGGAGATCAGCCCCATCACGGACTCCGCCTCCGTGAGGCCGAGCTTCCCGTTGAGGAACGCCCGGCGCGTGAACTCACCCGGCTGCGCCGGTCTGGCCCCCGCCTCACACAGGGCGCGCAGCGTGCGCCGCAGCAGGTAAAGCCCGCCGTGGCACGAAAGCTCCGCCACGTCCTCGCCCGTGAAGCTCGCAGGCCCGCGGTATACAATCGCAATCGCCTCGTCAATGTCCTCCGGGTTTTCCACAGAAACGCCGGATTCCGGGGAAAACGACGCTTCGTGCACACGCCCGTAGTGCGCCGTGTATCCCTTCGCGGCGGAAAGGGGGTTCCCGTTCTTCGCCGTGAACACGCGGCCGGCGATCGCGTGCGCCTGCGGGCCGGAAACGCGGATCAGGCCGATCCCGCCCGGCGCCTGCGCCGTGGAGATCGCGGCAATGGTGTCTGCCATGGTGCAAAACCTCCTTGCAAAACTGGCCGGGCCTCTCCCCCGTCGGGGCCGGAACCGCCGGGGGAAAAACGCCCGAAACAGAAAAAAAGGGCCGCGCAGGCGGCCCTTCTCTCATTTCTTCACATCAATGCGCCCGTAAAGCGGAGCGGCGGAATCGTCTCGGCGCTGCGTCTGCGCGGGCCGGGCCTCGTCCGGCTGGCGGCGCGGCTGCTGGGCGGCCTGCTGGCGCGGCGGGCGGTTCCCTCCGGCGCGCGGCGATCTGCCTCCCTGGCGGTTCCCCTTCTTCTCGTCGAAGGGCTTGCGTCCGCGCGGGCGGCGCGGCGGCGGCAGGCGTTCGCCGTCCACCGGGCCGATCACCACATGGCGGGCCAGGTCCTCACCCTCGCTCCAGGACTTTGCACCCTCCACCGTCTGCACGGCGGTGTGAATGATGCGGCGCTCATAGGGGTTCATCGGTTCCAGAGACGTGTTGCGGCCGGTGCGCACGGCCTTCGCAGCCATCTTTTTGCCCAGGGCCTCCAGCGTCTCGCGGCGCTTTTCGCGGTAATTGCCAATGTCGAGCGTGATCCGGTAATAGGAGTTGTCCACATGATTCGCCACAAGGCCGGAAAGATACTGCAGCGCGTCGAGCGTCTCCCCGCGGTGGCCAATCATAAAGCCAATGTCGTCCCCCGAAACGGAGATCAGCGCGCCGTTCTCCTCCTCCTGCACGTCGAAGCTCACGTCGTGCACGCCCATGAGCGAGAGGATCCGGCTCAGATATTCCACGGCGGCGTCGGCCGGCGTCTTGCGGATAAAGGCCCGCACCTTGGCAGGGCTGCCGCCGAAGAGGCCGAAGGTCTTTTTCACCGGAAGCTGCAGAACCTCGAATTCCGCTTCCCAGGACTCGACTCCAAGCTCACGGCAGGCGGCTTCTCGCGCCTGTTCAATGGTATCTCCGGTGCCGATTGCTTCTTTCATGATCATTTGGGTCCAACCTCCTTGCCGAACCTTCGTCCGCTTTACTTTTTCCTGCCTAAATACTCGGAGCCGCCCTTGCCGGCTTTCGCCTTGCCCTTCTGGGCGGGAGCGCTCTTCTTTTCGGCAGGAAGCTGTTTCTTCTCCTCCCGCGCCGGCTGTTTTCCGGACGCGCCCAGCTTCGCCTCCAGCCTGCGGCGCAGCTCAATCTGCTGATCCGCCGGCAATTCCTTCACCTTTGCCTCCTCGAGCTCGCGCCGTGCAATGCGTGCGGCCTCGCCCTTCGCCACCAGGATCTCCTGGCCGAAGAACGCGCGCGTCACAATCGACTGCCCCACGCCGAGGATGTTCTGAATGATCCAGTAGAAGCCCACGGCGCCCGGCATGGTGAAGGCCAGGTAAGCCGTGAACAGGCTCATGGCATACATAAACCACTTCATGCAGCCCTGCTGCTGCGTCTCCGCGCCGGGCGTGGGCATGAGCTTCATCATGATGATCTGCATGCCGAGCGACGTCAAGAGGCACAGCGCGGGAATGAGCCACATCATGGTGGAAAAGCTGCTCGAGGCGGGCGTGGCGAGCAGATCGAGCCCCAGGAACTTAAACCCGTGGCTGAACGACTCAATCTTCGAAATATCGTCCGCGGAGAACATGGTGAGATACTCGCGCAGAGACGAAAAATGCTTGATGATCTCGATCTCGCGGTTCTGCGAGAAGACCGACGTGCCCAGGCCGGGGATCTGATCGAGCAGCTGCGTCGCCTCGTTGACGACGCTCGCGCTGATGTGCAGCGCGTTGCGCAGCGGATAAAGAACGGCACAATAGATGCCCAGCAGAATCGGGTAGGGGATGAGCATCGTCAGGCACCCGCCGGACATGCTCACGCCTTCCTTCTGGTAAAGCTTCTGCACTTCCTCGTTGAGCTTCATCTTATCGTTGGCGTAGATCTTCTGAAGCTCCTTCACCTTTTTCTGCACCTTCGCCTGCGAAGCCATGGATTTCTGCTGCTTCACGGAGAAGGGGAACACCAACACCTTCACAATCAGGGTAAACAGAATAATGGCCACGCCGTAATTCCTGACGATCCCGTAAAGGAACCACAGCAGGTACCCCAGCAGGCTGCCGAACCAGTTAAAAATATCCATCATAGGCGCAAAACTCCTCTATCGTGGTAAACGCCGGCTTTTCTTTTCCGGCACGGGATCGTAGCCCCCGCGGCTGAACGGGTTGCAGCGCAGGATGCGGCCGATCGCGAGCAGCGAGCCCCGCAGCGCGCCGAAGCGCTCGATCGCCTGCAGCGCGTAATTCGAGCACGTGGGAATGTATTTGCAGCAGGAACCGCCCTTGCGCGGCGAGATCGCGCGCTGGTAAAAGCGCACGAGAAAGAGCAGCAGCCGTTTCACCGCAGCGCACCGGCTTCCCGAAGGTGGGCCGCCATCACGCGGCAGATCTGCGTGCTCTTGAGGAAGGGCGTCCTCCCGCGTGCCACGAACACAAAATCATAACCCGGCGCCACGCGCGGATACAGGCTGCGGAACGCCGCGCGGATCACGCGCCGGCAGCGGCTGCGCTTCACGGCGTTGCCGACCTTCTTGCTCGTCGTAATGCCCACGCGCACGCCTTCACCGCGGTTTTTCCGCACATACGTGACGAGCGCGGGCGAGACCATGGACTTGCCGCGCGTGTAAAGGCGGCGGAAATCCCGGTTGTCGGTAAGCGGCACAATCACATCCACAAACGATGCGCCTCCTTTCCGCCGGGTGCGCGAAACAGGGGCCGGCGGCCCCTCCCTGCGCGAAACAAACGGCAAATACAAAGAAAGGCCACGCTAACGGTGGCCCTGGCACTCAGTAGGTTAAGCGTGCTCTGCCCTTTGCACGGCGGCGCGCCAAAACCTTGCGCCCGTTGCTGGTGGACATTCTTTTGCGGAAGCCATGCTCCTTCTTTCTGTGAAGCTTCTTCGGCTGATACGTTCTCAGCATGGAAAAACCCTCCTTTCGGGCCGCGGACCGGCCGGAAATTGATGAAGCGCGGCGGCGCGCGGGCCGCTGCACACGGCCTTCACGGCGCCGGCTTCCCCCTCCGCCGCGCGCGGATGGGCACAAACCTTGCAATTTAGCATTATAGCTTATTTCCCCGGCCTGTGTCAACCCGTTTTTTGCGTTTGCGCCGCGGAAAAATGAAACTTTCCGCAGTTTTTCCAAAAAACGTTTCCTCCCCCGCGCAAACGCGCCTGTTTTCTCCGTTTCCGGCGCATTTTTTCCTTCTTTTTCCTTCATTTTGTGTGCAAAAGCGCCTCAAAACCGCGCGGAAAGGATTTGTCAAACAGCGGAGAGTATGCTAATATATAAGATATAATAGCTTATCAGCGCCCAAAACAGCCGCAGCGGCGGGCGATCTGCCGGAAAGTACAGCTAGAAAGGTCGTTAAAACGTATGGAATCCTTTACCGAAGCCTGGAACCTGATCTGCGATTTCTGCAAAAACCGCATAACGGAAGTGGCCTTCACCACCTGGATCAGCCGAATCGAGCCGGTGACGCTCGATTTCAACCAGGGAACGGCGATTCTGAAGGTGCCGAACGACTTCCACCGCCAGACGCTCGAGCGTTGCTATACCCCCCTGCTCACGGAAGCGCTCGACGAGGTGTTCGGCCCCGGCCTGAAGGTGAAATTCGTCGTGCCCGAGGAACTGGGCCAGCAAAAGGAGGAGCGCTTCCAGAGCGACACCGATTACGACTACACCTTCGACACGTTCATCGTCGGGCCCTCGAACAAATTCGCGCACGCGGCGTCAATCGCCGTCGCCACGAAACCGGCCACGCTCTACAACCCCCTGTTCATCTACGGCAACTCCGGCCTGGGCAAGACCCACCTGCTCTACGCCATCTGCAACGAGATCTCGTTCCGCCACCCGCAGATGAACATTCTCTATATCAAAGGCGACGAGTTCACGAACGAAATGATCGAGGCGATCCGCCACGGCACCACGCAGGAGTTCCGCCAGCGGTACCGCAAGGCCGACATCCTCCTTGTGGACGACATCCAGTTCATCGCCGGCAAGGAATCGACGCAGGAAGAATTTTTCCACACGTTCAACTCGCTCTATGAATCGAAGCGCCAGATCGTGCTCACGTCGGACCGCCCGGCCAAGGACATCGCCACGCTCGAGGAACGTCTGCTCACCCGCTTCGAGTGGGGCCTCACGGCGGACATCCAGCCCCCGGATTTTGAAACGCGGCTGGCGATCATCCGGCGCAAAGCCGAACTGCTCGACATCACAATCCCGGAAAACGTGTGCGAATACATTGCCAACCGCCTCAAGAACAACATACGCCAGCTCGAGGGCGCCGTGAAAAAAATGAAGGCTTACCACCTTCTGAACGGACAGGCCCCCAGCATTGCCACGGCGCAGGCCGCCATCAGTGACATCATCAACAACGATCAGCCCACGCCGTTCACCGTGGAGAAAATCATCGAGGAGGTCGCGCGCACATTCGGCATCACGTCGGACGAGATCCGCTCGGCCAAGCGCTCCGCCAACATTTCCAAGGCGCGGCAGATGGCCATGTACGTCGTGCGCGAGATCACGCAGCTTCCCACGGAGGCAATCGGCAGCGAATTCGGCGGCCGCGATCACTCCACCGTCGTCTACGCGCTGCAGCAGATGGAAAAAAATATCCAGAAGGACAGCAAAATCAAGGCCACGGCCGAGGACATCATCAAAAATATCCGCGATCGCTGAGCCTTTTTGAAAGACGGGATCACACTTCCCAAAAACAGCCGCCGCTCTTCACAAGTTTTCAACTTTCCCCACAGAGTTTTCCACAGCACAGTGAAGAACAAAAAAGCTTTCCCCCTGTCCACAATCTTTCCACCCCTCGTTTCGGAAAACTTTTCACGCGGAAAACGGCGGCCCCATGGGATTTCCCGATCTTTTCCACTTTTCAGACGCCCCTACTACCCCTACTAAACCAATAGCTATCCTATCCTATCATTTTTATTCTGCGCGCCGCGGCAAGCCGCCGCGCGCCCAAACAGAGGAAAGGCCGGAACGATACTATGATGAAACTCCTTTGCAGCAGAGAAAAACTGGTGGAAGCCGTCTCGAACGTCCAGAGGACGGTCTCCACGAAATCCTCCATTCCCGCGCTCGAGGGAATCCTCCTGCGGGCCGCGGGCACACAGCTCACGCTGTGCGGCTACGATCTCGAGCTCGGCATGACGACGTCGATCGAGGCCTCCTGCACGGAGGAAGGCGCCGTTGTGCTGAGCGCCCGCCTCTTCGGCGACATTGTGCGCCGCCTGCCGGGCGACACCGTGCAGATCGCCGTGGACGACAAGAACATCACCTCTATAGAGAGCGGCGCGAGCGAATTCTCGATCGTCGGCATTCCCGCGGACGAATACCCCGATCTCCCCTCGATCAGCGATCAGAGCAGCGTCACGCTCTCCCAGTCGCTGCTCAAGAGCATGATCCGGCAGACAATCTTCGCCGTCGCGGAGTCCGACGCCAAGCCGATCCACACCGGCACGCTCTTCGAGATCGGCGGCGGGAAAATCCGCCTTATCAGCGTCGACGGCTACCGCCTCGCGATCCGGGAGGAAAACGCCGTCTGCGAGGAGGAGCTGAGCTTCGTCGTGCCCGGCAAAACGCTGGGCGAGGTCTCCAAGCTGCTGCATGAGGACGATTCCATGCTCGAGCTGCGCGTCGGCCGACGCCACATCCAGTTTTTGATCGGCGATTACTGCGTCACGTCCCGCCTGCTCGAGGGCGAATTCCTCGATTACCGCGCCGCGATCCCGCAGTCGTGCACCATGGAGGTGATCGCGAACACGCGCGCCTTCATCAGCAGCGTGGAGCGCGTGTCGCTCCTGATCACGGACCGGCTCAAGAGCCCGATCCGCTGCAAATTCGACAGCGAGACGATCCGCCTCTCCTGCTCCACGCCGATCGGCCGCGCGAGCGACGAGTTCATGGCCGCCGTATCAGGCGAGCCGTTCGAGATGGGCTTCAACAACCGGTATCTCCTCGACGCGCTGCGCAACACGGAGGGCGACGAGGTCCGCATCCAGCTCAACGGGCCGCTCAGCCCCATGAAGATCATGCCGCGCGAGGGCAACGCTTATCTCTTCCTCGTGCTGCCGGTGCGTCTCAAGTCGGAGTGATCGGTTGTTTCATGTGAAACAGAGGGGGTCCCTCCCCCTGACACAGGGATTTGCAGGATTTTGCCTTCTTTCTTGCAGAAAATGCAGGAAGGAAGGCGAAATCTTTCATCAGGAAATCGAGCCGGGAGGGTTCCTGTCTGCGCCGGTTTGTGCTATAATACTATAGTTATGAACGACGTCGAACGGCAGAGGTGAAAAACGGAAAAATGAAACGCGAACGTATTGCAATCGATACGGAATTTATCCGCCTGCAGGATCTGCTCAAGCTGGCCGGCGCGGCCGAAACGGGCGGCCAGGCCAAGCTCCTGGTGCAGGAGGGCCATGTCACGGTGAACGGCGAGACGTGTACGATGCGCGGCAAAAAGCTGCGCCCCGGCGACGTGGCCGCCGCGGGAGGCCGTGAATTCGAGGTGGCCGCCGCGACATGAAGGTGCTGGAGCTTCGGGCGAGCGGTTTCCGCAACCTGGAGACGCTTCGCTTTTCCCCGTGCGGCGGGCTGAACGCCGTCACGGGCGAGAACGCCCAGGGCAAGACGAACCTGCTCGAAGCCATGTGGCTGTTCACCGGCGGGCGCTCGTTCCGCGGTGCGCGCGATCAGGAGCTGGTGCGCGCGGGCGCGCAGGAAGCGCGTCTCTCGCTCACGTTTTTCAGCGGCGGGCGCGAACAGCGCGCGGAGCTCACGCTGCGCGGCGGCGCGCGTCAGGCTGTGCTCAACGGCGTGCCAAAGCGCGGCATGGCGGAGCTGATCGGCCGGTTCTGCGCGGTGGTGTTCTCGCCGGAGCACCTTTCGCTCGTGAAGGGCGGCCCGGCGGAGCGGCGGGCCTTTCTCGACTCGGCGCTGTGCCAGGCAAAGCCCTCCTACGCGATCGCGTACGCGCGGTACCGCCGCACGCTCAACCAGCGCAACGCCCTGCTCAAGGACATTGCCCGCCACCCCGAGCTGGAGGACACGCTCCCCATCTGGGACGACAGGCTCTGCCGCAGCGGCGCCGTGCTGATCCGCGAGCGGCACGCCTATCTCGAGCGGTTTGCCCCGCGGGCGTCCGCGCACTATGCGGGCATCGCCCACGGCCGCGAGGAGCTGCGCCTCACCTATGAGCCCTCCTGCGGCGGGGACATGGCCGAATCGCTGCGCCGCGCGCTGCGCGAGGACATCCGTTTCGGCCACACGTCCGTGGGACCGCACCGCGACGACATCGGGATCGAGATCGGCGGCATGGCGGCGCGCCTCTACGCTTCCCAGGGCCAGCAGCGCAGCGCCGTGCTCGCCATGAAGCTGGCGGAGGCCGCCGTGCTGGCCGAAGCCTGCGGCGAGGAACCGGTCGTCTTTCTCGACGACGTGCTCAGCGAGCTCGACGGCTCGCGCCAGCTCTATCTGCTCTCGAGCCTGAGCGGCCGCCAGTCGTTCCTCACGGGCTGTGAGCTGCCGCCGCGGGCGCTCGGCGGCACGGCCGCGCGCTTCCTGGTGCGCGGCGGCGCCGTCTCCCCCGCGGAGGCGGCGCCGGTCGAAGCGGCGGACGAAGCGTCAGGCGAAGCTTTGAAAGAGGCCGCCGCGCCGGAAGCAAACGAACCGGCAACGGCCCCCGGCAAACCGCCGGAAGCGGCCGAACTGCCCGGCCAGGCCACGGACGAGGCCCCGGCGGAGACCGGAGAAGCTCCGCAAAGCCCCGCCGCCGACGAACCCACCGGCGGCGCGCCGGAAGAAGCGGCCGCCGCGCCGGAAGCAAACGAACCGGCAACGGCTCCCGGCGAACCGCCGGAAGCGGCCGAAGCACCCGGCCGGGCCCCGGACGAAGCCGAACCGGCGAACGCCCCGGGCGAAGCACCGGAACCGCCCGCCCCGGGCGTTCCCGAAATTTGTGAAATCTGAAGGAGACAAACAGCTGCCATGTATCTGCACCTCGGACAGGACACCGTGATCAAGACGAATGAGATTATCGGCATTTTCGACATGGACACCTCCACCCTTTCGCGCACGACGTGCGCCTACCTGGCGCAGTGCGAAAAGAAGGGCCGCGTGGTGAACGTTTCCATGGAGCTGCCGAAGTCGTTCGTCCTGTGCCGTTCCGAAAAGGGCGAGATCACCGTGTATATTTCGCAGATCTCGTCCTCCACGCTGCTCAAGCGCAGCCGGTTTATCGAGAATATTTCCCTGCCGGAAAGGATGTGATGCTGTGAGTAAGATCCGGCTCCCGCAGTGCCCCTACTGCGGCAAGAAGGTGAACCCCATCGTCGCGTGGACGCTCCGCACACAGGGCGAGTTTATCTGCCCCGCGTGCGGCGGCGTCTCGAACATCGCGATTGACCCCGCGGCCAAGGCGCTCGGCGTGCTGGCGGCCGTTGTGGGTGTCGTGCTGTTCGGCGCCGGCATCGTGATGGGAGAAGGGCTTCCCATCGTCGAGATCCTCGTCATCATGGCGCCCTTTGTGCTGTACAGCATCCTCTCCACCTTTTTTGTCCGGCTCAAGAAGCCCATACTCCGCCGCAGGGAAAAGCCTGCACAGCGGCCCGCCCGGCCGGCGAGCAGCGATGCCGGCCGGAATGCGGCGCGGGGCCGCGCTGCGCCAAGCGGCACGGCGGGCGCTTCCGTGAACCGCGCCCCGCAGCCGCGTCCGGCCGCCCGGTATGCTGCCGCGCCGGGAACGGTGCGCCGCCCGGCACAGAGCGGGCAGCCGGTGCGCCGCCCCGCTTCGGCCAGGCCGCAGGACACGCAGCCCGGCAGCACGGGGGCAGACGATCGCCGTCCCGCGCCGCCATCTGCGCCGCCATCCGCGCCGTGAGCGCACACAGGGAGATCCACCGGCAGGCAGGCCTGCGGGCATGCCGCGCATGAGGAGCGAATGAATCGATAGGAGCGAATGAATCGATGGAAATAAACGAAATCACACAGGCCAGCCAGAATTATGATGAAAATCAAATTCAGGTTCTCGAAGGGCTGGAGGCCGTGCGCAAGCGCCCCGGCATGTATATCGCCTCCACGGGCGCGAAGGGCCTGCATCACCTCGTCTATGAGATTGTAGACAACTCGATCGACGAGGCGCTGGCCGGTGTCTGTGACCGCATCGACGTGGAGATCCTGCCCGGGAACATCATCAGCGTCACGGACAACGGCCGCGGCATCCCCGTGGGCATCGAGCACAAAACGGGATTGCCGGCCGTCACGGTCGTGTTCACGGTGCTGCACGCAGGCGGCAAATTCGGCGGCGGCGGCTACAAGGTCTCCGGCGGCCTGCACGGCGTGGGCGCTTCCGTGGTGAACGCGCTCTCCCAATGGCTCGAGGTCGAGGTGGCCTACGAGGGCATGCTCTATTACCAGAAGTTTGAGCGCGGCCACGCCCTGACGGATCTCATCCAAAAGGGCCCCACGGATCGCCGCGGCACGCGCGTGCGCTTCCTGCCGGACCCGGAGATCTTCACCGAGACGACGGAGTTTGATTACGAGACGCTGCAAACGCGGCTGCGCGAGCAGGCGTTTCTGAACGCCGGGGTGCACATCCACCTTGCGGATAAGCGGCCGGAGGGCGAGGGCCGGGAGGACAGCTTCTGCTACCATGGCGGCATCAAGAGCTTTGTGGAATACATCAACAAGAAGCGCGCCGTGGAGCTCATCCACCCGGACATCATCTATTTCTCCGGCGCGGCGGCGGACGGCAACGCCATGGCAGAGGTGGCCATGCAGTACACCGATTCCTACACCGAGCTCATGCTCAGCTTCGCCAACAACATCCACACGAACGACGGCGGCACGCACGAGGAGGGCTTCAAGCGCGCCCTCACCCGTGTCATGAACGACTACGCCCGCAAATATAATATCCTCAAGGAAAACGATAAGAACCTTTCCGGCGACGACGTGCGCGAGGGCCTCACCGTGATCATCAGCGTCAAGGTCAAGGACGCGCAGTTCGAAAGCCAGACGAAGAACAGGCTGGGCAACCCGGAGATCGCTTCGCTCGTGAACAGCCTCGTGGGCGAAAAGATGGCAACGTATCTGGAGGAAAACCCCGCCGCCGCCCGCGCCATCTTCGACAAGGCGCTCGCCGCCGCCCGCGCCCGCGAGGCGGCCCGCAAGGCGCGCGAGCTTGTGCGGCGCAAATCGGCGCTGGAAAACGCCGCGCTGCCCGGCAAGCTGGCGGATTGCCAGAGCCGCGACCCGGAGGAGACCGAGATCTACATCGTGGAGGGCGATTCCGCAGGCGGCTCCGCCAAGGGCGGACGCGACCGCAAATTCCAGGCGATCCTGCCGCTGTGGGGCAAGATGCTCAACGTGGAGAAGGCACGGCTCGACAAGGTCTACGGCAACGAAAAGCTCATGCCGGTCGTCACGGCGCTCGGCTGCGGCATCGGCGAGGAGTTCGACCTGCAGAAGCTGCGCTACGGCAAGATCATCATCATGGCCGATGCCGACGTCGACGGCTCCCACATCCGCACGCTGCTGCTCACCTTCTTCTTCCGGTTCATGAAGCCGCTCGTCGAGGAGGGCCACATCTACCTCGCGCAGCCGCCGCTCTACCGCATCACGAAGGGCAACAAGCACCGCTATGCCTACACCGACGGCGAGCGCGACCGCATCATGGACGAGCTGGGAAACCAGGGATACGAGATCCAGCGGTACAAGGGCCTCGGCGAGATGGACCCCGAGCAGCTCTGGGAGACGACGATGAACCCGGAGACGCGCATCATGCTGCGCGTGGAGGTGGAGGACGCCGCGGCGGCGGACGAGGCGTTCACCGTGCTCATGGGCGACAAGGTTGAGCCGCGCCGTGAATTCATCGAAAAGAACGCGCGCTACGCGGAGCTGGACGTCTGACGCCCGTTTCCCAAAAGCGCGTGAAAACAGAACCGGGCCTTGCCCGGAGAAAGAGAGTCGGACAGGAACTATGGACGAATTGCGACAGCCTCCGCCGGCGGTGGACAAAGACACCGCCCAGCCGGAGGGACCTGAAAAGTTGGACGGCGAAGCGTTGGACGACGACGGCGAAACCGTCGTGTGGGACGGCAGCGAGGCTGAGCTTGTGCTCGACGACGACGCTGCCAATTACGAGGAACCGCAGACGGGCTTCAAGCTCTCCTACACGCTGCGGGAGCGCGAGGTGTTCCGCGCGCTGGAAAAATCGGGCTTCTGCCGCACGATGGGCCGGCGCGCCGTGGTGGAATGCGCCGTGCTGGCCGTGCTGGCCGTGTGGTTTTTCTCGGCTTTCGCGCACAGCGGCGAGGGCATGAGCCTGTTTTTCGGCATTGTGGCCGTGCTCGCGTTTCTGGCAGCGGCGTTCGTGCCGTATCTCGCACGGCGCAGGCGCGCCCGGGAGATCTGCGCAGACAAACGCCGCTCCCACGTGGACATGGAGATCTACAGCGACGGCATCCAGATCGGCAGCGGCGAGGGCGAGTGGGAGATTCCCCTCGACGGCTCCTGCCGCCGGGAGGAGCACCGCAACCTGGTCCTGCTCTTCCCCGCCGGCGAAAAGCAGATGGTGATTCTGCCGCTGCGCTGCATTGAACCGGCGGTCCTGCCGGAGGTGCAGGCCATGATCCTGGCCGGCACGACGCACGGCCGCGAGGCGCGTTGAGGAAGGAAGGGAAAGGAGGCCGCACATGGCGTTTTCACAGGCGGGCGAACCGCTCTTCACACTGCGCCAGACCGTGACGCCGGCGGAATACGCCGAGGCCGCGCTGCTGGTGGAGCGCCGCCTTTCGTGGACGGGCCTGCCCGCCGTGCGCGCCGTGATCTGCGGGCTGTGCGCCGCCCTGTGCCTTTCGGCTGCCCCCCTTTCCCTGCGGGAATACGGCACCATGTGGCTGCCGCTGCTCTTTGCCGTCTGTTTCCTGCTGCTGGGGCTGTGGCTGCTGCTGCGCCAGCCGGTGCGCCGCTTCCGCGAGCTGGAGCGCCGCTTTGCCGGGAGCCCCGTGCTCTGTGAGGAGACGAAAATCGACTGCTGCCGCGACTGCGTGGTGCTGCAGACCTCCTGTGAGGAGATCCTGATCTACTGGACGGAGTTTTCCGCCTGTGTGGAGGGCGGCAGCTTCGCGGCGCTGAGCGGCGGCGCGTGGCGGCAGCTGCTCGTGCTCAAGCGGGACAGCCTCCCGGAGGAGCAGCGCGAAGCGTTCTCCGTCTTTCTGCGCGACACCTTCGGCCTCTCCTCCTATTACCCGGAGAAAAGGGGGCGATCCCGTGGCTGAACCGATCGATCGGGCGCAAACCCCCGTTTCCGGCAAGCCGCCCGTGACGGCGCGCTTCCTCGTCACGCGCGAGGATTACGCCGATTTCCGCGCCGCCGCCGGCATGGCGGCCGTGAGCCCCTCGGAGTTCCGGCTGATCCGCGTGTGCGGGGCGGCGCTGCTCGTGAGCTGCTTTGTGTTCCTCTTCACGTATGAAACGGGCGTGCAGTATTTCCTTCTGGACGCCCTGCTCGGGTTCTGCGGGCTGTTTCTGCTCGGCTGGCGGAAAATGCTGCCGCTGTGGCTGCGCGCGCGCGCCGGTTCCCTCTATGCCGAAAACAGCAGGCTTGTGGAAGCCTGCACCGTTTCGGTGGGCGAGGGAGGGCTGCGCGTGGAGCGCCCGCAATACCGGGCCGGCCTGCCCTTTGAAGCGCTGGCCTGGGCCTATGAAGACCGCGCCGTTTTCCTCTTTTCCCTCGGGGCCGGCATGTTCTGCTTTCTGCCGAAACGCTGCCTTTCGGGCGAGGAATGCGTTCAGATAAGAAATTACCTCTCTTCCGCGCTGCGGAAGAAATTCCGTCAGGAGGGTTTCCATGGATGAAGAAAGAAACGAAACCGGCCGCATTATAAACGTAGACCTGGAAAAGGAGATCAAGAAGTCCTTCCTCGCCTACTCCATGTCGGTCATCGTGCAGCGCGCCCTGCCGGACGTGCGCGACGGCCTCAAGCCGGTTCACAGAAGAATTCTCTACACCATGTATGAGAACAACCTTTCGCCGAACAAGGCATACCGCAAGTGCGCCGACACCGTTGGCAGCGTGCTGGGCCGCTATCACCCGCACGGCGACGCCTCCGTCTATGACGCGCTGGTGCGCCTGGCGCAGGACTTTTCCATGCGCTATCCGCTTGTGGACGGCCACGGCAACTTCGGCTCCATCGACGGCGATCCTCCGGCTGCCTACCGTTACACGGAGAGCCGCATGAGCCGCCTTTCCGTGGAGATGCTGCAGGACATCGACAAGGAGACGGTCGATTTCATCCCGAACTATGACGACCGCCTCAAGGAGCCCACGGCCCTGCCCTCCCACTTCCCGAACCTGCTCGTGAACGGCTCCACCGGCATCGCCGTCGGCATGGCCACGAACATTCCGCCGCACAACATGGGCGAAGTGATCGACGGCATGTGCTGCCTCATCGACAACCCGGACGCCGGGCTGGACGAGCTCATGGAGTTCATCAAGGGCCCGGACTTCCCCACGGCCGGCATCATCATGGGCCGGGCGGGCATCCGCGCCGCCTACGCCACCGGCCGCGGCCGCATCACCGTGCGCGCTCGCGCCGAGATCGAGGAGGAAAAGAACGGCCGCTACAACATCATCGTCACCGAGCTGCCGTATCAGGTAAACAAGGCCAGGCTCATCGAGAGCATTGCCGACCTCGTGAAGGAAAAGCGCATCGAGGGCATCTCGAACATCGACGATCACTCCGACCGCGACGGCATGATGATCGTGATCACCGTCAAGCGCGACGCGTCTCCGCAGATTGTGCTCAACCAGCTCTACAGCTATACGCAGATGCAGACGACATTCGGCGTCATCCTGCTCGCGATTGTGAACGGTGAGCCGAAGCTGCTCACACTCAAGGAGATTTTGCAGCATTACATCGACTTCCAGGTGGACGTCGTCACGCGCCGCACGCAGTATGACCTCAAAAAGGCGGAGGAGCGCGCTCACATTCTGGAGGGCCTCAAGATCGCCGTGGACAACATCGACGAGGTCATTGCCATCATCCGCTCGAGCCGCGACCGCGCGACGGCAAAGCTCCGCCTGTGCGAGCGCTTCGGCCTCGACGATCCGCAGGCGCAGGCCATTGTGCAGATGACGCTCGGCGCCCTCACGAACACCGATCGTCTCAAGCTCGAGGAGGAGCTGGCCGCGATCGAGGCCAAGGTGGCCGATTACCGCGACATCCTCGCGAACAGGACGCGCCTCATGGGCATCATCAAGGACGAGGCGCAGGAGATCAAGAAGAAATACAGCGACGAGCGCCGCACGGAGATCGCGTCCATCAGCGGCGAGGTCGATATTGAGGATCTCATCCCGCGCGAGGAGTGCGTGCTCACGCTCACGGAGTTCGGCTACGTGAAGCGCCAGCCCACCGACGCCTACCACATCCAGCGGCGCGGCGGCCGCGGCGTATCCGGCATGAGCCGCCGCGAGGAGGACTTTGCGAGCGAAATGTTCGTGTGCAATTCGCACGACTATGTGCTGTTCTTCACGAACCTCGGCCGCGTCTACCGCCTGAAGTGCTATGAAGTGCCGGAGGGCTCCCGCACGAGCAAGGGCATGAACATTGCAAACCTCCTGCCGCTCGCACCGGAGGAGCGCGTGAGCTCCATGATCCGCGTGCCGGACTTCGAGGCCGGCGGCTATCTGGTGATGGTGACGCGCGGCGGCACGATCAAGCGCACGGAGCTCTCCGCGTTCCAGACGGCCCGCAAGGGCGGCGTGATTGCGCTCTCGCTCGACGAGGGCGACGAGCTGGCCTGGGTGCGCCTCACGGACGGCGACCGCGAGCTCGTGGTGGCCACGCGCAAGGGCATGGCGATCCGGTTCAGCGAGAGCGACGTGCGTCCCATGGGCCGCACGGCCCGCGGCGTGAAGGCGATCACGCTTGCCGAGGGCGACGAGGTGATCGGCATGAGCACCGTGCGCGCGGGCGCGCTGCTGCTCACCGTCTCCGAAACGGGCTACGGCCGCCTCTCCCCGCTCACCGATTACCGTGTGCAGTCGCGCGGCGGCAAGGGATTGCTGAACTACCACGTGGACAAGTACGGCGACGTCGCGGCCATCAAGGTGGTCGATCTCACGGACGACGTGATCCTGATCTCGTCCGACGGTATCCTCATCCGCATCCCGGCCGACAGCATCCGCATCTGTGCGCGGCCCAGCAAGGGCGTGCGCGTCATGCGCGTCACGGAGGGCAGCCGCGTCGTCACCCTGGCGCGCACAGCCCACGAGGAGGATGAGGACACCTCCGCCCTGCCGCAGGACGAGGGCGACGCCGAGACCGCCGAGGATCTGGAGGGCGTGGGGCCGGAGGAACAGGACGGGACGGAAGCGCCCGATTCCCTGGGAGACCCGGACGATCTGCGCGATCTGGAAGTTCTCGACGGCGCGGACGAGGACGGCGCCCGCGATCACGATGACAACAGCGAGGAATAATATGGCGAACCATTCCATTTTGTATACAATCAGACGCATGACGGCGGCCGTGCTGGCGGCGGCCTTTGTGCTGGGCGCGGCGGGCTGCGGCCAGCGCGCGCAGGGAACGGCTTCGGCTGCTGCAGAGGGATCCTCCTCCCTGGCGGCGCCGGAGGGCACGGCGGGGAGTTCCTCCGCGCCGGATGCTGTCTCGGACGTGGGCGAGGATGTGAACAGCCCGGAGGCGGGCGAAGGCGCAGACGTTGTGATCCAGATCGAGACGGACAGCCCGGAATTTGACAAGCTCTTTGCAGAAAACCCGATCGACGCATCGTATGTGAAGGAGATGGCGGACGCCGTCTCCACGCTGGATATGGTGGCGGTGTGCAGGAAGTACGCCGAACTGTGGGAAGCGGAGATCGACGGCGGCATGGAAAAGCTTTTGAGCCTGGCCACGGACGACCGCGAGGTCTACCGCAAGGAGCAGGAGGACTGGGAGACGGGCCGCGACGCGAACCTTGCGGCCATCGACGAGCAGGCGGGCGCCGGCGGTTCGCTCTCGCAGCTGAATGCGGCGAGCGAGCGCATGGATTTTTTCCGCACGCGTGCAAACCAGATTCTGCGGGAGCTTTACAGCTACGATCCCTCGTTCACGTATGTGTATGAGGACGGCGGGGCTTCCGGCGAAGTGAGCGCGGCCGGCTGACGGCGGCGCGGGAGAACCCCGGCGGCTGCCGGGCAGGAAGGGAGAAGCGAACATGGAATTGACGGAAAAGCGCCTTTCGGGCGAAGAGCTGTATCACGGGCGGATCATCCGCGTGCAGTTGGACCGCGTCCGGCTTGAGAACGGCACGGAGGCCATGCGTGAGGTGGTGCGCCACCCGGGCGGTGTGAGCGCGGCGATCCTCACGCAAGATAACGAAATGCTGTTTGTGAGGCAATTCCGCTATCCCTACGCGCAGGTTGTGCTGGAATGCCCGGCGGGCAAGCTGGAGCCGGGGGAAGATCCGTTTGAGGCGATGAAGCGCGAGCAGAAGGAAGAGACGGGCACGACGAGCGACGCGTATCTGGAGCTTGGCCGGATCTACCCGACGCCCGGCTACTGTGACGAGGTGCTGCATCTTTACGCATGCCGTGTGGCGTCGTGGGGCGAGCAGCATCTGGACCCGGATGAATTTCTGAAGGTGGAGCGGATTCCGCTGCAGAAGGCGCTGGAGATGGCGATGAACGGGGAAATCCATGACGCAAAGACACAGATTCTGGTCCTGCGCGCGGCGCGGCTCGTGGAGGAAGGGAAGTTGTGAGCGTGTTCCGCCCGGCCAAACAGTAAAGTTTTTGGTCAAGCTTTTTTCAAAAAGCTTGCAGGGGATAAAAGGGGGCGGCGCCCCCTTTTGTGCAGCGCCGCGCGCGGCGCTGTGCGCAACGCGAAGCAAATAAAAGCGCGCAGCAAAAAAGATCGTGCCAGCCAAAAACAGCGAAGCGATTTTTTGGCGGCCCCGGTTCACAAGGCCCCTCCGGGCAGGCAAAAGAGCGAACGCGATTTTTGCCTGTTCGGAGGGGTTTTTCTGCGTTCGGTGTGCCGCGCCGTCTGCCGGGCTGGCTGTTCTTGCGCGGCCAGCCGCTGTCTGGCCTGTTGGCTTTTGTGTCCGGTGTTTCGGCGTTTTTCTGCCGGTGTGCCGCTGCCTTGGTCCCGGCCTGTTTTGTGCGGGCTTTCATGCCCGTTGCCTGTTTGCCCGCCATGTGCTTCCTTGTGCGCATTTTTTCTTCTGTCTTTCACCCTTTTCTGCCTCACTTTTGCCTCTCAAACTTCTTTTCATTTGTCGCTCAGGCCGCGACGGGCCTCTACTTT
>CAKNKY010000025.1 GCA_930987725.1 uncultured Anaeromassilibacillus sp. | reverse complement strand
CCGCTTAAACAATTTTCGCCTTCTAATATTGTCTAACTTTTGGGGGTCACTTCACATTTGCTTCGGGCTGCATTTATTTTAATAAAATTTGTTTTTTTATAGTCTAAATAAAAGCAAAAAATCAAAAATATCACACAGAGGAACCAGATTATAGAGATAAATCAAGCGAAAATTCTCTTCTTTTTCTCTTTTTTCGGCATGTGCATCTCTTTTTTCCTATGTTATAATAGTCGGAGATTGCCGCGAGAAGGAATTGCCCCTCTCCCGTTGCGAATCTGTTTTGCATGTCTGCCTGGTGCCAGGGTGCGCAGGTATCAATGGTGCGTGCAGGCGCTTGGCGCGGCCCCGCATGTGCCGTGGAGCGGAAATCTAACGGACGGCTTTGCAGTTTGCCGGATCGTCTTATCATTCAGGATGGAGGTTTTTATCTATGGGCGGTATGTTTGGAGTCGTGTCGGAGTCCAGCTGTGTGCTGGACCTGTTCTTCGGAACAGACTATCATTCCCATCTGGGGACGAAGCGCGGTGGAATGGCTGTTTATGGACCGGATGGGTTCAGTCGTGCCATCCACAACATTGAGAATTCCCCTTTCCGCACGAAGTTTGAACGCGACGTCGAAGAACTGGAAGGAACCATGGGCATCGGCTGCATTTCAGACAGCGATCCCCAGCCTCTTCTCGTGCAGTCTCACCTGGGCAGCTTTGCCATCACTACCGTGGGCAAGGTGAATAATGAGAAGGACTTGATTCGTTCCGTGTATGAGAACGGCTGTACCCACTTCCTTGAGATGAGCGGCAGCCGCATCAACACCTCGGAGCTGATGGCGGCGCTCATCAGCCAGAAGGATTCCATTGTGGAAGGGCTGCAGTACATGCAGGAGTGCGTGGACGGCTCCATGACCGTCATGCTCCTCACGGAAGACGGAATCTATGCGGCCCGTGACAAATGGGGCCGCACGCCGCTCACCATCGGCAAAAAAGAGGGCGCATACTGCGTCTCCTTCGAAAACTTTGCCTATGGGAATCTTGGCTATACGCAGGCAGGGGAACTTGGCCCCGGCGAGATTGTGCGCATCACGACAAAGGGCGTGGAGCAGCTTGTGAAGCCGCGCGACAGAATGAAGATCTGCACGTTCCTCTGGGTGTACTACGGCTATCCTACTTCCTCCTATGAGGGTGTGAACGTGGAGGAGATGCGTTACCACTGCGGCGAAAAGCTTGCCGATCGCGACAATATCTCCTGCGATCTGGTGGCCGGTGTGCCGGATTCCGGCACGGCGCATGCCATCGGTTATGCCAACCGTTCCGGCATTCCGTTTGCCCGCCCGTTCATCAAATACACGCCCACATGGCCTCGCTCGTTCATGCCGCCGCGTCAGGCGCAGCGCGATCTCATCGCCCGCATGAAGCTGATCCCGGTTCAGGCCCTGATCCGCGACAAGAGCCTGCTCCTCATCGATGACTCCATCGTGCGCGGCACCCAGCTGCGCGAGACGACGGAATTCCTGTATCAGAGCGGTGCAAAGGCCGTGCACGTTCGCCCGGCCTGCCCGCCGATTCTCTACGGCTGCAAATATCTCAATTTCTCCCGCTCCAATTCGGACATGGAGCTCTTTGGCCGCCGCGTAATCAATGAACTGGAAGGCCGTCCGACGGCGGGCAAGGACATTGCGCGATACACAGACCCGGATTCTCCCTGCTACCGGAAGATGGTGGAGAAAATCCGCGAGCATCAGAATTTCACTACGCTGCAGTTCCAGCGCCTCGACGATCTCATCGCTTCCGTGGGCATTGAGCCGTGCAAGCTTTGCACCTACTGCTGGAACGGAAAAGAAAACGAGGAAGACTGATCGTACGAGTCCCGCTTTTCCAAGTGAAAGGCGGGGCTTTTTGTTTTCGCTGTTTTTGATATTTTGCAATTGTCATACTTTCCTCTTTATGGTATAATAACAAAAATGGCCGTGTTCTGCACAGCCTTCCGCGTTTCCTGCGTCGCAGCAGATGCAGGCGTCACGTGTTTGGCGGGGGCCGTCCGGCCGCAATTTCATTAACACGGAGGAGTTTCGTTATCATGCAGCAGGATGTTTTTGTGGAGCAAATTATCAAGCGCCGTCACAATGCCATGGATTACCTGATTTATGTTGGTTTGATTGTGGCGTTTTTCATTGTCTGTTTCGCCGGCCTTTTTATCATCCCGTCGTTCGGCATCCTGCTGATTGCAGCGGCCGGTTACGGCGCCTATTGGCTGATCACGTCCCGCAACCTGGAGTTTGAATACAGCGTGACGAACGGGGATCTCACTATCGATCGCATCATCAACCGCCAGCGCCGCAAGCGCGTGATCTCCTTCGACTGTAAGAACGTCGAGGCTATGGGCAAATACAAGGCCGCCGATCATCAGGGCAAGACGTATGACAAGAGATTTTTCACGTCCACCACGGTGGACGGAAGCGCGGAGGGGGATTGGTACATTGCCGTCCGTTCCGCGAAATACGGTGGATATTGTCTCGTCGTGTTCAGCCCGGAGGAGCGCGTGATCGAAGCGATCCGTCCCTTCCTGCCGCGTCAGCTGGCATTTGAGGTCTTTGGCCCAAACTTTAACCGGAAGCCGAATCTCGGATGATTGCGCTCGGCATCGATCTCATCGAGGTGGACCGCATCCGCCGATCCATTCAGAGTGCACATTTTTGCGAGCGCGTCTTTGGCGCGCAGGAACGGCAGCAGCTTGCAGCCCGTAGCATGGCGGCTGAGAGCGCGGCGGCCTGCTTTGCGGCGAAGGAAGCGTTCGGCAAGGCGCTTGGGTGCGGCGTGCGCGGTTTTTCCCTCGCGGAGGTTCAGCTTCTTCGAGCGCCTTCGGGGCGTCCGTATCTCTCGCTTTGCGGCAGGGCGCTGCTTCTGGCGGAAGAGCGGGGCCTGGAATTTGCCGTGAGCGTGACGCACACAAAACAGTATGCCGCCGTCGTGGTGGCGGCGGAAAAGAAAGCATAACGGCGCCGGCTGCCCCAAAGGGAAGCCGGCGTTTTCCCTGCACGGGGAACAGAAAGGATGGATACCGCATGATGAAACTATTGGGTTCCGCACAGTCCCGCCGCCTGGAGGAACGTGCTGTGCAGGCCGGTGCAAGCCTGCTGAATCTCATGGAAAACGCCGGCACGGCTGTCGTGCGCTTCTTGCGCAAAAAGTATTCTCTTGAGCAAAAGCACTGCACGGTGCTGTGCGGAAAAGGAAATAACGGGGGAGACGGTCTTGTGGCGGCGCGCAGGCTTGCGGAATGCGGCGCTCAGGTTGCTGTGGTGCTGTTGGAAGGCGAGCCTGCCACAGACAACGCCCGTGCCATGCTTGCCCAGCTGGATGGGACAGATGTGAAGGTGCTTCGCATGGAGGAAGCTTCCGGCTATCTTCTTCCTATGCTCCAGGCCTCCGATTTTGTCATCGATGCCGTCTACGGCGTCGGCTTCCGAGGCAGTGCGCCGCAGCGTTTGGCGGAGATTTTCCGCGCTGCCTCGTCGTGTCCCGGTGTGACGGTGTCCATCGATATGCCGAGCGGCGCGGACTGCGACACGGGCGCTGTGGAAGGCCCCTGCGTGATAGCCGACTACACGGTGACTTTTTCTACGCTGAAAAACGGTCATTTGCTGCAGCCTGCAAAAGGCTGCTGCGGCCAGGTTGTTGTGGTGCCCATCGGAATAGACGCTTCCCTCATCCGCTCCCAGGAGGCCACGCTTGAGGTGACGGATCAGGAGCTTGTGCAGCGTGTGCTGAGGCCCCGCAGTCCCGAGACGAACAAGGGCGATTACGGCCGGCTGCTCTGCCTTGTCGGCAGTGAGGGCATGGCCGGGGCGGCAGCTATGAGCGTGCGCGCCGCCCTTCGCAGCGGAACCGGCCTGGTGAACGCCGCCGTGCCGCGCAGCATTTATCCTCTGGTGGCTTCCCGGGCGGAGGAAGCCGTTTACACGTTGCTGGACGAGGGGATTTCCGCGCCGCTGACGGAGGCTGCGCAGGAAGAGCTCGACGCATCTCTCCACCGTGCCGACGCTGTCCTGATTGGCTGCGGCATCGGCACGGGCCGTTTGGCCGGCGCTCTGCTGCAGCGCTGCCTGCTGGGGGTGGAAAAACCGGTTGTCATCGATGCGGACGGCATAAATCTGCTTGCCCGCCATATAGATATTCTGAAAACGATCCACGCACCTCTTGTGCTCACGCCGCATCCGGGCGAAATGGCCCGATTGACAGGTCGGACCGTGGAGGATGTCCAGCGCCACCGGCTGGCCGCCGCCTGTTCTTTCGCCCGGGAAAACGGCGTGACACTCGTCCTCAAGGGGGCGGGTACGATTGTTGCCGCGCCGGACGGCCGCGCCTGGATTAACCTGACGGGCAATGCAGGCATGGCTAAGGGAGGCTCGGGCGATGTGCTTGCCGGCATGATTGGTTCGCTGCTGGCCCAGGGCTGTGCTCCAGAGGAGGCCGCTGCGGCGGCCGTCTGGCTCCACGGCACAGCAGGGGATCGCTGTGCCGCGCGCTTTTCGCAGGCGGCCATGCTTCCCACGGATCTCATTGAAGAGCTGCCGTCCGTCTTTTTGGAGCTTGGGCGCTGATTGCCCGCTGAATGACTGCTGGGAGGGGTTGCCTTGCGCCGACTGCTTTGCCTGCTCTGTGTTATTGCCTGTTTCTGTTTGGCGGGCTGCCGTTCGCAGGAACTCTCGCAGCAGGAGCTGCAGTTTGTGTTCCGGTGCAGGGCTGCCGTGACCAGCGGGGAACTCTCTTTTTTCTGCACCGTGGATCGGCAGGGATCCGGCGTGATCTCCTATGAAACGGAGCAGATTGGTTACCACTGGACGGGAAACGGCTTTTCTCAAACGTGTGCGGGGCTGGAAGCCAGAAGTGATGATTGCCCCCTGCCGCAGGATTGCTTCGCCGTGCGTCTCAACGCTTTTCTCGAGGACGCATCGCGTCCCGGCTCTCTGACGCCTGCCGAGGAGGGTTCCTTTACCGGCAGCGTGAAAGGGGAAGCATACACGGTGCAGGCCGATCCGCTTACAGGCCGGTTGCGCGGGCTGAGCGTGCCGGGCCTTTCTCTTTCTGTCATATTTTACGCGGCGGGAACCGAATAGCGTCCCCGCGAGACCGCGGACCGGCATGCCGGTCCGCGGTCTCGTTTTCTGTCATGCGGGAAAATTGTCATTTTCGCTTTCCGTGTAATAGTATGGGGCGGCGGGAAAAGGCAAAGAGATGCCGTTGCCCCGGCCGCTTCTGTATAAACGAATGCGAAACCGTCCAAACTAAGAGTACGTTCGAACGAATTTCCCCTTTTGGGACAGCGGAGCGTGAAAAAAGTGACCATTCGAAGAGGCGATATCTATTATGCGGATCTTAGTCCTGTGGTGGGCTCGGAACAGGGAGGCGTGCGGCCGGTCCTGATCGTGCAGAACGATGTGGGAAACCGCTTCAGTCCCACGGTCATCGCGGCTGCCATTACCAGCCAGAAAGGGAAGGCGAAGCTTCCCACGCATATCCTTCTGGAGTCCAGCACCACGGGCCTTTCCAAGGATTCGATTGTCCTGCTCGAGCAGGTGCGCACCATCGACAAGCACCGCCTGAAAGAGCGGATGGGCCGGGTGGACTCCGGCAGCATGCACAGGGTGGATGAAGCCCTTTCCATCAGTTTCGGTCTCGGCGGCCGCCACGCTACATAAGCGGCGGCTGCCTTTGGAGAGCGGCCGCCTGCAGACGGAAAGTTTGCGGGCGGCCGTTTTTGCGACAAAAAACCGGTCATGCCCGGCCCTATAATAAAAAAGACAGGAGGGGATGGCATTGCCGGTTGTCTATATCGATGTCCTTCTGGGCGTTAACCTGTTCGTGAATTATTTTCTGCTGCTCGCGGTGGGCCGCTTTCTGCACCTGGCGGTGCGCCGGCTTCGGTTGCTGGCGGGCGCAGCCGTGGGGGCAGTGTTTTCGCTCAGTATTCTGCTTCCGCCGCTGCCTGCTGTTCTGCCGCTGCTGTTCCGGCTTGCGCTTTCCCTTCTGCTCATCCTGATCTCCTTCCCAATCCCCACGGGCAAGCGGCTTGTGCAGGCGGTGCTCGCCTTTTATCTTGTCAGTTTTGCCTTTGCGGGTTTTTTCCTGGCCTTGTGGCTGCTCACGTCTGCCGAAGGCATTTTCGTCCGCAATTCCATTGTCTATTTTGATCTTTCTCCGCTTGTCTTTTTGCTCAGCAGCGTGCTGGCCTATGCGGTGGTGCGTTTGCTGCAACGCATCACCGGGCGGGAGGAGCCGCCTGCTCTCACCTGCCGCGTGGAAGTGAGGCGCGGGTCTGCGCGGGCTGTTTTTACCGCACGTGTGGATACGGGCAACAGCCTCACGGAGCCGTTTTCCGGTGCACCTGTCATTGTGGCGGAAAAGGGCGCGGTTGCAGGGCTGCGTCCTTCCACAGCGGAGGGCTGCCGCCTGGTGCCCTTTCACACCGTTTCCGGCGGCGGCCTTCTGCGCGCCTTCCGACCTGATTCCCTTGTGATTTCCTGCGGAGGCCGGGCATTTCAGCCTGCCGAAGCATACATAGCGGTGAGCGAACAGCCCCTTTCCGCCGGTGAATTCAGCGCGCTGCTGAACCCGGCGCTGTTGGAGTGAACACTTTGCTGTCCCGGGCCTGATTCTGGCCGGAGGCCCTGAGGGACGCCGCACAACCGGCAGCGGCATGGAGGAAGCATGAAATTCCTATATTGGACGCAGGCGGCCAGGCGTCTGGCCGTGCGGCTTCTGCAAAAATTCGGTCTGCGCGGCGCCGTGCATTACATCAACGGTCCCGAAACCCTTCCGCCTCCCCTCACACCGGAGGAGGAGGCCCGCGTCATGGAGCGTGTCCGCGCGGGGGAGGAGAATGCACGCGAGCCGCTCATCACACACAATCTGCGGCTTGTCGTCTACATAGCCAGGAAATATGAATCGAGCAACGCGGGCATGGAGGATCTCATCTCCATCGGCGCCATCGGCCTCATCAAGGCTGTGAACACCTTTTGCCCGGAGCGCAACATCAAGCTAGCCACCTATGCTTCGCGTTGCATCGAAAATGAGATCCTCATGTTTCTGCGCAAGCATTCCCAGCTGCGCAACGAGGTTTCCATCGATGATCCCCTCAACGTGGATTGGGACGGCAACGAGCTGCTGCTCTCCGATGTGCTGGGCAGCGATCAGGATGCCGTGAACGTGGGGGTGGAGCAGGAATCGGAGCGCAGGCTTCTGCTGCGCGCCGTGTCCCGCCTGCCGCCGCGCGACCGGAAAATCATGGAGCTGCGCTTCGGGCTGGGGCGCAGGCGTGAACATACGCAAAAAGAGGTGGCCGACCGGCTGGGCATCTCGCAATCTTACATTTCCCGTCTTGAAAAGCGAATTCTGGAACGCCTGCGTCAGGATCTGGAACATGTGGGCTGAAAGGGATATGCGTTTACAAAAGAAGGAAAATACTGCAAAATATCTTACAAATAAGAGAAAAATACATTAATTTCATGTAAATTGATAAATTATCTGGAAAAATTAACGGATCGGCAAAAGTATTACCTTCTGAAATACTCAGGGGAATATGGACGTTATTATATCCGCGCTTCCTATTCGGGGGAAACCATTCCGCAGGTTGTGCTCGATTCCAGCAAAGCGGCGTCGTCGGAATAAAAAGAGACTGGCTGCAGGATAAAAAATTTTTTTTGCAAAAAAGGCTTGCAGTGGGGCGGACAATCGAGTATAATAAACAGGAACTTGATTGGGGACAACGGCGTCCGCGAGGTGTGTTTTGCATCCTCGCGGACGCTTTTTTGCTGTCCAGAGGAAGGAGAAACCCCTTATGCGATGGAACACGAAAAAGCACAAGGAAGATTCCTCCTTTTTCCCCGTTTTATCCGGTAATTGACGGACGGAAGCCGGCCGCCGGCAGGTTGCGCGGCATGCGGTTCGTCAACGGAAAACGGAAAAAGGAGTTTTGAACCATGTGTACCGTATTGGCTTATTTCGGCACGGATCTTTCCCGGGAAAGTTTTGAATCTTATTTGAACAGAACGACGGAGCGCGGCCCGGACGATGCAAAAATTGTCCCGCTGCCGTGCGGCGGCTTCTTTGGCTTCCAGCGCCTGGCCATCATGGGTCTCACGGAGGAGGGCATGCAGCCCTTCTCGTTTTGGGGAAGTCTGGCCATCTGCAACGGCGAGCTGTATGGCTTCCGCAAGACGAAGCGTGAGCTGGAGGAAAAGGGGTATTCCTTCCGCAGTGATTCGGATTGCGAACTGCTTCTCCCGCTCTATCGTGAATATGGCACGAAAATGTTCGCGAAGCTGGATGCGGAATTTGCCTGTGTCATCTATGACGCGGAGTGCAACAAGGTAATCGCTGCGCGCGATCCCATCGGCATCCGCCCGCTCTTTTACGGCTACAGCGAGTCCGGCGCGCTGGCGTTCGCCAGTGAGGCGCGCAGCCTGATGGGCCTTGTGAAGGAAGTTTTCCCGTTCCCGCCCGGCTGCTGGTATGAGGACGGCGTGTTCCACCGGTATCGCGATCCGGCTGCTGCGGATGAGATTTGCCCGGATAAAGGTGAGGATTTGCTGCGCGGTATTCGTGAACGGCTGATTGAGGGTGTGGATAAACGGCTGGATTCGGATGCCCCGCTCGGCTTCCTGCTCTCCGGCGGCCTCGATAGTTCTCTTGTCTGCGCCATTGCTGCGCGCAAGCTGAACAAACCCATCCGCACCTTTGCCGTCGGCATGGAAAAGGATGCCATCGATCTGAAGTATGCCCGCCAGGTTGCCGATTCCCTCGGCGCCGAGCATACGGAATTCTATATGACGCCGGAAATGGTCAAGGAAGCGCTGCCGGAGGTCATTTCCCGTCTCGGCACATATGATATCACAACGATCCGTGCCAGCATGGGCATGTATCTGCTCTGCCGTGAGATTCACCGCCATACCGATGTGCGCGTGCTGCTCACCGGCGAGGTTTCCGATGAGCTCTTCGGCTATAAATACACCGATTTCGCTCCTTCCGCTCAGGCCTTCCAGGAGGAAAGCCAGAAGCGTGTGCGCGAGCTTTATGCTTACGATGTGCTCCGCGCCGATCGCTGCATTGCGGACAACAGCATCGAAGCCCGTGTGCCTTTCGGTGATCTCGAATTTGTGCGCTACGTCATGAGCATCGATCCGGAAACGAAGCGCAACCACACCGGCAAGGGAAAATACCTGCTGCGCAAGGCGTTTGAAGGCGACTGGCTGCCGCCGGAGATCCTGTGGCGTGAAAAGGCTGCGTTCAGCGATGCCGTGGGTCACAGCATGGTGGATGATCTCAAGGAATATGCGGAGGAAATATTCCCCGGCGATGATTGGAAGAAAGAGTGCGCGGCATATCAGCCTACGTCTCCGTTCACGAAGGAGTCTCTGCTTTACCGCAAAATTTTTGAAAAATATTATCCCGGCCAGGGCGGCATGATCCCCGGCTTCTGGATGCCGAATCGCGAATGGGAGGGCTGCGACGTGGACGATCCTTCCGCCCGTGTGCTGAAAAACTACGGCGATAGCGGAAAGTAATCCGATATTTGCCCATCGAAAAATTTCTCATTTCGTTTTATAATAAGAGAAGCAGGGGAAAGGGTTTCCCGTCAACAGACACACTCCTGAATGGGTCTGCACGGCGAAGCCTTGTTCCTTTTGCGGCAGGAAAAGCCGGAAGATGTGCAGGAAAACAATGGAGGAAACAGACAGATGACGAAGTATATCTTTGTGACAGGCGGCGTGGTTTCCGGTCTGGGCAAGGGAATTTCGGCGGCCTCTCTGGGCCGTCTGCTCAAAGCGCGCGGCCTGCGCGTGGCAGCACAGAAGCTCGACCCATATATGAACGTGGATCCTGGCACCATGAGCCCCTATCAGCACGGCGAGGTGTTTGTGACGGAGGACGGCGCGGAGACCGATTTGGATCTTGGCCACTATGAGCGCTTTATCGACGAGAACCTGAACAAGCTCTCGAATCTCACGTCCGGCCGCGTGTACTGGAACGTGCTCAACAAGGAACGCAAGGGTGAGTATCTCGGCAGCACGGTGCAGGTGATCCCGCATATCACGAACGAGATCAAGGAGTTCATTTACAGCCTGGGCAAGGTTACCGATGCTGACGTGGTTATCACGGAGATCGGCGGCACCATCGGCGATATCGAAAGCCAGCCGTTTTTGGAGGCTATCCGCCAGATTTCCCGGGAAATCGGACGCCATAACTGCATGTTCCTTCATGTGGTCCTTGTGCCGTACCTCAAGTGCTCCGGTGAACACAAGACAAAGCCTGCCCAGCACTCCGTGCGTGAGCTGCAGGGCATGGGCATCATGCCGGATGTGATCATCGCCCGAAGCGATGAACCGCTGGAGGACGGCATCCGCCAGAAGATTGCATTGTTCTGCGATGTGGAGCCGGAATGCGTCATTGAAAACCAGACACTCGGAAGCCTGTATGACGTGCCGCTTATGCTTCATGAGGCGGATTTGGACGGCATCGTGTGCCGCCGCTTCGGTTTCGACACGCCGGAGCCGGATCTCAGCGACTGGCTTGCCATGTGCGGCCGAATTGCCGCCTCTGAAAACAGCGTTACCATTGCATTGGTAGGCAAATATACGCAGCTGCACGACGCTTATCTGTCCGTTGCGGAAGCGCTCCGCCACGGCGGATATGACCATGGCATTCGTGTCAACATCCTGTGGGTGGAGTCTGAGGAGCTCGAGACGAAAGATCCGCATGAGGTGCTGTCTGGGGCGGACGGCATTTTGGTGCCGGGCGGCTTCGGGGAGCGCGGCGTGGAGGGCATGGTTGCAGCCGCCCGTTATGCACGGGAAAACAATGTCCCCTATTTTGGCATTTGCCTGGGCATGCAGGTGGCTGTTATTGAATTTGCGCGCGATTGCGCCGGTTTGACGGACGCACATTCCCGTGAGTTTGCCCCTGCCTGTGAGAATGCTGTCATCGACCTGATGCCGGACCAGCGCGGTGTTGTGCCCAAGGGCGGCACCATGCGCCTTGGCGGCTATCCCTGCGAGCTGCAGGAGGGCACCCGCCTGCGCGGGATCTATGGCGTGCCTTCCATCACGGAGCGTCACCGCCACCGCTATGAAGTCAACAACGAGTACCGTGAAGCGCTGGCGGCTGCCGGCCTCACGTTCAGCGGCCTGTCGCCGGATCACCGTCTGGTGGAGGCGGTGGAACTGGAGAATCATCCTTTCTTTGTCGGTGTGCAGTACCATCCGGAGTTCAAGTCCCGCCCGAACCGCGCGCATCCTATCTTCCGCGCATTTGTGGAAGCCAGCTGGCAGCGCAAAAAATAAACAGCAAGATTTGTGAGCAAAACCCACGAAAAGCAGGAGTTCTGTCTTGCTTTTTCGTGGGTTTTGTTATAGGATAAAGAGGGAAATGTTCCTTAAATTTCTTTCTTCTTCCTGAAAGTCAGGAAACAGAGAGAGGGAAAAGAGTTTTTTCGTTTGAACGTGACGGAAGAGAGGAGGAAAAAATGAAAAAACGTTGGGCTTTTTGGCTCATTCTGTTTTGCTGCATTCTTGTGCTGCTCATCATTGCCGCACAATTTGCCTGGTCTTGGGATCCGCGTGCCAACAGCATTCCCGCGGTGAGCGAGCCTGCGCCGTCTGCGGATCCCTCTTCGTCTTCCGAAGCGGCGGCGTCCGGCGCTTCCTCCCGTTCCGGCTCGGCTTCCGGCGTGCCCGAGGAAGCGGAGGGGCAGGAGGAGACGGACGAGGAACGCGCGTCGCGCCTGCTGCGCCGCTACGGGATTACAGAGGCGGACGAGGAAGCGTTTCTGGAAGCAAATGACGCTGCTGCATATAAAGAAACGGCAGAGCGCCTGATTGACGAGATCCCGGAAGCGGCCCGGCGTGGCGAACAGGTGAACCTGACGGAGGAAGAGCTTTACTGCCTGCTGAGATACGGACACTGGTATACGGATATCGACGCGGAACGCTATCTGGAGCAGCCGCTGCCGGACGAGATTTTAGAGGAATACGATGAGAGGCAGCGGATGCGGGAACTGGCGCAGCAGGCGATTGACGAGATCAACCGGGCGGTCGCGGAAGGACGGGAACCGGATCTCACAAAAGAGGAGGGCTATGCCCTGATGATGGACAACAGCAAAGAGGCGCTGGAGGCCATCGACAAGATCGCGAAGCCTGTCCCCTGGCCGTCTTATACGCCGGAAGAGCCGGAGCAGTTCCAGGAGGGCGAAGGGGAAACGAGCTCTCACTATGCAGTCGGCTATGACCCCGATACCGGAGAGGAGTTTATTGTAGGGTAGAGGGGCTCCGGTTGTCCGCAGGAAAAAGTAAAATTGAAAAAGCGGACCGCCGGGAGATTTCTCTCTCAGGCGGTCCGCTTTTTCTCAGCCCTTACGCTTTTTCCAGCGCTTTTTTATAGGAATACAGCGGCGTCACATAGTTGCCGCTGAAACAGGCCTGACAGAAATGTGCGCCGCCGCAGGCGGTGCGCAGCTGCTCTTCCGTGAGGAAGCGCAGGGAGTCGGCTCCCAGCTTGCGGCACAGCTCTTCCGTGGGATAATTGGCGCTGGCCAGTTCCCTGCGGGTGGAGGTGTCCACACCGTAGAAGCAGGGATATTTCATTTCCGGCGCCGCAATGCGCACATGGATCTCCTTTGCACCCGCCGTGCGCAGCAGGCTGATAATCCGGCGTGAAGTGGTGCCGCGCACAATGGAGTCGTCAATGAGCACGATTCGTTTGCCTTTCACAACAGGCTGGTTCGCAGAAAGCTTCATCTGCACACCCAGATCGCGCAGCTTTTGCGTGGGCTGAATGAATGTGCGGCCCGTATATTTGTTCTTGATGAGCCCCATCTCCTGCGGCAAACCGCTTTCCTCACTGTATCCCATGGCGGCGGAGAGGGAGGAGTCAGGCACGCCAACCACAATGTCTGCAAACTCATGGGCGTTTTCCTGGCGTGCCAGCATGCGTCCC
The DNA here is from genome assembly GCA_930987725.1 of uncultured Anaeromassilibacillus sp. Classification (GTDB taxonomy): domain Bacteria; phylum Bacillota; class Clostridia; order Oscillospirales; family Acutalibacteraceae; genus Caccousia. The sequence goes on along the minus strand of CAKNKY010000025.1, from coordinate 21,594 downwards.
GATTCCTTGCGCACGGCGTGAACGCTGCGCCCTTCCAGCGTGCTGTCCGGGCGTGAAAAATAAATGTATTCCATTGAGCAAAGGCGGTGGTCGCAGTCTTCCGTGTAGAAATGAGATTCCGCGCCGCTTTGTGTAAATTTAACAATCTCACCGGGCTCCACATCGCGCACAAAACTGGCGTTGATCACGCTGAACGCGCATGTTTCACTGCTCACACACCAGTTGCCGGACGATGTGCGGCCGATGGAGAGCGGGCGAATGCCGTATTTATCGCGGATGGCATACAGGTTTTTCTCTGTGAGGATGAGGAAGCTGAATGCACCTTCCAGGCAGCGGCAGGCGGCCGTAATCTTCTCCAGGAGGGAACCGCTTCCGCCCTGAATCAGATGAAGGATAATTTCACTGTCGCTCGTGCCGCGGAAAATGCTTCCGCGCTCTTCCAGCTCACGGCGCAGCTCAGGGGCATTCACAATCTGGCCGTTGTGCACCACGGCAACACTGCCCAGAAACGAGCGTGCCACCAGCGGCTGCACATTTTCCAGCTCGCTGCCCCCGGCAGTGGCATACCGCACGTGACCAATGCAGCTGTGTCCCTGCAGATCCTCCAGATTGCCGGAGTGGAACACTTCCGTGAGCAGACCGCAGCCCTTGCGGCACACAATGTCCCGGTCATCGGCGCAAGCGATACCTGCGCCTTCCTGGCCGCGGTGCTGCAGGGCGTGCAGCCCGAAATATGTGAGCATAGCGGCTTCCTCCTGGCGATAAACACCGAATACACCGCATTCTTCGTGAATTTCGCGTTCCAACATGTTCCAGTTCCTTTCCCGTGTGGATTCCCGCGCCGCCGTTCAGCGAACGCAAACGGAAAGGCCCGGCACGTTTTCGAGCCGGGCCTTTCCGTAGAATATGATTTCAATCGGTTTTGCCTGTTTGCCGCCGCCTCGTTTGCCATGCGGCCGGAAACCTGTACGGGAAGATTTCGCACCGGCATGATGCTTCGGGGAAGGGGAAACACGCAAAAAGGGCGCCATGAGCCAAAGCCCATGGCGCCCTTGCCATTGCTCTTTTATTATAGCCACAATCCGCGGCTTTGTCAAGCAAATTAACTGATTTTTCAGCCCAAAAGCTCTTTCAGGCGGCGCATGGCTTCCTTTGTCCCTTCCGGGGATCCGAAAGCAGTCAGGCGGAAAAAGCCTTCGCCGTTTTTGCCAAATCCACTGCCGGGCGTACCCACAATGTGGGCCTTCTCAAGCAGGAAATCAAAGAATTCCCAGGAAGTCATGCCGTTGGGGCACTGCATCCAGATGTAGGGGGAATTAATGCCGCCCACATACCAGATACCGAGTTCGTCAAGCGTGCCGGCAATCATTCTGGCGTTCTCGCGGTAAACCTCCAGATTGGCGCGGCAGCCAGCCATTCCCTCGGGCGTAAAGACAGCGGCAGCCGCTTTTTGAATGGGATAGGACGCGCCGTTGAATTTTGTTGTTTGGCGGCGCAGCCACAGCGCGCGCAGGGAAGCCCCGCCGCGCGTCAGCTCAGAGGGCACCACGGTGTAGCCGCAGCGCATGCCGGTGAAACCGGCCGTTTTTGAGAGGGAGCAGAACTCAATCGCGCACGTGCGCGCGCCCTCAATCTCGTAAATGCTGCGGGGAAGCTCCGGATCGCGCACGAAGGCTTCATATGCCGCATCAAACAGCAGCACCGCATCCTGATCGTTCGCATATTTCACCCACTCGGCAAGCTGCGGACGGCTATAGACAGCGCCCGTGGGATTGTTTGGCGAGCAGAGATAGATAATGTCCGCCTTCACGGTCGGGTCAGGCATCGGCAGGAAACCGTTCTCACGGTTTGCGTCGGCATACACAATCCGGCGGCCTGCCATTACGTTCGTGTCACGGTAAACCGGGTAAACCGGATCGGGGATGAGCACCGTGTTGTCCTTGTCAAACAGATCGAGGATATTGCCCACGTCGCTCTTCGCACCGTCACCGATGAAGATGTCGTCCACGTCCACGGTGACGCCCATTTTTGCATAATAGCGGCATACGGCGTCGCGCAGGAAATCGTAGCCCTGCTCCGGTCCATAACCATGAAAGCTCTCTTTTTTGGACTGATCGTCCGCAGCGCTGTGCAGTGCCTGCACAGCGGCTTCACACAGCGGCAGCGTCACATCGCCGATGCCCATGCGGATCACGTCCGCTTCCGGGTGTTCCTCGGTGTAACGCGCCACACGATGCGCGATTTCAGAAAAAAGATAGCTTTCTTCCAGATCAAGATAATGCGTATTGATCTTCATGAAGAGGGTCCTCCTTTGCAGATCCAAATCTTTGCAGATCGAAATATAGCATCATTATAGCATATCATTTTCGGAATGGATCATTTTTTTTGCGATTCCGGGCGCGAAAGGGACGCCAAATCAACAGGCGTCAAATCCTCCTCGCGGAAATGGCGCTTCAGGATGGAGGCAAGCGCCGCAGCCGTATCAAGCGAGGTGAGGCAGGGCACACCGAGTTCGACTGCCTTCCGGCGCAGCTTCACGCTGTCGCGGGCCGGTATACGGCCTTTGGCCGAGGTGGAAAGAATGCAGCCGACCTTTCCGCTTTCCAGCAGCGTCATGGTGTTCTCTCTCGATTCGTGGATCTTCTTCACGGTTTCCACCGTGAGGCCGGCCTTGCGCAGCGTGGCAGCCGTGCCTTCCGTCGCATAGAGAGGGCAGCCGAGGCTTGCGTAGGCGGCAGCAATGGGTGCAATCTCAGACTTGTCCGAATCGCGCACGCAGATCAGCATGCCCTTGTCGGAGCGCATATGATAGCCCGCAGCCAGGAGCCCCTTGTAAAGCGCTTCCTCCATGGTGGGAGCCACGCCCAGCACTTCGCCCGTGGATTTCATTTCCGGCCCGAGCTGCGTATCCACACCGCTGAGCTTTTCAAAGGAGAACACAGGCACCTTCACCGCGTGGTAAGGCCCCGGAGCCGCAAGCCCCGTGCCGTACCCCATGTCGCGCAGTTTTTCGCCCAACATGGAGCGAACGGCCAGTTCCACCAGAGGAATGCCCGTGACTTTGCTGATGTACGGGATGGTGCGTGAAGAACGCGGATTGGCTTCGATGACATAAATCTTGTTTTCATGGATGACATACTGGATGTTGACGAGGCCCTGCACGCCGAGCGCAAGAGCCAGACGGCGCGTGTCTTCCACCAGTTCCTCTGTCTTTTCCTTGCTGAGATTCCATGCGGGGTAGACGGCAATCGAATCGCCGGAATGCACGCCGGCGCGTTCGATGTGTTCCATAATGCCCGGAATCAGCACGTCTTCGCCGTCGCACACGGCGTCAACCTCAAGCTCCGTACCCATCAGGTATTTGTCGACCAGCACGTCCGCTTCCGGATTGGCGGTGAGAATGGCGCCCATCGTCTCGTGCACATCGTCATCGGTGAAGGCGAGCATCATATTTTGCCCGCCCAGCACATAGCTCGGCCGGATCAGCACCGGGTAGCCCAGTGTGTTGGCAGCCTCCAGTGCTTCCTGTTCCGTGCGGACGGTGCGCCCGGCTGCGCGGCTGATGCCGAGGGATTCAAGCAGAGCGTCAAACCGGCCGCGGTCTTCGGCCAGGTCAATACCGTCGGGGGAAGTGCCGAACACGTGGACGCCCGCATCGCCGAGCGGCTTGGCAAGCTTGATGGCCGTCTGGCCGCCGAACGCCACCACGACGCCGGCCGGTTTTTCCATCTCAATCACGCGCATCGCATCTTCCGGCGTAAGCGGATCAAAATACAGCCTGTCGCCTGTGTTGAAATCGGTGGAAACGGTTTCGGGGTTGTTGTTGACAATGGCCACCTCATAGCCCGCGCGCTTGAGCGCCATCACGCAGTGCACGGAGGCATAGTCGAATTCGATGCCCTGCCCGATGCGGATCGGGCCGGAACCAAATACCACCGCCGTCGGCTTGCCGGAGCTGTGGCGAGCCAGGAAAGGAGCGGCTTCATCCGATTCCCCGGGGGAGGAGTAGAAATAGGGCGTCTCCGCCTCAAACTCGGCGCCGCACGTGTCAACCATCTTATAGGCGGCCGGCAGGGCAGGCGGCAGCTTTTCCTGTCCGCTCAAGCGGCGGATTGCCTTGTCCGGATAGCCCATTTTTTTCGCCTCATAGTAGAGCTCCGGCGTCAGCTTGTCCTCACGCAGGCGGCGCTCCATGGAGGCCAGGTTCCACAGCTTTGCCAGGAACCATTCATCGATCTTGGTCAGGCGGTGCAGTTCGCCGATTGTCACACCGCGGCTCAGTGCCTCATACACGGCGAACACGCGCTCATCGTCCTGCGCCAGGATCTTCGCCTTCAGCTCATCCGCCGTCATGCGCTCCAGCTTGGCAAGGTGCGGCGTATCCAGGGAAATTTCAGCACCGCGCACAGCTTTCATGAAAGCCTGTTCAAAGCTGCGGCCGATGGCCATCACTTCGCCGGTGGCCTTCATCTGTGTGCCGAGCTTTCTGTTGGCATACAGAAATTTGTCGAACGGCCATTTCGGGAATTTCACCACAACATAGTCGAGCGCCGGTTCAAAACAGGCGCTTGTCTTGCCTGTGATCTCGTTTCTGATTTCATCAAGCCGCAGGCCGACGGCAATTTTTGCAGCTGCGCGCGCAATCGGATACCCGGTTGCCTTGGAAGCCAGGGCAGAGGAACGCGACACACGCGGATTCACTTCAATTACGGCATAGCGGAAACTTTCCGGGTCAAGGGCAAACTGGCAGTTGCAGCCGCCCTCCACGCCCAGCGCGGAGATGATGCGAAGTGCGGCGGAACGCAGCGTTTGATATTCCTTATCCGCGAGTGTCAGCGCAGGGGCGGCCACAATGGAGTCGCCGGTGTGCACGCCAACCGGGTCCAGATTTTCCATGGAACACACGGTGATGACGTTGCCTGCGCCGTCTCGCATCACTTCAAATTCGATTTCCTTCCAGCCGGATACGCTTTTCTCCACGAGGATTTGGTGAATGGGGGAGAGGCGCAGGCCGTTGGAAGCAATCTCTGTGAGTTCCTTCTCGTCGGCCGCAATGCCGCCGCCCGTTCCGCCGAGCGTAAAGGCGGGGCGCACTACAACGGGATAGCGGATCGTCTGCGCATATGCAAGCGCGCTTTCCACATCCGTGACAACGCGGGAGGGAATCACCGGCTCGCCAATGGATTCCATCGTCTCCTTGAATCGCTCGCGATCCTCGGCTTTCTCAATGGTGTCCAGACTGGCGCCGAGAAGCTCCACGCCGTGCTCTTTCAGGAAGCCTTCACGGGCAAGCTGCATGGAAAGCGTGAGGCCCATCTGGCCGCCAATGGTGGAAAGGAGGCCGTCCGGCTTTTCCTTTATAATAATCTTGCGCAGCATGGAAAGCGTAAGAGGTTCCACATACACTTCGTCCGCGATGGCTCCGTCCGTCATGATGGTGGCGGGGTTGGAGTTCACGAGCACAACGTTCAAGCCCTCCTCGCGCAGCGCGCGGCAGGCTTGCGTGCCGGCGTAATCAAACTCGGCGGCCTGGCCGATCACAATAGGGCCGGAGCCGATGAGGAGGACTTTTTTCAGATTAGGCTTCAAAGGCATGGCGATCCCTCCTGTTGAGATTCCTTGATGCAGGCGGCAAAACGGTCAAACAGATAGCCCGTGTCGCGAGGGCCGCCGCATGCCTCCGGGTGGAACTGCACCGAAAAGGCCGGTGCATCCGTGTACTCCACGCCTTCACAGGTGCCGTCGTTGCAGTTGACAAAGCGGAGCGCCACGCCATCCGGCAGACTTTCCGTTTTCACGGCATAGCCATGGTTCTGACTCGTCACGGAAACGCGTCCCGTTTCCAGATCTTTCACCGGTTGGTTGGCGCCGCGGTGACCGAAGGGAAGTTTCACTGTCTGTGCGCCCCTGGCAAGCGCCATGAGCTGGTGCCCCAGGCAAACGCCCATCATGGGAACTTTGGCGTCAAACAGTTTGCGGATTTCGGGCAGCAACTCGCTGTTGTCCACCGGGTCGCCCGGTCCGTTGGAGAGCAGCACACCGGCGGGCTTTTGGGCCAGAATTTCCTCTGCCTTTGTGAAGGAGGGGACCGCCAGCACGGAAAAGCCGCGGGCCAGGAGTTCCCGGATCAGGTTTTGCTTAGCGCCAAAATCCCACACGACAACAAGCGGGCCGTCGTTCGGGAAGTGCTCTGCTTTCTGGCGGGTTACGAGCGGGACAGGGCGGGGAGAACGATGTCCTCTCAATTTTGCAAGCAGTTTTTCATCATAAGGCGGAGCCTGTGTTGTGAGCAGGCCGTTCATCACGCCGTAATCGCGAAGCAGCCGTGTCAGGGCTCTTGTGTCAATGTTATACAGACCGGGAATTCCCTGCTCTCTCAGGTAGCGATCCAAATCGCCCGCACTGCGGAAATTGGAAGGAGTGTGGCTCCACTCCTTCACAATATAAGCAGTCAGTCTTGGCCTGGTGCTTTCGAAATCCTCCGGGATTACACCGTAGTTTCCGATCAGCGGAAAGGTCTGCACAACAAGCTGACCACAGTAGCTCGGATCGGTCAGCGTTTCCAGATAGCCCGTCATGGCCGTGGTAAACACGACCTCGCCCACCGTACCATCATCCGGTGGTGCGCCGAATCCTTTTCCCGTAAACCAGCTCCCGTTTTCCAGAAGAAGGGTTGTCGGCTGTTCCATGCTGGTTCCTCCTGTCCTGGGCAAGCGCCCTTTTCTCAATAAACCTTGTCAATTCGCATAAATTTTGGCAAAAAGAAAAAGGCGACCACACCTCCGCCCGTTCCGGCGGCCGTGAACGCCTTTGTCCATTGCGAATGATTATACCACTCTGCAGGAAAAAGGTCAAGTTCCTGCATATGACACAATTCTGCCTTTTTATAAAATTCAGGAAAAAGCTACGATTCCGCTTTGCTTTGCCCGGCAATTTTACAACAAATGATAAAATCTGCCGCCGCAGTGAGAATCGGCTTGACAGCCGGAAAGGAACGAGTTAAAATATCGTTGTACAAACAGCAAGGGCGCTGCGGGGTTATCTTTCCGTAGTGCCCTTTCGTGGTTCCATTACGGAAAAACACCGCAGGAAGAGAGGATTTGGAAGCATGGAAAAACGGGAACTGCTTTATGAAGGAAAAGCAAAGAAGGTATTCAAAACCGACGACCCCAACCTTTACATTGTCCAGTATAAGGATGACGCCACCGCCGGAAACGGCGCGAAGCGCGGCACGATTCGCGGCAAAGGCGTTGTAAACAACCTGGTCACCAATCATCTCATGCGCATGCTTGAGCAGAAGGGCATTCCCACCCATTATGTAAAGGAACTCTCTGATACCGAAACCCTTGTGAAGAAAGTGCAGATCATTCCGCTCGAAGTGATCATCCGCAATGTGGCAGCCGGCAGCCTTGCCAAGCGCCTTGGCATGGAAGAGGGCACGAAGCTGAGCAAAACGGTGCTTGAATATTGCTATAAGGATGACGCACTCGGGGATCCGATGGTCAATGAATATCATATTGCGGCCCTGGGTGTTGCCACGCCCGAGGAACTTGCCCAGATCGCTGAGTACAGCATGAAGATCAACCATGAGCTTGGCGAGTACCTCAAATCGGCCGGCATTGAGCTGGTGGATTTCAAGCTGGAATTTGGCCGTGACAGCGAAGGCAAGGTTATCCTGGCGGACGAAATCAGTCCCGATACCTGCCGTTTCTGGGACGTGAAGACGCACGCCCATCTTGATAAAGATCTGTTCCGCCGTGATCTTGGCGGCGAGGAGGAAGCGTACCGCGAGGTGCTGCATCGCCTGCTCGGCAAATAAATTCTGTTCTGTTCCGGCGCGCCAGCCAGCGCGCAAAAGGGAGGAAGCCCCATGACGAGAGCGATTTCCGACATCCTGCAGTTTGTCGAGGAAAATGACATCAAATTTATCCGTCTGGCGTTCTGTGATATGTTTGGCGTGCAGAAAAACATTGCGATTCTGTCGTCTTACCTTGAGCACGCCTTTGCGCACGGCGTTTCCTTCGACGCCTCTGCTATCCGCGGATTCGGCAACGTAACCGAGTCGGATCTGTTTCTGTTTCCGGATCCGGATACGCTTGCACTGTTTCCGTGGAGGCCTTCCCAGGGCTGTGTCGCACGCTTTTACTGCACCATTCGGTATCCGGATGGCCGCCCCTTTGAGGGGGACGGCCGCCGGCTGCTGATGAATGCGGAGCGCCGTGCTGAGCAGGCAGGCTATTCCTTCCAGCTCGGACCGGAATGTGAGTTTTACCTGTTTGCCACGGATGAGCGCGGTGAACCGGTTCTCAAGCCGCATGACAAGGCCGGTTATTTTGATATTGTGCCCATGGATCACGGTGAAAACGTACGCCGTGAAATCTGCCTGACACTCGAGGAGATGGGGCTGCGCCCGGAGCGTTCTCATCACGAGCAGGGGCCGGGGCAAAATGAGATCGATTTCCATTTCGGCCCGCCGCTGCAGGCGGCCGATAACCTTGTCACCCTGCGCACCGCCGTGAAGGCAATTGCGGCGCAGAATGGGTTGTTTGCTTCTTTTCTGCCCAAACCGCTTCCGAATGAAAGCGGCAACGGCCTGCATTTCAATCTTTCCGTGTGGAAGGACGGCAGAAATCTGTTCCGGCAATTTTTATCAAATCCGGAAGAGGAAGCTGCTTCCCTTCTGGCAGGCATCCTTCGTTATGCGCCGGAGATTGCGGTGTTTACGAATCCTCTGCCCGGTTCCTATCGTCGGCTTGGCTGCTATGAGGCTCCCGCCTCTGTGGGCTGGTCGGCACAGAATCGTTCCCAGCTGGTTCGTCTGCCTGCGGCAGCAGATGAGGAGGCCCGCATTGAACTTCGTTCGCCGGATCCTTCCTGCAATCCGTACGTGGTGGCTGCCCTCCTCCTGGAGGCGGGACTCCGCGGCATGGAGCAGGGGCTTCCGCTTCCGCCGTCTTCCGCTTCAGAATCTGCCGGTTTGCCTGCTTCTCTTGGTGAAGCGGTGGAACGCGCGGAAAAAAGTGAATTGCTTCATGCCGTATTGCCGGAGCGCTTCCTGCACCGGTATCTGGATCAAAAACGGCAGGAGTTTTCCGATTACCAGGCTGCGGCCGATCCCTATAAGTATGAAATCAAGGAGTATTTTGACCGTGTGTAAACACGAACGCCCGTTCTGTTTCGGAGGGATGAGCAGTGGAAAACGTCCTGATTGTCAGCGGGGAGAAAGCTTTGGCTGCGTTGACTTCGCTGTTGAGACAATGCGGCTATCAGAACGTGATCGCTGTCTCAAGCGCGGGGGAGGCAAGGCGCAAGCTGCTTGAGCTTTCCCTCAGTTTGATTATCATCAACATGCCGCTGCCGGATGAATCTGGTGTTCATTTTGCTGTTTCCTGTGCGGAAACAACGAGTGCCGGCGTGCTTGCCACCGCTCCTGCCGTGCAGGCAGGGGAGCTTTCAGGCCGGTTGGAACGCTGTGGTGTGTTTGTGCTGGAAAAGCCTCTTTCCCGTTCTTCGTTCATGCAGGCGGTTCGGTTGCTTTCTCTTTCGCAAAGGCGTGTATCTGCTCTGCAGAAAAAGAATGCGGAGCTTTTGCAAAAGCTGGATGATACGCGGCTGGCCTGCCGTGCAAAATGCTTGTTGGTGGAACGATTAAAACTGACGGAAGATGAGGCGCACCATGTGCTGGAGCGGCGCGCCATGGATCTCCGCATTTCCAGGCGTGAGGCGGCATTGGCCGTCATCCGTCAATATGATTCGGCGGGTGCCGAAAATCATTGAATGTTATTTTGGCAGCAAAGGCGCTGCGGAAAGGGTTTTTTCCCTGGCCGCAGTGCCTTTTTTATAAAGCAGGCGGTTTGGCATTTCGCCCTCGCGATAGCGTGTTGATGTGCCGGCGCCGTAAAAATTGCTGAAACATGCCGCGTCAGCGGCGGACAGGAGAGTGTTTTACATGAGCAAAGTCCCTGAACTCTTTGGAAGCCTTTCGTTCAACGAGACCGTTATGCGCGATCGCCTGCCGAAGGACGTCTTTAAAGCCCTGAAACAGACCATGGAAGAGGGTACCCCTCTTGCTCCGGGCGTGGCGAATGTCGTCGCCTCCGTGATGAAAGATTGGGCCATTGAACGCGGGGCCACGCATTTCACGCATTGGTTCCAGCCGATGACGGGCGTCACCGCTGAAAAGCATGATTCCTTCCTTTCACCGCAGGGCGATGGTTCCGTTATCATGGAATTTTCCGGCAAGGAGCTCACGAAGGGCGAACCGGATGCTTCTTCCTTCCCTTCCGGCGGTCTGCGCGCTACATTTGAAGCGCGTGGATATACGGCATGGGACCCGACTTCCTATGCATTTATCAAAGATCACACGCTCTGCATCCCCACGGCGTTCTGCTCCTACACGGGCGAAATTCTTGACAAGAAGACACCGCTGCTGCGCTCCATGGATGCCATCAGCCGGGAAGCCTGCCGTGTGCTGAAGCTGTTTGGCAAGGACGTCAAGCGCGTGACCACCACCGTTGGCGCAGAACAGGAATATTTCCTCATCCGCAAGGAAGATTATGCCAAGCGTCTGGATCTGATTCTCTCCGGCCGCACGCTGTTCGGCGCACATTCGCCTAAGGGCCAGGAAATGGAGGATCATTACTTTGGTTCCATCCGTCCCCGCGTGAAGGCGTTCATGGAGGAGCTGGACGAGGAGCTGTGGAAGCTCGGTATTCCCGCAAAGACGGAACACAACGAGGTGGCTCCCTGCCAGCATGAAATGGCACCTGTGTTCTCCACCACAAATATTGCCACCGACCACAATCAGCTCGCCATGGAGCTGATGAAAGAGGTTGCAGAGCGCCACGGCTTCGTTTGCCTGCTGAACGAAAAGCCCTTCGAAGGCATCAACGGTTCCGGCAAGCACAACAACTGGTCCATTTCGACCGATACGGGCGAAAATCTGCTGGATCCGGGCAAGACGCCGATCTCCAACGCTCAGTTCCTGCTTTTCCTCACGGCCGTCATCAAGGCTGTGGATGAATATCAGGATTTGCTGCGCATCTCTGTGGCGAGCGCAGGCAACGATCATCGTCTGGGCGCCAATGAGGCGCCGCCGGCCATTGTTTCCATGTATGTCGGCGATGACCTCGAGGATGTCATTGAGTGCATCATTTCCGGCAAAGACTGGAACAAGGAGCGCAAGACGGCCGTTGCCATCGGTGCATCCGTGCTGCCGCCCATCCCGCTCGATCAGTCGGACCGCAACCGCACCTCTCCGTTTGCCTTCACCGGCAACAAGTTTGAATTCCGGATGCCCGGCTCCTCGTTCAACATTGCCTGCACGAATATCATGCTGAACACCGCCGTGGCGGAAGCGCTTTCTCAGTTTGCCGATGAGCTCGAAACCGCAACGAATCTGGAAGAGGCCATGACGACACTCATCCGCCGTGAGCTGGAGGCGCATCGCCGCATCATCTTCAACGGCAACGGCTACAGCAAGGAGTGGGAGGAAGAGGCTGCCCGCCGCGGCCTGCAGAACCTGCGCTCCACGCCGGAAGCACTTGCGCATTATACCGATGAAAAGAATGTCCGCCTGTTCACGAAGCACGGCGTTTACACCGTGGAGGAGATGCGCTCCCGTGAGGAAATCGGCCTGGAAGAGTACAGCAAGACGCTGCACATCGAGGCGGAAACCATGCTGCGCATGATTGGCCGCCAGATTCTGCCGGCCTGCGTGGCCTTCTCCGGAAAGACGGCGCAGTCCGTTTCCGCAAAGGCCGCCCTTGGTGTGGACGCTCCCGCCGAAAAGGCGCTTGTCAGCAAGGTTGCGGAAAAGACAGGCGAACTCTTTGCAGCTGCCGAAACGCTGGAGGAAAAGGAGAAGGCTGTTCCGGAGGCTGCGCTCGACTCCGCCTGTTACTATCGTCAGGAAGTGCTTCCTGTCATGGAGCAGGCCCGCGCTGTCGCGGATGAGCTCGAGGTTATGGTGGGCAAAGAGAACTGGCCCTTCCCGGTGTATGAGGATATTCTGTTCTACGTATAAGGAATTGCAGGTTTGTTTTTATCACATGATAATAATTCCTTTACATTATAAAATTTCCAGAATAACACATTTTTTGCTTGCGTTTTCACTTTACTTCCCGTATACTTATAGTAGCGAGATCAGATCTCTTTATTTTCAAACAGTAAGGAGCTGAGAAGAGTGAAAAACTGGAAGAATCCGGAAATGCAGATGCTGGGCGTTTCTCTCAACGAAAACATTGCCGCGAGCGGTGGAGAAAGCACATATCTCGATATTTATCTGGAAGGCGATCCGACGCCTTATACGCACTACAATCTTGATGTGGCCAACGGTGTGATCGTTGACACGCAGTATACCTATTTTCCGAAAGAGTATGACGATTTTCCGAATGTTCATTACGGAACCGAAGCCAGTTACGCTCAAGTGTCTTCCTGCAAGACAAACAACTATTGAGAAACCAGCATTTTCTGTGATGCCTTGAAAACCCGCCCGGTGCGTGTGAAAGCGCGCCGGGCGGGTTTTCGCTCTTGCTCTTTTTCTCGTTGTGAAGTAAAATAAAAGAAATTCAGGAAATGGAGAGGATGCGCATGAAACAGTGTATGGATGCCGATAATCTGCATCGCAGGCTCCGGAAAATCATCGGGCAGGTGCAGGCCATCGATCGCATGGTCGATGAGGACATTCCCTGCGAGGATATCCTTTCCCAGATCAACGCGGCGAAATCGGCCCTGCATAAATGCGGGCAGGTGGTGCTGGAAGGCCATATCAAGCACTGTGTGCGCGACGGCATCGAACACGGAGATGCAGACAAAACCATCGAGAGCTTTACAAAAGCGGTGGAGCGGTTTTCCAATATGGGCGGCTGAAGCGTTGCCTTTCAGCGCGAAGCGGGAGCGCTTCGCGCTCTTTTCTTTTCTTGACAAACCCATACCCCCTAGGGCATAATGAGCGTAAAAACAGGGGTGGTTTGCTTGCGAAAGCGCGGAATGGAACGGTTGGAACATCTGTTGTCGCTGGGGGAACAAAGAAAGACATTGTGCTGCTTGTCATTTCAGGTGCTGCTCTGCTGCTGAGCCTGTTTCGGGTCCCTCTGCCGTTTGACCCGGCGTGGATCGCCATCGTCTGCTGCGGTATCCCCATCGTTCTGGAAGCCATCATCGGTCTTGTGACCTCCTTTGACATCAAGGCGGACGTGCTCGTTTCGCTTGCCCTGATTGCTTCCATTTGGATCGGAGAAATATTTGCCGCGGGGGAAGTCTCGTTTATCATGCAGCTTGGGGCCCTTCTGGAGCAGTTGACCGTTGCCAGAGCCAGGGCGGGCATTGAAAAGCTGGTGCGGCTCACACCGCGCACGGCCCGTGTGCTGCGCGGCGGGCGGGAAGTCATTCTTCCGGCGGAACAGGTGCAGGTTGGCGATCTGCTTCGCGTGCTTCCAGGGGAAAGCATTCCTGTGGACGGGGTGATCACGGCCGGCCAAACATCCGTCAATCAGGCTGTCATGACGGGTGAACCGCTGCCTGCCGACAAAGGGGTGGGCGATCCGGTTTCCAGCGGTACCGTGAATCAGTTCGGCGTGTTTGATATGCGGGCCGAGAAGGTGGGGGAGGACAGCTCCATCCAGCGCATGATTCGTTTGGTGCGGTCGGCCGATGCGAGCCGTGCGAAGATTGTGGGTATCGCGGATCGCTGGGCTACTTGGGTTGTTGTGATCGCCCTCACGGCTGCCGTTGTGACGGGCCTTGTCACACGGGATATCATCCGTGCCGTCACCATCCTGGTTGTTTTCTGCCCGTGCGCACTGGTGCTTGCCACGCCCACGGCTGTGATGGCCGCCATCGGAAACGCGGCTCATCACAGTTTCCTTGTGCGGGAAGGGGATGCGCTCGAACGGCTCGCGCGCATGACGAAGATTGCGTTTGACAAGACGGGTACGCTCACACGCGGCGAACCAAAGGTGATCGATGTAAAAAGCTTTTCTCCGCACTATTCGGAGGAGCGAATCTATGAACTTGCGGCTGCCGCTGAATCTCTTTCGGAGCATCCGCTTGGCCGCGCTGTTGTGACAAGTTATCGGAATGTTTTCGGGAAAACGCCGCCGTCTGCCGGGGCTTTCCGCATGACGCTCGGGCGCGGTGTCTCTGCCGAAGCGGAAGGTCTTTCCCTGCTGGCCGGCAATGAAGAGTTTCTGCGGGAGAACGGAATTGCGCTCCCGGAGGAGGATGACACACAGCGCTATCGGGATGAAGGCTGCACCGTGATTTATCTGGCGGCCGGAGGGGAAGCAGTCGGATTCCTGATCCTTTCCGATACGCTGCGCGAAAAAAGCGCCGCCATGGTGAAACAGCTGCGCGCCATTCCGGTGGAGCCGGTGCTGTTGACCGGCGATCACGAAAATGCGGCGCATGCCATCGCATCGCGTCTGGGCATTGAAGAGGTGCATGCGGCCTGTCTGCCGGAGGACAAGATGCAGTACATGGAGGAAAGCCGCCGGAACGGCTGTTCTGTCTGCATGATCGGAGACGGCGTCAACGATGCGCCTGCCCTGAAGAGTGCTGCTGTCGGCATTGCCATGGGCGGTGTGGGGAGCGATATCGCCGTGGAGGCGGCCGATATCGCACTCGTGGACGATAACATCAGCGAGCTGCCGCACCTTCTCCGTCTTTCGCGCCGCATGATGACAACGATCAAGCTGAACATGAGCTTTTCCATGGGGTTGAATTTTGCCGCTATTGTGCTGGCCATTGCCAGTGTGCTGGATCCGGTGAGCGGAGCGCTTGTGCACAATGCGGGTTCTGTGCTTGTCATTCTGAACTCCGCACTTCTTCTGCGCTGGCGAAAAAGGGGACTGGCGCGCCGTCCTTGACAAGGCGCGAAAATCTGATTAGACTTAAGGCAGCACTCCCGCTGTTCGGCGGAGCGCTGCCTTTTTGATTTTGTTTTGAATCGGGCGGAGGAAGCGTTTTGCGGTATTCGCCCCGAAGGAGGAAGAACTATGCCTGTTGAGATTTGGAAGGGCCTCTTGCTTCCGTTTGCCGGCACCTCGCTCGGTTCTGCCTGTGTGTTTTTCATGCGCGGTTCGCTCAGCGAGCGCGTGCAGCGGGCGCTCACCGGTTTCGCGGCCGGTGTGATGGTGGCCGCCTCCATCTGGAGCCTGCTGATCCCGGCCATGGAGGAGGCGGCCGACTGGGGAAACCTGGCCTTTCTGCCCGCGGCCATAGGCTTCTGGATCGGCGTCCTTTTTCTTCTCGCACTCGATCGGCTGGTGCCGCATCTGCACCAGCACAGCGCGGAGCCGGAGGGGGTGAAGAGCAGCCTTGACCGCAGCACGATGCTCACGCTTGCTGTGGCGCTGCACAATCTGCCGGAGGGTATGGCTGTCGGCGTTGTCTATGCGGGCTGGCTGGCGGGGAAAACGGAAATCTCCCTGGCTGGCGCCCTGGCGCTTTCGCTCGGCATTGCCGTGCAGAATTTCCCGGAAGGCGCCATCATCTCCATGCCTCTGCGTTCGCAGGGCATGTCACGCGGGAAAGCCTTCGGGTTCGGTGTGCTTTCCGGTGCAGTGGAGCCTCTGGGGGCGCTTCTCACCATTTTGCTAGCCTCGGTTTTTGTGCCGCTCCTTCCTTATGCGCTCAGCTTTGCGGCCGGGGCCATGCTTTACGTTGTGGTCGAGGAGCTGATCCCCGAAATGTCGGAGGGGAGACATTCCAATATCGGCACCATTTTCTTCGCTGTCGGGTTTTCTGTCATGATGGCGCTCGATGTGGCGCTTGGATGAATATGATTCATAAAATTTTTTGAAAAAGCCGTCCGTCGGGGCGGCTTTTTTGTGGTTCTCAGCGTCTTCTGTATATAAGGCGAAAGGTGTCGAAACTGTAATGCTTGTGACAAGATTTTTACTGGAAAACCCTTTCGTGCGCTTGTTATGATGAAAAAGGAACCGATTGGTTCCCGAAGGAGAGGATCGCAATGAAAAACAGGAGAAAACTCCGCCACATCCGCACCGTGCTGCTGTCTCTCACGACGGTTGGTTTGTTTTGCTTGTGCGTGTGGCTTTTTTATCAGGGACTGTTTGAGCAGGACGGAGCGGCGCCTCTTCCTGTTTCCGAGCCCTCTTCGCGTCCCACCCTGGAAATTTCTTCTGCGGAGCCGCCATTTTCCATTGCCTCCTCCAACGCATCACAGGGCGGGGCGGATGCTTCTCTGGGCGAACCGATTCCCATGGCTTCCTCCGCAGCGCCGGAGAGCGCTCTTGCCGTGAGTGAATCGGCTGCAGTTTCTTCCGATCCAGCGGCCGTGTCGTCCGCTCCGGCGAGTGCGGCGCCCCCGGCTCCGGCCAGTGAAGCGCCGGCTGCCTCTTCGGTTTCTGCCGCACCTGCGTCATCCGCTGCACCAACTACTTCGCTGCCGGAAATTCCCGCAGACGATCCGTACCCCGATCTCTACGTGGCCCGGCCTGAGTTTATCCCGCACCAGGATGGGGACAAGGTGGTATACCTCACCTTTGACGACGGTCCTTCCAATTTGACCATCCCGCTTCTCGATGTGCTGGACAAGTACGGTGTGAAGGCCACCTTTTTCGTGGTGGGGAAGACGTCCGAGGAGGACAAGGAGGCCCTTCGCCAGACAGCGGAGCGCGGGCATACGCTTGCTGTGCACTCCTACACACATGAGTATAAGCAAATCTACGCTTCGCCGCGCGCTTTCCTCGATGACTTTGCCCGCGAATACGCTCTCATCAAGGAGACAACAGGTGTGAGCCCCACCATTTACCGCTGCGCCGGCGGAAGTGTGAACAGCTATAACCGTGATACGGCGCGATCGATTGCAGAGGAAATGAACCGCCGCGGCTACATATACTATGACTGGAATGTAGATTCGGGCGATGCTGTGCCCGGTACGACGGCGGAAGGCATTTACCAGAATGTGATCTCCCAGACCTCGCGCTATGACAAGGCTATTGTGCTGATGCATAACAGTGCAACCAAGAAAGACACCCTTGCTCAGCTTCCGCGCATCATTGAAAAGCTGCAGGCCATGGGCTACCGCTTTGCTGCGCTGGATAACACCGTTGCGCCGATCAATTTCCGTTTGCCCTGAACAAGAGCCGTTCTGTAAATGTGAAAGGCTCCTTCCAATCGTTTACGAGAACAAAAAGGGTGCAGCCGGGAGATTCCCGTGCTGCACCTCTTTTTTGTTTTAATATGCTTTAGCGAAACGACAACCCCCGGCTAGGCCGGGGAGAGTAAAAAAGCTTTAGATTCAAGCATCGAGCGAAGCGAGAAAAAATCAACAACATTACTATTATCAGGAAGTTGATCTTAGATGAACAGTGCCCGTTTACGGGCTGTGGGGCAAGTGATGCAAGAGACGGATTTTTCAGTGCCTCTTGAGAGGCTTGCCGGTACGATGCCCTTCTAGGGCTTCCTCAAGCCCCCGGCTTTGCCGGGGGTCATGACTCTGTTGTAGCTGTCAGCTCTCGCTTTCCGGGCTGCCGGTGAATTCACGCGACAGGATCTCGCTGCCGTCTGCGTTCACATAGCGCAGCACAATGGAGGGGTTTTCCGTCGCAATCTGCTCCTTCATTTTCTCCACGACGCCGGTGAACGAGGAGGCCTTTGCATCCAGTTCCATTTCCAGCGCGGGGATAGTGGACGCGGCGTCAATCTGCGTGGAGACAGCATAGGTGAACACCAGCTTGTCCCCATCCGCGGAAGCGGTGATCGTCAACCCTTCGTCCTGATACTGAGCGGAAGCATCGCTGAGCTGCTGCTGCACAATGTCCGACGCGACAAACTCTTCCACCGACGCATACGGCTTCGGATCTTCCTGCGAACAGGCTGCACACGAACACAGCAGACAAAATGCCAGCAGGGAAGCCAAAAGCTTTTTCATAAGGATCGATCCCCCTTTTCATATTGCAATCGCCACATGGCGCGAATACGGTTCATTGAGAAACAGAGCTCCCGCTTCTGTATTCTAATCTAATCTATTTTTTTCGCAATGTCAAGCGGATAGGGTGCTTTTTGACAAAGGATGTGCCGGATCAAAGCAGTCTTGCCAACACGGCGAGGAGCGACTGCATGGCGGCCGATTCCTCTGCGTCCGCGGCTTGTTCGTCATAACGCACACGCTCATAGGCGCCCATCACGAGCGCAAGGCCATCGGGGGAAAGACTGGCCCGTGTGAAGGCGGCGGCACGCTGCAGAAGCTCCTGCGGTGTGTCGGCCGCCTGAACATCCGCCCCCGCCAGAAGCAGCCCTTCTGCCAGCAGAGCATACCCCGTTCGAAGCTTTTCCGTTCCCTCCGGCAGCTTGCGCAGGGCGCGGAAGCGCCGTTTCCAAAGACGCGCGGCAGAGGGGGAGAACAGGCGCAGGGCGGAGCCGTTCCGATCGATGGATTCCACTGTGTCCACGTAACCGGCTTCCTCCTCACGGGAGGCCGTGTGGCGCACCGCAAACAGCTGCCGCAATGCCCTGCCGATCCGGGCAAACAGCTGCCGCAGGGCAGAAGCGATCGCATGCCTGTTCCGAACCAGAAGCACAACGGCGCCCACCGCGATCAGAACCCAGAGAATGTTCCAAAACGGGGAGCTCTGTGCTTCTTCCGCGGGAAAAAAGGAGGGATCCTCTCCCTGCGGAAGCTGCTCCTGTGGCAGGCCTTCCTGGTGAAACAGCGCTTCCATCAGGGCTTGTATCGCGCGCGCCAGCCAGAGAATAAGGGAAGCAATGATGTCCCAGATTGTTCGAATGCCTGCGGCGAGAGGACGGTAGAAGACGAGGAGAGCCAGCACAATTGCGATGCAGAGCACGATGAGCAGCAGATTGTAGCGCCGAATGCGGGCCGGAAGCTGATCCATGCGGTGCCCGCGCCGCCGCATCAGCTCATCAATCTGTGCCTGATTGCAGATGGCTGCATAGACGGCGAAAAAGGCAAAGAGGACACCTGCAAGCGAGGTATACTCGCCGGCAAAAAGAAACAATCTCTTGCTCAGGAAGATGAGAGCTGCCCCAATGCCGTAGCTGATCAAAACGGCGTGCAGCAGCCCGGAGGAAGAGAAATCGCTGTAGGAAAGGGTGGCCTCCCGGTTTCCCATCACATAGGCAGCCAGGAGTGCAATGAGCGTGAGAAGAAAAGCCGGATGCCCCTGGTACAGGGGGAAAAAGGCGGCCGCAATCGGGAGCAAAGGAAGCAGCAGCAGAATTTCCATCCAGGGGGAAGCCCTGCCTTTTCGCTCTGCCAGCAGACGCAGGCCGGCTCCCAGAAAGCCAGAGGCCGCAGCGGCTCCCAGGCAAACCAGAGAGGCGGGAACAGACGCCTGCCCCTGCAAAAACCAGGAGAGATAACAGAGAGGGTAGAGAATCAAAAAGGTGGAAAAGAGCCCCAGTATCTTTAAGACCTGCAGAAGAAGAGGTTGTTTGGCAGGCTGTTTCATTGCGTGTCGCCCTCCTTCGGTGCCGGTGCATCCACCATGTAAATGTCCAGCCCTTCCGCGGAGGCGGGAAGATCCTGCGGAAGCAGAAGATAGAGCTGCACCCGCATGCCGGCGTCTGCCTTGCCATGAGCAAACGCAAGAATTGCCTCGTCCAGATAGCAGGTGACGAGGGCCAGATCGGTGGTTTGGATCTGATCGTAAATTGCATTGAGATAGAAGGGGAAGTGCTCGCCGCTCTCGAGCGGCAGGCGGGCCAGCGTCTCCATAAGGCCGTGCAGGCCGTTTTCCCCCCAAATTTCACTCGTGGCCGTCGGGCTGGGCGTGTTGGCGAGGAAGCGGAGCGGAATGCCTGCTCCGGCCGTTTCCTCAAACAGGGCAGCGCAGGATCGGATGGCGTTTTCGAGCGCGGTAGGGTTTACAGCGCCGGAGTTGGCAAATTCGCGAGTCTGCATGTTCAGCAGGACAGTCCTCGTCCGGGAGGAGGAGGACTCGTTCTGCCGCACCATCAACTCGCCTTCGCGCGCTGTGGCTGCCCAGTGAATCTGATTGAGCGGGTCGCCGGCCCTGTATTCCCGCACGCCGGAGAGGAAGAACGGGTCCGGCAAAAGGTTCCGGCGTACACAGATATCGCCGGTGCTGCGGCTTACGGGTGAGAAAAACGAATCCAGTTCCAGCGGCTTGGGAAACACCACCACTTCGCTGCCTGAGTCTCCCTCGCAGGAAAAGGCGCCGCCGCCCAACAGATCCGCCGCCACCAGCACGGTTTTCTGAATGGAAAACACGCCGCGCTTTAGGCAGCGGCCTTCCCAGGTCCTTGTGACGCGCTGATAGCTGCGCAGCATGAAAAAACTGGAGAGAAACCGGGTCTCATCCGTGACCACGGACTGAAGCTGGGAAAAAGCCAGCCATTTCGGGGTGGTGATCTCCGACTTTAGCCAGGGGAGCGGCAGCAGCTTCCGGTTTGAGACAACCTCCTGCAGCGCAATTTCGTCGCCCGCTACGGCTTCCTTCTTGCTGAGTGTGCAGCTGTAATCGAGGTTCCGAAACGCATATCGCCGAAAGACTGCGCGCTGTGCCCACACGGCGATTGCGAGAATCAGCAGTAAAACCAACAGTTCCATGCTGTACCTCAGCCCGGCAAGGGCTCGGTGGGGGCAGGCACGCGCACGAGAATCTGCCGCAGGATTTCGGCAACCGTCTCCTTTGCCTGCGCGCCGCGTGCTGCCCGGCACAGGACACGGTGCCCCAGCACATCGGCGCACACGGCTTTCACATCGTCCGGCAGCACATAGCCGCGCCCTTCCATGGCGGCATTTGCCTGTGCCGCGTGCAGCAGCGCCAGTGAAGCGCGCGGGCTTGCACCGTAGCGCAGCCCTTCGTCAGATCGCGTCGCCTCGGCGATCGCAACAATGTATCCGCACACGGCGTCTCCCACATAAATGGAATGGCAGATTTCCTGTGCGCGCAGCAGTTCCTCCGCCCTGGCAATCGGTTCAAGCCGATCCAGCGGATTGGAGGAGGCATACCCCAACAGCATGTTCTTTTCATCTTCTGCCGCCGGATATCCGACGGAAAGACGCATCAAGAAGCGGTCCAGCTGCGCCTCCGGCAGGGGAAATGTCCCCTGGATCTCAATGGGGTTCTGCGTGGCCATCACAAGGAACGGCAGCTGCAGCCTGTGGGTAACGCCGTCCACGCTCACCTGCCGTTCCTCCATGCATTCCAGAAGGCTGGACTGTGTGCGCGGCGTCGCGCGGTTAATCTCATCGGCCAGCAGAATGTTGGTGAAGACGGCACCCTGCTTGAACACGAACTCCTGCTCCTTCTGATTGTAAAAGCTTACGCCTGTCAGGTCGGAGGGAAGCAGGTCCGGCGTGAATTGCACGCGTGCAAAGGAACACCCGAGCGACTGCGCCATCGCTTTGGCCAATGTCGTCTTGCCGGTTCCCGGCAGATCCTCCAGCAGGATGTGACCGTTTGCCAGCAGGCAGAGCACCGCCTTGCGGATGACGTCGTGCTTTCCCATGATGACAGTTTCCATATTGTGAATCAGCCGGTTTGCCAGCTCCTGCACCGGAACGGCGTCTGGCCTTGCCTGTGTTTCCATTGTTATGACCATTCCTTTCCGCTGCGCTCCAAGGCACCAAAGGGAATGAAA
>CAKNKY010000024.1 GCA_930987725.1 uncultured Anaeromassilibacillus sp. | reverse complement strand
AACATTGATTTTACTGGACTTGCTCATGTTTTCTTATTAGGAGGCAAGTCACGGGGCCTTCCCTTTTTTAATGCCTAATAAAAAACTGTCAATGGTATTTGCCATGGTAGTAGCGATCGGGCAGGAGGCGCTTGCGGCCCTTGCGGCGCGGGCGGCGGTAGCGCTTGCGTCCGTAGCCGCTGCGCGGCGGCCTGCGGTTGCTGAGCAGAATGATCAGTACGATGAGCACGCCTGCGGCAATGCAGCCCCATGAGATAATGCCGATCCAGTTGATCTGCCTGTTCTCCCCTTCCACAAGCTCACCTGCTGAGAGCAGACCCACGCCGCTCACATCACCGACGC
Source organism: uncultured Anaeromassilibacillus sp. (assembly GCA_930987725.1). Lineage (GTDB taxonomy): Bacteria > Bacillota > Clostridia > Oscillospirales > Acutalibacteraceae > Caccousia. The sequence continues at coordinate 35,590 of CAKNKY010000024.1, read as the reverse complement.
TCGGCAATGCAAGCCGGCTGCTCTCCCGGCGGGAAGACGCGGCGCTGCTGCTCTCTTCCCCGGAGGACGTCTCCTCACTTGCGGAAGAGGAAGCCTCGGACGCGGTGGAGGAAACCTCCGCGCGGGAGGGAGCAGCCGTGCTCACCGGAGCCTGGCTCTGCACGGCCGGCGCGCTCGACGGAGGCGGCGCCGTGCTTGAAGGCGGGGGCGGGGCAGCACTCGAAGGCGGAGGCGGCGCCGCACTGGATGGCGGCGGTGCTTCGCTTGAAGGCGCTGGGGGCGTTTCACTGGAAGCAGCGGGCGGCGCCGCGCTTTCCGGTTCCGCCTGTGATACAGGTTCCTCCGGCTGTGATGCCATGGGCAGCGCGGTTCCCAAAAACAGGGACGCCGTCAGCACAGCGCACAGGATGGCACAGATCGACCAGACAAAAAAGCCTGTCCGTTTCGTCTTTCTTTTCATCGTTTTATCCTCTTTATATCGGCGTGCACAGGCTCTCCGCCCGCGCGCCTCATCATCACCGGCAGAACCGGCGTCCAAATTTAAATTTTATGTGAAAGGGGAATCCCGTCCTGGGAAAAGCAGCGCGCCAAAACAGGCGGCCGGCCCTCCCGGGCTGCACACCTTCCCCCAGGCCTGCGCCTTTTTCTTCCCGCCCGGCCCGTAAGGTGCTTTACAGATTTATTATAACACAACATCGGGCCGGAAGGCCCGCTCCCCTGGGCCAAAAACGTTCACCGTTTTTGGCGTGTGTTTCAATGTTCTCTCAGGGCTCGGAAATCTTCGATTTCCGCTTAGCCCGTGAGGGTATTATAACACAACATCGGGCCGGGAGGCCCGCTCCCCTGGGCCAAAAACGTTCACCGTTTTTGGCGTGTGTTTCAATATTCTCTCAGGGCTCGGAAATCTTCGATTTCCGCTTAGCCCGTGAGATCATTATAACATAGAACCTTTACCACGGCAACCGCCAGTTTTGCCCCGTAATGGTGAAAATAAGCGTTTTTTCGTCCCCGAAGCCGATCCGGCGCGACTGCTCATCGACCTCGAGAAAGCCGATGACGAAGCCGAGCACACAGAGCGTGGCCACCAGGGCTGTGGCGAACGCGCGCAGCCCTCTTCTTTTGTCGTCCATTCCTTTTTCCTTCCCGTTCTCTTTTGGTTATTCCGTGAGGCCCAGCAGCGTCTGCGCGAGCGCCTTGCCGAACAGCTCCCCGGCATAGAGCACCTCGTCCAGCGTGCTGGCGTCCGTGCCGAATTCCACCAGAAGCGAGCCGTGCGTGTAGTGCTCGTTGTATTTCTTCGGGCAGAAGTGCATCGGCCTTGCCAGGGAGGGATAGAGATCACTCACCGCCTGCTGGCAGCGCATGGCGAGCCGGAGGTTGTATTCCCAATCCGGGAAACCGAGCGTGCCGTCGTCGTCGCAGCCGGCGACGATCATAATCTGCGCAGCTTTTTTGCCGTTCACATACACCGTTGGCTTCACGCGCGCGCCGGAACCGCCGAGCGCGTCGCGGTGGATATCGATTGTCACCTGGATGCCGGGATACTCCGCCAGATTCTTCTCAATCGTCTCGCCGGAACGGTCATAGGAGCCATTGTAGGAGGGGTAATCGTGGCAGGTGGCGTCATGCACCACACCGAAGCCCGCCTGCTCCAACTCCGCCTTCACCTTCTCGCCCACCGCCACCACGTTGCGGCTGTTGTCCTGCGTGCGCGTGTCACCCTGGAAGGCCTCCGTGGTGTGCGTGTGATAGAGCAGAATCTCCACGCTGCCGTCGCGCTTCAGGCTCACGTCCGGTTCCTCCGCCAGCACGGCCGGAATATCGACGCTGTGATAGAGATTCGAGTTCTTTACCCACACGTTGCCGTACTGCACGCCCGTGTTGGAAATGGTGGATTCCTGAATTCCGTTTTCCATTACCGTCTCCACAGGGCCGTTCTGCCCCTGCGCCTGGGCAGAGGCGGGAGCGGCAGCCTGGGAGGAAGCGCTGCTCTCCGCCGCGGAGGCGGCAGAGGAAGCCGCCTGCCCTTCCGCCGCGGAAACGGCGGAAGACAGGGCTGAAACAGCGGAGGAAGCCGCCTGCTCCGATGACGCCGCGGGCGCGAAGAGCTCCCCCTCCTGCGCGGCCGCCAGCGCGCCGTCCGGTAAAATGAACCCGGCCGCCGCCACCGATAGTCTGCCCGTCACGGATGGGGCCGTCGCCGCGGCGCACACGACGCCCGCCGCGCCCAACACGGCGCACAGCGCCGCCGCGCAGAACAGCTTTCCGCGCTCTCCCCTTTGCCGGTTCATCCGCCCTCCCCCTTTCCGAAACAGCCGATCACGGGTTATTCTATGCGGCAAAAGGCCGATCCATTCCCGCGGAAGCGGTATGCGGCACGCCCGGCGGAGGTTTTCTATCCGGCCGCCCGAAAAAGATCGACAATTCGGGAAAACAACCTGCTTTTTTCAGTGAATCCGCCAAAAAAGCTTTTGCCGCACGGCCTGGCACAGAATTCTGCCCAAGAGGCCTTGCTTTTTTTACCATTGAATGATAAAATAAACTCTACGCGAAAAGAAACCTGCAAAGGGGGGTTACACATGCCGAACATCAAATCCGCGAAGAAACGCGTGAAGGTGATTGCCACCAAGACGCTGATCAACAAGGCCGCCAACTCCGAGCTGAAAACTACGCTCAAGAAGGCGAACGCCGCCATCGCGAACAACGACGCCAACAAGGCCGAGGCTGTCCGTGTGGCTGTCAAAAAGCTTGACCAGGCCGTTGCGAAGGGCATCCTTCACAAGAACGCCGCTGCCAGAAAGAAGTCCCAGCTGGCAAAGAAGGCCAACGCGTAATCCGCTGAGCGGAAGCGCGCAGGGCGTTAAAAAAAGCAGAGCGAAAGCTCTGCTTTTTTTATGCGCCGGAACGGAGTGAAGCACAGGCGTCTTGAGCAATCTTAACCGGAATTTCGCTTTGGCTGTTCTTTTCAGTTGACTTTTCTGCCAAAATTGGATATGATAAAAAAACAGGAAGACGTTATCGCTCCACCCTATTTTCGCTTTGGAGGTGTCTGATTTGAAAAAAAATGGATTTACCGTGTTTATCACCGTTCTCTCCGCCGTTGCGGCGCTGGCCGCCGCGGCGATTGCCGTCTTCGTCTATTTCGAGAAGAAAAAGAAGGACGACGAGGAGCTTGAGCATTACCTCGATTGCTCCATCCAGTAACAGACATCCCGCGGCGTCCCATCGGACAGAAGAGGCGCCGTCCAGAAGCGGGGAGAGGGCAGGCCTGCCCTCTCCCCGCTTTCTTATGCTTTCAGCTCTTACTGCCGGAGCGCGAAAATACGGCGGCCAGGAAACCGCACGCCACCGCGGCGGAAATGCCTGGGGACGCCGCCGCCAACCCGCCGCCGATCGCGCCGAACAGTCCCTTCTCTTCCACAGCCTTGCGCACGCCCTCCGCCATGAGGTAGCCGAAGCCGGTGATCGGCGTTGTGGCGCCCGCGCCGGCCGCCTCGACGAGAGGGCCGTAAAGGCCGAGCGCCGTCAGCACGGCCCCCGCCGTGACGAACAGCACCAAGATGCGGGCCGGCGTCAGCTGTGTGTAATCCAACAGGAGCTGGCCCACGGCGCAGATAGCCCCGCCCACAAGAAACGCCATTATAAATTCCATACCTCATGCCTCCCTTTTCCCTTTTATCGTTCCTCCTTTTTCGGCCCATATGCACGCACAGTGCAGCGGTGCATGCTGGAATATTTGCACTTTTTCTATTATGATGAAAAAAATTTTAAAAAATAGCAAAAAAGTCCGTTTTATTATCACGTGATAATGACATTTTGGAGAGAACCGGATATAATGGAAACGATTTATGGAGAGATATTGTCTGAATTTGTCGGTTTCCTCCTCTGCGGTATGCTTTTTCAGAGAGAAACCGGTTATTTTTCGGAACTTTTCCGGGGGAGGAATGAAAATGCAGGAAATTCAAGAGTTTTTTTCCCGTATGTTTCCACAGGTGGAACCCTCGCTTCTCGCGCCGATGTTTGTCAATGCCGAACCCCGCCACTTTGCAAAGAAGGAGCTCTTCTGTGCCCAGGGCGAAACGCCGGAGGTAATCCTGTTCATTCAGCACGGCATCTTCCGCGGCTATTTCTGCAACCAGAAGGGCGACGAGATGACGGACTGCTTCTGCTACCGGCACGGGGAAATGCCTGTGCCCAATCTGCCGCTGGACGCCCCTGCGAGCATCAACATGGAAGCACTGGCTGAAAGCGATACAATCACCCTGCCGGTGGAGGATGTGGTGCAGTTTCTCGAGACAAACGACTTTGCACTGCGCATCTACAATAATCTGTTGATCGATTCCCTGCGCCGCCACATTGAGGTAAAGAAAATGCTCTATCAGGTGGAGGCGGCCAAGCGCTACGCCTGGTTTCTGGAGCATTATCCGGATCTCGACCCGCTTGTGAACGACAAATACATCGCTTCCTTCCTCGGCGTGACGCCCGTCACGCTCAGCCGCGCACGCAGCGCCCTGGGGCGCAAAAAGCGCAGCGGCGTCAAGCCGTAACAGAATTGCAAACAGGCAAAAAGCCCGGGCAGAACCGCTCCTTCTGAGGAAGCGGCCCTGCCCGGGCTTTTTCATGCCGGGGACGCCGGCTTTTCGCGGCGTCACGCCTTCTGTGTTTCCTTCGTCTCCTTGCGGGCGCAGCGCGGGCATTTTCCGTAAATGGTGAGGCTGTGGCCCTCGATGGAAAAGCCCGTATCGCGCGCAAGCCCTTCCTCGAGCTGCGCCAGGGGGCAGCCGTCCAGCTTCACGCGGGCGGCACACTGCGTGCACACGAGGTAATGGCTGTGGCGGCGCGCCGGGGCATAGCGCACGGGACCGTCGCCCGTCGTCTCACGCTGGACGAGGTTATCCGCGCAGAACCGCTCCAGGTTGCGGTACACGGTGGAAAGGGCAATGGCCGGCTCGCCATCGCGCAGCCGTGCGAACAGCTCCTCCGCGCTCAGCGGCTCCGCGGCGGCCTCCAGCTCGCGCAGGATCGCCTCCCGCTGCCTTGTATGCTTCATGGCAAGCCCTCCTTTTGTTCCGAACGGGATCGATTCCATTATAAGCCGTGCGGGCGCGTTTTGCAAACCCCTCATTGCCGGGGGAAACGGGATATGCTATAATAGGGGCAATCGCGGCCGGCGCCATGCCCCCGCATCTTTTCATCATTATTCTGATATCCGAAAGAAGCATTGCTATGATTTATCTCGACAATTCCGCCACCACGCGGCCCTGCGCCGAGGCGGTGGAAGCCATCCGCCGCCTGCTGTGCGAAATGTGGGGCAACCCCTCTTCGCTGCACGCCATGGGCTTTGCAGCGGAGCGGGAACTTGCCGCCGCCCGGCAGGCCGTGGCCGCCGCGCTCTCTGCCGCGCCGGAGGAGATCGTGTTTACCTCCGGCGGGACAGAAAGCGACAACATCGCAATCCTTGGCGCGGCTTATGCGCGCCGCAAGCGCGGCCGTCACATCGTGACCACGCAGATCGAGCACCCCGCCGTGCTGCAGACGATGGCCGCGCTCGAACAGGACGGATTCGAGGTGACGTACCTCGTCCCGGACGGATGGGGTCACATTTCGCCTGACGCGATCCGCGCGGCCGTGCGGCCGGACACGATCCTCGTGAGCCTCATGGCCGTGAACAACGAGGTGGGCACCCGGCTGCCGCTCGACGCGGCGCGGGCTGCCATCGCGGAAGCGGGCGCGCCCGCATTGCTGCATGTGGACGCCGTGCAGGCGTTCGGCAAGATTCCGCTCGCGCCCGGGCGGATGGGGATCGACCTGCTCACGGTGAGCGGCCACAAGATCCACGGCCCGAAGGGCGTGGGCGCGCTGTTCGTGAAAAAGGGGACGCACCTGGCGCCGCACGTGTTCGGCGGCGGGCAGGAGCGCGGCCTGCGCCCCGGCACGGAGGGCATGCCGCTCATTGCGGGCTTTGCCGCCGCCGTGCGCGCGCTGCCGGACCTCACACAGGAGGAAGCGCGCCTGCGCGCCGTGAACGAGCGGCTGCGCCGGAACCTTTCCGCCCTGCCGGGCGTGACGATCCACTCCCCGGAGGACGCTTTGCCCTACATCCTGAGCTTTTCCGCCTGCCCGGTGCGCGCCGAAACAATGCTGCACTTTCTTTCGGAAAAGGGGATCTGCGTGTCCTCCGGCTCGGCGTGCGCCAAGGGAAAGGCAAGCCATGTGCTGACGGCCATGGGCCTGCCGCGCGACCAGATCGATTCCAGCCTGCGCGTGAGCTTTTCGCGCGAAAACACGGAGCAGGACGCGGACGCGCTCGCCGAGGCCGTGGCGGAAGGGCTGCGCACGCTCGCGGCGCGCCGCCTGAAGCCGCGCCGCGGCTGACAGAAGACAAAAAGGAGGTTTCCCATGCAGGAAGTCATACTGCTCAAGCTCGGGGAGATCGTCCTCAAGGGACTCAACCGCAACACCTTTGAGGGCGCCCTGCTCAAGAATATCCGCCGCCGCCTCGCGCCCGTGGGCCCGTTCGACGTGCGGTTCGCCCAGTCCACTATCTCCATTACACCCGGACCCGGCGCCGATTTCGAGGCGGCCGTGGACCGCGTGCGCAAGATCTTCGGCGTCATCACATTCTCGCGCGCCTGCGTGACGGAAAAGACGATGGAGAGCGTCTGCGCCGCCGCGGTGGAATACCTGCGGCCCCAGCTCTCGGCCGTGCGGGCCTTCAAGGTGGAGACAAAGCGCTCCGACAAGAAATTCCCGCTCAAATCGCCGGAAATTTCCGCCGAGGTGGGCGCCGCCCTGCTCGACGCCTACCCCAACCTGCACGTGGATGTGCACAACCCGGACGTGACGGTGCGCGTGGAAATCCGCGACTTCGGCGCCTATGTGCACGGCGAGCCGGAGCAGGGAGCCGGCGGCATCCCGGTGGGCACGGGCGGAAAGGCCGCCCTGCTCATCAGCGGCGGCATCGACAGCCCCGTGGCGGCCTGGATGATGGCCAAGCGCGGGGTGGAGCTCACGCCGGTCCACTTTGCCAGCCCGCCCTACACGAGCGAGCGCGCCGAGCAGAAGGTGGCCGACCTGCTGCGCCGCGTCGCGGCCTATGCCGGGCGGATGTACATGATCACCGTGCCGTTCGCCCGCGTGCAGGAGGAGATCCTCGACAAATGCCCGGAAGAGTATTTCACGATCCTCATGCGGCGCTTCATGATGCGCATCTCCGCCGAGATTGCGAAGATCGAGGACTGCGCTGCGCTGATCACAGGCGAAAGCTTGGGCCAGGTGGCCAGCCAGACGATGCAGGCCATCGCCGTGACGGACGAAGCCTCCCCCCTGCCCGTGTTCCGCCCGCTCATCGGCATGGACAAGAGCGAGATTGTCTCGATCTCGCGCAAAATCGACACCTACGATCTCTCCGTCCTCCCCTATGAGGACTGCTGCACCGTGTTCACCCCGCGCCATCCGCGCACGCGGCCCGAGCTGGCCGCCGTGCTGGAGGCCGAGCGCGCGCTCGACGTGGAAAGCCTCGTGCGCGCCTGCGTGGAAGGCCGCCGCGTGACGAAGATCACGGCGGAAAGCGTTTGAAAGGGCCCGTTCCGGGGCCGGAAAGGAAGTTCAGGGAATTGAAAGCGGAAATCATCTCCGTCGGCACCGAGCTGCTGCTCGGCCACACCATTGACACGGACGCGGCCTACCTCTCCCAGGAGCTGGCCGTGATTGGATTTGACGTGCTGCATCGCTGCACCGTGGGCGACAACCGCGGCCGCCTGGCCGAATCACTGCGCCAGGCGCTCGGGCGCAGCGATCTCGTCGTGCTCATCGGCGGGCTCGGCCCCACGGGGGACGACCTCACGAAGGAGACGGCCGCCGAGGTGTGCGGCAAACATCTTGTGATGGACGAGGAGAGCCGCAGCCGCATCGAGTCGTATTTCCGCGGCCGGGAATGCGGCGAAAGCCAGTGGAAACAGGCCATGCTGCCGGAGGGCTGCCACGTGCTGCGCAACGATTTCGGCACCGCCCCCGGCTGCCTCTTCCGCAGCGGCGGCGGCTGCCTCGTGGCGCTGCTGCCCGGCCCGCCCTCCGAGTGCGAGCCCATGGTGCGCCACATGCTCATCCCGGCGCTGCGCCGCTATTCGGACAGCGTGATCGCCTCGCTCATGATCCGCACCTTCGGCATCGGCGAGGGCGCGGCGGCGGAGCGCACGGCCGACCTCATGCAGTCTGAAAACCCGACCGTCGCGCCCTACGCGAAGGAGAGCGAGATGTTCCTGCGCGTGACGGCGAAGGCCGCCAACCTGCAGGCGGCGGAATCGATGTGCCGCGCCATGGCGGAGCAGGTGGCCGCGCGGCTCGGCCACTGTGTGTATGACGTGAACACGGACGGCTCCTCCCAGAGCTGCCTCGAGCAGACGGTGGTGCGGCTGCTCACGGAGCGCGGGCTCACCGTGTCGTTCGCCGAATCGTGCACGGGCGGCCTGCTGGCCAAGCGCCTCACCGACGTCCCCGGCGCGTCCTCCGTGCTGCACATGAGCTTTGTGACCTACGCAAACGAGGCCAAGCACCAGCTGCTCGGCGTGCCGTGGGAGCTGCTCGAGCAGTACGGCGCGGTGAGCGAGCCGGTGGCGCGCGCCATGGCGGAGGGCGTGCGGCGCGTGTCCGGCAGCAGCATCGGCGTGGGCGTCACCGGCATTGCCGGGCCGGACGGCGGCACGCCGGAAAAGCCCGTAGGCCTTGTGTATCTGGCCGTGTGCGACGGCACCCACACCTGGGTGCGCCGCATGAACGCCCCGGCGCGGTTCAAATCGCGCGCGTCCATCCGCTTCCGCGCCGCCAGCACGGCGCTCGACCTGGTGCGCCGCTGCGTGTGCGGCCTGCCCATGGAGGAGGAACCGGTGTGAAATCTGCCCTTCTGTTCGCCGGCGCGCATCAGACATACTTTGTGCGCAGCGCCGTGGAAACGTTTCTCGCTTCGCTTGACTGCAGCCTTGCGGCGGAGGAGGCGGCCTTCGGCGCTTCCTTCCTGCCGCCGCTCTCGCGTTTGCTCGCCGGGCACGACGTTGTGTTCGTCATCTCCCCCGCGGAGGGCTTCACGCCCGCCCGCCCCGCCTGCGCCAAGGCGCTGTTTGAACGGCTGCACGTGCCCCTCGGGGCGGACGGCGAGCCGCGCGGCGTACTGCGCCTTGCGGACGGGGATATCGAGGGCTATCTGCTGGAGAGCAGCAGCCAGGCGATCTGCCTGCTGCCGGACGACGCCCGCCTGCTGCCGCGATTGCTCGCGCAGGCGGCCGCCCCGCTGTGCGAAAAATACGGGCTGACGCGCCGCGCCGCGCCCGCCGCACCTACGCCCCGCTTTGAAGAGGAGCTCGCCGCGGAGCAAGGCCCCGAACAACCGTAACACCCACGAGGAGAAAGCGAGGGAAGACCCATGCCCCTGCTCAATCAGATGAAGACGGCCGATCTGCTGCGCAGAATCCTGCGCGGCGATTTCACCCGCCTCACGCCTTACCCCTTCACGGCGCGCAAGCCAGAGCCGGCGCCCTGCCGCGACGCCGGCCTGCCGCGCAGCACGCCGGAGCGCGAGGGTGTGCCGGGCGGGTATCTGGCCTCGTTTTTCCGGGAAGCGGACCCCGGCCTCTTCCCGGCCGTACTGCACAGCGCCGCCGTTCTGCGCCACGGGAAGCTCATCGCCTGCGTGAGCCGCGCGCCTTACTCCGCTGCCCTGCCGCACGCCGTGTACTCCTTCTCAAAATCGGTGGCGGCGCTGGCCGTGGGCATTGCCGTGGGCGAGGGGCTTCTCTCCCCGGAGGACAAGGCCGTGTCGTTCTTCCCGGAAAAGCAGCCGCTCTTTCGCAGCCCGCGCATGGCTGCCGTAACGATCCGCCACCTGCTCACGATGACGAGCGGTGCGAACTTCAACGAAGCCGGCGGGGAGACGGAGCGCGACTGGGTGCGCGCCTTCTTCGCCGCGGACTGCGCCGGCACGCCCGGCGAACAGTTTCACTACAACAGCATGAACTCCTATCTGCTCGCCGCCATCCTGTGCCGCGTCACGGGGCAGAGCCTTGTGGACTATCTCACGCCGCGCCTGTTCGAGCCGCTCGGCGTGCCGCCCGTCTACTGGGAAACGTGCCCGATGGGCATCGAAAAGGGCGGGTGGGGGCTTTACCTGCGCGTGGTGGACATGGCAAAGCTCGGCCAGCTCTTTCTGCAGGGAGGCGTGTGGCAGGGCCGCCGCTTGATCCCGGAGGAATGGATGCGCGAGACGCTGCGCCTGGAAACGGAGACGGGCCGCCCCGGCATGGAGCGCTACGGCTTCCAGGTGTGGAGTTTCCCTGCGCAGGATTCGTTCCAGCTCAACGGCATGTTTGGCCAGTACGCCGTCGTGCTGCCGGAACACGACATGGTGGTGGCCGCCACCGGCGGCGACCCCGCCCTTTTCTCCAACCGCGTCCTCGAGGCCACGGATCGCTTCTTCGGCACGGGCGCTTCTGCCTGCTACGCGCGCTGGCAGGCCCGGAACCCGCAGCCCGGCGCCAGGCGACTGTTTGAGGACACCTTCCCCGAAAACCCGGAGGCCCTGCGGGAGCTGCGCGATCCCTGGGCGCCGCGGGAACCGGTGCGCGCATTCCCGGCCCGGCTGCTGCGCCGGTTTTTCTCCGCGCCGGAGCAGCCACCCGCCCTGCCGGCGGGCGCCGCACGGTTCTGCGCCGTTCCGGCCGAACGGCCCGGCGCGCCGGAACCGGCGCAGGGCGGCTGGTTTGTGCTGGAAAAGAGCGGGGGCACGGTGCTGCCGCTCGTGATGGCCGCCCTGCTCAACAACTTCGCGGCCACCGCTGCGGCGGTGCGTTTCCGCCTGGAGGGAACACGCTTCACGCTGGAGCTCCTGCTGCGCGACGGCAAGGTGTTTTCGCTGCCGGTGGGCCTGAACGGCGCGGCAGAGCGGTGCACGCTTTTCGTGAACGGGGAGCCGTATGCTGCCGCCGTGCGCGGCGACTTCCGCCTCGACGAGGAAGGACGCGATGTGCTGCTGGCCGACCTCTATTTTCTGGAAATGCCGTCTGTCCGGCGGCTGAAGATCATCCGCACGGGGCCTTCCTCCGTGTATGTCCGTTTTCTGGAGTTCCCCTCCGTGACGGACGCCATGCAGATGCTCCTGGGCCTTGTGGGCGGGGAAGGCGGCGAGGGGCCGGAGCCCTTCTTTGCCGACCCGCTGCGCCAGCGCCTTTCCGGCCGCTTCAAAGCGCTTGCCCTGCCGTGCGCTTCCGGCCGCTACCGCCCGCCGGCCGCGGCGGAACCCGCCCCGCAGCCGGAACCTGCCCGACAGACGGAGGAGCAGCCGGAGAACAAACCGGAGGAAGCTGCCCCGCAGGCGGACGCCTGACAGGCAGCAGATAAAAAACAGCGTCCCCGCGCGGGGACGCTGTTTTTTTATGACACTGTTTATTTGTCGTTGAAGAACTTCTCCCAGTCAAAGGGCTGGTCGCCGCCCTGCTGCGGTTCGGCCTGCGGAGCATTGTCCGTCTTCACCGGCTGCGCCTCGGGCACGGCGGGAGTATCAGGCCGGGCGGCCTGCGGCGCGGGCCGCTCCTCCGGCAGGGAAACGGCGGCCTCGTGCACACCGCCGCTGCGCACAAGCTGCTCCGTTTCATCCGAAGAGAAGATGTCCTCCATTTCCGGGCCGGTCCGTGGGCGCTGCACGGGGATCTCCATCGTCTCCTGGCTAGCCAGGGCTTCCTCCTCGGGAGTGGGCCTCTCCGGCTGCGCGCGTTCCTCTTGAATTGCGTTCTCCTCTTCCGGATCGTCGGAGGGGAAGTCGGTGTAACCGCCGCGGCCTGCGGAGGAAATGTCGGTGTAGCCCTCGGGATCGGCGAAGGGGCCGTCATCCACGGAGGGATCGGAGCGGCCGCCGTTCATCGGCGGGGCGGGCGGACGGCGGCGCGGCTGGATAAACTGCAGCCACACAAACGCGCCGATGCCGGCGACGGCCAGCAGAATCAGCACGATGCCAACGGGAAGCAGCCAGGAGCTGCGCGTGGAGTTCTGCACGGCGGCAGAGCTGGCGGACGCCCCGCCGCTCTCCTCCCCGGAGACCGCGCCCATGGAGGAATTCGGATCCTCCTCCGGCTCCTCGGACTGGTTGAGAAGCGCGCTCCAGTCCTGCGAGGAAAGCGGCTCTTCGGCGTCATTGTTGCCCGCAGCCGCCTGCGAGGCGAGACGATCGATCTCATCCTGATCCGTATCAGGTGTGTAGGAGGGACGGGTCGTCTGAGCGGGACGGCTGGCGACGGGCTGCTGCTGCACCGAGCTGGAGGGCGCCTCCGGCTCGGAGACGGGCGCTTCCGGCTCGGAGACAGGCGCCTCCGGCTCGGAAACCGGTTCACCGGAACCGGTGCCTTCCATGCCGGAGGAGGTTCCTTCCGTGCCGGAGGAAGGATCGTCCGGCGTGGGTTCTATGCCGCCGGAGACGGTCCCCTCCGGCTCACTGGGCAGCACCTCCGGCTGGGAAACCGTTTCCGGCTGCGACTGCACGGCGGAAGACGGGTCCTGCGGGAGCGACTCCACCGGGGCGGAAACCGTTTCCGGCTGTGACGCCATCGGCAGGGCATCCGTCGCAAAAGCGGGCACGGCAAACGCGGCAGCTGCCACGGCAAGGGAAAGAAGCAGGGCCGACGCCCGCTTTCCTGAATGTTTCAGCATATAAAAAGCCTCCGTATCAGCGGGCGCAGAAATGCGCAGGGGGGGGACGGCCCGCCGTATTCGTGTACTTAAAATAATATCACATTCCTGTTTTCCGTGACAAGGGGAAAGCGCCCGAATCTGTGAACATTATGTAAAAAGTCGGTTGTTTTGCCGCACACGGGCGCACCTGCTTGGGAATTGCAATTTAACTGAAAAAATGATATACTGAAAAAAAGATTTCCAATCATGTGCCGGGCGTTCGCCTGACGCTGCGGCTTGAGGAGGAACTGCAGTGAGTAACAAAGTCAAAATTGTGGCAGACAGCACCTGCGATTTGAACGAAGGCCTGCTTTCTCAATATGGCATTGAGACCATCGCTTTGCCCGTCAACCTGGGAGACAAAGCTTGCCTGGACGGCGTGGATGTCCATACACCGGACCTGTTCGAATATTACCGCCAGACCGGAAAGCTCCCCACCACCAGCGCCCCCACACCCGCCTACTATGAGGAATTTTATCAGAAATGGACGGACGAGGGCTATGACGTGGTGCATCTGAGCATCAGCGGCGAGATGACCGTCACCCCGAACATCGCCCGCATGGCGGCGGAACACTTCCCGAACGTTCACCCTGTGGACTCCCGCAACGTGTCCAGCGGCATGGGTATTCTGGCCGTGTATGCCGCGGAGCTGCGCGACAAGGGCCTTTCCGCCGCCGAGATCGCGGACGCCGTGCGCGAACAGTCGAAGAAAATCCGCACCGCCTTTGTCATCAGCACGCTGCTCTACATGTATAAGGGCGGCCGCTGCACCGGCGTGCAGATGCTGGGCGCAAACCTGCTGAACCTGAAGCCGTGCATTGAGGTGCAGGACGGCAAGATGGGCGTCACGAAAAAATACCGCGGCTCGCTCGAGCATGTGGTGTGTCAGATGATCCGCGACAAGCTCACCAACGGCGAGGAGATCGATCCCTCCCGCATGATGATCGCCCACTACGATGCAGGCGACAAGGTTGTGGAGGCCGCAAAAAAGACGTGCCTCTCCCTTGTGCCGTTCCGGTCGTTCGACGTGAACGGCACGGGCTGCTCCGTTTCCGTGCACTGCGGCCCCGGCACGCTCGGCATCATTTATATGGTGAAATAAACTTAGGTTTCCGGAAAGACGAACCGGGCGGCCCCGAAAAAGGGCCGCCCGGTTTTTACTGTGTTCAGTATTCGATCCCCCTGCGGGCGGAAACGCCCTGCTCATACGGATGGCGCACGGCGCGGATCTCCGAAACATAACCCGCCTCCGCGAGCAGCGCCGGCGAGGGATCTCGGCCGGTGACCGCCACCTCCAGCTCCTCCGGCCGGTTTTTCAGGAAAGCGGCGGCCTCCTCCTCCGGCACCATGCCGAGGGAAACCGCTCCGGCCAGCTCATCGAGAATGAGCAGCCGGTAGCCGCCCTCCACGGCCTGCGACACGGCGCGGCGGAAGAAGGAAAGCCAGAATCCGGCGGCCTCGCGCCTCTCCTCCTCCGTCATCTGGAACGTGAATTTGACCTGCGCCGGGCCGGGCAGTACGTCAAAGCCCTCCAGCTTTTCAATGGCGTTCAGCTCCGAGGAGCCGGAGCCTTTCAGGAACTGGGCCAGCAGCACGCGGCCGCCGCTGCCGCAGCAGCGCAGCCCCAGCCCGAGGGCCGCCGTCGTTTTGCCTTTGCCGTCTCCGCAATACAGATGCACATAGGACATAATAGAGTTTCCCCCTTCATATTTTGTTTAAGGAAAAGTCATCAAACAGTTCACCGACCATCACATAGTTTTCACATTGGCCCTGCATAATAAGACACAGAAAACGGGAACGGACCGGCAGCCAGCAGGCCCGCGTTCCCCGGAAAGGATGAGAAAGTATGTATGATCCGATGAACCAAATGGACAATCAGAATCAGATAAACAATCCTTCGGAAACGGCAAAAACCGATTCCACCCAGAACACGCAGAGCGCACAGGCCACACAGAACGGCCAAAGCAGTCCGAACAACCAGCAGCCCTACACGCCGGGCGGCTACAGCCAGCAGGTGTGGCAGGCGGGCCAGCCGGAATGGGACGGCAGTGCCTATCACTACGCCGCACCGCAGCAGCCGAAGCAGAAAAAGCCGAAGCGTGAGCACAAGCCCATGAGCCGCGGCAAGAAGATTGCCGTGCGGATCACTGCCGCCGTGCTGGCGTGCATCCTCGTCTCCGCCGGTTCCATCGCGGCGTTCGCCGCCCTCATCAACGGTGGGTATATCACCGTGGGCAATACCGGTTCCACCACGCCGGCCTTCACCATCAACCACATGGTGAGCGACGGCGATGACTCCACCACCAGCCAGACAACGACAAGCGGCCAGCTTTCGCTGCAGGAGGTTGCCGAAAAGGTGCTTCCCTCCGTCGTGTGCGTGCAGAACTACCAGCGCACGCAGAGCAATTACTCCTATTTCTTCGGCGGCAGCGACGATAACGGCAGCGAGGAACAGGACGCTGCGGAAGGCTCCGGCATCATCGCCTCCGCAGACGGCTACATCATCACCAACGCACATGTGGTGGATGGCGCCGATTCGCTGAAGGTTGTGCTCTATGACAGTTCCACGTATGAGGCCCAGCTCATCGGCAGCGACAGTGTGACCGACCTGGCCGTGATCAAGATCGACGCGGCCAACCTTGTGCCCGCCACCTTCGGTTCCTCCGATGACCTGCGCGTGGCCGATCAGGTGATTGCCATCGGTAACCCGGGCGGCATGCAGTTCAGTTCCTCCGTCACCGTCGGCTACGTTTCCGCCCTGAACCGCACCGTGACGACGGAAGCCGGCTACACGATGCAGTGCATCCAGACCGATGCGGCCATCAATCCCGGCAACTCCGGCGGCGCGCTTGTGAACACGTACGGCCAGGTTGTGGGCATCACGTCCTCGAAGTTCGTGGCCAGCGGCTATGAGAACCTCGGCTTCGCCATCCCGATCAACACCGCCCAGCCCATCGTGAGCGATCTGCAGGCACACGGCTATGTGACGAACCGCGCTTTGCTCGGCATCTCCGGCCAATATGTGGACAGCATGACGGCCCGTTTCTACGGCTTCCCGAGCGGCGGCATGTATGTGGCGGAGATCACAAACCCCTCCGTTTCCGCGGCCGGTGTGACGCAGGGCTGCCTGATTACAAAGATTGACGACGTGGACGTGACGAGCCAGACGGCCATCACCTCCTACCTCGTGCAGAAAGCTCCTGGAGACACCGTGACGCTTGAAGTCTACAACGGGCTGTCTCAGCAGACCTTCACCGTGGATGTCACGCTGATGGCTTCCGGCAGCTCGAACAACGAATAACGGCGGCAAGGCTGCCATTCCCCTTCAAGTACAAGACTCTTTTTCATAAATTCTTCCTCTAAACCCCAAAGGGCGCCAGGCCGGCCGGTCTGGCGCCCTTTGGGGTTTTCACGTCTTTTCAGCCGCCCCGGGCGTGGGAAAACAGCAGCCGCACCTCGCCGCGCAGCCCGCGGTGCTCCGGCTGCTCCAGCGCCGGGTCCGCGGTCAGGATGGCGCGCGCATCCTCCTGCGCGCGCCGCAGGGCCGCCACGTCCTCCGCCATGTCGGCGATGCGCAGCTCCGGCAGGCCGTGCTGGCGGCGGCCGAAGAAATCACCCGGCCCGCGCAGGCGCAGGTCCTCGTCCGCCACGCGGAAGCCGTCCGTTGTGGCGCACAGCACGCCCATGCGCGCCTGCGCCTCCTTGTTCTGCGCGTCCGTCACCAGGATGCAGTAGGACTGCACACGGCCGCGGCCCACGCGCCCGCGGAGCTGGTGCAGCTGGGAGAGGCCGTACCGCTCCGCGTTTTCGATCAGCATCACGGCGGCGTTCGGCACATCCACGCCCACCTCCACCACCGTGGTGGAGACGAGCACGCTCAGTTCCCCGGCGGCAAAGCGCGCCATCACGTCCTCCTTTTCCGCCGGCTTCATGCGGCCGTGCAGCTCCCCCACCGCGAGGCCGGGCAGCCATTCCCGCCGCAGCCGGTCGGCATACTGCGTCACGCTGGCGCGGTCGTCGTCTCCCTCGTCGATCATGGGGCAGATGATATAGGTCTGCCGCCCGGCCTCCGCATGGCGCCGCACGAAGCCGAACGCGCGGCCCCGCTTGGAGGAGGGGATCGCATACGTCTTGACGGGGATGCGCCCGGGCGGAAGCTCATCGAGCACGGAGAGATCCAGATCGCCGTAGATCATGAGGGCCAGCGTTCGCGGGATCGGCGTGGCGCTCATGACCAGGAGATGAGGCTGGCCGCCCTTGGCCGCCAGCGCGGCGCGCTGGCCCACACCGAAGCGGTGCTGCTCGTCCGTGACAGCAAGCCCAAGCCGCCGGAACGACACCCCTTCGGAGAGCAGGGCGTGCGTGCCCACGGCCACCTGCACGGAGCCGTCCGCCAGGGCGGCCAGCACGGCGGCGCGCTCCCGCTTCGGCGTGGAGCCGGTGAGCAGCGCCGTCTTCACATCCGATCCGGCAAAAAAGCCGGAGAGCGTGGCGAAGTGCTGGCGGGCCAGCAGCTCGGTGGGCGCCATGAGCGCCGCCTGCAGGCCGTTCCTTGCCGCCTGCCAGCACAGCGCGGCGGCCACCGCCGTTTTGCCGCTGCCCACGTCGCCCTGCACGAGGCGGTTCATGGGCGTGGTGCGCGCCATGTCCGCCGCGGCTTCGCGCACGGCGCGGCGCTGCGCCCCCGTAGGCGAAAAGGGCAGCCGTTCCCAGAACTCCTCTACCGCGTCGATCGGCGCGGCCGGCGCGCCGCCGCCCCTGCCGCGGCTTTTCAGCCGGAGCAGGCCCGTTTGCAGCACAAGCAGCTCCTCATAGATCAGCCGTTCCCGCGCCCGCGCCAGAGCGGCCGCATCCGGCGGGAAATGGATGTGCCGCAGCGCTTCCCCGAGCGGACAGAGGCCGCGCGCTTCGCGGATCCCGGCCGGGATCGGGTCGCGAATCTGTTCCGGCAGAAGCAGCAGCGCCTGCCGCACGGCCGATTCCACGGCGCGGCTGTTCAGCCCCTGCGTCTGGCGGTAAACGGGACGGATGGCCGGACAGGCGCCCGCAGGAAGACACTCCGGGGCAATCATCTCGCGCTTGAGGAAATTGGCCTGCACCCGGCCGTAAAACACATACGTTTCCCCCTCGTGCAGCGCGTTCGCAGCATAGGGGTTGTTGAAGAATGTGACGGGAAACACGGTTTCACCGTCGTCCGCGGCGGCGCGGTAGATCGTCATGCCGCCCTTCACGCGCGTGCCGGTTGCCGCCTTCACCACCGCCGCGCGCACGGCGCACACCTGGCCGGGCTGCGCCAGGCGGATCGGCCCCGGATGGCTCAGATCCTCATAGGCGCGCGGGTAGCACCGCAGCAGGTCGCCCACCGTGGGCGCGCCGATTTTGCGGAACAGGGCGGCGCGCTTTTCCCCCACGCCGCGCAGCGCCGTGACAGGCGTCTCAAACAGGGAAGCCACGTTCCCCCTCCTTTCCGGAACAACGGGACCGGCCGCAGGCGGCAGATCCCCGATTTTTCATATCCATATGGGCCGGAGCCCATAAAACAGGGCCGCTGAGCGGCGCTCAGCGGCCCTGGAACCGACGGGAATGTGAAGAAATGCGATTGTTATTCCACAGAGATGAGGAAATAGTACACCGGCTGCCCGCCGTTTACGAGCGTAATCTCGATGTCGTCCGGCACTTTCGCCTTGATGCGGTTGTAGGCGTCGTTCGCCTGCTCTTCCGTCACATCGCTGCCGTAGAGAAGCGTGATGAAGGAGGTGCCGCGCGTCACCATGGATCGCGTGAGCTTGCTGCACGTGTGGACAATGTCCTTTTCCACAAACATGAGCTTGCCGTTCTTCAGGCCGAGGATGTCGCCCTCGTGGATCTTCAGCCCGCCGTACTCGGAATCGCGCGCGGCGAATGTGACGGAACCGGTGTCCACACGGCCGGCGGCTTCCATCATGCTCACGGTGTTCTGCTCGATGGCGGAATCAGGGTCATAGGCCAGAAGGGCGGAAAGGCCCTGCGGCACAGTGCGCGTGGGCAGCACGATCACCTTACGGTCCGTCACGAGCGGCACCGTCTGCTCCGCCGCCATGATGATGTTCTTGTTGTTCGGCAGCACAAGCACCGTCTTGGCCGGCGTGGCGCGCACAGCCGCCAGGATGTCGTCGGTGCTGGGATTCATCGTCTGCCCGCCGCTCACCACCTGGGCGCAGCCCAGATCCGTGAACAGCGTGTGCAGCCCTTCGCCGGCCGCTACCGCGACAAAGCCGAGCTCCTCGGTGGGTTCAACCGGCTCCAGCGGTTTTTTTTCTTCTGCTGCGGCCTTGGCCTTTGCTTCCTCGTTGGCCTCCTGCGCCTTGCGGTGCTGCTCCTTCATGTTTTCGATCTTCACCGTGAGGAGCTGGCCATAAGCGAGGGCCGCCTGCAGGGCGTTGCCCGGCTCCTCCGTGTGCACATGCACCTTGATGATCTCGTCGTCGTCCACGACCACGACGCAGTCGCCGATGCTCTCCAGATAGGCGCGCAGCTCCGCCGGCTCCTTGCGGCAGGAAGGATCGCGGCCCACGATGAACTCGGTGCAGTATGTGAAGTTGATGTCCTGATCAAACTCGGCGGCGGCATTGCGGAAGAAATCATCGCTCGTGAGATCCCCGCTCCGCTCCTCCTGCTGGCTGCTGATCACCGTGCCGTCGCGGAACACGCTCAGCATGCCCTCGAAGATGTAGCACAGCCCCTTGCCGCCGGCATCCACCACGCCGGCCTTCTTCAGCACGGGCAGCAGGTCCGGCGTCTGCTCCAGCGCCTCGGCAGCGCCTTTGCACACGGCCTCCCACACGTAAACGGGGTCGTTGTCCACCTCGGCGGCCGCGCGGCCCTTCTCGCACGCCAGGCGCGACACGGTGAGGATCGTGCCCTCGGTGGGCTTCATCACGGCCTTGTATGCCGCCTCCACGCCTACGCCGAGCGCGTTCGCAAGGTCGGATCCGGAAAGCTCTTCCTTTCCGGCCACACTCTTGGAGAAACCGCGGAACAGCAGCGAAAGAATGACGCCGGAGTTGCCGCGCGCGCCGCGCAGCAGGGCGGAAGCCGCAATCTTTGCCACCTCGCCGGCCGTGCCGCCCTCGCCCTTTTCGAGTTCGCGGGCGCCCGCGCCGATGGTCATGCTCATGTTGGTGCCGGTATCCCCGTCCGGAACGGGGAAAATATTCAGCTCATCTACCTGCGTCTTGTGCCGGGTGATATTGTTCGCGCCGGAGATCAGAGCGTTCCGGAGATCGCTTCCTTGAATCACATTCAACACTCCCTTGGTCTTATTCTGCTATTCTGCAAGCGGCCGCCCGGCAAGCAGCGCCATGGGGACGGCCGTGCCCCGCTGCGCCGCGCGGCGACACGGGACAGATCGCTATACCGCTTTTATTTTGTTAGTATATCATATTTATGCGGCAACTGCAATCACAAACTTCCGCGGCGGCTGTCTTTTTCTCGCAAAAACAGACAAAAAACAATCGTTTCCCACTTATTTCTGCAAGAGCTTGACAAAAGCGCCTCCTTCCCGGATAATGAAGGAAAAGGAAAGTCCGACGAAAAGGGGGAATTTCCATGGCAAGACCGGCACACCGCAGAAAACGAAACAGGAGGCTGCGCAGCGCGCTGCTCTGCACGGCGGCAGCCCTTTTGTGCATGGCCGCCGCGTTTGCATTCCTGCCGCGTCCCACCCCGCCCGCCGTGCAGGCAGGCCCGGCATCGCCGGTTTCCGCGCCGGAAGAATCCTCTTCCCTGCCGGAGGAGCCGGAGAGCGCCGCCGCGCCGTCCTCCTCCGCCGCTCCGGATCCTGTGGTGACAACCGTACAGGGCACTGCCGCGGGGGACAACCTCCTGCACGACGGCCTCTATCTGCAGGCGGCGCGCCGCGCCCAGAGAGAGGGCCGCTCCGGCTACGACTTCACAGCCCTCTACGAGCACGTGTTCCCGCTGTTTTCCGGCAGCGATCTGAACCTCATCAACGTGGAAACGCTCTTTTCCGACGAGCTTGAGCCCTCCGCCTACCCGCGCTTCTGCTCGCCGGGCGACGCCGGTCGAGCGCTGTATGACATGGGGTTCAATGTCTTTTTCCTCGCCAACAACCACATCTACGACAAGGGCGCGGAGGGGCTGGCCTCCACGATGCGTTTCTGGGATTCGATGCCGCAGGACATCGCCGTTTCCGGCCTTTCTCCCGCGGGGGAGGAAGCGCCCGTGCCCGTGCTGGAGAAGGACGGCGTGCGCTTCGCCTGCCTCGCCTTCACAGAGATGACGAACGGCCTGCCCACGCCGTCCGGGGCCGCGTATCACGTGACGCTCCTCTCCGACGAGGAGGAGGTGCGGGATCAGATCGAGCGCGCGCGCCGGCAGGCGGATTTCGTGATTGTGAGCGCCCACTGGGGCACGGAGAACACACATACCGTCTCCCAAAGCCAGCGCGCCTGGGCGCAGAAGCTCGCCGACTGGGGCGCCGATCTCATCCTCGGCACACACCCACACGTCGTGCAGCCCATCGAGACGGTCACGTCCGCGGACGGGCGCACCGTGCCCGTGGCGTATTCGCTGGGCAACTTCGTCTCAGCGCAGATCCCCCTCGACAACCTCGTGGGGATCGTGCTGCGCTTCACGGCCGAAAAGACGGAATGGCCCGACGGCCGCACGGAGACGGAGATCCGCGATCTCGCCGCCGTGCCGGTTGTGATGCATTACGATGCGAATTTTGCCAATCTGCGGCTTTACCCCTTCTCGTCCTACACGGAGGAGCTCGCCGCCTCGCACGGGACAGGCGGCGTCACGCTTGCTGCCATCGAATCCATTTTAAAAGAAAACATTGCGCCGGAATACCTCGCGCCCGGCTGACGACGGCCGCCCCGTTTCCCGCGCAGAACAACACCCCCGGCACGGGAGGATGGCTCCTGTGCCGGGGGTGTTCTGTCACCGCCCGGTTTTCCACCGGGCAGGCGGGATTCGGTTGAAAACAGGCCGTTATTCGCGGATCCAGACGCGCATCTCGCCGCCGCCGCGGTTGCCCCAGGCGTAATACGGCACGGCGCGCAGGGGGGCAGCCTCCGTCTTCGGCGGCTCCTCGCTGTAGAGCGCGCCGCCGGAAACCTCGCGCTCGCCTTCCGCCGTGATCACGGGCACGCCGCCCAGGCGTTCTTCGCCCTTCTCATCCACGGTGAGCTGCGCGGCGCGCGGCAGACGCAGGGCGGAGAGCTGGGCGCCGTTGTCCGCCTGCTCGAAGCAGTAGACCACCGGGCCGCGGGCAATCGCCACACAGCCGGCGTCGGCGCGCACATGCGTGTTCGCATAGAGGCGGCGCGGCTCCATGGCGAGCGAGAGCTCCACCGTGTCCCCGGCCTTCCAACTGCGGTCCAGCAGGACATAGCCGTCCTTCAGCTCGGGCGTCACTTCCGCGCCGTTCACCGAGATGCTCCACTCGTGGCACCAGCCGGGAATATGGATGGCGAAGGTGAAGGATTTGTCCGTGTCGATCGTGTATTTCACGCTGCCGCTCCACGGATAGGCGGATTCGCAGGTGATGACGGCGCCGTTGCGGAACGTGGCCTGGCCGCCGAGGTACGTGTGCGCATACACGCTCGTCTCATTCTCGCCCCAGGCATACTGGGCCAGGGAGGTGACGAGGCGCGCCACGTTCGGCGGGCAGCAGGCGCAGGCATACCAGCCGGGGCGTTCCGGCAGGACATGCTTATATTCGGGCAGCTCGCCGGACACACCGGGCACCACCTCGAGCGGGTTCACATAGAAGAAGCGCTTGCCGTCGAGCTGCATGCCGCTCAGGATGCCGTTGTACAGCTCCTTTTCGAGAATATCGGCGTATTCGCCCTTGGGCTCGATCTCGAGCATGCGGCGGGCAAAGAACGCCATGGCCACGGAGGCGCACGTCTCGGCATAGACGAGATCGTTCGGCAGCTCGTAGTCGATGGAGAACGCTTCGCCGTGCACGGTGGCGCCGATGCCGCCCGTCACATACATCTGGCGGTCCACAATGTTCCGCCACAAACGCTTGCACGCCTCGTACATTTCGGCATCGCCGGACTCGGAAGCGTAATCCGCCATGCCGGTGTAAAGGTAAGCGGCGCGCACGGCATGGCCCACGGCCTTGTCCTGCTCCTTCACGGGCTTGTGGTTCTGGGCGTATTCGCGGCCTTCCGGATCCATATGCCAATAGGACCAGCCGTCGCGCTTTTTCACCTCTTCGGCGAAGTAGTTCGGCTCGGTGCCGCGCTCGTTGAGGAAATAGCCGGCCGTCTCCTTGTATTTCTCGTCGCCCGTCACGCGGTAGAGGCGCATGAGCGCCAGCTCGATCTCCTCATGGCCGGGAATGCCGCGCACCTTGTCCTTGCCGAAACGGCTGCAGATGAGGTCGGCATTCTTCTTCATGATGTCGAGCAGGTTCGTCTTGCCCGTGGCCTGGTAATATGCCACGGCCGCCTCGATCATATGGCCGTCGCAGTAGAGCTCATGGCACTCCTGCAGATCCGTCCACTTGCGATCGGGCTCTTTCACGGAGAAGAACGTGTTGAGGTAGCCGTCCGGCTCCTGGGCGCGGCCGATGAGGTCGATCAGGCTGTCGGCTTCCGCCTCGAGCTTCTCATCGGGCTTGAGGATCAGCGAATAGGCCACGGCCTCGAGCCACTTGGCAACGTCGCTGTCCTGGAACACCATGCCGTAGAACTCGCCGGTCTGCTCGCCGGACGCAATGCGGAAATTCTCAATGGCATGGCTCTTTTCCGCACCCGGCACCTCGTCGTTGAGGATCGACTTCTGATAGGGAATCACCACGTCGGTGACAAGCTTCTGCATGGGGCTCCAGAAACCATCCTTCACCTTCACGTTCCGCATATCGGCCGAGTGAAGCTGTTTTTTCACTTCCATTTGGATAAAGCCTCCTTTTTCCTTTCTAAATGAGGTCCACAGCCCGCGGCGCCTTTTCTCAGCGGCTCAGCTTCCACAGGAAGCTGCCGTGCGCCGGGAGGGCCACGGAAGCATTCTGCGCCACCGGGCCCAGATCCTCATGCTTCCAGACGTCGCGCGCCTTCATGCCTGCCACGCCGATCAATTCGGCGTCGAAGGGAAGCTCGGCGCTCTCGCCGGCAAGGTTGAAGCCCGCCAGATAATAGCCGCCGTCCGGGGCGTCGCTCATCCACAGGCGGAAGGTCTTGTCCTTGCCCAGCATGCGGGGATGGCTGCCCTCCTGGTTGGCGGCCAGCGCCTCCGCGTTCGTCAGCAGCGAGAGCGTCCACTCGTCGTTCTGGGGCAGATCGCCGCCCACCATGAGGGGCGAGCGGAAAATGCACCACAGGTTCATCATGGTGAGCTGCTCATCGCGCGTGAAATTCGTCATGCGGGGGCGGCGGAAGCCGATGCCGATCTTGCCCAGCGGCAGCATGTCGCAGTCCGGCCAGCTGCCGGGGCCCACATGCGCCTGCCACACCTCGCAGCGGCGGAACATGTTTTCAAGCAGATCCCAGCGATCCCAGAAATCGTCCGTCATGCGCCACATGTTGGCAAACTGCTCCATGTGCCAGGCTTCCTCGATCACCGCGGGGCCGGGGGAAAGGCTGAGCACCATGTCGCGGCCGCAGGAACGGATGGCGGAGGCGATCATCTCAATCTCCTGCGAAGCGGAGTAGGGGCGATCCTTATACATGTTCGTGTTGCAGATATCGTCCACCTTCACGAAATCCACGCCCCAGGAGGCATAGAGCTGGAAGATGGAGTCATAATATGCCTGCGCGCCGGGCTTGGAACCGTCCACGCCGTACATGTCGCTGTTCCAGCCGCAGATGGAGAAGGGGTTGGCGATCTTTTCGGCCGTCACATCCGTGCCGAGCACGGGCATATGCGCATGCACCGCCTGGCGGGGGATGCCGCGCATGATGTGGATGCCGAACTTCAGGCCCATGGCATGGATCTCATCCGCAATCGGCTTGAAGCCCTTGCCGCCCGCGCTGCTGGGGAAGCGGTTTTCAGCCGGGATCTGGCGGCCGTATTCATCGAGGCAAAGCTTGGCGAGGGGGCGGTATTCCCCTTCCTCCGTGCCGGCCAGAGGCTCGGACCACTGGATGTCGCACACAATGTACTCCCAGCCGTACTGCTTCATGTTGTCGCGCACATAGCGGGCGTTCGCCATGAGCTGCTCTTCCGTCACATTGGCGGCAAAGCAGTCCCAGCTGTTCCAGCCCATGGGCGGCTTCTGCGCAACGGCAGGATTTTTCTTCAACAGATTCATTTCGTTTGCACTCCTTTCAGTTTTTCGGTTCCCCTTCTTCCGCAAAACAGATGGAAACAGGGCAAACCCGGCAAAAAAGCGGGGCCCTTTCCTTGATTTTACCGTTTTTCACGCGGGTGTCAATCCCTCCCCGCGCGAACATAAGAAAAACTTTTCCAAACGTTTTCTTGAAAGATTTCCCCTTTTTTGTTATAATAAACAGACATTATCCGTCTACCATCCGCTTTTCTGCCCCCGGTGAGGGGCGGGCGGGAGAAACGGCGGCTGCGCCTGACCTGGAAAGCTTCAGGGGAGCGGACACCGCATCCCCTTTTGATATGCCGCGTATCAGGGCTGTTTTCCTTTTCTGGATTTTGCAGGGGGAAGCGGCGGCATGCGCCTGCCCCTATGAGAATATCATAGCAGGGCAGGCCGCCATGGCGCAACCGCGTGTTTATGAAGGGATCGCGGGATTTTTGAACGGCCGGCGTCCGCAGATCATGTTTTCTGAACAAACAGGCGTGCCGATTCAATTTTCCGATCGCATCCGGCGAAGGAGGAATCCCCCTCTTGAAAAAGAAAACCGGCCGTTCCACCATATTCCGCCGCTATACGCTGTTTCTTGTGCTGTTGGCCGTCGTGCCCATGGCCATCGTCTCCGCATTCAATTTCTTTATCCTGTATAACAGCAATGTCAGCGCCCTGCGCAACGACCTGCGTCTGCAGTCGCAGTCCACGCTCGATGTGCTCGAGGAAAACATCGACACCATGTCGAAAATGACGAACGAGCGCAGCCGAAGCATGCTGTTTTCTTCCAAATATCAGAAGAAGCCAAACTCGGCCTTCTATGCAATCATCCACCAGCTGCGGGAAGACTCGATCTGGGTCCCCTTCTTTTTCAACGTGCATTTTTACAGCCTGGAAAGCGATTACGTGTTCGGCATGAACTGTGCCTGGCGCTCCGACGACTATTTTAACGGGGAACCGAGCGCGGGCGGCTATCCCTCCACCTCGCTCGGCGTGCAACCATGGGACCGCGCGGAGCTTTACAATGAGGGCCCACAGACGCGCATCATGCGCGTGCAGGAGACAGGCGCCGGCCCCGGCGTGCTGATCGCCATGCCGCTGGAGATGGAACATGACACCCCCATCTCCTATCTGCTCTTCCTCATTTCCGATTCCACGTTTGAAGATCAGATCAACGCGCTCGAGGGCACGGACTGCGTACTTTATTATATGGGAGAACCGATCTACGCCACTGACCCGGCTGTGTGCGAGTCGCTCTATTCCGGCCGCGGCGTGCCGGACTCTTTCCGGCCGGACCCCGCGCTTTCCTTTGAAAAAACAACGCTGCGCCTGGAATGGAAGCTCAGCCCCTCCGTGCAGGTGCAGCGCCTGCTGCCCACGCTCGTTCTGGAATCGATCGTCACCTTCGTGGTGCTCGTTCTCTCCCTCATCACCCTGCTCACCTGCGCGCGCCGGGCTTACCGCCCCGTGCGCGGCCTGCTCAGCAAGCTGCCCCAGCGCGACGACGCCCCGCGCGACGCCTTCCAGTATCTCGGCTTTTTGCTCGACGACTACGCCTATTCCCAGAAATTTTACGAGGAATCGGTGCAGGAGCTGCGGCGTGAAAAATACCTGTTCTATATTCTGGATAACCAGGCCGTACCGGGCCAGGCTGTGTATCAGCAGTGCCTGCAGGGGGGAATCCGCGTGGACAGACGCTACTTTGCCTGCGTCCTGCTCGAGGATTCCGAGAAAAACTACGATCTGTTTGAGCGCATCAATTCCGGCGCCGTGGGGGATGACCCCCACGGTGGGGGGGTATCAGACAATGAAATTGACGTCTATTCCCTCTACATCTTCGGGAACAAATACCTGTTCCTGCTCGCAACAGACATGGAGGAATCCGCTTTTGCCGCGCTGCTCGCCTCCCTGGCGGAAAGCGGCGGGCCCCTGGCGCGTGTGAGCGGCGTGATTGAAGGCGTGCAGAATGTGCACACGGCATACAGCGCCGTGTGCCGTGCAGAGCGCGGCCGGCGCGGCGCTCCCCCGCTCGAACTGCAGCTTCTGCAGGAAGCGGTGGAGACAAGCAACGTGGACAAAGCCGAATTTGCCCTGCGCATGATGAAGGGCGAGCTGCATGATTCCAGCCGGGAAACGCAGGCTGCCGTGCTGCAGGATGTGCGCCGTCTGGTGGGCGGCAGCGAGGGCGCAGCGCATGTGCCCGGCCATGACGGTGTGGACGGCGTGCTCGACAGCGTGCTCCAGCAGCTCGTGCGCAATGAGGAAAAGACCCCCGCCCCCTCTTCGGACGAAAGTGCGGGCCAGACGCGGAGCCTGCGCACCGTGATGGCGTTTATCGAAGATCATTACACCGAACAGAACTTTTCCATTAAATATATGGCCTCGGCGCTGGGCACCTCCGCTTCGAACCTCAGCCACCAGTTCAAGAAGCAGACCGGCCAGACGCTGAGCCGCTTCATCGACGAACTGCGCATTTCCAAAGCGGAAGAGCTGCTCGCCGCCGGGGAAAAGGTGAACGTGGTGGCCCAGAAGCTGGGCTACAGCACGGCCCCCGTCTTCACGGAGACATACAAGCGCCTGCGCGGCGTGACGCCGAGCGCCTACCGCAGCCAGAACGCCAAACAGGCAAAAGGCGGCGCGGAAAAGGCTGCGGAAACCCCGCAGGAATCCTGACCCCCTGACAAGGCCTTTTTCTGTTTTCACCAAAAGAACAAGTTGTTTTGCCCCCATTCTGCCGGAACAATCTTCTCCGTGTTCCGGAAAAAAGGAGCCGCTTCGCGCGGCTCCTTTTTTATGTCATGTCAAAACAAAATCAGAAACGGCAAGCTTCTTTCTGAATATTGCACAGAAACCATGTGTGCAGAGGGGAGTTTCGCGCACAGATCGCATAATTGGCCCTCTTTATCTTTTTCTTTCTCATTCGAATTTGTGAATTTAGCCTCAAATATTTCGAATATGTGAATGAAATTCAAGAATCCGATCTTTTATTCAAAATCTGCCCGTTGTGTGAATACTGCACAAATTCTATAATAAGGCCATCGGTTGCGGACGTCGAGTTTTCCACCCACCGGCGGCCGCACCCAAACAAGAGCACAGGCGTGCCTCCGTAAAAGCGCCTGTGCGGGAAAGCTTTCCAAAACCCTTGTTCCCCCTTATATACTGTATCATGTAAGGGGCGTGCGGGGCGGGGAAGCGTTCCGCATTTTTATTGTACGGAAAGGGGAAATCAGAAACATGAAAAAGAAGTCTGTTCTGGCGGCCCTGCTTGCCTGTGCGATGCTCGCATCGCTGGCAACGGGCTGCAACAACGACAGCGGCACGGCCTCCACGGGAGGCGACACTGCTTCCACCGCCGGTGACGCGGGCGACGCAGGGGATGAAGGCGGCGACACTTCCGGCGAGAAGGTCCACCTCACCGCTCTTATCAGCAAGCACTCCCTGACGAAGGATGTCAACGAGATGCAGTGGCTGCAGGAACTGGAAGACGCCTGCAACGTTGACGTCGAGTGGCAGCAGATCTCCGCCGACTGGGATCAGAAGAAGCCTGCCATGTTCGCTTCCGGCCAGATTCCTGACATTCTGGTCTGCGCGACCTCCGATTCCGACTATGTGCAGTACAACGGCCTGTTCGAGGATCTGAAGCCTCTGATCGAACAGTATGCCCCGAACCTGCAGCAGTTCTTCAAGGATAAGCCCGAAGCTGAGGCCCTTGCCACGACGATGGACGGCCAGATCTTCGGCACCCCGAAGTATCAGAGCGTGTGGCCGAACACGAACGGCACCATGTACATCAACCAGGAATGGCTCGACGCCGTTGACATGGAAGTCCCGACCACGTGGGATGAACTCGAGCAGGTTCTGATCGCGTTCAAGGAGAAGGACCCGAACGGCAACGGCCAGGCCGATGAAATCCCGATGGACTTCAACGGCGGCTTCAATTCCGCTTACGGCCTCAACCAGCTTCTCGGCTGCACCGGCCTGCAGCTCTCCAGCAACAACCCGCAGGGCTACTTTGCTGAGGACGGCCAGGTGAAGAACTATTATGTTGACGAGCGCTTCAAGAGAGTCTGCCAGTTCGCGCAGAAGCTGTGGAGCCAGGGCCTCATCAACCCTGAGGCTATCACGCAGGACTACTCCAAGTTCCAGTCCGTTGCCCGCGGCGATGGCGACACCGCTCTCGTCGGCTTTACGTGGGGCTGGGAGCTCGGCGACCGCTTCGGCGTGAACGTTTCCGATCAGTACATCTCCATGCCGCAGATGAAGGAGAACGAGGACACCGAGAAGATCTGCTACTCCTATGACTTCTATGACCTCAACTACGGCGGCAACCGCTACTCCATGAGCGCCAAGTGCGCGAACAAGGAAGCTGCCATGAAGTTCATCGACGGTTTCTATGATGAAGTCGTTTCCATGCAGGTTCTGTTCGGCGGCATCTCCGACGGCTGCATCGCCGACAACGGCGACGGCACCTACGCTGTTCTGCCTCCGCAGGATCCGTCCATCGACCCCGGCACGTGGAAGTGGAACAGCTCCTTCGCCGACAACGGCGGCATGTACATCCGCGACGACCTGCAGCTCACCCTGGGCACCGACATGCAGGCTGTGAACGAGGAAAAGGCCGTTTATGATCCGCTGTTCGAGGACCTCGATCCCCAGGACATCTATCCGGCCCTGTTCATGAAGTACTCCGCTGACGACACCAACACCCTGGCCATGAACCAGGCGAACATCAACAACATCACCGACCAGACGTGGTCTGCCTGGGTTTCTGATTCGAGCCGCGACATCGACGCTGAGTGGGATGCTTACGTCGAGAGTGTTATGTCCGCTGGTCTCTCCCAGAACCTCGAGATCCGCCAGGCTGCTTTCGAAACCTATCTTGCCAATCAGGGCTAATGGTTAAACAGGGGAAAGGGGATGCCGGGATCAGCCAGCATCCCCTTTTCTTTCTGAGAAAGGAGAATGACCATGAAACAGGCAAAAACAGCTGCGGTTGGCATGCCTAAGAAAAAGGTCAGACCTCTCAAGGCGCTTGCGCGGGATTGGCAGCTCTGGGTTATGATTATCCCGGCGATCGTTTACATTGCCATCTTCTGCTACGGCCCGATGTATGGTCTGCAGCTTGCCTTCCGCGACTATGACTTCAGCAAAGGCATTACCGGCGGCGACTGGGCAGGCTTCAAGTATTTCATCCAGTACTTTGAAAGCCCCATGTTCTGGCCCACCATCCGCAACACGTTCGTCATCGCGTTCTTCTCGCTGATCTGCGGGTTCCCGATCCCGATCATCCTGGCGCTGGCGATCAACGCCATTAAGGGCCCCGCGTGGAAGCGCACCGTGCAGACGGTTGTGTATCTGCCCTACTTCATTTCCACCGTTGTGCTTGTTGCCATGCTGCAGATCCTGCTCTCCCCCACCACGGGCCTGGTGAGCAACGCGCTCAAGGCGATCGGCCTCATCGGGGCGGACGCCAACCTGCTGGGCGACCCGTGGGCCTTTGTGCCGGTGTACGTCATCTCCGGCATTTGGCAGAGCGCCGGCTGGAACAGCATCATCTTCATCGCGGCGCTCGCCGGCGTGGACGGCCAGCTGTACGATGCCTGCAAGGTAGACGGCGCCAACCGCTGGCAGCAGGTGTGGCATGTGGAACTGCCTGCCATCCTGCCCACGATCATCATCCTGCTCATCATGAACATGGGCGGCATTTTGAACGTCGGCTTTGAAAAGACCTTCCTCATGCAGAACTCCCTCAACAAGGGCGTTTCCGAGGTTATCACTACATATGTGTATAACGTCGGCCTGAAATCCGTGCAGTTCAGCTTCGGCTCGGCAGTCGGTTTGTTCAACACCGTGGTGAACTTTGCGTTCCTGATGCTGGCAAACCAGATCTCCAAGCGCGCGGCGAACATCAGCCTGATGTAAAGGAGGGGAGAAGCATGAGTACGAAAGTTGCCAAGGTGCCGAAGGCAAACAAGATCCACGAGAGATCCGCTTCGGACGTTTCGTTCCGCATTGTGGTAGGGATTATCACGATCTTCTCCTTCGTTGTCGTCCTTTACCCGCTGTATTTTATCGTTATCGCTTCGTTCAGTGACTCCACGCTTGTCAACCGCGGCGAAGTCCTGTTCTATCCGAAGGGCATCAGCCTTTACGGCTATGAGCAGATCTTCACCCGCCCGGACATCTGGAGAGGCTACCTGAACACCGTTATTTACTCCTTCTGCGGCACGGCCCTGAACCTGGCCGTCACGCTGCCCGCCGCCTACACGCTGTCCCGCCGGAATTTCCCGGCCCGCGGCATCATCATGAAGCTCTTCGTGTTCACGATGTACTTCAACGGCGGCCTGATCCCGACCTACATGCTGATCAACGAAGTGGGCCTGCTGAACAACCCGCTCATCATGATCATCATCGGTGCGGTCAACGTTTACAACCTGATCATCACCCGCACGTTCTTCGAGAACTCCATCCCGGAGGATCTCTATGAGGCCGCCACGCTCGACGGCTGCAGCCATTTCCGCTATTTCTTCACGATTGTGATTCCGCTTTCCAAGGCGGTCACGGCGGTTATCATGCTGTATTACCTCGTCGGCCACTGGAACGACTTCTTCAACGCGCTGCTCTATCTGAACAGCGACGCCTACCAGCCCCTGCAGATCATCCTGCGCAACCTGCTGCTGCTCAACCAGGCCATGGCCGGTTCCTCCGGCGCAGGCGCGAGCGCGTACGCCCAGCAGTATGCCGACCAGATCAAGTTCGGCGTCATCATCGTTTCCACGCTGCCGGTGCTGTGCGTGTATCCCTTCATCCAGAAGTACTTTGAGAAGGGCGTCATGATCGGCGCAGTCAAGGGCTAATCTGATTTTTCCCTGACAAAAGTATTTTATCCTGAAATCCGCCCCGGAGCTCCCCCAGCTCCGGGGCGGATTTTTGCGCTTCTCTCCCCCGTTTTCCTTGCCCGCCGCGGTGCAATGTGATATGCTGGAAAAAAGCCGCCTCGGGCGGAGAAGGGGAGGCGCCGCATGCGCATTTTAAATTTTGGTTCCATGAATCTCGATTTTGTCTATGAGGTGGAGGGCATTGTGCGCCCCGGGGAAACGGTGCGGGCCCTCTCGCGCCGGACATACTGCGGAGGGAAAGGGCTGAACCAGTCCGTGGCGCTGGCGCGGGCCGGGGCGGACGTGTGCCACGCCGGCCTCATCGGCACGGACGGCGCGCCGCTGCTCGCGCTGCTGCAGGAGAACGGCGTGGACGTTTCCCGTGTGGAGCAGACGGAAGGGCTTTTCTCCCACACGGTGATCCAGGTGGACAAACGGGGGCAGAACTGCATCCTGTTTTACGCGGACGGGCTGCTGCGCGTGACGGACGCGCTCCAAGAGCACGCGCTCGAGGGTTTCGGCCCCGGCGACTGGCTGCTCGTGCAGAACGAGCTGGAGCGCATGGGCCCGCTGCTGCGGGCGGCGAAGGCGCGCGGCATGAAGACGGCGCTCAACCCTTCCCCTGCAAACGATTCCCTGCGGGAGCTGCCGCTCGGGAGCGTCGACTGCTTCCTGCTCAACGAGGTGGAGGGCGGCTGGCTCACGGGCGAAACGGAGCCGGAAGCCATCCTGCAGCGCCTGCGCGCCCAATACCCGGAGGCTGTCACGGTGCTCACGCTCGGCGAAGCCGGAAGCGTGTGCGCAGCCGGGACAAAAACCTTCCGGCAAAAGTCTTACCCGGCCGATGCGGTGGATACCACGGCCGCGGGCGACACGTTCACCGGCTATTTCCTGGCGGGCCTGCTGCGCGGCGAGCCGCTGCCGCGCTGCCTGGACCGCGCCTCCCGCGCGGCGGCCATTGCCGTGAGCCGGCCGGGCGCGGCCCCCTCCATCCCCTTTACGCGGGAGCTGGAGGAGTGAAACGCGCAAGTTTTGCACGCACTCTTGCATTTTCGACAAAGGCGCGGTATAATAAGGACGCAAAAACAGGGGAGCTCGTGAGCGGGCTGAGAGGAAGTCTTTCAACTTCGACCCTTGACCTGATGCGGATAATGCCGCCGTAGGAAGCCAGAAACGGATCTTTCCGGGGGAACGCCGCACGGGCGTTCCCCCTGTTTTTTGCGAAAAAAGATCCTTTGAAAGGGGGAGAAAGCGGCGCGCGCCCGGGAAGGGCCGCGGCGGGCCGAGGGGGAGCGCCCTGGGCCCGGCAAACAGAAGCGATGGGAAGCCGTGTTCCGGCGTGAGAGGAGGCCAGCAAGCCTCGACCGCTAACCCTTGCGGGCAGATTCTGCCCAGCTACATCACGCGGGGGAAGCGACGCTCTGTCTGCCGTTTCTTTGCCCCAGAAAAAGGAGAAATGCATCATGAAAAAAGTCCACATCCAGAAGCTTTGCCTTGCCGCCCTGCTGTGCGCCGTCGCCGTGGTGGGCAGCCTGTTCTCGTTCCCGGTGTTCGGCAGCAAATGCGCGCCGGTGCAGCACATGGTCAACATCCTGTGCGCCGTGCTGCTCGGCCCGTGGTACGGCGTGGCGGTGGCCTTCTGCGCCAGCCTTCTGCGCTGCCTGCTGGGCCTCGGCACGCTCATGGCTTTCCCGGGCAGCATGTTCGGCGCGCTGCTTTGCGGCGTTGTGTACTGGAAGGTGCAGAAGCTGCTGCCCACGCTCATCGGCGAGGTGTTCGGCACGTCCGTGCTGGGCGGTCTGTGCGCTTACCCGGTGGCGATCCTGCTCATGAACCAGTCTGCCGCCGAAACGGCCTTCTATGCCTACATCGTGCCCTTCCTCGTCTCCACGGCGGGCGGCGCAGTGATTGCCGGCGTGCTGCTGTTTGCGCTGCAGAAGGCCAGCGTCCTGCACAAGATGCAGCTCCAGCTCAGCCGCTGACGCAAACCACGGCAAACCCAACCACAGCCTGAAAGGGGGCCTTTTATGTTCGGCGAACTGCTCGCGCGCGTGCGCGAATCCGCGCCGCTCGTGCATTGCATTACGAATATCGTCACCGTGAACGACTGCGCCAACGTCCTGCTGGCGTGCGGCGCGTCGCCGATCATGGCGGAGGCCCCGGAGGAAGCCGCGGCCATCACCGCCCGCAGCGACGGGCTTGTGCTCAACCTGGGCACGCTGCGCGCCGAAAAGATCCCCGCCATGCTCGCCTCCGGCCGGGAGGCCAACGGGCGGAATATCCCTGTGGTGCTCGACCCCGTGGGTGTGGGAGCTTCGCCGTGGCGGATGGAGGCGGCGCTGCGGCTGCTGCGCGAAATCCGCTTCACCGTGATCCGCGGCAACGCGGCGGAGATCCGCGCGCTGGCTGGGGCGTTCACCCCGGCTGCCGCGGACGCGCCGCAGGAAAAGGGCGTGGACGCCGGCGATGCGCCGCGCGGCGCCAGCCCGGCCGCGGCGCGCACACTGGCGGCCCGCACCGGCGCGGCCGTGGCCATGACGGGGGAAACGGATCTTGTGGCGGGCGGGGGCACACTTTACCGCCTGCACAACGGACACCCGCTCATGCGGCGCGTGACGGGCGCGGGCTGCCAGCTCTCCGCGCTCGCGGGCGCGTTTGTGGCTGCCAACCGGGCAAGTCCCGCCGCCGCGGCCGCCGCGGCCGTGTGCGCCCTGGGCCTGTGCGGCGAGCGCGCAGCCGCCCGCATGGGCCCGCAGGACGGGAACGCCAGTTACCGCAATTATCTGATCGACGCCGTCTTCCGCCTGACGCCGGAGGACCTGGAAAAGGGAGCCCGCTATGAAATGTGCTGAATCGACGCTGCGCCTGTACGCCGTCACCGACCGCGCCTGGACGGGAAACCGGACGCTGGCCGAGCAGGTGGAAGATGCGCTGCGCGGCGGCGCGACGTGTGTGCAGCTGCGTGAAAAACAGATGGAACGCGCCGCCTTCCTCGCGGAGGCGCGCGAGATCTGCGCCCTGTGCCGCCGGTACGGCGTGCCGTTCCTCGTGAACGACAATCTGGATGTTGCTCTCGCCTGCGGGGCGGACGGCGTCCACCTGGGCCAGGACGACATGACGATCTCCGAGGCGCGCCGCCGCGCAGGGGAAGCGTTCCTCATCGGCGCGACGGCTCACACGGTGGAGGAAGCCGTGGAGGCGGAGCGTGAGGGCGCTGATTATCTGGGCTGCGGCGCCGTGTTTGGCTCCGCCACCAAGACGGATGCCTCCGCCATGACGTTTGAGACGCTGCAACGCATCTGCCGCACCGTCTCAATTCCGGTGGTGGCGATCGGCGGCGTGACGCTGCAGAACCTCCCGCTGCTCGCGGGCAGCGGCGCGGCAGGCGTGGCCGTTGTGTCCGCACTCTTTGCCGCGCCGGATATCTGCGAGGCGGCAAAGGCACTGCGCGCCGCCTCAGAAGAGATGGCGCGCGGCTCAGCCCCGCCCGGCTGAACCCGCGTGAGGCGGGCGGCCCATTCGCAGTCCCGGAAGTGTCCGTGGGCTCGCGTGTGGCGGGCGGGCGGATCTTTGCCCGGCGAGCAGCCGGGGGCTGCGACCCCGCGGCTTGCGTCCAGGCTCAGCCTGGGCTCGCGTGTGGCGGGCAGGCGGATCTTTGCCCGGCGAGCAGCCGGGGGCTGCGACCCCGCGGCTTGCGTCCAGGCTCAGCCTGGCGGGCGGGCGGATCTTT
>CAKNKY010000023.1 GCA_930987725.1 uncultured Anaeromassilibacillus sp. | reverse complement strand
GCTGCTGGCCGGCTTAGCGGCCCTTCGGGCCGCAAACCGCCGGCAGATAAGGGAAACGCTTGAAAAGCCAAGGAGCAAAGCTCAGCTTTTCAAGCGTTTCTGTGCAAAGGGGGACGCCTGCACCCTTTCGCTGATCTCCCCCCTTTTTCTGGCTGCTGGCCGGCTTAGCGGCCCTTCGGGCCGCAAACCGCCGGCAGATAAGGGAAACGCTTGAAAAGCCAAGGAGCAAAGCTCAGCTTTTCAAGCGTTTCTGTGCGTTGGGGATGCGCCGGAGCTTTCTCCCTGCCCGGGAAAACAGGAGCCATGCGTGGGCGCGCACCCGGAACCAGCCGCGTGCGTGCGAGACGCGGGGAAGAAAAAAACACGGTGCGCGTCTTGCCCGGCGCAGCCGCGCGACTTGCTCGGCGCAGCCGCGGGCTTTCTCCCTGCCCGGGAAAACAGGAGCCCGGTGTGGGCCCACACCCGGAACCAGCCGCGTGCGTGCGAGACGCGGGGAAGAAAAGAACGCGGTGCGCGACTTGCTCACCGCAGGTGTGCTCACCGCAGGTGGGAATTGTCCAGGGTCCATCCGAAATCGTTGTGGTAAATCATCTGGCGGGTCATGCCGCCGTCGATGCAGATGTTCTCGCCGGTGATGAACCCCGCCTTGTCCGAGCAGAGATACAGCACCATGTTCGCGATGTCCATCGGGTTTCCCACGCGCCCGGCCGGCTGCTGGTATGCGTCCGGCCCCTCATACTCCGTGAACGACGTGTCGATCCATCCGGGGGAAATCGAGTTCACGCGCACCTTTCCGGCCAGGCTCACAGCCAGCGCGTGCGTGAGGGCGGAGATCCCGCCCTTCGCGGCGGTGTAGCTCTCCGTCTGCGGCTGGCTCATCCGGTCGCGCGAGGAGGAAATGTTCACCACCGAGGCCCCGGGGGCAAACCACGGCCGGAACAGCTTACACAGATAGAACGGCGCGGCCACGCCCACGCGCAGCGCGCGGTCAAACTCCTCATAGCTGCACGCGTCAATCCCCTTCATGAGCGGCGGCGCGTTGTTCACCAGAACATCCACGCGCCCCCAGTCGTCCGTCACCTTGCGGGCAAACAATTCCAGCACGGCCGGATCCGCCAGATCCCCCACAAAATAGGGGTTGGGCAGCAGGTCAATCACACAGACCTCCGCGCCCTCGCGGCGGAATTCCTCCGCAATCGTCTTGCCGATGCCCTGGGCCCCGCCCGTGACAACAACCACCTTGTGTGCAAACATGGCCGTTCCTCCCCTCTCCGGCGCGCATTTGCCGCCGGGATGTTTCATGCCGGGATGCGTTACAGTGCGATGCCGAACAGGGCGCACGCGTTCTCCCTGCCCGCCTTCAGAATCTCCTCCACGGGAACGTCGCGCACCTCCGCAATCTTCGCGGCGCTGTAAGCGATCATCGTGGAATCGCACCGCTTGCCGCGGAACGGCACGGGTGCCATGTAGGGGCAGTCCGTCTCCGTGAGCAGGCGGTCCAGCGGCACCTCGCGCGCCACCTCGAGCGGTACGCGCGCATTTTTGAACGTTACCGCCCCGCCCAGGCCGATGTAAAGCCCCAGGCGCACCGCTTCACGCATCATCTCCACACTGCCGGAAAAACAATGCAGCACGCCGCGCGGGCGGTATTTGCGCAGCAGCTCCATCGTGTCGCCGTGGGCCTCGCGGTCGTGAAAAACGATCGGCAGCCCATGCGCGTTCGCCAGCTCAAGCTGGGTGGCCAGCGCCGCCTTCTGCTCCTCGCGCGGGGCGTTCTCCTTCCAGTAGTAGTCGAGGCCGATCTCGCCCACGGCCACCACCTTCGGCTCGACCAGCATCTCCTCCACCTGATGGAGCCAGTCCGCGGGGGCGTCCTTCAGATCCTCCGGGTGCAAGCCCACGGCCGCATACACATACGGATACCGGCGCGCAAGCTCCACGCTCGCCCGGCAGCCCTCCAGGTGGGAGCCGCAGTTGATCACCCCGCACACGCCGCGGGAAGGCAGCGAGGCGAGCACCTCGCCGCGGTCCTCGCGGAACGCGGCGGCATCATAGTGCGCGTGGGAATCAAAAATCTCCATCGCGCCGTCCTCAGCGGATGCGCGCGCCGGCCGGCACGCCTTCCAGGAACACGACGCGCACGCCGTCCTCCGCGGCGTCCGCCGCCAGAATCATGCCGCAGCTCTCCACGCCGCACAGCTTCGCGGGCTTGAGGTTCGCCACGAGCACCACGGTGCGGCCCACGAGTTCCTCAGGCTTGTACCACTGCGCAATACCGGAGGCCACGGTGCGCTCGCCCTCGCCGTCGTCGAGCGTGAGCTTCAGGAGCTTCTTCGCGCGTTTCACCGGCTCGCAGGCGAGCACCTTCGCGGCGCGCAGCTCCACCTTCGCGAAATCGTCGATCGCGATCTGCGCCAGCTCCTCGATCTTCGGCTTTTCCGCCTTCTTCTGCTCCATCGGGTTCGGGATGAGGGCGTTGAGCGCCTCGATCTCCTTGTCCACGTCGATGCGCGGGAAGAGCGTCTCGCCCTTCTCCACCACGGCATCGGCCGGGGTCACACCCCACGTGCCGGCCGTCTCATAGGTCACGCTGTCGCCGGAAAGGCCGAGCTGCTTCTGGATGCGCGGCGCCGTCTCCGGCATGAAGGGCGTGAGCAGCACCGACACGATGCGCAGCGATTCGCACAGATTATACAGCACGGCGGCCAGGCGCGCGCGCTTGCCCTCGTCCTTGCCGAGCACCCACGGGGCCGTTTCGTCAATGTACTTGTTGCTGCGGGCCACCACCTTCCAGATCTCCGCCAGCGCGGTGGAGAACTGGTAGCCGTCGATGGCCTTGTCGCAGCGGTCGCGCAGGCCGGAAGCGAGCGCGATGAGCTCGTCGTCCACCGGCTCCGCTTCGCGCCCGGCCGGGATATGGCCGCCGAAATACTTCTGCGCCATGGCCGTCGTGCGGGAGACGAGGTTGCCCAGGTCGTTTGCGAGATCGGAGTTGATGCGCGCGATGAGCGCCTCGTTCGTGAACACGCCGTCCGCGCCGAAGGGGATCTCGCGCAGCAGGAAGTAGCGGATCGCATCCACGCCGTAGCGGTCGCAGAGGATGTGCGGATCCACGACGTTGCCCTTCGACTTGCTCATCTTCGTGCCGTCGCCGAACAGCAGCCAGCCGTGGCCGTACACCTGCTTGGGCAGCGGCAGGTCGAGCGCCATGAGGATGGCCGGCCAGATGACGGTGTGGAAGCGCACAATCTCCTTGCCGACAAAGTGGACGTCGGCAGGCCAGTACTTTTTATAATCGGAATCATCGTCCGAGCCGTAGCCCATGGCGGTGATGTAGTTCGTGAGCGCGTCGATCCACACATAAATCACGTGCTTCGGGTCGAAATCCACCGGGATGCCCCAGGTGAAGCTCGTGCGGGAAACGCAGAGATCCTGCAGGC
The DNA here is from genome assembly GCA_930987725.1 of uncultured Anaeromassilibacillus sp. GTDB lineage: Bacteria > Bacillota > Clostridia > Oscillospirales > Acutalibacteraceae > Caccousia. The sequence continues at coordinate 32,833 of CAKNKY010000023.1, read as the reverse complement.
CCTGCTTGATGAACGCGATCATCTCGTTCTTGCGGCTCTCCGGCTGGATGAAGTCGGGCTGATCCTCATAGAGCTTGAGCAGCCGGTCCGCATACTTCGAAAGGCGGAAGAAATAGGCTTCCTCCTCGGCCCACTTCACCTCGCGGCCGCAGTCGGGGCACTTGCCGTCCTTGAGCTGCGTCTCCGTCCAGAAGGACTCGCACGGCGTGCAGTACCAGCCCTCGTACTTGCCCTTGTAGATGTCGCCGCGGTCATACAGCGCGCGGAAGATCTTCTGCACGGCCTTCACGTGGTAGTCGTCTGTGGTGCGGATGAAACGGTCGTTGCTGATGTTGAGCAGTTTCCAGAGCTGCTGGAAGTTTGCCACGATTTTATCGACGTATTCCTTCGGGGTCACGCCCGCGGCCTCGGCCTTCTGCTCAATCTTCAGGCCGTGCTCGTCCGTGCCGGTGAGGAACATCACGTCGTATCCCTGCATTCGCTTGTAGCGGGCAATGGCGTCGCTGGCCACGGTCGTGTAGCTGTGGCCGATGTGCGCATTGCCCGAAGGGTAATAGATGGGAGTGGTAATGTAAAACGTCTTTTTCTCCATAATGTTTTCCCTCCAACGGTTCGGATTATTTCGCGGGGTCCGCGGCCCTCCGTGCACGCGGGGCTGCGCGGCCTTTCCCAGGCCCGCCGCACCCCCGCCCATGCAGGGTACCCTTTATTTTACAATAAAAAACGGCGGCAGGCAAGGCGGATTTTCCGCCTGCCGCCGCTTTTTGCGCAGGAATCTTCTGTTTTTATAATCGAAAACCGGGCAGATGACCCGTGTTCATCCCTCACCCTCACCGGAGGGATAGAGGAATTCGCGCAGCATACGGCTGTTCTCCTCCAGATCGGCGTCGAGCACGAGCGCCCCGCTGGGCAGCTTCAGGTCCTGATACGTCCCCTCGTTCGGCACGGCCATCGTTTCCTGATCATAGTCGAGGATCTGCGGCGCGATGGACGCCAGATACACGATGTCGCCGTCGGAAAGGTTCGTCGTCACATAGGGCAGATACTCAAACGCCACGCTGCCCATGTCGAGGATGTTGAGCTGCTTGAACCGCGTCAGAATCGCCTCGATGACCTGGCGCTGGCGGCCGGTGCGGCCGAAGTCGCTGTCCGTGGCGCGGATGCGGGAATAATAGAGCGCCTCCTTGCCGGAAAGGTGGTTCACGCCCTCCGTCCAGTGGCTGCCGATGTTGCGGTTGCCCTCGGCGGCCACGGCGGCGTTCATATCGATGTCGATGCCGCCCATCTTGTCGATGACGAGGGCAAAGTTTTCGAAATCGATCTCAATATATTTGTCGATGTTCACGCGGAAGTTGTTCTCGAGCGTCTGCATCGTGAGCGCCGCGCCGCCGTTCGCATAGGCGGCGTTCAGCCTTGTCTTGCCCACGGTGGGGATCTCGAGATAGAGATCGCGCAGAAACGACACAAGCCGGAGCTCCTTGTTTTTCGTGTCGATGGAGACAAGCATCGAGGTATCGGACCGGCTGGACATGCCGTCGTCCCCCTTGTCCTTGCCGATGAGCAGGATGTTGATCACGCTGCTGTCGGAAAGCACGCTCCATGTGGGCGCGGCGCTCGGCTGCTCCTCATACTGGGTGGTATCGATCTCCGGGCGGTCCAGCCGGCCCAGCAGAGCCCCGGCCCCGCCCGCCACGGCCAGCGCGGCCACAACTGCCACCGCCAGCAGCACGGCCACCACGCGCCCGGCACCGCCCTTCTTCTTTTTGCGGCGCTTTTTGCGAGGGGACGCCGACACCCGGTGATCGCTGCGGCTGTAGATGTCCCGATCCACATAGTGGTACCGATCGATCTCCCCGCGGGATCGCGCCTTGTTCTGCGGCCTTCTGCCGCTCGTGTTTCCTGCCATAGCCTTGCCTCCGATGCCGACCGCTCGCCGGCCGGTTCTTCCTCTTTCGTTTGCCCGTCGTGCTGGTTCCCATTCTATGGGATTCCCGGCGGAAAGTCAAGCCGCGCCGCCGGGCGCGCCTCATGAGAATAGACGCGCCGGCCCGGCAAAAGGTTTCACCGTCCCTTGAAAAAGCGCCGCCCCCTGCCCTTGATTTTTTGCCCAAAAACCTTTACTATAGAAGCATAGGTTTTTGTACCCCTGGAAAGGACGGGATTTTTGAGATGAGCACACGGAGACAGGCAAAGCCGCGCCGGAAAAAGGGCGGCCTGCACGGCCGCAGGCTGGCGGTGCGCGTGATTGCGGGGCTGATCGCCCTTTTGCTGGCCGGGTCCATCCTGTTGTCCGTCCTTGTCCTGTAACGGGAGGGCGGCGCGGCCGCGCACCCGAGAAACGGAGGAGTTGTGTCTATGCGTTATGATATTGTCGGCGAACCCACCCCGGCCGTCATCTGCAATCTGGAGGCAGGCGAATCCATGCGCACGGAAAAGGGCTCCATGGTGTGGATGTCCCCCAACATGGAAATGTCCACCGGCGCAGGCGGGATCGGCAAGGCGTTCGGGCGGCTGTTTTCCGGGGATTCCCTGTTCCAGAATACCTACACGGCGCAGGGCGGCCCGGGCATGATCGCCTTTGCCTCAAGCTTTCCCGGCTCAATCCGCGCCGTGCGCATCGCGCCGGAAACGCCCGTTGTGGTGCAGAAGGGCGGCTTCCTCGCGGCGGAGACGGGCGTGGACCTCTCCATCTTCTTCCAGAAAAAGTTCGGTGCGGGCTTTGCCGGCGGCGAAGGCTTCATCATGCAGAAGCTCTCCGGCACCGGCACGGCATTTCTTGAGATCGACGGATACGCCGTGGAATACACGCTCGCCGCGGGCCAGAGCATCGTGGTGGACACCGGCAACCTTGCCATGTGCGATGCGAGCTGCTCCATCGACGTGCAGGCCGTGAAGGGCCTGAAAAACATGTTCCTCGGCGGCGAAGGCCTCTTCCACACCATCGTCACCGGCCCCGGCCGCGTCGTGCTGCAGACCATGCCGGTGAGCGGCCTGGCGAACGCGCTTCGCCCCTTCTTCCCCTCGTCGAACTGAAATCACGGGCGCACACGGCGTCCCGAACAAGGAGGCTTTCCCTTATGCTGATTTCGCCATCCATGCTTTCCTCTGATTTTTCCCGCCTGGGCGAGGAGGCACGGCGCATCGACAGGGCCGGGGCGGATCTCATCCACCTCGACGTGATGGACGGCAATTTCGTGTCCACCATCACCTTCGGCGCCCAGGTTATCTCCTCGATCCGGCCCTACACGGAAAAATTCTTTGATGTCCATATGATGGTCGCCCAGCCGCAGCACCAGGTGGGGCCGCTCGCCCGCGCCGGCGCGAACGGCATCACCTTCCACCTCGAGGCCGAGGGCGACCCGGCGGAGACGATCCGCTTCATCCACCTGGCCGGCTGCCGCGCCGGCGTCGCCCTCAAGCCCGCCACGCCGGTGGAGTCGCTCTTCCCCTTCCTGCCGGATCTCGACCTCGTGCTCGTGATGACGGTGGAGCCCGGCGCGGGCGGGCAGAAGTTCATCCCCTCCATGCTGGAAAAGGTGCGCGCCGTGCGCGCCCGCGCCCGCGCGATGGGGCTATCCATCCCCGTGGAGATCGACGGCGGCGTCACGTTTGAGACGGTGGGCCAGGCGGCCCGCGCCGGCGTGGACATCTGCGTTTCCGGCACGACGGTGTTCGGCGCGCAGAACCCGGCCGAGGCCATCCAGACGCTCAAACAGATCGCCGCCGAAGCCGCGGCGGAGCAGCCATGATAACATCGCTGCGCGGATACCGCACGGAGGACCGGCGCGCGCTCTCCCTGCGCGAGCCGATCCTGACACTGCCCGCTTCCGGCACGCTCGTGGTGCCGCTGCCGGGCGCCGAGGAGGGCACGGCCCGCCTCGTCCGCCCCGGGGACAAGCTTGCCGCCGGCCAGCGGCTGAGCCTGCCCAGGCGCAGCGCACCCGCCCACGCCCCCGCCGCCGGTGTGGCGGAGGAAATCGAATTCCGGGAGATGGCTGTGTGCGGCCCGGTGTGGACGGTGCGTCTGCGCACGGGCGGAGAGCGGCGCGCATCGCCGCTGCGCCCCCTGCCGGACCGGCCGGAGGACGAGGACGTGCTGCGCGCCGCCGCCGACGCCGGCATTTTTGACGAGATGACGGGCCGCCCGCTCTTTCAGGAGCTGTACCGCCTGCGGCGGCTCGGGGCCGGCCTGCTGCTGGCCTGCGCCGTGGAGGACGACCCCTGGTGCTCCTCCGCCTGCGCCGTGCTGCGCGAGGACCCGGAAAAGGTGGAGCGCGGCCTGCGCCTGGCCGCCGTGGCCTGCGGAGGGGCACAGATCGGCGCGGCCGTCTCCACACGGCGGGAAGAGGCCGCCCTGCGCCGCGCCCGCCCGGGCCTGCGCGTGGAGGTGGCCGGCCGGCGCTACCCGGCGCGGGCCTTTCTGCTGCGCCGCCTGCGCGCCGCCGGCGTCTCCGCGGGCCTCATAGGGCCGCAGGCGCTCTGCGCCCTGGCCGACGCGGCGGACGGCCTGCCCCAGACCAGCGGCGTGATCACCGTGTCCGGCGACGGCGTGAAGGCGCCGCGCAACGTGCGCGCGGCGAACGGCACGCCCGCCCGCGCGCTGCTCGAAGCCTGCGGCGTTTCGGAGGACGTGTCGCTCGTATATGCCGGGCCGGCGTGGCGCGGCAGCGCGCTCACGGACCCGGACGCCCCGCTGCCGCTGCACGCGCGCTGCCTCACGGCGATGCTCCACGCGGAGCGCCGCCGCCAGTCCGCCTGCATCGGCTGCGGGCGGTGCGGCCGCGTCTGCCCGCAGGGCATCCTGCCGTGGCAGATCCACGAAAGCCTGCGCGGGGAAAAGGTGGAGCCCTATCTGCTGCTCAACGTGCAGAGCTGCATCGGCTGCGCCGCCTGCACGGCGGTGTGCCCCTCGGGCCTGCCGCTTTCCGCTGAAGTCTCGCGCGCGGCAGCCATCCGAAAGAGCGGTGATTTCCTGTGACGCTTCGCAACCTCCCCGCCCCGTTCCTGCGCCGGGAACGGACGGTTTCCACCATGATGGCGGACGCCCTGTTCGCCCTGGCGCTGCTTCTGATCCTTCCCACGGTGCAGTACGGCCCGCGCGCGCTGCTGCAGTCGCTCGCCGCCATGGCCGCCTGCGCCGTGTGCGACATTCTCTACGGCCTCGTGTTCCGGCACGCGTTCGGCTCCGGCGATCCCTCCGCCCTCGTGACGGGGCTGACCGTCTCGCTGCTGCTGCCGGTGAACACGCCCTACTGGCTGGGCGCGCTGGCCGGGGCCTTCGCCATCCTCATCGCGAAAGCGCCCTTCGGCTCCACGGGGCGGAACCTGTTCAACCCCGCGGCGGCCGGTGTGGCGTTCGTCACCGTGTGCCGCCCGGATCTCGTGTTCACCTATGCCGACCCGGCCGCAGGGTGGCTGCCCCTTTCGGGGGACTGCGCCGCCGTCACGGCCGCGTCGCCGGGCGCTTCGCTGCACGCGGGGCTCAAGCCCTCGATTCTGCCGCTCGATCTGCTCTGGGGCATGTATCCCGGGCCGATGGGCTGCACAGCCGCCCTCGTGCTGGGCGCGGCAGCGCTCTTTCTGCTGGCGCGGCGCTGCATCCGGCCGGAATCGATCGCGTGCTTCCTCCTCACGGCCGCCCTCGCGGCGGCGCTCTTTCCGCGCATCGCCTGCCCTGCGCTCACCTCCGTGAAGTATGAGCTGCTCACCGGTTCGCTCCTGTTCTGCGCCGTCTTCCTGCTGGGCGACCCCGTCACCTCGCCGCGCACCACCGTGGGGCGCTGCCTGTTCGGCGTGCTGGCGGGCGGCCTGCTCATGGCGATGCGCCACACCGGCTCGTTCGAACAGGCGGCGTGCTTCGCCGTGCTGATTGCGGACGCCTTCGCGCCCGTGCTGGACCACGCGGCGATCCGCCTGCGCGCAAAGGGGGTGCGGCTGCCATGAAGGAAACTGCGCGGGAGCTGCGCGCCGTGTTCGGCAACGGCTTCCTGTTCTACAATCCCGTGCTCACGGCGGCACTCAGCCTGTACCCGGCTGCCGTGTGCGCTTCGCTTTCCCAGGCGCTCCCGGTCTCGCTGCTGCTGCTCGTGCAGTCGCTGCTGGCGGGGCTCGTGCTGTGGGCCGTGGGCAGCCGGCTGCCGGACTGGCTGCGGCCCGGTGTGGTCTTTGCCGTGTCCGCCGTGTGCTGGATCCCGGCGGCGCTCCTGGCGGAGCGCGCCTGGCCCGGCTCGCTCTCGCTGCTGGGCGCGGCGGCCAGCCTGCAGATCGCCAATTCCATGGTGCTCTCCCGCCTGAATGAATACGCGCCCACACACATCCTGCCCGCCGTCGCGGCGGATGTGCTCGGCTGCACGCTCGGCACGGGCGTGCTTCTCTCGCTGCAGGCCGCGCTGCGCGGCTGGCTTGCCTCCGGCAGCGTCTGGGGGGAGACGGGCGCGCAGGCGCCGTTTGCCGGCGCGCTGGGCAGCGCCCCTGCAAAGCCGTTCTTCGGCTTTCTCGTGCTGGGCGTGCTGGCCGCGGCCGTGCAGGCGCTGAACGCGCGGCGCGCCCGCCGCGTCGGGAAAAGGAGGGTGTCGAGGCTGTGACGGTGTTTCTCTCGCTCTTTCAAACGGCGCTGGCCGCCCTCACGGTGGAAAACCTGTTTTTCCCGAACGGCCTCGGCTTCAGCCGCATCCTGCGCTCGGCCCGCAAACCGCACCACCGCGTGTGGTATGCCGTGTTTGTGTTCGTGTTCTCGGCGCTCTCGCTGGAAACGGCGCTGCTCCTGCCGCCGCAGCTCTTTCCCGCCGCCTGGCGGACGGTGCTGCGCCCGGCCTCGCTCGCCGTGTGCAGCGCCGTGTTCTATTGCCTTGCGGCGCTGCTGCTCTCGCGCTGCCTGCCGCGCTTTTACGGCCGCCACGGGGCGGTGCTCGCGCCCGCTGCGCTGAACACGGTGGTGCTCGCCCTGCCGCAGGCGCCGCTGGCGCTCTCGCTCGGCCCGGTGCAGGGGCTCGCCTTTGCCGCCGGCTCCGCGCTGGCGTTTTACCTCGGTTCGCTCGTGTTCACGCCGATCTACCGCCGCTGCCGCAGCCAGGACACGCCCGCCGCCTTCCGCGGCCTGCCTGCCGCCCTGCTGGCCGTGGGCCTGCTCTCGCTCGCGTTCTTCGGCTTCGCGCCGTGAACCCGTTTGTCTTTTTGGTATAGGAGGTCTTTTCTCATGGATGCCATGCAAAATCTGCTCACAAGAAGAAGTGTCCGCCAGTATAAAGAGGACCCGATCCCGCAGGATGTGCTCGAGCGCATCGTGGAGGCCGGCACCTACGCCGCCACCGGCATGGGCAAACAGAGCCCGATCATTGTGGCGGTGACAAACCGCGCCCTGCGCGACCGCCTCTCCCGCATGAACGCGGCCGTCATGGGCGGCAGCGGCGATCCGTTTTACGGCGCGCCCGTCGTGCTCGTCGTCCTCGCGGACAAGAGCATCGGCACGCACGTCTACGACGGCAGCCTCGTCATGGGCAACCTCATGCTCGCCGCCCACGCGGAGGGCGTTGCCAGCTGCTGGATCCACCGCGCGAAGGAGGAGTTCGAGTCCGAGGAAGGCCGTCAGATCCTCCGCGACCTCGGCATCGAGGGCGACTATGAGGGCATCGGCCACTGCATCCTCGGCTACGCCGACGGCGAGGAGCCGCAGCCGAAGCCGCGCAAAACATCCTACGTCTACTGGGCAAAATAACGCGAAGGCCGTTCTGCGCTTTCGATGCACAAAAAGGGCTGCAAAACAGCGCTCTTCCCAAACAAAAACCGGTCCCCAAAGAAAGCAACGCCGCTTCCTTTTGGGGGCCGGTTTCCTGATCTCTTATGATTTTCCGGATTGCCGCTGCCTCTTCCTTTTGCAGCAGCTTCGTTCCCGATCTCTCGCTGCCCCGGCGCGGGCCGACGGCGCGAAAGGATCCGAACTGTTTGTTGAATTTCTTTTAGAAAATACAGTTTGTTTTTAATCGCACACGCATTTCCCGGCGCAGGCCGGCTGTGCGGCCGCTCTCACTCCACGGCGCGGCCGTCCGTCGTGATGGTGACGACGCGCCACGGGATGAACTTGCCGCTTGCCTGCAGCGCCCGCTTCACGGCGTTCTCGAGGCCGCCGCAGCGAGTTTGAGCTGCTCTGAGCACGACAGCGGCGCAGCCAAACAGGACGAAAGAGGCGGCTCCGTCTGCCCCGGGAAAGCCGCGCTGCCCGTCATGCGGGGGCGCGCAGGCAGAAATCGAAAGGCGCATCCCGGTCACAGAAGAGCGTTTCCCCGTCGCTGGTCAGCCGGGCCACCTGGATGGAAGTGGGGCGTTCCGTGCCGTCGTGTATATCCGGGGAATCCGTCAGGTGGGTAAAGTAGAAAAGATAGGCTTCCTCCCCCTGCACCACCACATCGGCATGACGGCCGAAGGTCTGGTCAAAGGGGCGGCGGCCCGGATCCCCCAGGATGCGGCCGCAATGCTGCCAAGAAAGGCAGTCGTCGCTGCGGAACACCTCCTGGCCGTGCCAGAAATCCCCGATGTACCACCAGCGCCCCGCCAGGCGGAACACGTTCGGCCCCTCGTGGCAGTCCAGCGTCACGGCGCGGCCGCGCTCCTCCCAGTGGAAGAGATCGGGGCTGTCCGCATAGTGGCTGTAGGAATTGTCCTTTTCATCCTTATACCACATCCGCCACAGCTCCGGGGAAATCCGGGCCACGCAGGCGTCGATGACGCGGTCGGAGGAGAGGGAAAGCGCGCCCTCATACTGCCAGTGCCAGAGATCGCGGCTCGTGTAGTGCACGATGCGGCGGGGGCGGTTCCAGGTATCGGGCACGCCCTGGATATAGCTCGGGTACAGATGATACACGCCGTCCGCGAAAATCAGCTCCGGCGCCCACCAGGTATTACGGCCCGGCTCGAAATGCAGGCCCTCGAGCGTGCCGCGGTACAGCCAGTCGTGGCCGTCCGGCGAGGAAGCGACGCCCAGGTCGGTGGCATGCACCCAGGCGACGCCGGGAGACCGGCACGTGGTGCGGCGCTGGGTGTAAACCATCCACCACTGGCGCTCCTGTTCGTTCCAAATCACGGTGGGATCGGCCGCGCCGTCAAAAATCGGGTCGCGGAACAAAGGCGCTTCGGGAATGCGCATCAGAATCAACCTCCTCGGGAAGCGTCAGCCCTTGACGGCGCCGCTGGTCAGGCCCTCGATGATGAACCGCTGGGCAAAAATATAGAAGAGAACCAGCGGGGAGATGATGAGCACCATAATGGACATCATCAGCGGCCAGTTGTTCGTGAACTCGCCCACACCGCGGTACATTTCCAGCATGAGGGTGGTGTTTTCGCGGGAGTGCAGGAACAGGAAGGGCGTCATGAAATCGTTCCAGTTCGACATCACATGGAAAATCGCCATGGTGACGGTAATCGGCTTGAGCAGCGGGAAGGTGATCTGGAAGAACACGCGGAAGGGCTTGGCTCCGTCGATGACAGCGGATTCCTCCAGCTCATAGGGCACCGTCTTGATAAAGCCCTGGTACAGGAAAAAGGCAAACACACAGCTGCCGGTCGAGAGGATGATCAGGCCGTAGATCTTGTTGATCAGCCCGAAGAACTGCATCTGCTGGTACAGCGGAATCATCGTCGTCTGGAAGGGAACCATGAATCCCAGAAGAAAATAGAGCATCACCAGCCGGTAAAACTTCGACTTTCTTCGGGCGACGGCGTAGGCGGCCATGGAACCGAACAGCACAACAATAATAAGCGTGGAGAAGGTGATGAGCAGCGTGTTGCCGAACGCCTGCCAGAAACGGATCTGCTCCCACGCGTACTTGAAGTTCTCCAGGTAAAGGGAGCCCGGCAGGCCGAGCGGGTTCAGGCCCATCTCCCGCATGGTCTTGAACACGCTGACGAACAGGTAGTAGAACGGAAGCACCACGATGCAGCAGATGACGAGCATGACGATCTCCAGCAGGAGCGTGCGCCAGGTGTATTTTTCCGCATTGCTGCTGAAGAACATGCTTTTTTGTTTTTTCATGAAAGCTTCTCCTCCCTTCTCTTCATCAGGGTGAGCTGAAGCAGCGTGCACACAAAGATGATGGCGAAGAAAATAACCGACATCGCCGTGGCCTTGCCGTAGAGCTTCTCCGTCACGCCGCGGGTGATGATGATCTGGGTGATCATGGTGGTGGAGTAGCCGGGGCCGCCGTTGGTCAGCGAGAAGGGCAGGTCAAACACCTTGAGGCTGCCGGTCAGCAGCAGCATGACGCTGATGGTCATGGAGGAGGCCAGCATGGGGAACGTGATGTGCCGGAAAATGTGCCAGCCGTTGGCCCCGTCGATGCGGGCGGCCTCGATGTAGGAGGACGGAATGCTCTGCAGGTTGGCCAGGTAAATGCAGGCGTGCCAGCCCACCTGGGACCAGACGGAAACCAGGATGATCGAGAACATCGCGAGCTCCGGCGTGCCGAGCCACAGCACGCGGTCAACGCCGAACGCGCCGAGGATGGAGTTAATCAGGCCGCGGCTCGTGGGGCTGAGCATGTAGGACCACAAATAGCCCAGAATCAGAGCGCTGGGGACCGAGGGGAAGAAGAACACGGCGCGCTGCAGATTGCGCGTTTTCATCTTGCCGTTGAGAATCACGGCCAGCGGGATGGCCAGAAGAGTGACCAGAACCGGGACGGACACGGCGTAGAGCAGCGTGTTGCGCAGCGCCGTCATCATCGGCGCGTCGCCGATCAGGTCCTGGAAATTTTTCAGGCCGACAAAGTTCGCCTCACTGTAGCCGTCCCAGTCGGTAAAGGCGTAGGCAAAGCTTTTGAACAGCGGGACAATCGAAAATACGGTATAGCCGAGAAAGGCGGGCAGGATAAACAGAAGATAGGGGGCTTCGGTTTTCAGTGTCTTGAGAGCCTTTTTCAAGCGCGGTCAGCTCCTCTCTTTGGTCGGTGGGCCGGTGCGGACGCACCGGAAAAAAACCGGCGGAATGCCGGGCAGGCATTCCGCCGGACGGATTCCGGATGGATGAGCGGGATCGGAGAGCTTACTGCTCCGCGTCGAGCTCCGTTCTGGTGTCGTCCATATCCTGAACGAACTCCTCAATGGTCATGTTGCCGGCGACAATCTCCTGCGTATTGATGGTCATGTTGTTGCCGAGCGCGTCGGAATACTTCCACGCGGTGGCGGGCAGGTAGTATTTGCCGTCGAGGAAATACTGATAGCCTTCCTCCAGAACGGGATTCAGCGGGAAGTCAATGCCTTCAACGGCGAGAATGCCGGACGTCTCCTGCTGGAAAACAGTGAGGGCTTCGTCGGTGGTGAGGTATTCCAGAAGAACCTTGGCGCCGTCCAGGTTCTTGGCGTCCTTGTTGACGGACCAGCCCACGCCGGCCGCGCCGGTCATCCAGGCCGTGCCGTCCTCGGTGCCGAACCACGGCAGCATGCCGTATTCCAGATCGGGGTTGAGCTCCTCCAGAGCAGCGGGGGCCCAGCTCGCGCCCACCATGTAGGCGGCTTCCTCAAACGCGAAGATCTCGTTGGCCTGATCGCCCGTAAGGCCCAGCGCGTCCTCGTTGATCATGCCCGCGTCAAGATAGTTCTGCTTCCACAGCTCCATCGGCTTGGTCCAGCCGTCGGCGTAGGTCAGCTCACCGTTGTTGACCTTCTCGTCATACTGCGGATCGGCGCTGATCGTCTCGGTGGCGACATAGCCCTGAATGGGGTCGTACAGGTTGGTGCTGCAGAATACCCACGGCTGTACGCCGTTTTCCTTGAGCGTCACCATGCTCTGGTTGAACTCCTCATAGTTCGTGGGAACCTCGATGCCGTTATCCGCGAGGATGTTCTTGTTGTAGAGCACGCCGCAGTACCAGCCGTCCGGCGCAAAGGCGTACACCTTGCCGTCGCGGGAATAGGTGTCGATGTTCTTCTGGGAAAGGTGGTCGAAAATGTCCAGGTAGGAGATATCCAGGGCAATCTCGTTATCCAGCACGGCGGCCTTGTTCTCCGCCACGGTGAGAAACACGTCGGTCATCTCGCCGGTGGAATAGAGGATCTGGAATTTCTCCACGTAATCCTGGATCGGAGGCGCGTAAATCAGGTCAATGGTCACGTCCGGGTTGGCGTCACGGAAGCCCTGCAGCACCGGATCCATCACCGTCTCGTTGTTCCAGGAAAGGAACGTGATGGTGCCGCTGACCGGAGCCGTTTCGCTGCCGCCTTCGTCCGGCGTGGATGCGGTATCGTCCGCAGCGGAAGAGGCGTCGGGCGCGCCGGACGCCTCAGAAGTCTCTCCGCCGCTGCTGCAGGCCGTCACGGAAGCAGCCATGACAAAAGCGCAGAGCAGAGCCAGGAACCGGGTCTTCTTTTTCATGTTTCATACCACCTTTTTGTTTTTTCGCCGCCCAACCGCAGGCAGCGGACCAATTTCGGCGAAGATTCCAAATCGGAATCTCATTACATCAGCATTTTATCGAATGTGATGAAGAATGTAAATGTGATCTTCTTTTTCATTTTTTCATAAAACTGTCATAAAACATTCAAATTTGAGAAATAGTTTCCTGCGCAGAAAGAAAAGTACAAAAACGGAAGGAAAAAGGCGTCAAAAAACAGGGAGCTTCCCACAGATTTTCTGGGCAACTCTCCCTTTCTCTTGTGAAATATAATAGAAGAAATTTGCATTTCAAAACAGGAATGTGTATAATGAGCAGAGAAGTCGGACCCGGTCCGGCAAAACCGGAGGGGAAGAGGGGAAACGCATTGGTGCGGCGGATATGGGCGACCATCAACAGCTCCATTGTACAGAAAACGGCGGTTTCCGTTTCCTGCGTGTTCATCTGCGCCCTTGTGCTGCTCACGGCGCTGACCTCGTCCCTGCACAGCGCCTGGATGCGCCAGCGCATTGTGGAGGACAAGGAGGATTTCGTGACGGAAATCGCGAATATGGTGGACGACCTGTTCGAAAACCTGTCGATCCCGCTGATCTCCCTGGCAAACCAGAACTCGGTGCAGTGGCTCGTCAAGCACAGCGGCGGCGCGTACGACGGAACCTGGCTGGACCATTACCAGGAGGTTGAGACGTCGCTTTCCAGCATTCATGTATTCTACGACTATATTGTCGACGTGGGCATTCTCGACGGAAATTCCAAGCTCCTGTTTTCCCTGACCAACTCCTTCAACTACCGTTATCCGTTTGTGGAAAGCGAGTGGTTTCAGGAGGCCATGCAGCAGCCCGGCTCCGTCAAATACGCTCCGCCTCACGGCGTGGAGCATCTCATGGAAAACCGCGCGCTGCTGGGCAACGTGTTCACCATTATCTATCCGCTGCCCGCGTATTCCGGCGTGGAGGGCTATGTGATCTGCGAGGTGGACGCCTCGCGGATTTCCAGCATCTTCAAGGAGAACTCCAGCTCCCTCGAGGGCTACATCCTCACGGATTCCCAGGGAAAGCCGATCTACGATTACCGCAGCAGCCGCGAGGAAGAACAGCTGCAGGAGGCGCTGCGCGGAATCAAACAGGAGGAGCTGGAAACCACGGCGGAAAGCCCCGTGGTGTTCGAAACGCGCGACAGCTTTTATGTGGGCCGGTATCTGCCGGAAACGGGATGGATCCTGATGGCGGAGATCTCCTCCGAGGTCATCAACGGGACCGGCGGCTCCATCCGCCTTTCCTCCCTGGCGGTGTGCCTCGGGGCCATTCTGATCAGCGTCCTGCTGATGCGCAGCGTGACCAGACGCCTGCAAAGCTCGGTGGAAAGCGTGCTCGGGCAGATCTCGTCGTACGACGGCACGGCCGTCGCGCCGGTCAAGCGGCCGAAGGGCGAGTTCCGCGAAATTGCCGAGATCCGCACCAAATTTGAGGAGATGACCCAAAAGGTCGACTCCCTGATCAACGACGTCTACGTGGCCAAAATGCAGCAGCAGAATATGGAGCTGGAAATGCTGATCAACCAGATCAACCCGCATTTCCTCTACAATGTGCTCCAAACCATCCACGGCACGGCCGTGCTGCACGGCGACCGCGAGATCGAGGACATGATAGCCTCCCTCGGGGAAATCCTCCACTATACCATCGACCACACAAACGGGGACGCCACCCTGGCGCAGGAGCTCCAGCACGCCCAGAACTACCTGAGCTTTTACCAGAGGCGCTTCCCGCGCCTGTTTGTCTATTCCGTTTCCTGTGAGGAAGCCCTGCTGGGCCACCGCGTCATCAAATATCTGCTGCAGCCGATCGTGGAAAACAGCGTGAAGCACGGCTTCCGCAGCCGCAGGGAGGGCGGGGAGATCTCCATTGAAGCGCGGCGCGAGGGAAACGACCTGATCTGCGAGGTCAGCGACAACGGCTGCGGCATCAGCGCAGAACGTCTGGAGGAGATCCGCCGCAACATGAAGCTCGCCATGCGGAGCCCCTCGGTCGGAATTGCAAACACGGACGCGCGGATCAAGATCCGGTACGGCCTGTCCTACGGAATCGAGCTGGAAAGCCGGGAGGGCCGCGGTACCACCGTGCGCGTCCGCATCCCCGACCGGGAACCGCAGGCCGCCCTATCGGAAAGCGAGGAAAAGGATGTATAAGGTGTGTTTCGCTGACGACGAACCGATCGTATGCCAGGTCATGGCCAACATTGTGGACTGGGACCGGCTGTCCTACCGGATTACCGGGACAGCCTCGGACGGCCAGGAAGCGCTTGAGCTCTATGAGCGCACAAAGCCGGACCTGATGATCATGGACATCAAAATGCCGGGGATGGACGGGCTCGAGTGCATGCGGCGCATCCGGGAAAAGGACAAAAGAGTCCACATCATTCTGCTGACGGCCGTGGACTCCTTTGAGAGCGCCCAGCGCGCGCTGAACCTCGGGGCCAATGGCTATCTGCTCAAGCCCGTAAACCGCGCGGAAATCAACCGCCTGGTGGAAAAGCTGACCGTCGAGCGCGCCGCGCGGGGAGACGGCGAGCGCGACAGCCTCAGCCGCAGGCTTTCCCGCGAGCTGCGCAGCCTGTGCACGGCGGGAGAAGGCGCCGTCGATTTCGACTGGGACTCCTCCGCCCTGGCGCAGGGAAACGACGGCCTTCTGGATCTGTTTTGCCACCCCGGCCCGCAGCAGGCAAAGGAGGAGTTTTCCACAGAATCGGAGCGTCTGGTGAAATTTCTGGACGGTCTGGGCATCCGGACGGACGGCATGTGGCAGGAACCGGGACACGTGCTGCTGGCGGCGTCTTCACTGCCGGAGAGGCTTCACACGGCCATTGCGAGCTATCTGTCCCGCCTGCCCGGCGGCGCGGTGTGGCTCGTGTACCAGCTGAGCGGTCCCGCCGGCCCCTTCGGCGCGGAGCGGCTGGCTCACATGCTGCGCCTGAACCGGACGGACAGCTTCTACGGCACGGAAACCTCCTCGCGCATGTTCCTCACCGGAGAGGAGGGAAAGCCGGAGCTCTCCCAGACCGAAGCCGACGCCGTCGTGTTCCGCCTGCTGCGGGAGGCGGAGACGGACCCGCTGGACCGCTTTCTCGACGGTCTGCTCCGCGAAGCCGCGGCGCGTCTGGTCAGCCCCCACCGCCTGCAAAGCCTGTGCTGCGATCTGGTGCTCAAGCTGCAGAGCCAGATGGGACAGATCGGCTTTTTCGGCGAAGAGGCGGGAGGGGAGATCAACCCGGAATCGTTCTTTGCCTGCAAAACGGCGCAGGAGCTGCGCCGCTGCACGCTTTCCGCTGCCAAACGGCTGCTCTACGGCGTCCGGCAGCAGGAGGACTACTCGCGCAACCGCGCCATCATTCTGAAAGCGAACGCCTTCACGCTCGAGCACTACACGGATCCCTCCTTTTCGCTGGAAGAGACGGCAAAGTTTGTGGGGCTGAGCAAAAACTATTTCACTCGCTTTTACAGCCGTGAAACCGGCATCGGCTTCTGGGCCTACGTCACCCGCCTGCGCATCGACAAGGCAAAGCTTCTGCTGGAAACCTCCTCGCTGCCCATGGCGGAGATCTGCGCCCGCGTGGGATACGACGACGTGAGCTATTTTTCCCACCGGTTCAAATCGCTGGAAGGGATGTCGCCCCGCAAATTCCGGGAAACGTGCCACTCCGGGCGGTGACCATATCCATCTTCCGCCCGGGCACATCGGGCCATGCCTTTCCCGTTCCGCGCATGCACGCAGAAAGGCATGACAAAATCCCCACCACAGCAACACTCCCGGAAAAAGGGCAGATCCACTCATGGATTCCCGCCTCTGCGGGGTCCAATCGCGAGCGGCGGGATAAAAGAAAAGGCCGGGCACAGGACGCGGAATGCGTCCAGGCTCAGCCTGGTGGCCCGCCCAGAGGGATTCGGCTTCGCTCTCCACGAAAGGAAGATTCACGGATTATGAATCTTTTTCCTCGTCCTTTCCCCCGGTAAGCCCGCGGACTCCCCACGATGTGGGGCCCCGCTCGCGGGCTCTCCTCGCTAAAAACGTGCCACCGGCACGTTTTCTTCACGCTCGGATCTTCGGTTCGAATCCCTCTTTTTGAGCGGCGGCGACAGAACAGATACCGCCCCAGCCGCGAGCGGCGAGGCAAAAGAAAAGGCCGGGCTCAGAACGCGAATTGCGTCCAGGCTCAGCCTGGTGAGCGGCGGCAACAGAATAGATACCATACGACATCTACTTATTTTCCATCCGCTTAATTTTGTTCGCTTGCTGTCTGGCGATAGGAAGATATTTTTTATAGAATTCGCTATTTTGAGTATTGTATTGATTCCCTACAAACACCCATTCGCAGTATTCAAAAAATAAAAAGTACTCCAGCGTATTTCTCCATTCCGTGTAAGAAATTCCCATCTCCTGCAACAAATTATTATAATAATAATCGATGGCAAAAGCTCTGTCTTCTGACGTCATAAAAAACATGGCATTTTCCGTCTCTTCGCCATGTGCAATCAAGCGGGCAAATGCTGTTGGGTATGGGAGAATTCCACCACACTCCCAATCGATCAGGACTGCCTTATGATCCGAAGCAATTACATTGAAGGGGAGCAAATCATCATGGCATAGTGCTCGTGGTACGGTATGGTACATCCGCATAAATTTTTGATACACTTCTTCCAGAAGCGGATCATTTAAATATTCGCCACGATGCTCACGCCCACGCAGACTTTTTTCAAAGGAGTATCCATAAGCAGCCAAGAAATGGTTATTCCAAGTCTTTTTTTGTAAAGAGATCAAAGCATTCAGTGCTAAGGTCAGTTTCACACGATCACATTTACATAAGTTCTCTCCATCTGCATATTCCATGAGAAGATAGTTTTTTCCATCCGCGCAAATGGTTTGATACAGGATGGGGATGCAGTCATCCTGTAATCTTGAGAGAATCAGGTGGTAGGTCTCTGCTTCGTCTTCTTTTGCTTCCTTAAGAATGTATTGGGTGGTGTCTGTATCAATTCTCCATACTTGGTACGGTTCGCCATCCTCCACATGCTTTAGCTGTGTAACAACCGCTTGTTCTGTTATAGGCACAGCATTTATGCGTTTTATAATATCTATTAAACTCATTTTGTACTACATCCTAGGTTTTAGTTTTTATGAAAACATTATATCTTAGTGTCACTAATACTTCAACAACAAAAATCGCAAAGCCCCTGACACGACTTGCGCGTTGAGACTCAGTCTGTTGACCCGCTCGGATCTTCGGTTCGAATCCCTCTTTGAATAAAAAATAACAGGACGGCCCATTAGGGTCGTCCTGTTATTTTTGGCCCGCCCAGAGGGATTCGAACCCCCGACCTTCAGAATCGGAATCTGACACTCTATCCAGCTGCGCTATGGGCGGATATTCACTTTTGATTAGCTTATTTATTATAGCGCGGCGGCGGGGGTTTGTCAATCGCGAAAAATCCTGCCGGCGCGGCACAGGCTCCCCCGCTTTTTCTTGACGCATCCGCCGGAAAAGGCTATCATGAGAACAACAGGACCCGAAAACGGGACGGCGCGGTGCGCCGCACAAAGGAGGTTTTTCGCATGGATTTGAACCATATCCCGCAGAGCCTGCGGGATCAGATCTCGCCGGAGCTGCTCGAACAGCTCGCCCAGGAGCTGAACAAGCCCGTTTACGGGCCGAAAAGCGTGGAACGCCACATGCCCACGCTGTGCCGCAAGGCCGCGGCGGAGGGGGCCGTTCTGCTGAAAAACGAAGGCGTGCTGCCGCTTGCGCCCGGGCAGCCGGTGGCCGTGTTCGGCCGCGTGCAGCTCGACTGGTTCTATGTCGGCTACGGCTCCGGCGGCGACGTGAACCCGCCGTACCGCGTGAACCTCATGGAAGGGCTGCGCAGCGCGGGCGTAACGGTGGACGCGGAGCTGGCGCAGACGTATGCCGCCTGGTGTGCGGAAAACGAGCCGTTCCCCGGCGTGTGGGGCCGCTGGCCGCGCTGCTTCGAGGAGATGCCGATCTCCGACGGGCAGGTGCGCGCCGCCGCCGCGCGCTGCTCCACGGCGATCGTCGTGCTGGGCCGCGCGGCCGGCGAGGACCGCGAAAACACGCTGGATCCCGGCAGCTACCTGCTCACGGAAGCGGAGCGCCGCCTCCTCTCTCAGGTGACATCATCGTTTGAAAAGACGGCCGTCCTCATCGACGCAGGCAGCGTGTTCGATCTCTCCTGGCTGGCGGACTACCGCGTGGGCGCCGCGCTCTTCCTGTGGCAGGGCGGCATGGAGAGCGGCAACGCCGCCGCGGACCTGCTCACCGGCCGCGTGACCCCCTGCGGCAAGCTGGCGGACACCATCGCTTACCGCTATGAGGACTACCCGTGCGCGAAGGATTTCCTCGGCCGCGATTTCAACTTCTACACCGAGGACGTCTACGTGGGCTACCGCTATTTTGAGACCTTCGCCCCGGACAAGGTGCAGTTCCCCTTCGGCTTCGGCCTCTCCTACACGACGTTCGCGTTTGAGGACGGGAGCGTCGAGCGCCTCGGCGACCGCGTGCGCGTGAAGCTGCGCGTGCGCAACACCGGCAGCCGCCCCGGCCGCGAGGTGGCGCAGATCTACGGCGCGGCCCCGCAGGGCAGCCTCGGCAAGCCGGCCCGCGTGCTGGCCGCCTTCCGCAAGACAAAGCTGCTCCGGCCCGGCGAAGCGCAGAGCCTTTCGATCGAGTTCCCCGTGGAGCGTCTTGCAAGCTTCGACGATTCCGGCGCTTCCGGCTGCCGGAACGCCTGGGTGCTCGAGCCGGGCGACTACACGATCTTCGCCGGCCCGGACGTGCGCGCCGCGTCGCCCGTGGGCGCGTTCTCCGTGGCGCAGCTGCGCGTGCTTTCGCAGCTTGAGGAGGCCGCCGCCCCCGCCGTGCCGTTCCGCCGCCTCGTGAACCGCGGCGGCCGGCCCTCTTATGAGCCCGTCCCGCTGGCGGAGCGCTCGCTGAAGGACCGCATCGTGCGGAGCCTGCCGGCGGAACTGCCCTTCACCGGCGACAGGGGCATCAAGCTGCGCGACGTGGCCGAGGGTCTCGCCTCCATGGAGGACTTTGTCGCCCAGCTCACACCCGAGGAGCTCGAAGCGCTCACGCACGGCGATTTCATCATGGACAGCCCGCTCGGCACGCGCGGCAACGCGGCCGTCATGGGAGGCATCACGGAATCGCTGCGCGCGAAGGGCGTGCCGCCCGTCACCACGACGGACGGCCCCTCCGGCATCCGCCTGCAGTATTACTGCTCGCTCCTGCCGTGCGGCACAGCCCTGGCCTGCACCTGGGATCCCGACCTCGTGGAAAGCCTCTACCAGTCGCACGGGCGCGAGATGGTGCAGAAGGGCAGCGACGTGCTGCTCGGCCCCGGCATGAACATCCACCGCAGCCCGCTGTGCGGCCGCAACTTCGAATATTTCTCGGAGGACCCGCTCCTCACCGGCAAAACGGGCGCGGCCATGGTGCGCGGCATCCAGAAAAACGGCGTCTCCGCCTGCCCGAAGCACTTCGCCTGCAACAACCAGGAGACGAACCGCAACTACTGTGACTCCCGCCTGTCCCAGCGCGCGCTGCGCGAGATCTACCTCAAGGGCTTCGAGATCTGCGTGAAAGAGGGCAAACCGCAGAACATCATGACGAGCTACAACAAGATCAACGGCGTCTGGGGCCATTATCACTATGATCTGTGCACCACCGTGCTGCGCGGCGAGTGGGGCTTCGGCGGCAGCGTGATGACCGACTGGTGGATGCGCCTGAGCCCCGACCCGGATTTTCCCCAGGTGTGGGACAGCGCCTACCGCATCCGCGCCGGGGTGAACGTGCTCATGCCCGGCGGCCTCGACCAGCAGGGCACGCCCGATCCCTCCGCGCTCGAATCGCTGCACAGGGGAGGCCTCACGCTGGCCGAGCTGCAGCGCAGCGCCTGCCAGGTGCTCGGTTTTGTGGCGCACAGCCGGGCCATGCGCCGCCTGGACGCAGAAGGCCTGCCGAAGCTTCCCGAGCGGTGACGGCCCCCGGCGGGCGCGCCTCCTTTCCGGCCGCCCTCTTGACAAAACCGCAGGAATGATTACCATTAGAATGATCTGCTTCCATGCAGCGACTCGTGAAAAAACGCAAACAGGAGGTTTGTCCGGATGGGACGATATTTTGGCACAGACGGCTTCCGCGGGGAAGCAAACGTAAATCTGACGGCCGACCACGCCTATGAGGTGGGCCGGTTCCTCGGCTGGTATTACAACGAGAAGCGCCACCGCGCGGCGGCGGAGGGCTTGGCCGTGAAGGAAGGCCCGGCCCGCATCGTGATCGGCAAGGACACGCGCCGCTCGAGCTACATGTTTGAATACGCGCTCGTGGCGGGGCTCGTGGCCTCCGGCGCGGACGCCTACATGCTGCACGTGACGACGACGCCCTCCGTGGCATACATCGCCCGCGTGGACGACTTCGACTGCGGCATCATGATCTCCGCCAGCCATAACCCCTATTACGACAACGGCATCAAGCTCATCAACGACCAGGGCGAAAAGATGGACGAGGAGACGATCGCCCTCGTGGAGGACTGGCTTGACGGCAAGCTCGAGGTGTTCGGCCAGCGGTGGCCGGCGCTGCCGTTTGCCCGAAAGGAAAAGATCGGCTGCACGGTGGACTACATCTCCGGCCGGAACCGCTACATCGGCTACCTCATCTCGCTCGGCATGTACTCTTTCCGCGGCGTGAAGGTGGGCCTCGACTGCGCGAACGGTTCGAGCTGGAACATTGCCAAGGCGGTGTTCGACGCCCTGGGCGCCGACACATATGTGATCAACGCCGAGCCGAACGGCCTGAACATCAACCTGAACGCCGGTTCCACGCACATCGAGGGGCTGCAGAAGTTCGTAGTGGAGAAGGGTCTCGACGTCGGCTTTGCCTACGACGGCGACGCCGACCGCTGCCTGTGCGTCGATGAGAAGGGCAACGTCGTCACCGGCGACCACATCCTCTACATCTACGGCCGCTACATGAAGGAGCGCGGCAAGCTCGTGACGAACACCGTGGTTACGACGGTGATGTCGAATTTCGGCCTTTACAAGGCGTTCGACGAGCTGGGCATCGACTACGCCAAGACGAAAGTCGGCGACAAATACGTCTATGAATACATGCAGCAGAGCGGTGCGCGCATCGGCGGCGAGCAGAGCGGCCACATCATCTTC
Organism: uncultured Anaeromassilibacillus sp.; assembly: GCA_930987725.1. Lineage (GTDB taxonomy): Bacteria > Bacillota > Clostridia > Oscillospirales > Acutalibacteraceae > Caccousia. The sequence continues at coordinate 11,226 of CAKNKY010000023.1, read as the reverse complement.
TCGAAGTATGCCTCCACGGGCGACGGCATCCTGACGAGCCTGAAGATCATGGAGGTCATGATGGCCCGCAAGGCCCCGCTGAGCGAGCTGGCCGCCCCGCTGAAGATTTACCCGCAGGTGCTCGAGAACGTGCGCGTGGCAGACAAGGCCGCCGCGCAGAACGACCCGGACGTGCAGGCCGCCGTGGAGCAGGTTGCCGCCGCCCTGGGCGACACCGGCCGCATCCTCGTGCGCGAATCCGGCACCGAGCCGGTCCTGCGCGTGATGGTGGAGGCCCCCGACCACGCCCTGTGCGAAAAGCACGTGGCGGACGTCGTGGCCGTCATCCGCGAAAAGGGCCACGCGGTGGAGTGAGCCTCCCCGCAAAAGGCAAAGCATCCCTGTGAAAGGCAAGCACCCCGGATCGGGCGCTTCGGCGTCTGCTCCGGGGTGCTTTTTGTCTCTTTATCCTGTGCCGCTTTTATCCCCTTCTGTAGCGCTCCACCATGCGCTCATAGAGGCCGGGCACAAAGACGCGGCCCTTGAACTCGTCGGTGAAGATTTCCTCCTCTCTGTAGGGCTCCGCCTTCCAATCGGTGAAGATCGCGTCCATCGCATGCAGGAAGGGCATCGTGGTGGGCACGGTGCACGGCGGCTTTTCGCATTCGCCGGCCACCCAGCGCACCGTGCGGATGAGCTTCTGCGCCGTCTCCTCCTCGGTCGTCGGGTCGCCGTACTCCACCGTCTCGCCCGCGTCCGTCACGGCCCAGAGGCGCGGCGTGCCGTTCTGCGTGAAGAACACCTCGCCGTGCTCGAAGCGGAGCGAGAACACCGGCTCCAGGTTGCCGCACGTCGCGTGCGAGGCCAAAAAGAGGATCGGCGCGCCCTCCGGCCCGGTGAGCCGCACGGCGCATGTGTCGAACGTTTCGATGCGGTTCGCGCGCCGCAGCTCCGCCTGCTCCACCTGCGCGGGGAAGGCCGTCTCCATCGTGCCGCCCAGCAGGAACAGCAGGTTGTGCAGGTAATGCGCCGTGGCGTTGCTGGCCACGGAATCGCGGATCGGGCGGCCGTCCGGCAGGGCAAGCTTGCCCGCCCAGCCGCTGCCGCGCCCGTAGTACGCAAAGTCGCGCTCCCAGAGCGTCATGCACTTCGCGCTCAGCACCCGGCCGTAGCGCCCCGCGAGGATGTCGCGTTTCAGGGCGAGGATCGGCCCGGTGAACGAGAGCTGGAAGCCCACGAAGATCTCGCGGCCCGCCTGCTTTGCGCCGTCCGCCATGCGCTGCGCGTCGGCCGGCAGCGCCGCCGTCGGCTTTTCGCACAGCACATGGCTGCCGTGGGCCACGGCGCAGAGCGACTGTTCCGCGTGGTAGGGGATCGGGCAGGCCAGAATCACGAGATCCGCCTCCCGCTCGCGGTAAAACGATTCGAGCGAATCGAACACCTTCACGCCGTGCGCCTCGCAGGTGCGGCAGGCTGCCACGCGGCCGGCAAACGGCTCCACCACGCCTGCGAACTCCATCGGCAGATTCCATTTGTTTTCGAGAAGATAGGGCAGGTAAAAGCCGCCGTAGCCGCCCGCCCCGCTGAGCGCAATCCGCACCCGTTTCATCCGTCATTCCTCCTTCCAGGCTTCGCGCCAGCCGCGCCAAACCCGTTCAAACCACTGGTCGCTCTCCGGGATGGGCCGCGCAGGCCGCAGGCCGGAAAGCGCCCTCCCCTGTTCCGTGCGCGTGCGCACACACAGGTTTTCCTTCTGCTCGCGGCGCGGCAGCGCACGCAGCGCCGGCCAGCTTCCGCTCACCGGCGCGCCTGCCGCCTCGCCCGGATCGGCCAGGCACAGGCCGGAGCCGCGGCTGCCGAAGGCTTCCCGCGCCAGCTCCATGGCCGAGAGCACGGCCGCCTGCGTGAGCAGCATATCCCTGTTTTTCAGCAGGGCGGCGGCTTCCCGCCGGGCGGAAAAGCGCGCCGTTTCCCAGAACCGCGCGAGCTCCGCTTCCGCCTCGCCCTGCAGCGCCGCCATGGCGCTGCCGCGCAGGTAGGCGGCCGATTCGCTCATCGCGCGCTGGAAGCGCTCCCGCTGTTCGCGCACAAAGCGGCAGCCGCTCTCCGCCGGCACGGCGCGCAGCCGCGCAAGCAGATCGTCCGCCTCGCGCACGGCCAGATCCGCCGCTTCCGGCGCGGGCTGCCGCTCCCCGGCGCGCAGGCTGCGCGCAATGTGCTCCGCCGCGCGCAGCGAGCCCACCTGTGTGGAGTTCAGCGCGCTGCCTCCGGGGCGCACGGCCCCGAAGGTGCCGGCCGCCTCCCCCGCCGCATAGAGGCCGGGCACGGTCGTCTGCCAGTTGCGGTCCACCTCGAGGCCGCCGCTGCAGTGCTGTGCGCACACGCTGATCTCGAGCATCTCCGTCTTCAGGTCAATCTGATGCGCGGCGTACAGCGCGAGCGCGCCGGGGTTCATGGCCGCCAGCCGCTCCACCGGCGTATCCAGCAGCGCGCCGGAATTCGCAAGGTAATCGCGCGCCTCCTCCGGCAGCAGGTCAAAGCCGTCCTCCAGCCCCGCCGGGTTGCGGCGGAAATCGAGGTAGACGCGGCGGCCGCGGCCGAAGATCTCCCGGTGCACGAGCAGATCGACGAGCGAGGATTCCCCCGCCTTCGCCGCGTCGAACGGCCACTGGTACCCCTTGCGGAAGCAGAGCAGCAGCACGCGGCGCGGATCGGGGATCGCTTCCGTGAGGAAGTCGTGCTCCTCCCCCGCTTCGTCCACGGAGACATACCGCGGTAGCGCCTGCTGGTATGTGCCGGAGACGTTCCACCGGAATTTCACCGAGGCCAGGCCGTACTGCCAGTCCTGCAGGTTGTTCGCCGCGGCCCCGGCCTCGAGCGCCATGCCCGTCATGCCCGTCTGGCTCTGCGGATACACGCTGTTCCGGTACACGATGGCCGGGCCGCCCGTGGCGAGCACGATGTATTCGCTCAGCACGGCCGTGAGGCCGAACGATTCCTCCCCGGCGCGCGCGCCGTCCAGGCAAAGCAGGCCGTGCACGCCCTTTTCATCCGCGAGCAGGCGCACCGCCGTCATCCTGTCGAGCACCGGGATGCCCTTCTGCGACACGGCCCGCTCGAGCGCCTCCGTCATCAGGCGCGAGGTGAGCGGCCCGCAGGACGTCGCCCGCCGCCGCGTGTCGTGGTCCGTCTGGTAGCCCACATACTCGCCGTACTCGTTCGTCGGGAAAGGCACGCCGAGCTGCACGAGCTTCAAAAAGCCGCGCGCCGAGCCCGCCGCCTCGCACAGCGCGATGTCGCCGTCCACCCCCCCGCCGCCATAGAGCGTCTCGGCCAGATCGCGCACGCTGTCGCCGTCGCTTCCCGAGAGGGAGAGCTTGTAATACGTCTGCTTGTCGCTGCCCGTGTTGCGCGAGGTGCCCATGCGCACGCCCTCCGTGAGCAGCACCACATCGCGCACGCCCAGGTTCCACAGGCAGTCCGCCGCGTTGTAGCCGGCGCAGCCGCTGCCCACCACCACGGCCTGCGCCGTAACGGCCGGCAGGGCAAGGCCGCGCAGTGTGAGTTCCGCCCGCTTCATGGCCGCGCCCTCACAGGCGGCGCAGGTGGAAGCCGCCGTCCGCGTTCAGCACCTGCCCGGTGGCGAAGTCCAGATCGCCGCCCGCCGCCGCGGAGACGCAGGCCGCCACGTCCTCCGGCCGGCCGAACCGGCGGATCGGCGTCACGCCCTCCGCGATGAGCTTCTCATACTTTTCCCTCACGCCCGCCGTCATGTCCGTGAGGATGATGCCGGGCCGCACCTCGAACACCGGGATGCCGTACTCCGCCAGCCGGTCCGCGAACAGCTTCGTGCACATCGAGATCCCCGCCTTGGAGATGCAGTATTCCCCGCGCGACGTCGAGGAGGTGTAGGCCGAGATGGAGCTGATGTTCACGATGCGCGGGCGGTAGTCCGGCAGCGTGCCCGCCTGCACGAGCCGCACCATCTCGTTGGCGAAGAGCTGGCACATGAAGAAGCAGCCCTCGAGGTTGATGTGCATGAGGCGGCGGAAGCTCTCCCGGCTCGTCTCCAGAATGTCGGCGCGCACCGTGGGAGCCACGCCCGCGTTGTTCACGAGCAGATCGATCCGCCCGTATTTCTCCCGGATCCATTCCAGCGCGTGCGCGCGGTCCCCCTCGCTGGAAATGTCAAGGCCGATGTAGTCCACCGCAACCCCCTGCTCTGCGAAGGAGCGCACCAGCGCCTCGTTTTCCCGCGCCGTCGCGCTCGCCACCACATGGAAGCCGTCGCGCGAAAGGCGCTCCGCAATGCCGCGGCCGATCCCACGGCTCGAGCCCGTCACCAGGGCAATTTTCTGCACGTCCGCCATCGCGCTCAGCCCTCCTTTTTCAATACATCCCGTTTATAATACGGCAGATAATACGCAGAGTCTCTCACCACGCAGCCGGCGATCGACCCTGCGCGCATGAGTTCGGAGCACTTGCCGCAGGCCACACAGCAGCGGGCCGCGTCCACGGCGCCCTTCTGCAGGATGTCGCGGGGGAAGTCCGGGTACGCGAAGGAGGCGCGGCCGAAGCCCGCCACGGCGAAGCAGCCCTGCTCCACGCCGCCCGCGGCGAGATAGGGCGCCATGGCGCCGGGATAGGAGAGGCCGGAGCCGATCACAGCCAGATCCGGCGCGGATTTCTGGATGGCCGATACGCACGACACCATGCGCGCCAGGCCCGTGAGCGGCGATTCCTCACACGCATAGGGGTAATGGTTGGCGGGGCGGTTCACATGCGGGTTCACATAGGGGTTGCCGATCGTCACGTCGAGCAGCTTGAGGCCGGATTCCGCGCACAGCAGCGAGACGAGGCGCTCCGGCTCGCTGAGATCGGGCGTCAGGCCCCCTCCCTCGGCGACGCCGAAGCCGTAGGGATAGGGGAAACCGTCATACACGTTCAGCCGCGAGGTCACGATGAAATCGGAGCCGGTTTCCTGTTTGGCGGCCTGCACGGCGCTGCGCAGGAAGCGGGTGCGGTTTTCGAACGAGCCGCCATAGCGGCCGGGCCGCGTGTAGGCGGAGAGCAGCTCGCTGGCCAGATAGCGGTGGCAGCTCTTGATGTCCACGCCGTCAAACCCGGCCTTCTCGGCCAGCGCGGCAGCCGCGCCCATCTGCTCCACCAGGCGGTCGAGGTACTCGTCCGGGACGATGCGCTCCGCCGGGATGGGCGTGCCGCCCTCAAACAGCGGGTTGTTGTACGCGATGAGCGGGTCCGGCCTGCCCTCCGGCTTGGAATACCGGCCGGAATGCGTGGCCTGCAGGATGAGCAGCGGGGCGTAGCCGTTCGCCTTCACGGCCTCCTCGCGGATCTGATCGGCCAGGCGGCGGAAATCGTCGAGCGTCTCCGGCGTGAGCCAGAGCTGGCGCGGGTTGGCGCGGCCTTCGCGGCACACGGCCGTCGCCTCGAACCAGATGAGCCCGGCGCCGCCCCGGGCAAAGCGCATGTAACGGCGGACCGTCGGCTCGGCGGGGCGTCCGTCCGCCGTGCCGTCGCAGCCTTCCATAGGCTGCACGACGATGCGGTTGTGCATCGTGTGCGCGCCGATCGCGAGCGGCTGCGCCAGCACCTCCGTGTGCTCGGAAAGGGGCAGCTGCACGCCCTGGGCGTCCAGCTTTTCCGCAAACGCCTGGAGCGCCTTGTTTTCGAATCGTTCCATGTTCGGTTCTCCCTTCGTGTTTGTCTTTCCGGTTGACAGCTTTCCGGGATTTGTTATACTATCTAAGGAAAGAATACATGATTTTCCGTTCAAAAGATCCTGTTTCCTTGCCGGAAGATCGGCAAAAATTGCTTTTTTCAAATGGAGGAGGGGGTTCCGTTGGACGATCGGCTCTGCACGGTGGACTATTCGCGCGATGCCTCCGGCTTCACCCCGCACACGCACAGCACGTATGAGATCCTGTATCTGGTGCGCGGCGAGGCGGAGGTCCGATTCGGGGGCGCGGCCGTCACGGCGAAGGCGCCGGCCGCCGTGCTGGTGAACTGCCTCGAGGAGCACGCGACGCACATCCTCTCCGGGGAATATGAGCGGTACACCTTCAAGCTCTCGCGCCGCCGGCTCGACGAGCTGCTGGCGGATCCGCAGCTTTCCGGGCTGTTCCGCTGCCACCTCGAGGGCGCGCACGTCTACCCGCTGAACAAGCGGCAGGAGGGGCTGCTGCACGACCTCGCGCGCGAAGCGGGGGAACACGCGCAGGATACGTTTTCCGCGCAGGCAGCGGCATGCTGCCTCAAGCTCTTCCTCATCTCGCTGGCGCGGGAGCACCGCGCCCCGGCCGGCGGCCCTCCGCCGCAGACGCTGGCGCTGATCAACGCCGTGCAGCGCGAGCTGGACCGCCGCTTTGCGGAGCCGGTGCGGATTTCGGAGCTGGCCGCGCGCTTTTACGTGAGCAAATACTATCTCACCCACCTGTTCCGCGCGTGGACGGGCTGCACGCCGAAACGATACCTGCAGCTGAACCGGATCTCCTGCGCGAAGGAGCTGCTGCTGCAGACGAACCTCACGGTCTCGCAGATTGCGGCAAAGTGCGGCTTTTCGGATGCCACGGCCTTTATCCGCGCCTTCCGACAGGAGACGGGCCGCACGCCGAACGCCTACCGCAGGCAGTGAGGCCGGGCAAAAAAGTGAACCGTTTCGCATTTAGCTCTTGATCTGCCCCCCGTTCGCCCGTATAATAAGGGCAAGCGCGCGTTTCGGCGGCGCGGCCGCGCGAAATGCAATCCTGTGTCGATGGAAGGGAAGGGGAGGGTTTTTCATGATGACCCCACAGCACCGCCCCAGCCTGCGCGTCACGGCGGCGGCGCGCACGGATCAGGGGCTTCTGCTCCGCTCGGAATACGGCTCCATGCTGCTGCAGCCGGTGCGCGCCGGCATTGTGCGCGTGCGGTTCACGCGGCAGGAATCGTTCGGCAGCCGGCACACGCCCGGCATGGTGTGGCAGCCGGAACCGGTGGACTGGACCTGGCGGGAGACGGATTCGATCGTGGAGCTGCGCACCGCGTGCGCGGCGCTCACGGTGGATCGCGAAACGTTTACTGTTTCCTACGCCGACGCGCAGGGGCACATCCTGCTGCGCGAGGACCCGGCCCGGCCGCGTGAGCTCGAGGGCTACGACGCCTTTGTGACCGACCCGGACGCCCCGGCGCGCGTGGAACGCGTGCAGACGCCGGACGGCGAGAAATCGTTCGTGCGCGAGGGCGGCCGCCTGTTTGACCGCCGCCTGTTCCGCGGCCGCGTGCACTTCCTCTGGCAGGAGGGCGAATCGCTCTACGGCCTCGGCCAGCACGAGGAGGGGCTGCTCGACCTGCGCGGCCACACGGTATACCTGCACCAGGCGAACCTGAAGATCGCCGTGCCGGTGCTCGTCTCCAGCCTGGGCTACGGCATTCTGCTCGACACCTACGGCCCGGCCGTGTTCCGCGACGACGCGTTCTCCCACAGCCTGTATCTGGAGGCCGACGAGGAGTGGGACCAGTACTTCCTCCTGGGCGGCGGCATGGACGGCGTCGTGCGCGGCGTGCGCACGCTCACGGGCCGGGCGGCGGTGCCGCCGAAGTGGGTGTTCGGCTATTTCCAGTCGCAGGAGCGCTATGAATCGGCGCAGGAACTTGTGGACACGGCCCGCACGTTCCGCCGCCTGGGGCTCGGCCTCGACTGCGTCGTGCTCGACTGGAATTCCTGGGAGGACGGCTACTGGGGCCAGAAAACGCTCGACCCCGCCCGCTTCCCGGATCCCCGCGCCATGATGGACGAGCTGCACGCGCTCGGTGCGCGGCTCATGGTGTCCGTCTGGTCGAACCCGAGCGCCAATTCGCCGGATGCGAAGGCGTTCGCCGCGCGCGGCTGGCTGCTGCCTTTCAGCGATCAATACAACGCTTTTCTCCCGGAAGCGCGGGAGCTCTACTGGCACCAGACGGAGCGCGGCCTGAAACGGTTCGGCGTGGACGCCTGGTGGTGCGACGCGAGCGAGCCGCTCACGCCGGAATGGGCGCACACGGAAAAGCCGGACCCCGCCGCCCAGTATGCCGAGTATGTGGCGGAGGTGCAGAAGCAGATCCCGCTGCGCCTCTCGAACGCCTACTGCCTGTTCCACACGCAGGCCATTTATGAGGGCCAGCGCGCATCCGACGCCGCGCACCGCCCCGTCATCCTCACGCGCAGCGCTTACACCGGCGCCCAGCGTTACGGCGCGGTGTTCTGGTCCGGCGACACGGCCGCGTCGTGGGAAACGTTCCGCCGCCAGATCGCGGCGGGGCTGAACTTCTGCGCGTCCGGCCTGCCCTACTGGACGTGCGACACCGGCGGCTTCTTCGTGAAGCGCGGCCTGCCTTGGTTCTGGGACGGGCAGTTTGAGGAGGGCAGCGGAAGCGCGGCCTACCGCGAACTCTACACGCGCTGGTTCCAGTATGCCGCCTTCCTGCCGTTGTTCCGCGCCCACGGCACGGACACGCGCCGCGAGCCCTGGGCCTTCGGCGGCGCGGGCAGCCCGTGGTATGAAGCGATGGCGTCCGTGAGCCGCCTGCGTTACCGCCTGCTGCCGCTCGTGTACAGCGCGGCCGGCCTCGCTTGGCGCGACGGCGGCAGCCTTATGCGGATGCTCGCGTTCGAGTTCCCGGAGGATGTGCGCGCCCGCGAGACGGCGGACGAATACCTCTTCTGCGGGAGCCTGCTCGTCTGCCCGGTGACGGCCCCGGAGACGGAGCTGCCCGCGGAAACCGAAGAAGACGGGTCCGCCGTGCCGTGCCGCCCGGTGTATCTGCCGCGCGGGCGGTGGATCGACCTGTGGACAAACCGCGTGTATGAGGGCGGTCGCGAGATTCTGGCGGAAGCGCCGCTCTCGCGCATCCCCGTGTTTGTGAAGGCGGGGGCCGCGCTGCCGGCCTCCCGCAGCCTCACGCGCTCCGTGCCGCGCGAGGCGCGCCCCGTGCCGGTGTTCGTTTATCCGGGCGCGGGCGGCGAAACGCTGTTCTATGAGGACGACGGCGACGGCTTCGGCTATGAATCCGGCGATTACACCGTGACCGCCCTCCGCTGGGACGACACCACACGCACCTTCACCGCCGTGCGCGGCGGCGAGGACTGCACATCCGAATTCGAAGTCTTCGTCATGGACGGCGAACAGCCGCCCCTGCCGAATCACGATTTATCATCTGACTGAGGAGGTTCTGCAATGAAAAAGCAAGCGTTTAACCCCTATCTGCCGAGCTGGGAATACATCCCGGACGGCGAGCCCTATGTGTTTGACGGCCGCATCTACGTTTACGGCTCGCACGACCGCTACAACGGCCAGGTCTACTGCATGAACGACTATGTGTGCTGGTCCGCCCCGGTGGACAACCCCGGCGACTGGCGCTGCGAGGGCGTGATCTTCCGCAAGACGGACGATCCCTTCAACCCGGACGGCCGCATGTGCCTCTATGCGCCCGACGTGGTGCGCGGCGAGGACGGCCGCTACTACCTCTACTATGTGCTGGACAAGAAGTCCTGCGTATCCGTGGCGGTGTGCGATTCCCCGGCCGGCAAATACCAGTTCTACGGCTACGTCCGTTACCCGGACGGCACGCTGCTGGGCGAGCGCGAGGGCGACGAGCCGCAGTTTGACCCCGGCGTACTCATGGAGAACGGCAAGGTCTACCTCTACACCGGCTTCTGCGCCCCGGGCGACAAGAGCCGCAAGGGCGCGATGCTCACCGTGCTGGACAGCGACATGCTCACGATCCGCAAAGCGCCGGTCACGATTGCGCCGAGCGAGCCCTACAGCGCCGGCAGCGGCTATGAGGGCCACGAGTTCTTCGAAGCGCCGTCGATCCGCAAGGTGAACGACAAATACTATTTTGTCTACTCCTCCATTGTCATGTATGAGCTGTGCTACGCCGTGAGCGACAGCCCGGAAGGCCCGTTCACCTACGGCGGCGTGCTGGTGGCGAACAATGACCTGCACATCGGCACCTACAAGCCGGCGGAAAAGCCGATGTACTACGGCGCGAACAACCACGGCGGCCTGGTGGAGATCAACGGCGAATGGTACATCTTCTATCACCGCCACACAAACGGCACGAACTTCAGCCGCCAGGGCATGGCGGAGCGCGTGGAGATTCTGCCGGACGGCTCGATCCCGCAGGTGGAGATGACCTCCTGCGGCCTGAACGGCGGCCCGCTGCGCGGCGAGGGCGAATACCCGGCCTACATCGCGTGCAACCTCTTCTGCTCCACGGACAACATCTACTCCGGCGGCGCGGGCAAAAATGGGTTCTGGCTCGACAGCCGGTTCCCGCGCATCATGCAGGACGGCGCGGACGGCGACGTGTGCGACGCCTACATCATGAACATGACGGATTCGGCGTGCTGCGGCTTCAAATACTTTGCGTTTGAGGGCGTACGCCGCGTGCACATCCGCGTGCGCGGCTACTGCAGCGGCCGCTTCCAGGTGATGACGTCGTGGAACGGCCCGGTGCTGGCGGAGATCCCGGTGGATTACACGGATGTGTGGACGGATTACAGCGCGGAGGTTTCGATCCCGGACGGCGTGCATCCGCTGTATTTCCGCTATGCGGGCCCCGGCACGGCGGCGCTGCTCTCCTTCTCGCTGGAGAAATAAGCAAAGCTTTTACCCGGCCTAAACAGTAAAGTTTTTGGTCAAGCTTTTTTCAAAAAGCTTGCAGGGGATAAAAGGGGGCGGTGCCCCCTTTTGTTCTGCACTGCGCGCGGCGCTGCACGCAATGCGAAGCAAATAAAAGCGCGAAGCTAAAAAAATCGTGCCAGCCAAAAACAGCGAAGCGATTTTTTGGCGGCCCCGGTTCACAAAGCCCCTCCGGGCAGGCAAAAGAGCGAACGCGAGTTTTGCCTGTTCGGAGGGGTCCTTTTTGTCCGGCGTGCCGCGCCATGTGCCGGGCTGGCCGTTCTTGCGCGGCCAGCCGCTGTTGCGGCGGCTTGTGTGCCAGATATTTCTGCCGGTGCGCCGCTGCCTTGTTCCCGGCCTTCGGGCCGCTTATCTCTTTTTGCCCGACCCGTGCTGCCGGAACCTGCCCGCCATGCGCTTTGTGTGCGCAGTTCCGTCTTGTTTTGGCTGTCTGTTTGCCTGTTCTACGTTGTTTGCACGCGCATTTTTCTCTTATCTTTCGCCTTTTCCTGTTTGGCTGTTGCCTCTCAAACTTCTTTTCATTTGTCGCTCAGGCCGCGACGGGGATTTCCTTGCTTGTCCC
>CAKNKY010000022.1 GCA_930987725.1 uncultured Anaeromassilibacillus sp. | reverse complement strand
ACCCCACTTGTTATTCAGTATACCATACTGTCTAACAAATGGGGGGCAGTTCAATCCTCTGGTTTTCTTTTGCCCATTTTTAATAAGCAGGGATACCGTAGCCGTAGATAACGCTGCTGCCGATAGAGTAGCTGTTCTGTCGGCAAGCATCGCCTGAGTTACCTTCAACGGTATAAACCGTTCCGTTTTCCACACGCTCTACAATACCCACATGGTCTGTAAGACCGTCACCTTCCCAATCGAAGAAGATAATGTGTCCTGCTTCTGGCGTAAAGCTACCGTCCTGCCATTGTCCTCTTTCCTTAAACCACTCAGAGCCTTGTATGCAGCCTGCAAACTTCGGGATAATCCCGTTCTCGATATAGCCGCATTCGTTCGCACACCACGAAACAAAGCAGGCGCACCATTCCACACGAGAGTTGAAGCCATACCACGACCAATAGGGCTGACCGCCTACATTGCCGACCTGCGACAGAGCCACGGTCACGATTTCGCCGTCGCCTGCGGAGATACCGTAAAGCACCTGCGACCATACCATCATGTCCTCCCTGGCGCAGGAGGAGAGCCGCTCCATTTCAGAGAACGTCACATGGGGGCAGAGAAAACGATTCGCCGATGGGAAGGTCAGCCTGCCGTACAGCCACTTTCTGGGCTACCGGAAGGGCGCAGACGGATTGCCAGAAATCGTGCCGGAGGAAGCAGAAACTGTCCGCTGGATTTACAGCTTGTTCCTCACCGGCAAAACCACCGGCTCCATCGCTTCTCTTCTCACCAGAGAAGGGATACCCACCCCCGCTGGCAAGGCCAAGTGGCAAGCCAGCACGGTGGAGAGTATTCTCAAAAATGAGAAGTACAAGGGCGATGCTCTCCTGCAAAAAGCGTTCACGGTGGACTTCCTCACCAAAAAGCAAAAGAAAAACGAAGGCGAGGTACCACAGTAGGGCATTTTTCTTCGGGTGGTAAGGTCAGATTGGGCAGGCAATAGTCGTCCTGCATGGTGTATGTATCGCCCGTTTATTCAAATATTGTTTTAGCCATAATGTAAAACCTCCTTTGGTGCTGCCATTATACCAAAGGAGATTTCACTTTACGAATGTACAATTTTCAAAATTGCAGTTTCACTCTGCGGGCTGTGTTTTAACCCTCTAATACACTTGCCCGCTCTTGGATCAGGCTTGCAAGGCGTTCCTGTAAAGACTCCGGCAGCAGGGAGTTTTGACACATGGCAAGAAGTTTCTCTTTTTTAGACACCAGCATTGCGATCATTTTTTCGGCGGAACTCCGTGCCATGCCGCATCCTTCTGAAAACACCAGAAAGTCCTTCCTGCGGATATGCGTCTTTTTGCCGTTCATGGCAAGGGCGAATTGCTCTTTGTCCTCTGGCATGATGACATTGACCGGAAGCAGGTCGTATGCGGGAGAAAGCACATATTTTCCGCTTCCTTCTTCCGTTTCAATGAGGGAAAAGTTTTTCAGATGCATATCCGAGTTGCCCACAAGGAATGAAAACACCAAGCGCAGATAGAGCTCGGTTATATCGAGCCCCTTGCGGGAGGAGTACCGCTCGATGATTTTTGCGCAGCGCTCATAAGAGCCCTTATACTTATCCTGCGTCAGGCGCAGGTCGAGCTGGCAGAAATCCTCCATCGCCAGCATTTGCATTTTGTTTTTTGTAAAGATACGGTCCACTCTTTTTGTGATATATGCTGGTCCGTCTTTTCCCATAATGAGCGCATGAGGTACGGTGACGATCCCTGCAGCGTCCGCCATGCACATCACAAGCTGCTCCGCCTGCGGCAGCGCTTCAAATTCTGGAACCTGCGGCTTCAGGATATAGCCCGTAGGATAATTTACCAGCGTGAGCCTTGGAGTGTTTCCTTCAGAAAACAGATGCAAGGACAATTTTTTCTGAACGCCGGGAACAGTATAGCCCTTGTTGGTGCTTTCGGTTGCAAGGGCTTCAAATGCGACTTCATCAATGGCAATCACGGGGAGCTCGGCTGTGCCGAAAAACCGCTTGATACAGCTTTTGTGCCAGCCGGAATCCGTGTTTTCGGTACGAAGCGGTTTCCCGCAGCATAAACAATTCATATACGTTCCTCCCTGATGCTGACATTGCCGATTCCGTCCTTGCAAGCCACCAGCAGTAATCCGAACCTATCTTTGACGTCTATTTTCCAGTTCCGGCTTACAACGCCGAGCAGCCACCCTTCTGGGATCAGTCCGTCAAAGAACGGGAACAGCGTTTTGGATGTATATGTTTTTTCAGAAAGCGGCAAAGTAAGGGATACGGGACTTGCATCCTTCCGGCTTAAATACCGCTCGTCATAAGAGAAGGAATACCCTTCATCCGTTTCGCAAAGCAATCCGGCAAAAACGTTTCGGATATAAACATAGGCTGTTCGGAATGCGTCCATTATTTATCATCCTTTCTTCCGGGGACGGCTTCCATGTCGAACATGGCAAGAGCGGCATTGACCTTATCCATTCTGACCGTTTCTTTTCCCTGCTCCAGTTCCCGGATAAAGCGAAGCCCCAGTCCGCTACGGGCGGCAAATTCCTCCTGTGTCAGTCCGGCGGCTTTCCTGTTTTCTTTGATAAACTTGGCAATCTTATTCACGGTATGATAGCCTCCTTTGCACAAGCCCATGTATATTTTACACCCTAACGGGTATAAAGTCAAACTGCCATCCCTAATATTATACCCGATAAGGTATAAATAAATGCATAAAAAGTCTTAATATACCCTATCGGGTACAAAGCAAGCCTCCAATAGCACGCTCTGCCGGAAGGAGGCTCATTTTAGATTAGTCTTTCAGGTAACTTTCAAACGGTGCGTCATCGCTGCAAAAGGTAGCAAAGAGCATTTTTGCGCCGAGGCGGAAGCCGGCAATGAAAAAATCGAGACTGCTTTCGCCCATCAGTTCCCCGTAAGCGTTGCAGAAATCGAAGAACAGCGCTTTGTCCTCACCGCTTAAACGCTCGGTCCGCTTTTTCCAGCTCGTTTATATCTTTTGAAACCTCGAAATCAGGTAGCCCGCAAGGGCTCGTAGGTTTGAATCCCACCGCTTCCGCCAAAGAAGCACCGCAATTTTGATACAATGGGTATCAAGGTTGCGGTGCTTTCTTTTTGCCCGAATATGCTTATTTCAAGGGCATTCGGGCTTTTGAGGTATCCGTCGTTGCCTGATTCGAACGACAGCCCACCGCCGATCCAGTTTTCAAGGGAGCTAAACGGCAGTGGGCTATTATTTATTTTTAAGGTTATCGTTTATTTATCAAGTCCCAACGATATAAAGGAAAAGCATGGCCCGATGACAAAGTGGGGTTGGATCATGCTAAAATTTTATTGACATTATATATTCTATGTAGTAATATCCTATATAGGAGTGATTATATGAAAACACAAGGAGGATTTTTAACGTCACAAATCAAACAGATCAGCTCCAGAATCTTTGAACAGATGCTGGAGGACTACGGAATCCGGGAATTTAACGGTGCACAGGGAAAGATCCTGTATGTACTATGGGAGTGCGGGGAAATACCGATTTCACAGATTTCCCACCGTACCTCGCTGGCCAGAACCACACTGACTAGTATGATAGACCGGATGGAACAGGGAGGCATGGTAAAAAGGCGGCAGAATCCGGAGAATCGGCGGGAAATTCTGGTTTCGATCACACCGGAAGCCCAGCGCTTACGTAAAGAATATGACGCTGTCTCGCAGCAGATCAACGAAGTGTATTACAGGGGATTTACCGAGAAAGAAATACAACAACATGAGACATATTTGACCCGGATTCTAGCCAATCTGGAAGAATATGAAGCGTTAAGAAGGAGGAAAACAACATGAAAGTATCACTGCCACATCCTACAAATGCATACTGTCCCCAGACATTTTATACCTATGGGACTTATAAGGAAGATGGAACCCCAAATTTTGGCCTGTTCTGCTGGTTTGGCTTTTGCTGGGACGGAGAACTAAGCGTCATGGCCTGTATTGGGGGCGAAAAACTGACAAAGGATCGCATCCGCGCCACAGGCCGTTTTTCGGCTAATCTAGTCACGGAGGAGCTTCTTCCTCTTGCCACCTATTTTGGAAACAAATCGGGCTATGATCCCAATAAAATGCAAGTGGACGCCGCCATTTCCAAAGGATGCGTTCTGGATATCCCGATTTTGGAGAAAAGTCCGTGGATCTTTGAACTGGAGGTCAAGCAGACGATCCCGCTTAATGACAGCGAAATTTACATTTGTAAAATCAGGAATACATTGGTGGAAGAAGAGTTTGCAGAAAAAGCCAGGGAAGACAAAGGGCCGATGCCCATCAACGAAATCAAGCCAGTAGTCGGATGGGGTGGAGGCACTTTTTTCAAGGTGGGCGACCAAATTTTCCCTGATGTGTAAACTCACATTGAAATGACTGATGTGCCGGAAAAACGTAAAAAAACAGCAGGAATGAAACCGTGAGAAGGCTTAGCCAGAACGAGCACAGCGTTCCAGACTCTACCCTTTCTTTTATCAGGCTCATGTGGCGTTGACCGTATAATTTATTTTTCGTTCATAGCTCAAGTGCAACAGCCGCAGGCTGACACGTCTTTCACTGACGGCCCAAGGGGGAACAGTACGGCGACCTGCCGGCT
This sequence comes from uncultured Anaeromassilibacillus sp., assembly GCA_930987725.1. Taxonomy (GTDB): domain Bacteria; phylum Bacillota; class Clostridia; order Oscillospirales; family Acutalibacteraceae; genus Caccousia. The sequence goes on along the minus strand of CAKNKY010000022.1, from coordinate 32,736 downwards.
GTAATCTTCAATCAAAAACGAGATGAAATTATGCATTACTCAATTGCCTTCCCGGGCGCAAAGGAACCCCATTGTATCTTAATTAGGGTTATTTGCCACTAAAAAATGCACCAGCCGCAGGTTGATGCATTTTTTCCATTAAATAAGAGCCGTTTGCCTGAAAGAAAGGCCTTATGAAACAGGCGGCGACCTGGTTTTCCAAGCCGCCGCCCTTGTGTCAGTTATTCAATCTATATGTGCAAACGTTGTTCCCAGACAAATATCAAAGCCAAGCGCTTGATACATTTTTTCATCACACGGAGCACAGCACACGGTCAGGCTTGCTATGCCATTTTGCCTGCACCATGTCTGTGCCGCCTGCGCTAATTTCCGTGCAATCCCCTTGCCCCTGAACACAGGCTCAATATAGAAGTCTTCATAGACGCCCGTATCTGAGCAGGAGAAAGTCGAATAGCATTTGGCGACGCTGCACATGCCGACAGCACGGGAACCGCGTTTGGCAATAAAGAAGGTAATCTTCCCTTCCTTGACGGCTCGCTGCAGCTGTTTCTGATTTTCTTTTGTCAGGAACTCTTCTCCGATTTCTTTTTTGAATCCGTTTTCCAATTTTAAGAGCCGCCAGTCTGTTGGGTTCTTCAAAATTTCCACGGTGAAAGGCTTTTCCGCTTGGGGAGGCAAGATCATCAGCGGCTCTCCCCACTCATCAAAACCGTTTTTGAGAAAGCCCAGGCTCCCCCACACATGCTCCATCTCACCGCCAACACTCAGCTCCACATAAAGGGCACCTTTTTTCCGTGCCCATTCCAGCAGGGCGCCGGCACAGCTCTCGTCTGTCCCGTTTCCGCGGTATTCCGGATAGACGCAAAATTCCATGACAAAACATTTTCCATCCTTAGAGGGATAAAGGACCGGCAAGGCAAAGCCAATGTCATGTCCACCCTGCTGAAAGAACAGATACCAGCACCTGTCCTGCGGGCTGTCATCCATGTTCTGCACACAGGCCCGGTATTCCGAATCGCCGGGAAAAGATTTTCCGTTTCTGTCATTCAAACCAGGAAACCTATCCCGTTTGGAATACAGGCGAAGCTGCTTCCAAAAAGCTGCGGCATCGTTTTCCGTGACTGCTTCACGGATGATAATTGATTTTTCCATTTTGCTGCCTCCAAAAAAGATTCGGAGGGTTAGGAAGCGTGCACCCTCCATACACGATTCATTTTCATAAAAGACCACCCTTTCCGTTTTGTATTTGTATGCAAGACACTTTTGAAAGTGTTGATACCTCAGGAACCGACTTTATTTACACAGCATCCTATCTTCATTCATTATAGCAGTCGCCTTTCCACAAAAGCGATCCTCGCATCAGGAAAACCGCGCTCACCCTTCCAGCAGGGCTTCCTGTTCCAGCCGAAGATGATACCGCAGCATATATTGAATCACCTCACGGCTGTCCTGCAGCCAGGGGTCTTGAAGAAGGGGTTCCAGCTTTGCCGCATACGCTTCGGAGAAAGGCTCTGCCTGCTCCTGATGTGCCCGGAACTGTTCCACATCCATGCGCCAGGGCCGGATACGGGGATCAATTTCCCGGCGCAGGCGGCTGTCCATCTGAAATCCGCCGCAATCGATATCACCCCAGTGGAGAAGCTGTACCTGGGGGCCCGCCGCCCGGCAGAGCTGCTGGAAAAACCGCCCCCTCTGGGGACTGTAGCACCCGCCGTGAAAAACCACGACCCTCTCAGGGGAAGGATGCTTGCGGATCGTATCAAAATAGTTAGCCTTATTTTCCACAAACAGCAGGCAGCGGACCTGTGGTGCAAAGGAAATCTGTACCTGTGAGGCATCCACCGCGCTGATCTGAACACCGTCCCCCAGGGGAGCAATATCCAGCGCCTTTCCGTCCGGCCATGTCAACCGCACCGCGCCACAAAAGGAAAACCACTCGGGATATTTTTCCAACCCTGACTGGCGCAGCAGTTCCTCCTCGTTCATCTCTTCGGTATCTAACGGAAGGGCTTTGCGCAGCACACCCAACAATCGGGCCCGGTGGTATTTTTCAAAGGCCTTGCTGTTTCCCAGGCAGCGCAGGGAAAACACCCGCTCCAGAAGCGGAGGTTCCGGCGCCCGTGTTCCCAGCATTTCCAGTACCGCCAGCCAGTCCTTCTGCTCGGCAGCCTCCGCCGGGAAAGCGGCCCGCGGACGCCGGTTCTTTTCCAAAAAGTCCAGTTCCTCCTGCAAATACCGGCGGGCCCACGGCGCCGAAGATGCCTGTTGCACCTGCCGAAGCCTCTGCGCCAGCTGCCCCGCCGTATCGGCCAGCGGTTTTCGGCCTCCTCGGTGGTATGCATCCGCCAGCGCCTGCGGGCGCAGCGCGATCCGGCGCAGAATGTGCCCCTCCTGCCCGTGCATCCATTCCAACTCGATCACGCCTTGCTCTGCCAGCTTTTTAGCCGCTTCGTTGATGGCCGTTCGGGCCGAACTGTCTTCAATATCGTAGGCGGGGAAATCGGTTTTGCCGTCGACATACATTCGGAGCTGGATCCGCCGCTGCTGGCTGCGGTTTTCCTTAAAGCCACGGCTGCGCTCGTAGCGGTCCAGCAGAGCGTTCAACATCGCCGATTCAAGATTCAACATACGCGGCCTCCCGTGGGTCAAAGGCGCGGACAATGGTGGTATGCCCTTTGCGCATCACGCACAGGTTGCGGTCCACCAGGGTGGAAATATCCCCGATCTTATCCGGGGGCGCCGACAGAATCACCTGGAAATGGAAATCCCGCAGGATCTTCATACTTTGGGCAATGCGCTCGCCATCCATTTTGGAGAACGCCTCATCAAAGACGATCAATCGGATGGTACTGCCGCGGGGATCCCGATCCATGCGGTAAAGCTGTGCAAAGGACGCCAGCACCGCAATGTAAAAGGGCGTCTGGGTCTCGCCGCCGGATTTTTTCTCCATCATGCGGGAAAGCCGCTGCACCAGGCCATCCGGAGTGGTCACTGTGAGATCAAACTGCAGGTAGGTGCGATAGTTCGTGTATTTTTCCACACGCTTGTCGATGTCGCCGGTGCCGGCATCGGTCAGGATTCCGAACAACTCTTCGATCTCCGCCGCATACTTCTGCCGGAATTGCTCGGCAAAAAGAGTGTAGCTCTCCAGGTTCATGTGATCGGTGAGCATATCATAAAAACGGCGATATTCCGGGTTTGGCTTTACCTGGAACGCATAGGAATCTTCCGAGAAAGGCGTGCGCAGCGCATGGTTCAACTCCCGAATCGCCCGTTCCGCATTGCCGATGTTGGTATGCAATACGCCAATAAACTCTTCCTGGAACTGTTCCATCGCCTTTTCCTTGGCGTCGCGGATTTTGTCCAGGTACGCAGGCAGACGATTTTCCCGGATTTCCTGCAATACAGCGTCAAAGGCAGCGTTGTCCTGTTTTTCTACATCCAACCCCATCTGATAGCGGCGGTTATAGTCGATTCTGGCATCCCGAAGATTGCTCCACGCTTTATTCGCAGAAGTCTTGGCTGCTGCGGCGCTGCGCCGGAAATTGATGCTGACGTCCTCCAGGGCGGCGTGGGTGGAGAGTTCCTGCTGGTATCGCGGCTCCCCCGTCTGCTGACGCCAGTCTGCCGGGTAATCTTTTTCCAGATTGCTCTGCAGCTGCGCCTGCCTGGCCTGGGCCTGGGGGATTTGCCGCGTTTCCAGAACGTGACATGCCCCCTCCTGCTCCCCGATGGAGCGATTGAGCGCACCGATCTGCTTGTCATATTCCGTCGACTCGCGGTACAACGTTCGTTCTTTTTCCTGCAAGGCGAACAGTGGTTCCCGGTCAATGGCATCCAGTTCAGTCTGCTTTTCCACCCACTCTTTCTGTGCCGCCGGAATGCGGGCCAGTGCCTGCCGGGCCGCTTCCCAGTCTTCCAGCTCCGAAGTTCCCAGCCCTTGCACCCGCGCAATCTTCCTGGCCGCCACAACCCAGCCGGACAACTGCTCACTGGTCCTGCGCTTCTGCGGCAGTTCTTCTTCGATCTGGCGCAGCCGCAGCAAGCGCGCTCCCTGGCCCAACAGCGGCCGGGCCCAGATTTTGGGATTCAAATGACGAATCGCCTTTTGCTGGTAAAGCATACAGCCCTTTGTGATGGAAATTTCCTGCCGGTTGTGTTCTTCCAGGCTTTCGCATTTCATCACCCGTCCCAAAAGGAAATCAGCATACAGGCGGGCGTCGGCGTCCTGCGTTACGATTTCCTCTGCGAGGCTTCCCAGGCGCCGTTCGGGATGCAGACGCCGGATGGCCGCAATGTCTACCACTGCCACCCCGTGAATATGCAGCGTATCTTTGACGGTGTTATAAATAGCCGCCGCTGTCTGGTATGACTCCTCTGACACAAGCAGGTTGTAGCGCTGGGTATTGAGATAGCCTTCCACGGCATTGCGCCAAGCCTGATCCCGCACATCCCACAATTCGGCCACCATCCGCACTGATGCACCGTCCTGCGCCTGTGCCGCCAGCCGCTCTTCCAGGGCTTGCCGCAAAGCAGTGACATGCTCGGGATAGCGCTGCCGTCCGGCCTGCAGGGATTTCTGTTCCTCCACAAGGGCAGCAACGGCTGACGCCGCTTCCCGCTGATCCTGTTCCACATTATTTTGCAGCGCCACAATGCCGCGATCCAGCGCCCGCATGGTGCGGTCGGCAGCCTCTGCATCCGGCAATGAGATGGACGCCAGTTCTTTGCCGGCCAGGGATGCCACTGCTTGCACAGCCGCCGTTTTTTGCTGTGCAAAGGTTTCCAGGCTTACCTTTGTGCGCGCTCCCAATACCTCGGTCTGTTCCATAAGCAGCGCGTCACAACCGCGCAGCACCTCTTTCCAACCAGCGGCCAAATGGGAAAAGTCCTGGTTGCGTTTGTTATACGCCGCCTGCCAGGTAACCATCTGCCGTTTCAGTTCCGCCTGAGCTTTTTCCAGCTCCTCAATGTGCTGCTGTAAACCGGAAGATGCCAGCTCTGTCTTCACATGGATGTACTGCGTGTGGATCTCCTCGCGCTGCTGCTGCTTTTCCTTCAGCGCAAGACGATCCTGTTTCAGCTTCTGCGTTTTCCTGGCGAAAGCCTGCTTTGCCGCTTCGGTCTCCCGGGCCGCCAGGTCGCAGTCGGCGCGGTCGGCAATGTATTGGTTGGTCCGAATCTGGTTGCACAACCGCCGGTATTCTCCGTGCTGGTCAGCAATCTCCTCCAACAGCTTTCGGCGTTCCTGCAGCCGGGCAGCTTCCTGCTCCATCTGGGTATAGCTTTCGATGGTCTCCTGCATGGCACGGATGTCCACCGGCTGTTCATGTCCGAACACGAATTCAGTAATGAAAGTCTGGATGTCCGAGATCGGGGTAAAGGGTACCGCTTTTTTAAAAAGATCCGCAAATTTGGTTTGCAAGCCGCCCAGTTTACCATACAAATAGTCCCGGAACTCCTTATTCGTGGCGGTTGCCATGTGGGTAGATTCCGGGTGTTCGGCGCGAATCCACCGGCGTAATCTTTCAATGGATAAGGGAAGGCCGTCTATAATGAAGAAGTTTTCCGGCATTGCGCCATAGTAGCCAAAGAAAAGATGCGGCGTATCATTGTCAGAATACACATCGAAGCAGCAACCGGCCGTAAAGTACCGGCTTTTTTCTTCATCATAAAATTCCAATACCACATAGCTGGTAAAGCGGTCGTTGCGCAGGTAGGTAAACCCGCCTGCCTCATCATCAGACAATTCTCCCTGCAGGTAACCGATCAGCGTGCGCCGGGATTTCCCATTGGCCGATTTGTTGAAAAAGCTGCCGCTCGTATCCGATAAAAGCACCAGCTGTAAGGCATCAATGATGGTAGATTTGCCCGTGCCGTTTTTCCCTGTCAGGAAGGTCAGGGTATCAAACTCAATGACCTCTTTCTGAAAAAAGTACCAGTTGATCAGCAGCATCCTTTTCAGTCGCTTCATAGGGATTCCTCCCCTTCCTCGCTCGTTGCCCCTTCCTGAGATTGTTTGCGCATCTCCTGCAATTGCCGGGCCATGGCGTCAATTTCACTGTTCGGCAGGAAAAACAGAATAGTCGGGTAGATCAGCAATTTGTTGCCATCCGTTTTCCATCCTCCGTCAATTTTGGCGATCACCTGATATCGGGCCAAAGTTTTTTGGGCTTCCAGCCGATCCTTGGCTGTAGAACGTCCGTCTTTCAGCAGCCCAAAGGCGTTCATCTTGTGAATAACGGCAAAGGTATCGGTGCGTACATCATGATGCAATTCCACCTGTTGCCGGTTTTCCTCATAAATCAGGCGAAGGATATACAGAAACATCGTGGTGAATGCACTGAACCGGGCCCGGTTGCTCCCCTGCTGGTTGCGAAGATAGATTACTCCGTATTCATCATCCCGGTACAGATCCCATCCGGCAAGGGAAAAGTATCCCTGCAAAATGGTGAAAAAGCGCCGCGCCGTGCGGTAATCACTGTTCAAATCCATCATTTTTTTCTGGTCATCATAGACATTGCGCAGTAAATAGGTGCGGGAGAGAAGCGCATTGGCAAGGCGGCGAAACTCCGATTTTTCCGTTGCATTCAAGGCTTCATATTCTTCCATCCACATCAAAGGTCCTCTCCTTCCGTCGGGTTTAACGCCCTTTTCCGGCTGATGCGCATACGCGGAATCCGATAACCGTTGTTCTCGATCTCTCCCGGTAAAAATTCCACGGAAAACGGTGCGTTGAGATCGGTAGAGCGCACGGCAGCCAGCAGGAGCCAGATAAACTGGTCGTCCTTATCCAGCGTCAGTTCCTCGCTGGTTACCATCTCCCTGTCGTCCAACATGCGTGCAAGATATTGCCACGCCCGGGCAATGGAGTGCTGACGGCTCCGGTCTGCCCGGAAGGTTTGCAGCAATTCCCGTTCTTCTTCCGGGGAGGGATCCTGCACAATCCGGTCCGGGGCGCCGTTTCTCCGGCTGCGCACGGTGGGATGCCACAGGGAACCTCCATCGGCAAAGGCTTGATTTTCACACTGGATTCCCTTTTGCATCCAATCCATCATCGCTTCCCATTGTGTCCCGGCCGCTGCTTCGGACAAGGCCCGCAACAGTTCCGTCAGTTTGCCTGCAATGCTGTGGTCGGCCGACATCCGGTATTTGATACTGTCCACCGATTCCCGTGTGTAGGCCCGATGTTTTCGATCGATTTGCCGTAAAATATCTTCCACATTGGAATAACTGTTCAGCAGTTCCTGAACATAGCAATCCAGCGTATGGCGGGCCTGTGCGGGATCCTCATCTGGATGGAGCTGCACCATCCGACCCACAGCACGCTCCATGATCTCATCATCCACCAGCAGCGCATTGAGGATGTCCAAAATGGGCTGCCGGTAATGAGGCAGAGAATCCATCGTCTTGATGGGATGATAGATTCTGTCCAGCATTCCCTTATATTCGTCATAGTAATCATGCAGCAGTTGGTTGACATCCGCTGCCTGCCCAATAATTTGATGATAGTATCGGATATTATGGTAAAGGCTTTTCAAATCCTGCAAGAGTTCTGCCGTATTCCTTCGGGCTGTCAGCAGGGCTTCATACATATGGTCGGATTTTTCTTCGTAAGCCTGCTTCAACCCGCTGTAAGTGGAAAACACCAGGGAATTATATTCTTTTGTTTCGGATTGCTCCAACTCCAACAAAAGGCGAATCACCTGATCGGCATAGTCCCGCGGCGCAATGACCTCCTCAAATGTGCCGTCACGATATTCGGTATCCAGCCACCCGGCGCGTTTGAGTCGATGGATAATCCACCGAACCTTCCCGTTGGGCTGCCGGATTAATTGCTGTTCTTCCTCGTCCAGGGTATCTTCCGCCGCCAGCTCCATATCAGATAGTTTATCACTCAGTGCGATACAATAATCCTCTACCGGAATATTCAGATCATATTCCAACAGATGCTGCAGCGTGACCAACGCCGTCCAATATAGTTCCCGGTTCGGAGAGGCCAAGACGGAAAAGAAACTTGCGGGAATTTTTTCAAACAGCTTCATAGACCGCCATCCCTTTGCTTGCCGTTCTGCAATTTTCGATCTATTATCAGTGTATCATTTGTATTTTATAATAAAAAGGATCTTTCGCTTGTAACGCCAAAAATCGTGCAAAAAAGCGAACATGAGACTCTCTTTTTATGGGATATATCTCAATATATTTTCAACAGATGGCGTTCCGTCCACAAAAATCGCTTCTGTGTCCAGACATCCTTCCTCTGCCGCGGCTTTCATCCCCCCGGCGGAACACATACTCCGCCGCAGCAAGCGATCCTGCGGAAACATATATTCCAGCCTTACAAATTTGAACTGTCCTCTTTTTTCCGCGTTCTTTGCCAGCATTTTATCCTCCCCACCATTATACAGCATTCTTTTCCACAATGCGAGAAAAGGCTGTCAAAACTTCCGTTCACAGACAAACAGCCTGCAAACGGCAGTTTTTTCGTAAAAAGAAAAAAATTGTACGATTTTGACGCCTTGCCGCTCCGGGCAAAGAGGAACCGTGCGAAAATGTGAGGGTGCGGCAGCGGCCTCACCGGCTGAGAAGCCAGCAAAGGCCCGCCGCCGTGCGCTCCGCCGCCTGAGTGAAATGATTGCCCGGGTTGAGCTGAAAGACGGTGTCGATCCCCTTTTCCCGGAAGAAGGCGTGGATCTCCTCCGTGTCCTGCCGGACGCTTCTGAGCACCGGGTTCCTGGTTTTGCTCTCCTTGTCGCCGAGAGAAAAATAGAGGCAGTCCGGCCGCCGCCTGCTCTCATGGGAAAACACGTACTCCTTCATGCCGGGGAACCAGAGGGAGCCGGACACGCTGGCCGCGCGCGAAAAAAGATCCGTGCGGTAAAGGGCATACAGGGCGAACAGACCCGCCAAGGAATACCCGGCGATCCCGCGCCAGCGCGGCGTGCCGGCGAGATACTGCCCGACAGCCGGAAGGATCTCCTCCGCCAGGAGCCGCAGGTATTCATCCGCCCCGCCGATGCAGGGGTCGCCATGCGGGAAGGCGGGCGGGCTGTCCCACGGGACCATATCGCGGTTCCAGTCCAGATCGCTCACGGCCGCCAGCGAAAACGGCGGGCAGCCGGCCGCCTGCGCCGCTTCGAACACCTTCTGCCCTTCACCGGAGAAGGTGTTGAGGCAGATCAGCGGCGCTCCCGGTTCGCAGCCCGGGAAGACGTCCACGGTTTTTCCGCCTGCCAAAAAATGAACCATGCCGGATGCCTCCTGTTTTCTGCGGCATTGCCGCCTGTTTTTCTCCATTCTACCGCGCCGGGAAGCGGATCGCAAGCAAAGCGTCCGCTAAGCCCGCGCGCCCCCCGGCAAAGGAAAAGGCTGCAGGACGGGGCGAGATGCCAAAAAGAGCTTGCCGGACGGAAAAAAGGCGTGTATACTGAGAGCAATTCATGCAGAAACAGGGTGAAAAGATGACGGAAGTCGTGGCGGCCCTGATTTGGGAGAAAAACAAATTCCTGATCTGCCAGCGCCCGGCCCACAAGGCCAGGGGGCTCTTGTGGGAGTTCGTCGGCGGCAAGGTGGAGCCGGGGGAGACGAAGGAGCAGGCGCTCCGCCGGGAATGCCGGGAGGAGCTGGACATTGCGATCGACGTGGGGAGCGTTTTCATGGAGGTCACCCACACGTACCCGGATGTAACAGTGCATCTGACGCTCTTTCACGCATCCATCCGGGAGGGCGTCCCCCGGAAGCTGGAACACAACGACATCCGCTGGATCACGGCGGAGGAGATTGGCGCCTACGAGTTTTGCCCGGCGGATGAAGCGATCCTGCAAAGGCTGAAAAGCGGCCGGCCGGCTCCGGAATGAAGCGGGTACCCGGCACGCGCAGAAAGCCCAGGCGGATCCGCCTGGGCTTCGCATGCTCCAACCGCTGCAAGCTTCCCATTGCGCCGACCGATCTCTTCCCGCGGAAACTTTCGCAGATCGCGAAGCCCTCCTAACCGAAAAAATCAAAACAAAATCTCCTTAGACGCCATCTGCCTCATTGTGACGGCAGCCATGGCCTTCTTTCCCGCCCGCCTGAAGGGGCTTGGCATCGGCGCAGGGCCTTTACCGCGCCCTGGTGCGCCGTTTCGGCAGGGAAATTCCTGAAATTCAGGAAAAGGAACAGCGGAAGGATAACACGGACAAAATTGACCGTGCAGCCGATTACATCCGCCGCCACTACAGCGAGGACCTTTCGCTCGACTCCGTGGCCGAATACGTGTCGCTTCACCCGAGCTACCTGAGCTATCTGTTCAAGAAAAAGACAGGGGATTCCTTCCTCCATTTCCTGCACACGGTTCGTTTGCAGGAAGCATGCCGCCTGATGCGGGAAAAGCCGGATCTGCCTCTGGAGCGGATCTCGGAACTGGCGGGCTACCGCACTAGCACCTATTTTTACAAAGCCTTCCGGCAGCACTTCGGCAAAAGCCCGCGTGACTGGCAAAAAGGGAAAAGCTGATATCTTCCCCGGAATGACCAGAAAACAAAAGATAATATCAAAAAAATCTGCACAGTTTTCTTGTTTCAGGGCGCGGGATTTGCTATAATAAATGCGTGAATTGAGAATTTCAGGGAGGACACGGCACAGAAAATGCCTGAAACATGCGCCCGCGCCCGCCGCCGTGACGCGGGGGCGCTTTCCCAAGACGCGAGAGGAAAGGAAGGTTTGCTATGGCACGGAAAAAAACGAACACTTCAAAAAAGAAACCAGCCGCACGGAAAACCTCTGCTCCGGCTGAGGAAAAGGAGGCGCCCCCCGCGATGGACGGTACGCCCGCTGTTCCCGAACCTGCGCCCGCCGGGGAAATGTCCGGCCTGCCGCGCAGAAGCGTGGCGTTCATCGGCTCGGAGTGCTATCCCTTTGTGAAAACGGGCGGCCTCGGCGACGTGATGTATGCCCTGCCGCGCGCACTGGTGCGCCTCAACTGCGACGTGCGCGTGATTCTGCCCCGCTACGCCTGCATTCCGAAGGAATACCAGGACAAGATAATCTACCGCGGCGAGTTTTACATGGATCTCGGCCGCACGGGCCGCAATTATTACGTGGGGATCATGGAATACATCCAGGACGGCGTTGTCTATGACTTCATCGACAACCAGGAGTTCTTCTCCGCCGGGAACCCATACATCAGCCTCGTGGATGACATCCCGAAATACTGCTTCTTCAGCAAGGCGGCGCTCTCGGCGCTGAATTTCATGGGATGGATCCCGGACATCGTGCACTGCCACGACTGGCAGGCGGCGCTGGTGCCGGTTTATCTGCGCACGCTGTTCCAGAACACCCCCGTGGGCCGCGCGCGCTCGATCCTCACCATCCACAACCTGCGCTTTCAGGGCATTTACAACATCCCCACCATCCGTTACTGGTCCGGCCTGCCGGATTCCGTGTTCAACATGGGCGCGCTCAAGCAGGGCTATGAGGACGCGAACATGCTCAAGGGCGGCCTCGCCTATGCGGACCGCATCACCACCGTGAGCGGCACGTATGCGCAGGAGATCCAGACGCCGGAATATGGCGAGCACCTCGACAAGCACCTGCGCTACCACAGCAGCAAGCTCAGGGGCATTGTGAACGGCATCGACACCGCCATGTGGAACCCGGAGACGGACCCGGCGCTCGCCGTGAACTACGGCCTCAGCAACGTGCTGGAACACAAGATGGAAAACAAGCTCGCCCTGCAGAAGGAGCTCGGCCTGGAGGAGGACGAGAGCAAATTTGTGATCGGCCTCATCTCCCGCCTGACCAACCAGAAGGGCCTCGACCTCGTGAACGCGATCGTGCCCCAGGTGCTCGACGGCAACACGCAGATCGTCGTGCTCGGCACCGGCGACAAGCAGTATGAGGACGCGTTCCGCTATGACGAGTACGCGTTCCACGGCTCGTTCAGCGCGTGCATTCAGTATGACGAATCGCGGGCGCACCGCATTTACGCGGGCGCGGACGCGCTGCTCGTGCCCTCCCGCTTCGAGCCCTGCGGTCTCACACAGCTCAACGCCATGCACTACGGCACGCTGCCGATCGTGCGCGAGACGGGCGGCCTGAAGGACACCGTGGAGCCCTACAACACCTTCACCGGCGACGGCAACGGCTTCACGTTCGACCGCTATGACGCCGGCCTGCTGCTCGACGCGATCAACCGCGCCAAGACGGAGTATTTCATGAACCGCTACCACTGGGACGAGGTGGTGCAGCGCGACATGGCGAAGGATGTTTCGTGGGAAAACTCCGCCCGCCAATATAAGGATCTGTACCTCGAGCTCACGCAGTGGTGAGCCTTTCGCGCCAAAGAAAAACGAAGAACGCCCGCACCGGCGGAACGAAACCGTTCCGGCCCGGTGCGGGCGTTTTGTGATCTGCGTCAGGGCGGGTTACGCTTCCTCCCCGCCCTCCGCGAGCCGCGGCTCCTGGATGCGGCTCAGGATCCCCATGGCAAGGGCGAAAAGCAGGAAGGCAAAGGCAAACGGCAGGCGGCGATCCACGCTCGAAAGCCAGCCCGCAAAATAGCCGAAGGGCGAGGAGCACGCGATGGTGGACGCCATGACGAGCGCGTTGATCCGGGCGCGCTCCTGCGGGTTGATGTTGAGCTGCACAAGCGCATCTTTGCGCGGGTTGACGAGCGCCGCTGCCACCGCGCCGGCAAACACATAGAGCACGACGAGCGGCAGATTCCCCTCCGGCGTGAGGATGAGCAAGAGGGCCGCCGCGGCATAGACGACCAGGCCCACCCACATGGGCACGCGGAATTTCAGCCTGGCAAGGCGGCGCTGCAGGCCGATCATCAGGAGCAGCATGACGGCGGCGTTCAGGATGGGGAACAGCGCGAGGTAATTTTCCGAAAGGCCGAGCCGCTGCGTGACGTACAGGCTGAAGAAATTCGTGCTGATCATGTTGGTGATATACAGGATGACGGAAACGGCCACCGCCTTCATCATGGCACGGTTGTGCAGCATGCGCGGGATGAGCTGGCGGTATTCCCCGAGCATGTGCAGGGCGGACACGTTCTTCGTCTCCGCACGCCGGATCTGCCCCTGGCGTGTTTCGCGGCAGAAACGGAAGGTGATGAACGTCTTAAGCAGCATCGTGAGGGAAAAGACTACATACAGCACGCGGATGACCGGCACCACGGAATAGGAATTGATGAACAGGCCGGAAAGCGGCGCGAAAAAGATGGCTACCAGCCCGCCGATGTTGATCCAGGTGTAAAGGCCCACGAGATCTTTCTGGTCCGCGTCCTCGATGAGCAGGCAGTACCAAGCCGTCTGGTTGATCTGCTCGAAGCAGTTGAGGATGGCCGCGGTCAGGAACAGCCAGAAATTGTGCGAGGCGGCCCACACGAGGCAGGCCAGCGCCCAGCCGAAGAAATCGCCCATCATGGTGGTGAACTTCCGGCCGAGCTTATCTGCCAGAATGCCGGCAAAGAACGAGAAAAACACCTGCACCACCATGGTGACGGAGAGGATGAGGCCGATCTGCACGTCCGTGATCCCCTGCGCATACATGTACAGCGTGGCGAACGGCGAGATGAGATTGTAGGGGATGCCCCACAGCGGCTCGATCAGCACGAGCGTGCGCGGGTTTCCGCCATTGTTCGCCAGCACCTGCATGAGGGGGTGCTCCCTCACGCTTTTTCCGATTGCCCTCAGATTCATACCTTTTCTTCCCTCATTTCCGATTGATGCACCGCAGTTGGTCCGCAGAGTATTCTATCATACTTCCCCGGAAAAGGAAAGATGCCAGCGGAAAAGAGCCCAGAGCTTGTTCAGCTCCGCGCCGAGCAGCAGGATAAGCAGGCAGAAATACACCCAGAGCATGAGCAGGCACACGGCCGCCAGGCTGCCGTAAAGCGAAGCGGCGTTCGGGAAATAGGTGACGTAGAGGGAATAAAAGAAGGAGAACAGCACCCACCCCACGGCGGAGAACACCGCGCCGGGCAGATGGCACCGCAGATGCGGCGGCATGAAGCTGCTCCGCCTGGCAACGCGGGCATACACGATGCAGAACAGGCCGCACATGCACACGAATGCCGCCGGATACCGCAGCGAGAGCAGCAGCTCCTTCACGCGCGGGAAGGGCAGCCAGCCCGCCAGGATGTTGCCGAAGAGCAGCGCCAGGATGAGCGCAAGCAGCAGCGCGAGGAACAGGAGCGTATTGAGCAGCGAGCTGAGGCGGCGCATCACAAAGCCGTGGCGGGATTGCGCACGGTAAACGGTTTTCAGCCCGGCGTGCACGGCCGACGTCCCCTTCGAGGCCGTCCACAGCGCGGCGACGGCGGAGGCGGAGAGCAGCGGCACGCTGCGGGCCGACTTGATGTCCCGCAGGACAATTTCGGCGAACGCCCGCATTTGATCCGGAAGAGGGAACGGCTCGAGCGGGCCGTTCAGGTTGGCCGGGATTAAAAGCCCCGCCAGGGAGAGGAGGAGCGAGAGGAACGGCACGGCGGAGATGATGCAGAAAAACGATGACTGTGCGGCATACACCGTGATCCGATCCGCCGCCAGGATCGCGATCACCTGGCGCGCCAGCGCCAGCAGCTTCTCCTTTTTCACCGCCATGCGTTTTGCCTCCCTTCACGCCCCTGCGCCTCATTCGTGCAGCTCCAGCGGCAGGCCGTCCGGATCAAAGAAAAACGTCGCGTAGGTGCCGGTGCACGGGTCAAGCCGCACGGGCTCACAGGGAATGCCGCGCCGCTCCAGCTCTTCGGCGGCCGCCCGCGCGTCCTCCACGCGGAACGCCAGGTGGCGCAGGCCGCACGCCTCCGGCCGGTTGACGCGCTTGGGCGGGTTCTGTTCGCCGAAGATCTCAAGCTCCACGGCGTCCGGCCCCTCGCCCACGCGCAGGTCAAGCTTCCAATCCTGCCGTTCCGGCCGGTAAAGCTCCCGCACCACGCCAAAGCCGAGTTTATTGACATAAAAATCCTTCGACTTTTCATAATCCGACACGATGATGGCCACATGGTGCACGGCGCGCAGCGCGAAGGAGGGCGCCGCCTCCGTCCCGCTGCCGCGGATCGTTTCCTTCCCCATATTTTTCTCCCCTTTTCCTTTCTTTATGAACACACAGCGGCTGCGGAAGCGTGCCGCGGTGGTTTTGGGCTTTACATTTTTCCTGTCGAACCGTATACTGTTGTTGAACGAACGGCCGGTCAACCGGCCGGGAACTGGAGGAACAGATATGAAAGCATTTTGGAACGAATTCAAGGAGTTCATTGCCAGAGGCAATGTGCTGAGCATGGCCGTCGGCCTGATCGTGGGATCCGCATTCACGGCCATCGTCACTTCCCTGAACCAGGACATCATCACGCCGCTGCTCGGCCTGATCCTCGGGCAGATTGACTTCGCCGCCCTCTCGTTCACGGTGGGCGGCGCCACCGTGGCCTACGGCAGGTTCATCCAGGCCGTGATCACTTTCCTAATCACGGCGCTCACACTGTTCCTGCTGCTCAAGGGCGTGAACCGCTTCCTGCGCCGCAGGGAGGCGGAGGAGAAGGCCGAGGCAAAAGCCGAGGAGGCCGTCTCCCCCGTTCCGGCGGACGTGCAGCTCCTGACGGAGATCCGCGACCTGCTGGCAAAGGAAAGGAACGTGTAATTCCCGGCATAGGCGGGACATACAAAAGGGGCGGGAAAGCGCGCGTGCACTTTCCCGCCCCGCTGTGTTTACGGGCGGCTGTTCCGGGAAAACGGGTAGGGCGGCCCGCCGATCAGGCGAAGCGCGCCACCACGAAGCTGTTGGCCGGCAGCGTGAGCGAACCGGCAAAGGGCAGCTCCTTCTCCTGGAGCACGACGCGGTCCGGATCGGTGATGCAGTTGTAATCGGATTCCTCGCCGGAGAGGGTGTACAGCTTCACGGAGGCGGGAGCGCGGCCTTCGCCGAAGGTGAGCGCGAGCTCCTTCTCCTGCGCGTTGTGGTTCACGGCCTTCACGATGATCTCGCCGGATGTCTCGTCGAGCGTGGCGTCCACATAGACCTCCTGCTCGCGCAGCGCCTTCTCCTGGCCGTCGAGCGCGAGGGTGACGGTGCCGAGGTTTTCGCCGTACAGCTTCTGCACATAGTAGCTGGGCGTGCCGTAAGCGCGGCTGTCGTCAAACCAGATCATGTCGGGCGACCACTGGGCATAGCCCACGCGGGCGAACAGCGGCGCATAGGAGGCCAGCACGACGACATCCGCGTTGCGCTCCACGCCGGTCAGGAAAGCGGCTTCCGCCAGCGCGCCGCCCAGGGTGTTGGCGTCCGGCCGGTTCATGCCGTTGAACGGATGGGCCGCATACTCGCCGGAGAAGACCTTGACGTCGCGCGGATACTCGTCATAGAAATCGGTGTGATCATAGAACCATTCCGGCTTCACATAGTAGTGCTCGTCCACGGCGTAGACGAAGTTCTCCTTCTTCGGGGCGTTCTCGTGATAGAACTTCCAGGCCATCTCATACCGCTCGGAGGTGATGTCCGGGCCGGCGGAGCCGATGAGCCGGATGTCCGGATACTTCGCATGGATCGCCTGCTCGAACGCCTGGTAGCGCGCAAAGAAATCGACCTTCTCCGTCTGCCACTGCTCGTTGCCGATGCCGAGCATGGTGAGGCCGAACGGCTCGGGATGGCCCATCTCGGCGCGCAGCGCGCCCCACTTCGTGTCGGCGGCGCCATTGGCGAATTCCACGAGATCGAGCGCGTCCTGGATGAACTCCTGGAAGGCCGGATCGTCCATCTCCACGAGCTCATAGGACTGGTACTGGCAGGCCAGGCCGACGCTCAGCACAGGCAGCGGCTTTGCGCCGATCTTCTCGCAGAGCAGGAAATACTCGTAATAGCCGAGGCCGAGCGTCTGGTTGTAGTGGGAATAGCAGGTGTGGAAGCCGTTTTCGGGGTTCGTCTCATGCACGGCCCAGCGATTGAAGTTGCTGCGGCGGTGCTCCGGGCGGCCGACGCTCTCCTTCCAGCGGTAGCGGTTCTCGAGCGTGTTGCCCTCGATGATGCAGCCGCCGGGGAAGCGCAGGAAGCCGGGCTTGAGGCCCTTGAGCAGCTCGAACAGATCCTTGCGGAACACGCCCTCCACGGCGTCCGCCGGCATGAGGGAGATGAAGTCGAACTCCACCGCGCCGGGCTCGGTGAGGGAGATTGTGAACTGCGCGCCGCGCACATCTTCCTGCGCGGTGAGCGCCGCCTCATAGCGCACCCACTTCTGCCACGTCCCCTCCGGGGCATGGACGCAGGCGACGTCTGCCGCGGCGATCTCCCGGCGATCCTTCACGACAGCCACGCGCAGGTCGCCCTGGTAACGGGCACAGCGGGCATAGAACACCGCGTGATACGACTCGCCCTTTTTGAGCGTCACGCCGTCATACGCCTTGTTGGCAAAGCCCTGGCCGGCGTGATCGGCCGTAAAGCGCAGGTAATGCGGGTTCACGCGGTCCAGCGGGCTGCCGGACACGTACTCCATGCGGCCCGTGCCGTGCTCCTGCGTGGCGCTCCAGCCGTAGCCGGGGTCGGGCTTCGTGTAGTAATCGCCCACGGTGCCGTAGCAGTCCACAAACTCAAACGAACGGTTTTCGATCATCTCGGCATAAAGGCCGCCGTCTGCCGCATAGTTGATGTCCTCAAAGAAGAGGCCAACCATGCCCTTCTGAATCGGGACGCCTTTTTTACCGGAAAGATACAGTTCCATGATGTTCCTCCTTCCGCCCCCTCTGCGCGGAGCGGTATTTCTTAATATGTTTCTATTATAGACAAGTTTTGGTTTCATGTAAATCCGTTTTCCGCATTTTTCACCGAAGGCGGCGAAATCACGCCGCGTGCGCCCGGCGGCGGCCGCGCAGCCACCGCGCGATGAACACCGCCAGCGTGACGGCGCGCACCGCGCCGATGAAGGCGAAGGTCCGGGCCATGCCCTGCTCGGAGGCGCCGAGCGCCGTGTAAAGGGCCACACCGGCCACCGGCATGAAGGCGCTGAGCAGCGAGATAACCGTCGTATAGACGGCGATGGCCATTGTGCGGTTTTTCTCCTCCACGGCGTGGAGGAGATCCTGCAGGACATTGAGCTGGATCGTGGTGAAGGCCAGATCCGTGAAGAAGCGGAGCACGATGTGCAGCGCCATGCGCGCGCCGCCATGCGCGGCAAACGGCAGGATGATGCACGCGGGCGAGAGCATAAGGCCCAGCGCGCCGAAGATAAGGCCGAAGCGGAAGCCCATTTTCTCGTTGAGCTTCGCCCACAGGCCCACCGTGAGGATCTGGCCCATGGCATTGCCGGCCGTGGAGACGCTGAGCCAGAACTCGCTCAGCCCCACATACTGCACCTGCGCAAGGTAAAAGATCGTGCCGTCGAGCTTCCAGGTGAGATAGAGCAGCCCTACCGCGCCGAGGAAGCCGAGAAAGCTGCGGCTCTGCAGCAGTTCCCGCAGCGAGCGCCTGAGTTCCGGCAGGAGCTTCCCCTCCTGCCGTGCGCCGTCCCCGCCGCGGATGCGCAGCAGCACACCGATCTCCGCCAGCGCGCAGCAGACGGCGACGCCGTAAAGGATCTGGTGCATGCGCACCTTCCCGGCATCGAGGGCGATGGCGCTCAGCAGCGCGCCGGCCCCCAGGTTGGCCGCCAGGTTCACGATGAAGGTGACGCGGTTGCGCCGGGCATACGTCACGTTAAAGGCGTCCGGCTCAATCACATCCGCGAAATATGCCTGCCACACGGAGGTGTAGAGCGCAAGGCTGCCGGAGCCGAGCGCAGCGAGCGGCACCAGCACGGCCACGGCGCTGCTCCCGAGAAAGGGCGCGCACGAGGCCGCGGCAAAGCAGGCGGCAATGAAGAAGAGCACGCCGCACAGCACGCCGCGCTTGTTGCGCAGCCGCCCGGCAAAGAGCGCGAGCGGAATGAGGAACACCATGCCCACGAGCTGCGTGAGCATCGTGTAGGTGCTGATCTCATAATCGCTCGCGTGCAGCCGCGTGAGAAACAGGTTCGTCAGGCTCATGGAAAGGGCGGACAGCAGCGTGAACGCCGCTCCCTCCGCGTAAAAAAGGTGCGCGTTGCGCGAGGCGGGCGCGCTGCCGCCTGCCCCTGCGAGGGCAGATCTTCCTTTCAGCATACAACTCATCCTCCCGTGGTCCCCCGGTGCCGGCCCTGTGCCGGCGCAGGCGGGATCTCCTCAGTTTTTTACTTTACCACAAAACAGGACGAAAGGAAACAAAAAAGAAACTGCTTTTCACTCCAAATTTTCACGATGGGGAAACAAAAAAAGCGGGGCGGGCTTTCCGTGTGGGAAAGCCCGCCCCGCTGTGATGGTTTACGGCTGGGATGCGGCCTGCACATGCTTGCCGCCTTCGCCGAGGCTGTCGATGATGGTGATGACGAGGCCGCGGATGCTGTTCTCCGTGGTGCGGTAGGGCGCAATGCGGAGCGTATAGCAGCGGCCGTTCATGGCGGTCACTTCGCGGTCGATGGAGACGAGATCCTTGAGCACCGTCTTGGCGTCCGCCTCGATGTCCTCATCCGGGAAACTGTGGGCAAAGATCTGGATCGGGCGGCCGATGTCGTGATCCATGAGCTGGAATTCGCGGCCGACGTATTCCGTGAACTTTCGGATGTTGAGGTTGCTGTCCACAAACAGGATACCGATCATCGTGGAGGAGAGGAAATTCGAGAGGTCGTTTGTCATCATGGTGAGCTCGTCGAGCTTGAGCTGGTGCTCCGTGTTCACGGTGTAGAGCTCCTCGTTGACGGACTGCAGCTCCTCCGTGGAGCTCTGCAGCTCCTCGTTTGCGGTGAGCAGTTCCTCATTGGCGGCCTGCAGCTCGCCGTTCACCGTCTCCAATCGCTGGATGGTAGCGCGCAGGTCATTCTGCGATTCCTGAAACTCACGCTCCAGATCGGCGATGCGGCGGGCCGCCGTGGCGTCGATCTCAAACTTTTCCACCACGCCGCCCGTGTCCGGGCGGCGGTGCTCGAGGAAGAGCACGGCGATGAGTTCCTCATCGCCGGGAGCAGCAGGGATCGGCTGCACAAGCAGATCGATCACCTTCCGGCCGGAAGGGCAGTCCACCGCGATGTCCGTATAGGTGACAGCCGTCTTTTCGGCACGGCAGCGGCTAAGCGCTGTGGCCGCCACAAGCGAGAGATCCTTATTCAGCATGCTGAAAAAGTCGAGCGTCGCTTTGCCGGGCGCCAGCGTCATGTAATCGGCATAGCCACCGAACAGGTGCAGCACCGTATCCTCGCCGTTGATGACGACGGAGGGCGGCAGGAGGGTTTCGAGATAGTGGGAATACACATTTTCCTCGTCTGCCGTGGGGCCGGGCTGCGCGCTGAGATTGCCGAGCCGCTTGAGCGAGAGCGCCTGGATGTTCGGAATGTTGAACGTGGGCGGCGTGAGATCCTCCACCTTGCCCTCACCCTTGTGCGTGTAAATCTTTTCGGCGCTGCACACGGGCTTGAAGAGGTTCACGTACTCGCCGGCCGTTTCACACTTGCCAAGGAACAGGAAGCCGTTGTTTTTCAGCGCGGAGTGGAAGATGGCGAAAAGGCCGCGCCGCAGCACCGGCTGGAAATAGATCATCACATTGCGGCAGCTGATGAGATCGAGCTTGCCGAACGGCGGATCGGAAAACATGTTGTGCGTGGCAAACACGATCATGCGGCGGATCTCTTTGGAGATGACATACTGATCGTTCTGCTTGATGAAAAACTTCGCAAGGCGGTCCGGCGTCACGTCGTCGATGATGTTTTCGGAGAACACGCCCTTCCCCGCCTGCTCAATGGCGCGCCGGTCCACATCCGTGGCAAAGATTTTGACGTCGCGCCGCACCTGCAGCTCCTCCATGACCTCCTGAAACAGGATGGCGATGGAATAGGCCTCCTCACCGGTGGAGCAGCCGGCGCTCCAGACGCGGATCGGCTCGTTTTCCCTGGCGCGCTCCACAATTTTGTAAATGGCGTTATATTTGAGCTTTTCAAAGAACGCGGGATCGCGGAAGAAGTTCGTGACGCCGATGAGGATCTCCTTGACGAGGATGTTGACCTCCTCGTTGTTGTCGCCCAGCAGGCGTGCAAACTCCGTGAGGCTGGCGCTGTGCGTGACGAGCATGCGCCTTTCAATGCGGCGCAGGATGGTGGACCGCTTGTAATAGGTGAAATCGATGCCGCTCGCGTTTTTCAGGATGGTATAGATGTGGGAGAGCGTCTCTTCCTCGGAAAAGATCATGTCTCCATCGGAGGAAACGCTGCCCGGCGCCGTGCGCAGCAGCACCGGCGTGGCGGAGAAATTCAGAATTTCATCTGCAATCTCCTCGGGAGAGAGCACGAAATCCGCCAGGCCCGTCTGGATCACGCTCCTGGGCATGCCGTCAAATTTGGCTGTCTCCGGCTCCTGCGCGATGACAAGCCCGCCGCGCTCCTTCACAGCCTTGATGCCGTTCGTGCCGTCTGACCCCGTGCCGGAGAGGACGACCACAATGGCATGCTCGTGCTTCTCCTCGGCGAGCGAGGCGAAGAACACGTCGATGGGGTGGTTGAGCGTGCCCGGGGCATAGTCCGAGAGGCGGAGCGCACCGTCCTTCACCGTCATGAATTTTTTGGGCGGGATGAGATAGACGGTGTCAGGTTCCACCTCCATGCCGTTTTCCGCCTGCGTCACGGCCATGCCGGTATACTTGGCGAGGATATCGGCCATAAGGCTCTTGTAGTCAGGGGAAAGGTGCTGGATCACCACAAAGCTCAGCCCGCTGTTGTTTGGCATATGGCTGAAAAACTGCTGCAGTGCCTCCAGCCCGCCGGCAGACGCGCCCAGGCCAATGATGAGCGGGTGCAAAACATCCGTGTTTCCTCTTGTGCTTTTTTCTTCGGTTTCCATGTTCATGCCGGCAATCCTTCCTTTCCGTGTGGTTGCTCCGCCCCGCGCCCTCAGGCGTTCGCTTGCCCGCGCGGGGAAATCAGATATTTCTGCACAAATTTCTCGGCAGGCATGGGCCTGTCATAGAAATAGCCCTGCGCAAAGCGGCAGCCCACGTCCTCAAGCGCGTCCACCTGCTCCTGCGTCTCCACACCCTCCGCAACGCACGACATGCCGCAGGAGGCGCAGATTTGAACGATATCCCGCACAAGCATCCGGTTGACCTCGTTGTCCGCCAGATCCGTCACAAACCGTCTGTCGAGCTTGACGGTGTCGAACTTCACGTTTGTAAAGGTGGGCAGGTTGGCGTATTTTGAGCCGAAGTCATCCAGGCTGACGCGGAAGCCGCACTGACGGATGCGATCGATCACGCAGTTGAGCTTATCCGTTTCAAAAAAGCCGGCGCTCTCCGTGATCTCAAATTCAATACATTCCGCCGGCACGGCGGGATAGCGGCTGTGAATGGCCAGCAGGGAGGCCAGCGCCGAGGGGCTGAACAGCGTGACACGCGAAAGATTCACCGAGACGTGCAGCTCGCCCATCCCTTCGCCGCGCCAACGGTCCAGAAAGAAGAGCGTGCGGTCGAGCACAAAATAATCGAGGTTGCGGATGGCGCCCGTCTGCTCCAACTGTTCGATGAACTGGCCCGGCAGTACGAGGGAACCATCCTCCCGCATACCGCGCACAAGCACCTCGGCGCCGTAAAGCGCGCCGGTGCGTATCTCGATTTTCGGCTGGAAATACACGAGGAAGCGGCCGCCATGCATCGCTTCCTCCACTTCCTGAAAGCCCGGCTCCTCCCGCATCAGGCCGTCCTGTGTGAGAATGGGGAACCCCCTCTCCTGCTGCATAATCTCGCGCGCCTCGTTCACCAGATCCTTGGCGGTGAAATCAGCGTTGTCCCATGTATAGCCTATGCGCAGATCCTGCGGATACCTCCTCGTGAGCTGGCTGCGCAGAAGCGCGCACTTGTTCAGAAAGGCCTGGCGCGTCGTGTTCGGGCTCAGGGCCACAAACTCGGCGTCCCAGGTGCGGAACAGCCAGCCTGCCCCGAAAAGATCGGCGAGCGTTTTCGACGTGAACCACAGCAGGCGGCTGCCGTATTCAAAACCGAGACTGCTGTTGATGGCAGAAAGATTCGGGATATCAAGACATACGGCACCCATGGAGCTGTACCGCTTCGAATCGAGCGTGAAGACAACCTCCATGTAGGAGCGGAGATTCGGCAGATTGAGCGGATTGGCCACCGGGCTGCTGACGGCCTCCGGCCGGGAAGGCCTGGAGCGGAAGCGCGCTCTCTCATGCAGGATATAGGGAATCAGCGTGCTGAACAGCGCGGCATCCGCCGGATGTTCTCTTGCATTTTCCACGCAAAGGAATCCTTTGACCTCCTCCTGCTCCACAAGCGGGAACGCCGTATAATACCATGGCTCGCCGGAGGCCTGCTCCCCCTGCAGGGAAATGGGCTGCGTGCGCGTGAGAAACACGGGCGCCTGCTCCTTCAAGCAGCGCTGCAGCAGCGGAAAGCGCGAGAGCTGCGCGCCCGACACGACCTGCTGAATGCTGCGCTTGGCAGGAGAAACCCACTCGAACAGCATGGAAAGGATCCGCTGCCCGGCAGACAGCGAGAGAAGATACACGCGATCTGCGTGGTAATACATGCCAATGTAGCTGAGCACGCTTTGCAGGGACGTCTCAAGCGAATCAGCGGAGAGCATGGAGGAGACACAGCGAAACGCGATATCCTTCTCATTCTCCGAAAGGGAACGCCCCATCTCCTCATGGTGCACGGTGACGCAATCTCTGTCCTCATTCCGGGCAAGCTCCGGCCATTCCCGCACATCCTCCTCGTGCGGGAACACCACTGTGTCCACCGGTGCATCCTTCCATGCCCGGCACAAGCCGCCCACCTGTGCCGCCATAGCGCTCACATTCGCTGTGCGGCAGGGTTCCACCGAAGCACCGGCCACAAAGCGCATTTCATCGAGTTTCACGTTTCCCGCCAGCACAAGGCGCACAAAGGAAAAAGCGCTTTCCATCCTGGCGCGCAGGCGAACCTGATCGATAGGCCCCGGGAAAAACACCAGAAAGCGATCGGGCGCCTGCCGCGCCATCACACACCGGAAGCCGAGTGCTGACTGCAAGGAAAGCGTCAGGCTGCGGACTTTGGCGGCAAACGATTCGCCCCCCTCATAAATCTGCCGGAATCCGCCAAGCGAGATCACCGCCACGGCGCAGCACATGCCTGCGCTCCGCGCCAGGCTGGCCTCAGCCAGAGCGTAAAGATCCCGTTCGGAATACAGGCAGTCTTCTCCGGCGGCAGGCTCTCCCACGGCGGCGGACGCAAGATCATGCACCATGTCCACCCTGGCCATGTAGACATAGAGATAAATTTCACTGGTGATTGGGTCCTCAAGCATGTTCATCATGCGGCGGACCCAGCACACGCTCCCTCCGGCCTCCACCCGCTGGTATTCGGCCGCCATCCAGCGCTCCCCCCGCGCATAGAGGGCAAGCAGGCCCTGCCGGCTGAACAGATCGGCAAAACGGCGCCGCGCTTCCTTTGTGAAGATTTTCCCGGCGCCCAGCTGCAGCACCTGGGAGAGCGTCTCCTCGCCGGAACGGCTGCTCTCATTCCTGCCCTCCTCCCACCATTCAATCACGGCGTCGCGCGTGAGATTGGCGCGTATCCCCATGACAAAATCAGGGAACAATGCTTCTGGAAGAGGCCTTTTGAGAACAGACCGGGTTTCAGAGGAATCAAACCGGGCGGGCATATTTTCCAGGATACCCACGGCGCGCACAGGGCAGCCCTCCTCATCCGTGACCATGCGGTAAGAGACGGAAACCCAGCCGTAGCACTGCGTTTTCCAATCCCGGAAAATAAAATTGCCGTAGCCCTGCACACGGCCGCCCAGCAGGCTGTGCGCAAATTCACGGAAGCGCTGCACGCTGTTTTCGTGAACCCATCCGCCGGCCAGAAGATCCTCCGGGAAAAGGACCAATCCCTTTTCCGGCACGGCCAGCACGCCTTCGCTGTTGAACACGCGGAACTGACGTGTGGAAAGGTTGACCTCCCACACGCAGCGCGTCGTCTGATCCAAGGCAATGGAGAGGCGCTCGTTGATCTCCTGCAGGCGCCGCTCATTTTCCTTGAAAGTTGAAATATCTGTCGTCGTCACAAGCAGAACAGGATATGGATTCCTATATGTGATGCGCACGGCCCGCACATGCCACCAGTGCCAGTTTTCTCCATCCGCGGAAACACGGTGCGTGTGCTCCGACGTTGTCCCCATCTTCAGGGCGCTGCGCAGGGCGCGCTCCAGGCTGAGCCTGTCATCCGGGTGGACAAGCTCGCTGAGCAGCTTCGGCATGGCATAGTTCTGCGGATCGGCGCCCAGGATGCGGCAAAAGCTGGGGCTGGCATAGATGAGCCGCATCGGCTCGCCCATTTCCAGAAGCGCCACGCCGCTGTCCATCTCCTCGAGCAGCCCCATGAGGGGAATCGTGTTGACGAAATGAAAATCTTCCTTGCTCTCCTGCGGCAGGTTGCTGCCCCGATTCAGGCAGAATGTGTGCTTCCCGCCCTTTTTTGCACGGTAAAGCGCCAGATCCGCCGACTGATACAGCCCTTCAAAATGCTCGTTTTCCGCTCTGGATAAGAATACGCCCACGCTCGCAGTGAGTGTGAAGCCCGGATTTTCCCCCACGGCAATCTGCAGGCTTTCGCACACGGCAGCCGCCTTTTCGCGCACAAACTGTTCCGTCAGCTTTCCGGAAAGAAAGACGATAAACTCATCCCCACCGAGGCGGCCGACAATATCCGAAGCGCGGAACAGGCCGGAAAGGATTTTCGCAGATTGGGCAATGGCGTGGTCCCCCGCCAGGTGGCCGTATTGATCGTTCACCTTCTTGAAATCGTCAAGATCAATGATAAACAGGGCGCAATTATCCCCCGCCTTCTGTTCACGAAGGCGATCCTTGACAAACTGTTCCGCCGCCATCCTGTTAAGCAGGCCTGAAACGGCATCCTTTGTCGCCCGTTTCTGCAGTTCCCTGATTTCCTGCCGCAGACCCCGCTTTGATTGTGAAACAGGATGTTCTCGCTTCATTTCCTCATCTCCACCTGTTTGCGCGCAGCTGAAAAACCGGCTTTTCCCTTCGCCCCGGCAGGCGCCGCGTTCCCCTGGACAAGACTCGTCTCAGGATCCTACGCTTCAGCTTATTATCAGGGAAATTATATCACAATTTCGTCAAAAAAACAGCAAAAATAAAAGATTTATGAAAAAAACCAACTTGCCTGACCGACAAACCGATCCTCTGGATGCCAATCCGCTCCAACCCGTGCGCTGCCCGCATGCCATGCTTCCCGCTCGGCCAAGCAATGCCGCATATCTGTTATATAAAATATATAAAAGCGTCCATTTCCCGCCGGCCTGAGGAGAACCTTCCTCCCGCACTGCTTGACACGGCAAAACGCGAAAGGTATCATAAAACAAAACAGTGCGCCCGGCGAATCGGGCGCAGGCAGGAAAGGGGGCGCGGCCATGGGCATTCGGATGGCGGTGTGCGACGACAACGGGGCCGACGCGCGGTATGTGGAAACGCTTGCGCGGGACTGGGCCGCACAGGCGGGGGAAGCGGTGCAGATCGACTGTTTTCCCTCGGCGGAAGCGTTTCTCTTCGCCTGTGAGGAGACGGGCGTGCCGGACATTCTGCTGCTCGACGTGGAGATGCCGGGCATGGACGGCGTGACGCTGGCGAAGCGGCTGCGCGCCCGCAGCGAGGAGATGCAGATCGTCTTCGTGACGGGCTACTCCGACTACATTGCCGAGGGCTATGAGGTGGCGGCGCTGCACTACCTGCTCAAGCCGGTGAAGCGGGAGAAGCTCTTCTCCGTGCTGGACCGCGCCGCCGACCGGCTGCGGAAGGACGGCAAGGTCCTCACACTCGAAACGGCCGGGGAGGTGCGCCGCGTGCCGGTGCGGCAGATTCGCTGGGTGGAAGCGGCGCGCAACTATGTGACGATCCACGCCGCAGAGCCGGTCACGGTGAAGCGGACGCTCGCCGGCCTGGCGGCGGAGCTGGACGACCGCTTTGTGCAGGCGGGGCGCTCGCTGCTGGTGAACGTGACGTGCATCGCCCGCGTGAGCCGCACGGAGATTGTGCTGCAGGACGGCACGGCGCTGCCCATTCCGCGCCGCGCCTATGAGAGCGTGAACCGCGCCATCATTCAGATGAGGTGAACCGACATGGGACTGTTTTCCCGCCTGACCGAAAAGCGGATCGCCGCGTACCAGCGCGAGCTGATCGAAACCCACTACGCGGAGGTGGAGAACATGTACCGCCAGATCCGCGGCTGGCGGCACGACTTCCGCAACCACATCCAGACCATGAAGGCCTACGCCGCCGCGGAGGACTGGCAGGCGGTGCGCCGCTACCTCGACGAGCTGGACGGCGACCTCGCCGCGGTGGACCCGGTGATCAAGACGGGCAACCCCATGGCGGACGCCATCCTCAACTCGAAGATCTCGCTCGCCCGCAGCAAGGACATCCCCGTGACGGCGGACGCCCACATTCCCGTGGCGCTGAAGCTGAGCGAGATCGACCTGTGCTGCATCATCGGCAACCTGTTCGACAACGCCATCGAGGCGAGCCTGCGGCTCCCGCCGGAAAAGCGCCTCATCCGCGTTTACCTGGACATGAAAAACACGCAGCTGTACCTCTCGTTCACGAACTTCACCGCCGGGAAAAAGCTGCGCCGGGCGGGCGGGTTGTTCCCCTCCGCAAAGGGGGAAGGCCACGGCTTCGGCCTGCTGCGCACCGACGCGATTGTGAAGCGGCTGGGCGGCTACCTGAGCCGCAATTCCGAGGACGGCGCGTTCACCACGGAGATCCTGCTGCCCGCGCTCTAGCTCCGTTCGTCCCCGTTTTTGCATCATTCGTCCCCCGGCCCGCCCGCCGGGGGT
This sequence comes from uncultured Anaeromassilibacillus sp., assembly GCA_930987725.1. Lineage (GTDB taxonomy): Bacteria > Bacillota > Clostridia > Oscillospirales > Acutalibacteraceae > Caccousia. Next base: position 4,862 of record CAKNKY010000022.1, on the reverse strand, counting down.
TTTTTCTGCTAGAATGGCGATGTGAGGTGAAGCGACATGAAAGAAAACAAAAAAGGGGCGGCCTCCATCCGGCGCGGCGCCGGCCTGCTGCTGCGAACGGCGTGGCAGTCGCGCCGCTCCTTGCTGCTGCTGTGCGTCGTGCTGGCCGTTCTCTCGGCCGGGCAAACGACGGTGCAGCTGCTGGTGGCCCCCGTGATTCTGGACCGCGTGGAGCGCGCGGCCCCGCTGCCGGAGCTGCTGGCCGCCATCGGCCTGTTCAGCGCCGCGCTGTTTTTGCTCGCCGCCCTGCACGCCTACACCGAAAACGTCGCGCAGCTGCCGCGCATCGACCTGCGCACCGGAAAACTGCTCCGGCGCTGCAACGAGAAATTTGCGCGCACTTCCTTCCCCAACCTGTACGATCCCTCTTTCCTGGATCTGACGAACAAGGCGCAGGATGCACTGATGAGCAACTCCTCCGCCGCCGAAGAGACCTGGGTGACGCTCACCGCGCTGCTCACGAACCTCATCGGCTTTCTCGTCTACCTGGCGCTGCTCTCCGGCCTGCACCCGGCGCTGCTCCTGCTCGTGGTTGCCACCACGGCGGCCGGATTTTTCGTGAACCGGCGGATCGACGGATGGTCCTACCGCCACCGCGAGGAGGGGATGAAGGCTTCCCACCAGATCGGGTATATCCAGGGCCTGCGCACGGACCGCCGCGCGGCGAAGGACATCTTCCTCTTCGGCCTGCAGCCGTGGCTGCTGCAGGTGCGGCGCGACGGCCTGCGGCTTTTCCGCGATTTTCAGCGCAAATGCGCCGGGAGGGGCTTCATCGCCGACGGGACGGCGCTGCTGCTGGATCTCCTGCGCAACGGGGCCGCCTACGCCTACCTGCTCGGCCTGGCGCTGGGCGAGGGCATGAGCGCGGCCGAATTTCTGCTCTGCTTCACGGCGGTGAGCGGCTTCACCCAGTGGGTGACCGGCATCCTCGACGAGGTGGGCAAGCTGCACCGGGAAAGCCTGGAGCTGTGCAGCATCGCAGATTACCTCGAATGGCCGGAGCCGTTCCGCTTTTCCGGCGGCGAACCACTCACCGTGAAGCCGGACGACCCCTGCGAGCTGCGCCTCGACGGCGTGCGCTACCGCTATGCGGGCGCGGATCACGACGCGCTGTGCCGCACCGACCTGACCATCCGCCCCGGCGAAAAGCTGGCGGTAGTGGGCCTGAACGGCGCGGGCAAGACGACGCTGGTGCGCCTGCTGTGCGGCCTGCTCGACCCCACGGAGGGCCGCGTGCTCTTCAACGGGCAGGACATCCGCCGCTTCAACCGGCAGGATTACTACAAGCTGTTTTCCGCCGTGTTCCAGGACTTTTCCGTGCTGGACGGAACGGTGACAGAAAACGTGGCCCAGACGGCGAAGGATGCCGACGAGGACAGGGTGCGGCTCTGCCTGCGCCGCGCCGGGCTGGAAACGCTGGAGCAGAGCCTGCCGCAGGGGCTGCACACCCACCTGGGCCGCTCCGTGTACGAGGATGGGACAGAGCTTTCCGGCGGGCAGACGCAGCGGCTCATGCTGGCCCGCGCCCTCTACAAGGACGGGCCGATCCTGGCGCTGGACGAACCGACGGCCGCCCTCGACCCCGTGGCGGAGGACGAGCTTTACCACAAATACAGCGAGATGACGCAGGGCCGCACGTCCCTCTTCATCTCGCACAGGCTGGCTTCCACACGGTTCTGCGACCGCATCCTCTTTTTGCGGGACGGCCGCATTGCGGAGGAGGGCACGCACGAGGAGCTGCTGACCAAAAACGGCGGCTATGCGGAGCTGTTCCATGTGCAGAGCCGCTACTACAAAGAAGGGGGTGACCGCGATGAAGCGTGACGGAACCATTCAGGCCCTGCGGGCCACGGCGCGCGCATGGAAGCTGCTGGCCAAAAAGCAGCGGGGTCTCTTCCCCGCGCTGGGGCTGCGCGCGGTCGTGACGGCCCTTTCCCCCTATGTCCCGATCTACGGCTCGGCGCGCATCATCGGGGAGCTGGCCGGCGCGCGCCGGCCGGAGACGCTGGCCTTTTGGGTCGTGCTGACGCTCGGCCTCACGGCGGGGATGGCGGCGCTCGGCGCTCTGTGCAAGCGCTGGGCCGAGGTGGAGCACCAGCAATCTGTCTACACGGAGGGGGAGCTGCTCACGGAAAAGCTGTTCTCCCTCGACTACAACGAGATTGACCGCCAGGAGATTTTCGACCTCGATTCCCAGATCTACCAGGCATACAATTGGAATGGCTGGGGCATTGCCAAAACGGTGTTCTGCTTCCGCTCGCTGCTGGAGGCGATCGTCCGCATCCTGGGCGGCGCGGGTCTCTCCGTGAGCCTGTTTGCGGCGCAGACGGCGCCGGGCAGCCCGTTTCCCTTTCTCAATCACCCGCTGTGCGCCGCGGCCATCGTCGCCGTGCTGCTGGCGGTGGCGGCCATCTCGCCGCTGTGCGCAGACCGGGCCAACGGCTATCTGCTGCGCAACGCCGAGGAAAACATGTTCGTCAACCGCTGCTTAAGCTACTTTGTCAACGCGCTTTTGGACCGCCGGCGCGCCGCCGACGTCCGGCTCTACCGCCAGCTGGAGGGCGTGTGCGAGCCCAACATGAGCGCGGCCTTCGGTTTGTTTTCCAAAAATTCAAAGATAGATCGCTGGATGAAGGGGCCGGTAGGGCTGTGGCGGGCGCTCTCGCAATCGCTCTCCGCCGTGCTCACAGCCGTCATCTATCTGTTCGTGTGCCTGAAAGCGTGGTGCGGCGCGTTCGGCGTGGGCGAGGTCACGCAGTATGTGGGCGCCATCACGCAGACGTTCGGCGGCCTCTCCAGCCTGCTGACCACGCTGGGCGACATGCGCGCAAACGCCTCTTATCTGGAAACGGACTTCCGCCTGCTGGACTGGCCGAACCACCTTTACCGCGGCAGCCTCACCACCGAAAAGCGCGCCGACCGCCAGTACAGCGTGGAATTTAAAGACGTCTCCTTCCGCTACCCCGGCTCGGACCGCTGGGCGCTGCGCCACGTGAACCTGACCTTCCGCGTGGGCAAACGGCTGGCCGTGGTGGGAAAAAACGGCAGCGGCAAGACGACATTCATCAAGCTTCTGTGCCGCCTGTATGACCCCACGGAGGGCGAGATTCTGCTCAACGGCATCGACATCCGCAAATACAGGCCGGAGGAATACCGCGCGCTGTTCTCCGTGGTGTTCCAGGACTTCAAGCTCTTCTCCCTGCCCCTGGGCGAAAACGTAGCCGGTTCCCGTGAGCCGGCCCGCCGCCGCGCCGAGGCTTGCCTGCGGGCGGCCGGGCTGGACCCCGCCGCCTTCCAAAACGGGCTGGACACGTTCCTCTACCGCGACCTGAACGACAAGGGCGTGGAGGTTTCCGGCGGCGAGGCGCAGAAGATCGCCATCGCCCGCGCGCTCTACCGCGACGCGCCGTTCCTCGTCCTGGACGAGCCGACGGCGGCGCTCGACCCGATGGCCGAAGCGGAAATCTATGAGAAATTTGACGGCATCACCGGGGACAAGACGGCGATCTACATCAGCCACCGCCTTTCGTCGTGCAAATTCTGCGACACCATCGCGGTGTTCGACGAAGGGCAAATCGTGCAGCGCGGCAGCCACGAAGAGCTGGTGCAGGAGCCGGGCGTCTACGCCACGCTGTGGAACGCGCAGGCGCATTATTACACGAAGTGACACGGCAAAACGCCTTTCGTGCCGGATGCACCCGGCTTTCAGCAAAAGCAAAAAACGCCCCGCGCGAACCGGCTTTTCTGACCGGCCCGCGCGGGGCGTTTTCTCTCATTCTCTGTTTTCCGGTTCCGCACCGCTCTTTTTCCGCAGCTCCGCGAAGGCGTTTTTCAGCGCCTGCGGCATGGGCAGCCCCATGAGGCCGAGATTTTCCACCATGCTGAACCCCTCGTTTGCAATAAAAAAGAAAATCACCGTGGTGCGCACATAGCCCTCCCCGCCGAAAAGCGGGTCGAGGCGGGCGGCCACCAGCACGCACAGCAGCATGCCGCACTTGCGGAAAAGCCCTTTCACGCTGGCGCGGCTCTCGAACGCGCCGTCCTCCGTCTTGCGGGACTGCTTCCACACCACGGCGAGCGCCACGCCGAGCGCGTAGTCGATCGCCATCAGCGTCACGAGGATCTGGAGCAGGCCGTCCCACCCGCCGAGCGACTGCGCGAGGGCGGAACCGGCCGCGGAAAGCGCGCCCAGCACGGCATAATAGATTGCCTGCGCCTTCGTCATGCGCCCACCGCCTCCCCAATCCTCGCCACGAAAATGCGGTCTCCGCCCTGCGCCGGATAGATCCCGGCTTCCTGCCCAACGTTCCCGACAGGCACGACGTGCCAGAGCGTCGCATTGTTCTCCCGGCGGCAGCGCGTCAGGGCAAAGGCTGCCGGCACTCCGCCGCTCTCGCCGCACACGAGATCGATGTCCTCGCCGGTGATCTTCACCGTGTAGTGGCTGCCCTGTGGAATAAGCACGGGGTTGTCCGGGCCGTTCGTCGTGTCGCTCACCCAGCCGGGCGAACCGGATGCCTGTGCCGTGAAGCCGTTCCAGCCTTTTTCCCGCACGAGGGACGGATAATCGAGGAAAGCTTCGTCGGTGTCTACCTTGCCGGAAATGCCGTCCACGCGGCCCGTGGAGCCCGTCTGCTGCATGCCGCAGGAGATATCCGGCCCGCCGGTGTAATCGGCAAGCCACAGCTCCCACGGTGAAAGGCGGGAAGCGTCCACCCTGTTTTTCAGGTAGTCGTTGTTCGTGTACACGCCCGCGCGCCAGCCGCGGCGCTCCAGCTCCGCGCAGAACGCGCAGATGAGCTGCGTGCGCAGCTCGCGGTCCG
>CAKNKY010000021.1 GCA_930987725.1 uncultured Anaeromassilibacillus sp. | reverse complement strand
TGGAGGAAATGATGACCGGTCAGAAGGTCATCAAGGTGTTCTGCCATGAGGAAGGCGCCAAAAAGGGCTTTGACGAGGTGAACGACGAGATCTTCTTCAACGCCCGCAACGGCAACCGCTACGCCAATATCCTCATGCCGCTGCTCGGCAACGTGGGCAACGTCATGTATGTGATTGTGGCGCTGGTGGGCGGCGCGCTGCTGCTTTCCGGCGCGGGGAACGTGAGCATTTCCGGCATGGCGTTCAGCATCAGCATCGTGGTGCCGTTCCTGAACATGACAAAGCAGTTTGCCGGCGCCATCGGCCAGGTTTCCAACCAGGTGAACATGGTGATTATGGGCCTGGCGGGCGCGCACCGCATCTTTGCCCTGCTAGACGAGCAGCCGGAGACGGACGAGGGCTATGTCACCCTGGTAAACGCCCGTGAAAAAGCGGACGGCACGCTGGAGGAATACCCTGAGCGCACGAACGTGTGGGCGTGGAAGCACCCGCACCACGACGGCACCGTGACGTACACGAAGCTGCAGGGCGATGTCCGTTTCTTCGACGTGGACTTCGGCTACACGCCGGAGAAAACGGTGCTGCACAATATTTCCCTGTATGCAAAACCGGGCCAGAAGGTGGCTTTCGTTGGCTCTACCGGTGCAGGCAAGACAACTATCACCAACCTGATCAACCGTTTTTACGACATTGCGGACGGAAAAATCCGCTATGACGGCATCAATATCAACAAGATCAAGAAGGCGGATCTGCGCCATTCCCTGGGCATTGTGCTGCAGGACACGAACCTGTTCACCGGCACCGTGATGGAGAATATCCGCTACGGCAATCTGGAAGCCGCCGATGAGGAGTGCATCGCCGCCGCCAAGCTGGCGGGTGCGGACGACTTCATCCGCCGCCTGCCGGAGGGCTATCACACGATGCTGCGCGGCAACGGCGCGAACCTCTCGCAGGGACAGCGCCAGCTGCTCGCCATCGCCCGCGCGGCCGTGGCCGATCCGCCCGTCATGATTCTGGACGAGGCGACGAGCTCCATCGACACGCACACCGAGGCCATTGTGCAGCGCGGCATGGACGCCCTGATGATGGGCCGCACCACGTTCGTGATTGCGCACCGCCTCTCCACCGTGCAGAACGCCGACGCCATCATGGTGCTGGATCACGGCCGCATCATCGAGCGCGGCACGCACGACGAGCTGATCAAGCTCAAGGGCGTGTATTACCAGCTCTACACCGGCGCGCTCGAGCTCGACTGACCGGTGCTTCCGCAAAACAGAAAATCGACTCCCGCGCGGCGGGGGCCGGAGCACCTGCTCCGGCCCCCGCCGTTTTTTGCGCCCGGCCGCAGGGGAAAACAACAGGTTCCTTTTTCCCAAAAATGTTGACATATGGAAGCGAAATTGTATAATCATAATAAAAAGAGGATGATTTTCAAGGCGTTTTAGGCGCACTTTTTCCGGGTCGTGCTGCTTGCGGCGGCTGTAAGCTGTTCCACGCGGCTTGCGCGGCGCCCTTTCCCGGACAGGCGGATGGTGAGGAGGTTTCATTCGTATGAAAAAGAAATTATCCTGTGCGCTGGCGGCAGGCTTGACGATTTTTTTCTTCGCGGCCTGTGATTCCAATACCTATGCGGATTATGCAAGTATGGAAAAAAGCCAGCTGCAGGGAAGCTTATTGATGCCGATCTCCCTGGAGCAATTGGAACAACATTCGGATTGCATTGTGCAGGGCGTCTTGCAGAATGATGCGGAAACCTGCGTAACCGCTGACCCGCGATTTGAGTGGGCGATGCCTTCTTCCGGAGCGACGAAATCGACTCTTACGGTAACCACGATCCTGAAGGGTGATGGACTCCTTTCCATTGGTGATGCCATTTCGCTATACGAACCTTACTATGTTTATGAGGTGGAAGGGGAACCACGGTTGCTCTATTATTCTTATTATTGCCCTTCCGAACCGGGGAAAACGTATCTTTTCTTTTTGAATCAGAATGACGCGGGAGGCTATGCACCCAGCGGGTTTGAAAACTCCCGCTTCCCCCTCCCCGACGCGCAGGCGCGGGGCGCGGCGTCGATCGACGCGCTGACGGCGGAGGATCTTTACCTGGCCGAGGGGGTGGATCTGGAGGGCTACAAAGCGCTTTACAGAGAAGTGCTGGAAGCCTACGCGGAATAACCGGGCGTGAAAAAGAGCGAAATTGCGCCCAGGCGCAAAGCAGCAGGAAAAAATTCCGCGCGGCGGGGGCAGGGGAGCCGAAAAAGGCTTTGGCCCCCGCCGCTTTTTGTGCTATACTGAACACGAAACCCATGATCCACCCGGAAGAAGGCGGGCGGAAGGAGGAGGCTTTTGCATGGGACAGAAACAGAGAAGCGCGCCGCAGCGGCTGCTGTGGGCGCAGTTTGACGCGCTGCAGATGGGCTCCGGCTGGGATGAGGAGGACATCCGCAAGCCGCAGATCCTGCTGGAGGACGCCTTCGGCGACAGCCACCCCGGCAGCACGCACCTGGCGGGGCTGATGGAGCAGGCCAAGTACGGCGTGCTGGAGTCGGGCGGCTTCCCGGCGCAGTACCACACGACCGACATCTGCGACGGCTGCGCCCAGGGCCACGACGGCATGAACTACATTCTCGCCTCGCGCGAGGCGATGTGCGACATGATTGAGGTGCACGGTTCGGTTTACCCGTGGGACGGGCTGATCCTCTCCGCTTCGTGCGACAAATCGATCCCCGCGCAGCTCATGGCGGCGGCGCGGCTGAACCTGCCCACCGTTTTCATTCCCGGCGGCAGCATGCGCCCCGGGCCGGACATGACGACCTCGCTCGTGGCGGGCGACATCTCCCTGCGGCAGAAGCGGAAGGACGCCGTGACGGAGCGGGAGATCCGCGACTATAAACTGACGGGCTGCCCCTCCTGCGGGGCGTGCTCCTTCCTGGGCACGGCCAGCACCATGCAGTGCATGGCGGAGGCGCTGGGCCTCACGCTGCCGGGCGCGGCGCTCATGCCGGCCACCATGCGCGATATTTTCGCCGCGGCGCGCCGGGCCGGGCGGCTGATCCCGAAGCTGGCGGAACAGGGCATCCGCGCCGGGGACATCCTCACGCGCGAGGCGTTCGAGAACGCCATCATGGTGCACAGCGCCATCGGCGGCTCCACGAACGCCGCCATCCACCTGCCCGCCATCGCGCGCGAGCTGGGCATCGTGCTGGAGCCGGAGCTGTTCGACGAGCTGAACCACAAGGTGCCGCATATCGGCAACCTGTTCCCGAGCGGCCAGCGGCTCACGGAGGCCTTCTGGTTTGCGGGCGGCGTGCCCTATGTGGAGCTGCTGCTGCGGGATATGCTGCACCTCGACGTGATGACCGCCACCGGCAAGACGCTGGGCGAAAACCTGGAGGACGTGCAGCGCGACGGCTTCTTCGAGCGCAACCTCGGCTATCTGCACAACTACGGCCTCACGCGCGACGAGGTGATCCTGCCCGTGGAGCAGGCGAAGGAGAAGGGCTCGATCGCCGTGCTGCGCGGCAATCTCGCGCCGGAGGGGGCCATCATCAAGTATGCCGCGTGCAGCCAGGAGATGCGCGAGCGCAAGGGTCCGGCCCGCGTCTTTGACTGCGAGGAGGACGCCTACCGCGCCGTGGTGGAAAACCGGGTGGAGCCCGGCGACATCCTCATCATCCGCTATGAGGGGCCGCGCGGCTCCGGCATGCCGGAGATGCTCATGACGACGGAGGCCATCGTGTGCGACGAGCGGCTCAACGGCTCCGTCTCGCTCGTGACGGACGGCCGCTTTTCCGGCGCGACGCGCGGCGCGGCGATCGGCCACGTTTCGCCGGAGGCCGCGAGCGGCGGCCCGCTCGCCTTTGTGGAGACGGGCGATATCATCGCCTACAGCGTGAAGAACCGCACGCTTGACGTGGTGGGCATTGCCGGGCGCGAGCTGCCGCCGCAGGAGGTGGAGGCCGTGCTGGCCGAGCGCAGGAAGCGCGGCATCGTGCCGAGGCCGCCGCGCAAAGGCATTTTCAAACGGTACACCAGCCATGCCCTCTCCGCCATGCAGGGCGCGGGCTATGACGACGGCGCCGGGAAGGGGAGAAACGCATGAACGCGAAATGGATCACACCGGCCGTCACGGCTATGGACGAGCGCGGCCACATCGACATGGAGGCGAACGGGCGGATTTATGACTACCTGATTGAGAACGGGATGGACGGCATCCTGCTTTTGGGGAGCATCGGCGAATTCTTCGCCATTCCCACCGAGGAAAAGAGGAAGCTCCTGCGCGACGCCATCCGCCGGATCGACCACCGCGTCACGGTGTATGCCGGCACGAACGAGATGAATTTGGAATCGTGCATTGCGCTCTCGAACGACGCGATCGACGCGGGCGCGGACGCGGCCATGGTGATTTCGCCCTATTACTTCAACCTGCCGGAGAGCGCCATCCTGAACTTTTACGATACGCTGGCCGAGCGCGTGCACGGGCCCGTGATGCTCTACAACTTCCCGGCGCGCACCGGTTACAGCCTGAGCCCGTCGCTCGTGCGCGAGCTGGCGCTGCGCCATGGGAACATCACCGGCATCAAGGACACGGTGGGCGACATGGCGCACACGCGCGCCCTCATCCAGGCCGTGAAGCCGGTGCGGCCCGATTTCCTCATCTATTCCGGCTTCGACGAGTTCTTCGGCCACAACGTGCTCAGCGGGGGCGACGGCTGCATCGCCGGGCTTTCGAATTTTGCGCCGGAGGTGGCCTCCGCCTATGCCGAAGCCGCCCGCCGCGGCGATCTGGAGGGCATGGCGGCCAGCCAGCGCAAGGTGGACGCGCTCATGGCGATCTACGACGTGGCGCCGCAGTTTGTGCCGGTGATCAAGAAGGCGATGGAGCTGCGCGGCGTGGGGCTGGCCCCCTTCTGCGCGCCGCCCATGTTGCCCGCCACGGAGGAGGAAACGGCAAAGGTGCGGGAGATCCTGCGCCTGCTCGAAGCGTAAGATCGCTCCGCGCCCCGCCCGGGGCTGCTGCCCGCCGAAACTGCCGGGGAGAAATTTTCGCGCAGGGAGGCAGGGCGGCGGAAACCGGACGGGGGGACGGTTCCCCGAAAAATCTCTGCCGCCCAGCGGGGGGCAGAGAGACAAAAAGGCCCGGAAGGGATCGCGTCCATCGCGCCCCTCCGGGCCTTTTCGCGTGGCTGCGCTTCCACGCGCACGCAGCTGCCGCCGTGCGAAGGACGGCTCTGCGGGTTGAGCGGGGATTATGCTTCCACGCGCACGCGGCTGCCGCCGGTTCTGTCCTTTGTGACGAGGATCTGCTTTTCCACGCAGTCCTTGAGCGCGTCCACGTGGGAGATGATCCCCACGAGCCGCCCGCCCTGCGTGAGGCGCTGCAGCGCGCCGATCGCCTGGTGCAGCGCCGATTCGTCGAGCGTGCCGAAGCCCTCGTCCACAAACATGGCGTCGACGCGCACGCCGCCCGAGACGGACTGGATCTCGTCGCTCAGGCCGAGCGCCAGCGAGAGCGACGCCATGAACGATTCGCCGCCGGAAAGCGACTTCACGCTGCGGCGCGTGTCGTTGTAGTGATCGACGACGTCCAGCTCCAGGCCGCTCTGGCTGCGGTTGTTTTCCGCCTCCGTGCGGCGGGCCAGCTCATACTGCTCCGCCGACATGAAGAGAAAGCGCTGGTTTGCGCGGCCGAGGATGCGCTCGAAGAAGGCAGTCTGCACATACGTTTCCAGCGCGATCTTCTCCTTGCCGGTGAGCGTGCCGTTTGCCGTCTCCGAGAGGGCGGAGAGCCACTGCCGTTTTTCCAGCAGCGGGACGAGCGCAGCGGACGTCTCTTCCAGGCGCGCGAGCGATTGCCGGTTGGCGGAAAGGCGGGCATAGCGCTCCCGGCGCGTGCGCAGGAGCGCTTCCCGGCGGCCGGTGAGCTCGCGCTGTTCCTGCTCCGCCTGCGCCGCGTCCTCCGGCTCCGCCCCGCGCAGCAGCTCCGTGAGCTGGCGGGCGGCGGCTTCTTCCCGCTCGGACTCCGTGCGGCGCGCGTCATACTGCGCCTGCGCCTTCTGCAGCGCGCCGTCGTAGGCGGCGATGGACTGCCGCAGCGCGTCGGCGCGCACCTTGCCCTCGCGCTCGCCGGGGAAGGAGAGCGATTTGCGCAGCTCCTCCAGCTGGGCAGCCTGCGCCGCGCGGCGGCTTCGGGCGGCGGCCAGCGCTTCCCGCGCGGCGGCCAGCTCCTGCTCGAGCGCCTGCACGCGCGTTTCCTCCTGCGGGATCTGCGCGTCGAGCGCTTCCCGGCGGGCGGCGCGCTGCTCCGCTTCGTGCAGAAGGGCTTCCGCCGCGCGGAAGGCGTCGGCCAGCTCGCGCAGGCGGGCGCCAAGCTGCGATTCCGCGCGTTTGCGGCCTTCGGGCGTGTCCGGCTCCGATCCCGGCAGCGCCTCGCGCAGCGACGAGATGAGCTGGGCGGCCTGCTGCTCCGCCTGGCCGCGCAGCGAGCCGGCCGTCTCGGCGGCCTGTGCGGAACCGGCGGCCAGCCGCTCGGCCTCCTGCGCGAGCGGTTCGGCCTTTGTCTCCTGCTCCGCGAGCTCGGCGGCAAAGCGGTCGCGCCGCCGGATGCGCGCTTCCAGCGCTTCGAGCTCCTGCGCGGCGCGGCCGTCCTCCTCCGCGGCCTCGTGTGCGGCCGCCGCAATCTGATCGGCTGCCTCGCACAGGCTGGGCGACGCGGCAAAGGGGGCCATGCGCTCGAGCAGCTGGCCGGCGCGCTCGCGGGCCGTCGCGCCGAGCCGGCCGGCGGTCTGGCTGGCCTGCGCCATGGCCTGACGGGCCTCCTCCGCCGTGCGGGCGGCTTCCTCCACCTCGCGCTCCGTGGGGGCAGCCTGCGGCAGCGATGCCGGGGCGGGGTGTTCCGTGGAGCCGCACACAGGGCAGGGTTTGCCCGCCCGCAGATCCTGCGCGAGCAGCCCGGCCTGGGCGTCGAGAAAAGCGCGGTTCTTCGCGCGCCAGCCGTGCTCCGCAGCATCGCTTGCAGCGGCGGCGGCGCGGTACGTTTCCTGCGCTTCCGCGTGGCGGCTGCTCTCCTCCTGCCAGGCGATGCGCAGCCGCTCCAGGGCGCGCAGCTCGCGCTGCTTTTCCTGCGCGCGCGCCCGGCGCTGTAGCAGGCGCTCGCGGTCCGCCTCAAAGCGCTGGGCGCGGGCGAGATCCTCGCGGCCCTTCTGTACCTCGCCGCGCAGCGTTTCCAAAGCGCGGCGGGCTTCGTCGCTCCTGCGGCGGAGCGCTTCGCTCTCCGCCTCCGCCCGGGCGCGCTTTTCCTCCGTCTCCCGCAGGGTGCGGCAGGCGCGGGCGAGCTCCTTGAGACGGCTTCCTTCGCGGCGGGCCGCTTCACACTGCGCGGCGGCCTGCTCGCGCGCCACCGCCGCCCCGGCGAGCCGCTGCGCTTCCTCCCGCAGATTGTGCAGCGCGCCGCGGGCCTCCTCCAGCCCTTTGGCCTGGCGATCCGCGTCCGCCTGCAGCTCCGTTTCCCCGGCGGCGAGGGCGGCGAGCGACCGCTCCTTTTCCGCCAGCTCGCGGCAGCGCGGCAGCTCCGCCTCCACGGCGGCGAGGGCGGCGGCGTCCGCCTCGCGCTGCGCGCCCCGGCCGCGCTGTTCCTCCAGCGCGGCGGCCGCTTCCTGCAGCAGGGGCTGCAGCGCGGCGTGCCGCTCCTGTGCCTGTGCCAGCGCCGTGCGCGTCTCCGCCTGCTGGCGGGCGCGCGCCAGCCGTGTGTTCGCCGCCTCCAGCGCCTTGTCGCACCGGGCGAGGGCTTCCTCGTCCGCCTCGTCGCGCGATGTGTCCGCCCGGACGAGCGCGCGCACCGTGTCCATCGCTTCGCCGAAGGGCAGGGAGCCGCTGCGCACAAGCTCGGCCCGCGGGGCGAGCGGATCGTCCGGCTCGCAGAGCAGCCCGGCAAAGAGGCGCTTCACCTCATTTTCCTGCGCGTCGCACCGGCTGCGCAGCGCGGCGGCCTCCTCGCGCAGCCGGTTCTGCAGCGTGAGATACGGCCCCGTGCGGAACATTTCGCGGAAGATCTCCTGGCGGCTCTTCGTGCCGGCCGTGAGCAGCTTGAGAAAGTCGCCCTGGGCGATCATCGCGATCTGCGAGAAGCGCGCGCGGTCCAGGCCGGTGATCTCCGCCACGCGTGCCGTGACCTCCTTTGTCTTCGTCACGACGGAGCCGTCCGGCAGGGTGAGGAGCGCGTCCGCGTGCTGCACCACCGTGCCGCTGCCGCGCCGGGCCGGGCGCTGGTATTCCGGGCTGCGGCGCACCGTGTATGTCCTGCCGGCGCAGGAGAACGTGAGCTCCACCCAGGTGGGCGTTTCCGGCGCGGCGTACTGCGAGCGGAACATGGAGGGATCGCGCGTGTCGCCGCTCGCCTCGCCATAGAGCGCGTAGGCGATGGCATCGAAAATGGTTGTCTTGCCGGCGCCGGTGTCCCCGCAGATGAGGTACAGCCCCTCGGCGCCCAGATCGGAAAAAGGGATCTCCGCCCGGCCTGCGTACGGCCCGAACGCGGAGATCGTCAGATGCAGCGGCCTCATGCTTCTCCCTCCCACACTTCCTGGACGAGCGCGGCGGCGAAGGCGCGCTGCGCTTCGCTCATCGGCTGCCCGTTCTGTTTCTCATACAATTCCCCCAGCAGCTCGAGCGGCGTCTTCTGCTCGGGCTGCGCGGCCTCCTCCGCCTGCCAGACGGCGCGCGTGCGGCTGTTGTCGTAGTCGAGGCGGAGCAGGCCGTGGTACACCGTCTGCAGGCGGCGCGCGCCGTCCGGGATCGGCTGCTCATCCGTGAGCGTGATGCGCGTGTAGTCCTGCTGCCACGTGGTGTTTTCATAGAACGACCGGCGCATGAGCTCCTCATAGCTGCCGCGCAGCTCCACGAGGTCGCGCAGCGGGCGCAGCGGCACCGTGCGCACCGCCGTGTTCCCCTTTTCCCGCAGCTCCACCACGGTGACGGACTTTTGCTGCCCCGCCTCCGAGAAGGAGTATTTGAGCGGGGAGCCGCAGTAGCGCACCGTTTCGCGGCCCGCCTTCTGCGGCCCGTGCAGGTGGCCGAGCGCCACATAGTCGAACGGGGCGAACACGGCCGTGTCCACGGCCTCAGCGTCGCCCACATAGATCTCCTCCGATTCGCACCGCTGTGATCCGGCGGCCATGAGGTGGGCGGCCAGCACGCTGCGGGCGGCGGGGTCCGGGTGCATCTCGCCGAGGGCCGCGGCCACGGCGTCCGTCCAGGAAGCGATCTCCGTCTCCGGGAAGAAGCGGCGCACGTGGGCCGGCTTCACGAAGGGCAGCAGGTAGACGTGCACCTCGCCCCACGCGTCGCGCAGCGTGACGGGTTCCACATGGCCGGCGTACACGGGCGCGACGTGCACGCCGCTCTTTTCCATGAGGCGGCCGCCGAACGCGACGCGCTCCGGCGAATCGTGGTTGCCGCTGAGCAGGAACACCTGCGTGAGGGCGGAGAGGCGCACGAGAAAATCATCGAAGAGCGCGACGGCCTCCGCGGGCGGGGCGGCCTTGTCGTAGAGATCGCCGCACAGCAGCGCGGCGTCCGGCGCTTCCTCGCGCGCGATCCGCAGGATTTCGCCCAGAATATAGGATTGATCCTCGAGCAGCGAACACTCGTTGAGCCGCTTGCCGAGGTGCAGGTCCGAGAGATGCAGCAGCTTCATTCTCCGTTTTCCTCCTTTTTCGCGGTGCGCGCCGCGCGCCGCTCCGCCTTCCACGCCAGCAGCGATTCCAGCCGCTGCTTCGCGCGCTGCTCGCTGCCGGCCTCCGTGGGCCGGTAATACCGCCTGCCCTGCAGCGATTCCGGCAGGCAGTCGAGATCCGCCACCTTTTCGGCCGTGTCGTGGGCATACACGTAGCCCTCGCCGTAGCCGAGATCCTTCATGAGGGAGGTGGGCGCGTTCCGGATGACGAGCGGCACCGGCTCGTCGAGCATCGTGAGCGCGTCCTTCTTCGCGCTCTCATACGCCTGGTAGACGGCGTTCGAGCGCGGCGCGAGCGAGAGGTAGATCACCGCGTGCGCAAGGTGGACGCTGCACTCCGGCATGCCGAGGAAATGGCTCGCCTGGTAGGCCGCGAGGGCGATCTCGAGGGCGCGGCTGTCCGCGAGGCCGATGTCCTCGCTCGCAAAGCGGATGAGGCGGCGCGCCACATAGAGCGGGTCCTCGCCCGCCTCGAGCATGCGCGCGAGCCAGTAGACGGCGGCGTCCGGGTCGCTGTTGCGCATCGATTTGTGCAGCGCGGAGATGAGGTTGTAGTGCTCCTCGCCGTTCTTGTCGTAGAGCAGCGATTTCTTCGAGGTGCACTGCTCGAGAAGCTGCTTCGACACGGTGATCGTCTGCCCCTCGCGGCGGCCGTTGAGCACGGCCATCTCGAGTGTGTTGAGCGCCGTGCGGGCGTCGCCGTTCGCGAAGCGGGCGATGAGGGAGAGCGCGCCCTCCTCGAGGCGGACGTCCTCATTCCCGAAGCCGCGCGGGTCGGTGAGCGCGCGGCGCAAAAGGCCCTCGATGGCGGCGGGGGAGAGCGCCTGAAGCACAAACACCTTGCAGCGGGAGAGCAGGGCGGCGTTCACCTCGAACGACGGGTTTTCCGTGGTGGCGCCGATCAGGATGATGCTGCCTTTCTCCACAAAGGGCAGGAAGGCGTCCTGCTGCGCCTTGTTGAAGCGGTGGATCTCGTCGACGAACACGATGGTGCGCTCGCCGAAGCGGCGGTTCTGCTCCGCCTGCTCCATGACGGCGCGGATCTCCCGGATGCCGCTCGTGACGGCGCTGAAATCGACGAAGGATGACTTGGTGCGGCTGGCGATGATGCGCGCGAGCGTCGTTTTTCCCACGCCGGGCGGGCCCCAGAAGATCAGGGAGGGGACGCGGTCGCCGTCGATGAGGCGGCGCAGCACCTTCCCCTCGCCCAGAAGCTGTTCCTGGCCGGCGAACTCCTCGAGCGTGCGCGGCCGCATGCGGCTGGCGAGCGGATCGGAGGCGCTGCCCGCCCCCTCAAAAAGCCCCATCTGTTCCAAGAAGATTCCCCCTTTTCCGTTCCCGCGGCCGGGCCGCGGCGCGCGCCGCCCCGCTCCGGCGGGAGGCGCAGCTCAAAATGTGCTGTCCTCAGCATAACACAGGCGGCGGCGGGAAACAAGCGGGGGTGCTGTTTTCCACAAATGCGCGCTTTTGCGGGGAAATCTCTTGAAAACCGGTGCGCCGCATTGTATAATAAAGGCTGTAAGGCGCGCGGCTGCCGTATCTGCACACGCGCCCTTTTGACGCGGAATCTGGGGCCCCGGGCGGAACGGCACCGCCCGGGGGAAACGCCCGATATTCATAACGTGAAGGAGTGCTTACCATGAACTATCTCAACAAGAAGACCGTTGAAGATATCGACGTCACCGGCAAGAGAGTGCTGGTCCGCTGCGACTTCAACGTCCCGTTTGACGCCGAGGGCAACATTGCGGACCCGAAGCGCATCGACGAGGCCCTGAAGACCATCAAGTATCTGATTTCCAAGAACGCGAAGGTTATCCTGTGCTCGCATCTGGGCCGCCCGAAGGGTGAGTTCAACATGAAGTACTCCCTCGCGCCCGTGGCCGCTTACCTTTCCAAGGCCCTGGGCCAGGAAGTGAAGATGGCGAAGGACGTTGTGGGCGAGAGCGCCAAGAGCATTGCCGCTTCCCTGAAGGACGGCGAAGTGGAGCTCATCGAGAACGTCCGCTTCCACAAAGAGGAAGAGAAGAACGATCCCGCTTTCGCCAAGGAGCTCGCCTCCCTGGCTGAGATTTATGTGAACGACGCGTTCGGCACGGCTCACCGCGCCCACGCTTCCACCGCCGGCGTGGCCGATTACCTGCCTGCCGTGTGCGGTTACCTCATCCAGAAGGAGATCTCCGTCATGGGCGGCGCGCTCACCGACCCGAAGCGCCCGTTCGTCGCCATCCTGGGCGGCGCGAAGGTTTCCGACAAGATCGGCGTCATCAACAACCTGCTCGACAAGGTGGACACGCTGATCATCGGCGGCGGCATGGCCTACACCTTCATGAACGCGCTGGGCTACTCCATCGGCACCTCCATCTGCGAGGCCGACAAGGTTGAGCTCGCGAAGGACACCATGGCCAAGGCCAAGGAAAAGGGCGTGAAGTTCCTGCTGCCCGTTGACAACGTGGTGGGCCTGGAATACAAGCCTGACACCGAGTATCAGACCGTCAATTCCGACAACATCCCCGACGGCTGGATGGGCCTCGACATCGGCCCGAAGACGTGCGAGCTGTTCGCCGACGCCGTGAAGGGCGCCGGCACCGTGGTGTGGAACGGCCCGATGGGCGTTTCCGAGTGGGATAACTTCGCGGCCGGCACGATCGCCGTTGCGAAGGCTGTCGCGGAGAGCGGCTCCATCTCCATCATCGGCGGCGGTGATTCCGCGGCTGCCGTTGAGAAGCTCGGCTTTGCCGACAAGATGACCCACATCTCCACCGGCGGCGGCGCTTCCCTCGAATTCCTCGAGGGCAAGGTCCTGCCCGGCATTGCCTGCCTGAACGACAAAGACTGAGTCATTGAGTTTCCGAACGGGTCAAACCGGTTGAGGGGGCGGGGCGCTGCCCCGCCCCTTTGGTTTGGCCGCAGAAAGAAGGAGTGTGTCCCCATGAACAAAGCACTGAGAAAAGCCGTGATTGCCGGCAACTGGAAGATGAACAAGACGCCCGCCGAGGCAAAGGAACTGCTCGAGGGCATTCTGCCGCTCGTGAAGGACGCGGACTGCGACGTCGTCGCATGCGTGCCGTTTGTGGATCTGTCCGCCGCGCTCGAGACGGCGGCCGGCAGCAACGTGAAGATCGGCGCGGAGAACTGCCACTGGGAGCCTTCCGGCGCTTACACGGGTGAGATTTCCGCCCCGATGCTCGCCGCCATGAACGTGCCCTATGTGATCATCGGCCACAGCGAGCGCCGCACCTATTTCGGCGAAACGGACGTTACCGTGAACAAGCGCGTGAAGGCGGCCCTGGCCAGCGGCCTGACCGTCATCCTCTGCGTGGGCGAATATCTGGAGCAGCGCGAGCAGGGCGTCACCGGCGAAGTGGTGGCCATGCAGACGAAGATCGACCTGCAGGGCGTTTCCGCCGAGGAGCTCAAGCGCGTCATCATCGCCTATGAGCCCGTGTGGGCCATCGGCACCGGCAAGACGGCCACAGCCGCCCAGGCCAACGAGGTCTGCGCGCTCATCCGCGCGACGGTGACCGGCCTTTACAGCCAGGCGGACGCCGACGCCCTCACGATCCAGTATGGCGGCTCCATGAACGCGAAGAACGCCGAGGAGCTGCTCGACCAGCCCGACGTGGACGGCGGCCTCATCGGCGGCGCGTCCCTGAAGCCGGCCGACTTTGCCGCGATCGTCAAGGCCGCTTCCCGCTGAACCGCGGCCCGGCATTCACACCGGAGGGGGCGCCGGGTACGCCCGGCGCCCCCTCTTTCTTTTGAAACAGGAGGAATGATCCCTATGGCGAATAAACCGCTTCTTCTCATGATCCTCGACGGCTTCGGCATCGCCCCGAAGGAGGGCAACGCCATCGCCGCCGCGAACAAGCCGAACCTCGACCGCCTCTTTGCCTCAAACCCCATCACGCAGATCGGCGCTTCCGGCCTCGACGTGGGCCTGCCGGACGGCCAGATGGGCAACAGCGAGGTGGGCCACACGAACATCGGCGCAGGCCGCATTGTGTATCAGGAGCTGACCCGCATCACAAAGGCGATTGAGGACGGGCCTTTCTTTGAGAACGAAGCCTTCCTCTCCGCCGTGGAGAACGCGAAGAAGAACGGCTCCGCGCTGCATCTCATCGGCCTGCTCTCCGACGGCGGCGTGCACAGCCACATCACCCATCTTTACGGCCTGCTCGAGCTGGCCAAGCGCCACGGCCTCACGAAGGTTTACGTGCACGCCCTTCTCGACGGGCGCGATGTGCCCCCGGCCTCCGGCAAGGACTTCGTGGCCGCGTGCGCGGAGAAGATGAAGGAGATCGGCGTGGGCGAGATCGCCACCGTGATGGGCCGTTACTACGCGATGGACCGCGACAACCGCTGGGAGCGCGTGGAGAAAGCTTACAGCGCCATGGTGTACCGCGAGGGCGTGCAGGCGGCCGACCCGGTGCAGGCCGTGGCCGATTCCTATGCGAACGATGTGACGGATGAGTTTGTCGTTCCGGTGGTGTGCGAGAAAGGCGCGCCGATCCAGGCGAACGACTCCGTGATCTTCTACAACTTCCGCCCCGATCGCGCGCGTGAGATCACCCGCACGTTCGTGGATCCGGATTTCAGCGGCTTCGAGCGGAAGAACGGCTTCTTCCCGCTCACGTACGTTTGCATGACGCAGTATGACGCCACGATGCCGAACGTGCAGGTGGCCTTCAAGCCGGAATCGCTGGAAAACACCTTCGGCGAGTACATTTCGCAGAAGGGCCTCAAGCAGCTGCGCATTGCCGAGACGGAAAAGTATGCCCATGTGACGTTCTTCTTCAACGGCGGCGTGGAAAAGCAGTATGACGGCGAGGACCGCATCCTCGTGAAGAGCCCGAAGGTGGCGACGTACGATCTCCAGCCGGAGATGAGCGCCTATGAGGTGACGGACAAGCTCGTGGCTGCCATCGAGAGCGGCAAGTACGACGTGATCATCCTGAACTTTGCCAACTGCGACATGGTGGGCCACACCGGCGTGTTCGAGGCGGCCGTGAAGGCCGTGGAGGCCGTCGACACGTGCGTCGGCCGCGTGACGGATGCCGTTGCCGCGCAGGGCGGCGTGACGCTGATCACCGCCGACCACGGCAACGCCGACCGCATGGTGGACGACGACGGCTCGCCGTTCACGGCGCACACCACCAACCCGGTGCCGTTCTGCGTTGTGGGCTATGACTGCAAGCTGCGCGAGGGCGGCCGCCTGGCCGACATCGCCCCCACGATGCTGCAGATCCTCGGCCTGCCGCAGCCGGCCGAGATGACGGGCAAGAGCCTCATCGAGGCGTAATCTCCCTCAGAACAGAGCAGCCGCAATCCCCCGCGGAAGGCCGCAAGGCGCCGCGGGGGTTTTTGCGCGCAAACGATTGCGAAACGGGATTGTTTGTGATATGATTAAGTGATTGATCCGGCAGCGCCGCGCGCCGCACATGACACGGCGAAAAGACGCATATGGATGAAAGTGATCCGGCCGCCGGTCCGCGGCCTTAAAGGAGCCTGATAGAGATGAAACAAACCGTTGCCGTGCTGTTCGGGGGCTGCTCCTCCGAGCATGAGATCTCGCGGCTTTCCGCCGCCACCATTCTGCGGAACCTTTCCCCCGAAGCATATGACACGATGGCCGTGGGCATCACGAAGAGCGGCCGCTGGTTTTTGACGCCCGCCTCCCCGGAATCGATTGAAAACGGGTCGTGGGAGAACGACCCCGGCAACCGCCAGGCGTTCCTTTCGCCGGACAGGGGCGTGCACGGCCTGGTGCTGCCGCAGGAGAGCGGCGCGGCCGCCTGCGTGCGCGTGGACGTGGTGATCCCGGCGCTGCACGGAAAGAACGGCGAGGACGGCACGGTGCAGGGCCTGCTGCAGCTGGCCGGTATCCCCTATGTGGGCTGCGCCGCGCTGGCCTCCGCCGTGTGCATGGATAAGGCGGTGTCGCATACGCTGCTCGCCGCCGCCGGCATCGGCCAGGCGAAGTACCTTTGGTTCTACGCCTCCGATTACGAGAGCCAGGCCGACCAGGTGCGGGAGCGCATCGTCTCCGAGCTGGGCGGCTACCCGGTGTTCGTGAAGCCGGCCAACGCCGGGTCCTCCGTGGGCGTGAGCAAGGTCACGCGCGCCGAGGAGCTGGACGGCGCCGTGGCAAAGGCCGCGCACGAGGACTGGCGCGTCGTGATCGAGGAATTCATCGACGGCCAGGAGGTGGAGTGCGCCGTGCTCGGCAACGAAAAGCCGGAGGCCGCCCTCGTGGGCGAGATCGGCGCTTCCGCCGAGTTCTATGACTACGACGACAAATACATCTCCGGCACGTCGCAGCTCTTCATCCCGGCGCGTCTCTCGCCGGAAACGGCGGAGGAGGTGCGCCGCACGGCGTGCCGCGCCTACCGCCTGCTGGGCTGCGAGGGGCTGGCGCGCGTGGACTTCTTCGTGCGCGGCGGCTCGGAAGTGATTCTGAACGAGCTCAACACATTGCCGGGCTTCACGTCGATCAGCATGTATCCCAAGCTCTGGGAGGCCTGCGGCCTGCCGTGCACCGCGCTGCTCGACCGGCTGATTGCCCTGGCGCTGGAACGCTGAGAGAGGAGGCTGCTCCATGGATACGAGGCCAGTCGGCGTGTTCGATTCCGGCCTGGGCGGCCTCACGGCCGTGCGACAGCTCACGGCCTGCATGCCGGAGGAGCGGATTGTCTACTTCGGCGACACGGGCCGCGTGCCATACGGCTCCCGCAGCCGCGGGACGATCCGGCGCTATGCGCGCCAGGACGCGGCCTTCCTGCTCTCGCAGGATGTGAAGATGATCGTGGCCGCCTGCGGCACCGTGAGCTCCGTGGCGGCGGACCTCGGCCAGGAGCTGCCGGTGCCCTTCCTGGGCGTGCTCGGCCCCACGGCGCAGGCCGCGGCGGCCGCCACGCGCACGGGTCGCATCGGCGTCATCGGCACCACGGCCACCATCCGCTCCGGCTCCTACCGCCGGGCGCTCGCCGCCATCGACCCCGCCTTCCAGGTGTTCGACCGCGACTGCCCGCTCTTTGTGCCGCTTGTGGAGAACGGCTTCTTTGCCCCGGATGACCCCATCCCGCGGCTGACGGCGGAGCGGTATCTTGCGCCGTTGCGCGAGGCGGACGTGGACACCCTGATTCTCGGCTGCACGCACTACCCGCTGCTTCTGCCGGTGGTGGCGCAGGTGATGGGCCCCGGTGTGGCGCTCATCGATTCCGGGCGCGAGACGGCGCTGGCCTGCCGCCGGTTCCTGCAGGAGCACGGGCTGGAAGCGCCCGCCGGGCAGGAGGGCGGCCGCCGCTTCTTCGTGAGCGACCGCACGGAGGGCTTTGCCTCCATCGCGCAGACTCTGCTGGGCGAGAGCCTGGAGGGCAGCGTGGAGCACATCGACATTGAAAACTTCCCCTGCGCCGGCGCCGAAGACCGGTGAAGGGGGCGGCCCGGCGGGACGCACGGGCCGCGCAGGAGGTTGCACCATGCAGGAAAATTACAGGATTTCCATTCTGGGCCGCCAGATTGTGGACGGCCAGCCGGAGGAGGTGGAGCTGACCACCTTCGGCCAATACACCATCAAGAACGGCAAGCGGTATATCATGTATCGCGAATATGAGGAGGGGGAGCCCGCCTCCCGCGGGCGCACCTCCGTGCTCAAGGTGGAGAAGGACTGCGTCACGCTGCTGCGCTCCGGGGGCGACGAAACGCACCTGGTGCTCGAGCGCGGCAAGCGCCACCTCTGCCGCTATGATACGGGCTACGGCCCGATGACGGTGGGTGTCTACACCCACGAGATGACGGACGAGCTGGGCGAGGGCGGCGGCCGCTTTTCGGTGCGCTACACGCTCGATGTGAACTCTGCCCTGGCAAGCGTCAACGAAGTCGTTGTCACCGTCCGTGAGACGGGCGAAAAAAACGGAAAGGCGTGAACATACACCATGTCGAAACTGGTACAAAAAGCAACGGGCGAACTGCGGGCGGCCATTGAGGCTGCGATGCGCGCCGCTTCCGCGGAGGGCGCCCTGCCCCAGGCGGAGCCGCCGGCCTTCTCGCTTGAGATCCCGGCCGATCACAGCCACGGCGATTGGGCCTGCAACGCGGCCATGGCCGGCGCGCGCGCCTACCGCATGGCCCCGCGCAAGATTGCCGAGGCCATCGAGGCGAAGCTGGATCTCTCCGGCACGTATTTTACCCGCTGTGAGATCGCGGGGCCCGGCTTCCTGAACTTCTTCCTCTCCCCGCGCTTCTATGCCGACGTGCTGCGCGACGTGGAGAAGGAGGGCGAAGCCTACGGCCGAAGCGATTACGGCAAGGGAGAGAAGATCATGGTGGAGTTCGTGTCCGCCAATCCCACCGGGCCGATGCACATGGGCAACGCCCGCGGCGGCGCGCTGGGCGACTGCCTGGCTGCCGTGCTCGAGGCGGCGGGCTACGATGTGTGGCGCGAGTTTTACGTGAACGACGCCGGCAACCAGATTGAGAAGTTCGGCGTTTCGCTCGAGGCGCGCTACCTGCAGATCTTCAGGGGCGAGGACAATGTACCCTTCCCGGAGGACGGCTACCACGGCGACGACATCCGCGAGCATGCGCAGCACTACGCCGACGAGTTCGGGGACAAGCTGCTCGAAGTGCCGGAGGAGGAGCGCCGCGCCGCCCTCGTGGCCTACGCGCTGCCGAAGAACATCGCCCGGATGCAGAACGACCTGAAGAAATACCGCATCGTATACGACCGCTGGTTCCTCGAGAGCGGCCTGCACAAGGACGGCGAGGTGCGCGCCGTGGTGGACCTGCTCACGGAAAAGGGCCTCACCTATGAGAAGGAGGGCGCGATCTGGTACCGCGCGACATCCTTCGGCGCGGAGAAGGACGAGGTGCTCGTGCGCCAGAACGGCAACCCGACGTATTTCACCGCCGACATCGCTTATCACCGCAACAAGTTCAACCGCGGCTTCTCGCGCTGCATCGACGTGTGGGGCGCGGACCACCACGGCCATGTGGCCCGCATGAAGGGCGCGATGGACGCCATCGGCCTGGACGGCTCGAAGCTTGACGTGGTGCTCATCCAGCTCGTGCGCCTCGTGCGCGACGGCGAGGTGGTGCGCATGAGCAAGCGCAGCGGCAAAGCGATCCAGCTCGCCGACCTGCTCGACGAGGTGCCGATCGACGCGGCGCGCTTCCTGTTCAACATGCGCGAGGCGAATTCGCAGATGGACTTCGACCTCGACCTTGCCGTGCAGCAGGATTCGCAGAACCCCGTCTACTATGTGCAGTACGCCCACGCCCGCATCTGCAGCCTGCTGCAGAAGCTCGCCGGGGAGGGCCTCACGCTGCGCCCCTGCACGGACGAGGAGCTCGCCCTGCTGCGCACGCCGGAGGAAGTGGAGCTGATGCGCCACCTCGCCATGTTCACCGACGAGATCGTGGCCGCCGCCCGCGCCTATGACCCGGCGCGCATCACACACTACGTCATCACGCTGGCGACGCTGTTCCACAGCTTCTACAACGCCTGCCGCATCGGCGGGGAGGAAGATTCCCTGGCCCATGCACGCCTTGCCCTCTGCTCCGCCGTGCGGATCGTGCTGCGCAACGTGCTGTGCATGTTCAAGATTACGGCGCCGGAGCGCATGTGATGGATAGGACCGATCCGTTTTCGCCCTTCTTTTTGGCGGACGGGCCTTCCGCCTCGCAGATGTACGGCGCCGGGATGGCGTGGGGGGAATCCCCCGCCGCCTGGGCGCTTGCCCACCCGGCGTTTCTGCAGGAGCAGGCGCGCCGCTTTGCGGATGCCGGCGTGCACGGCCTGCTGCTGCCCACGCTGCGCGCCAACGCGCCTGCGCTCGCGGCCTGGGATCTTTCCCCGCGCGCGGACGAGCTGAACGAGGGGCTGGCGCGTCTGGGCGCGGAGGCGGTTGGCCCCCTGCCCGTGGGCGGGCGGCTGGGGCCGACGGGGTTGGCCTTTGACCCGGAAAACCCTGAGAGCTTCGATGCGATCTATCACGCGTACCGCGCGCAGGTGCGGGCTCTGCAGCGCGGGGGCGCGTCGTTTTTGCTGGCGGAGCGGCTTGCCTCGCTGGCCGACATGCGCGCCGCCGTGCTGGCCGCCCGCCGTTCCGGCCTGCCGGTGTGCGCCACGGTGACGCCGCCGGCCTCGCCGGGGGATGGGCCCTCGTTCCTCACGTCGCTGATTGTGCTGCAGGCCATGGGCGTCCCGGCCGTGGGCGTGGACGGCGTGCCCTTTGAGACGGCGGAGGAGCTGCTGCGGGAATCGTTCCCGCACGCGCAGGCGCGGCTGGCGGCACGGCTGCCGGTGACGCCCGCGCTCACGCCTGCCATGTTTGCCCGGCAGGAGGGCGCGCTCGCCGCACTGGGGGCCGCCGTGCTGGGGGCCGGTTCCGGCGCGCGGCCGGAATACGACGAGGCGGCGGCCGCCTTTGTGACGGAGGCTGCCCCCACGCCCGGCCCGGAGGCGGACTGCCGCGCTGCGGCCTCGGCGTTCGAAGCGTTCTTCCTGGGCGACGACATTGAGCTGAGCGAGCCGCTGCCCTGCACGATGCATCTGGCGGACGACCTCATCAAGGCGGAGCGCAGCGGGGCCACGGCCGCGCTCGTGTGCGTGGAGACGATGGACGACGCCATGCTGCTGGCGGGCCTGGGCGCGCTGGCGCGGATGCCCATCGCCGTTTACACGGAGAGTGTGCCGGTGCTGGAGGCGGCGCTGCGCTATTTCCAGGGTCGCCTGCTGGTGGACACGTCCTCCCCCCTCGAGGAGGAGGCGGTGTCGCCCGTGGCCGCGAAGTATGGCGCGCTGCTCTACTGAGCAAAACAGAACGGAGACAGAAAAACAGCAGGAGCTGCGGGCACGCTGTGCGCCCGCGGCTCCTGCTGTTTTCTTCTTTGCATGGTTATTCGGTGCAGCGGCCGAACTCCCGGGCGCACCACACGGCGGCCTTCCAGAGGCGCAGCGACTCCTCGCGCTGCTCCGGCGTCATGGAGGGCTCATAGACGCGATCGATCGTCCAGTGATCGCGCACCTCGTCGAGCGAGCGCCAGAAGCCGACGGCCAGCCCGGCCAGATACGCCGCGCCGAGCGCCGTCGTCTCGCGCACGATGGGCCTGCGCAGCCGCTTGCCCGTGATGTCCGCCTGGAACTGCATAATGATGTCGCTCACGCTCGCGCCGCCGTCTACCTTGATCTCCGGGATCGGCAGGCCGGTGTCGGCCGCCATGGCGTCGATGACATCTTTCGACTGGTAGGCGATGGCTTCCAGCGCCGCGCGGATGATATGGTTGCGCGTGGTGCCGCGCGTGAGGCCGAAGAGCGTGCCGCGGGCGCGCATGTCCCAGTGCGGCGCGCCCAGGCCGGTGAACGCCGGCACGAACACGACGCCGCCGGAATCCTTCACGCGGCCGCCGAAATAATCGGCGTCGGGGGAATCCTTGTAAAAGCGCATCTCGTCGCGCAGCCACTGCAGCACCGCGCCGCCCACGAACACGCTGCCCTCCAGGGCATACGTCGTGCGGCTGCCCAGCCGGCAGGCCACGGTGGTGAGCAGGCCGTTGCGGCTCTCCACCGGCGTCTCGCCCGTGTTCATGAGGATGAAGTTGCCGGTGCCGTAGGTGTTCTTTACATCACCCTTTTCGAAGCATGTCTGGCCGAAGAGCGCCGCCTGCTGATCGCCCGCGAGGCCGCAGATCGGCACCTGCGCTCCGGCGAGGCCCATCGTGCCGTAAATCTCCGAGCAGCTGCGCACCTCCGGCAGGATCGACGATGGGATGCCGAACAGCTCGAGCAGCTCCTCATCCCACTGCATCGTGTGGATGTTGAACAGCATTGTGCGCGAGGCGTTCGTCACATCCGTGACGAAGGCGCGGCCGTCGGTGAGCTTCCAGATGAGCCAGGAATCGATTGTGCCGGCCAGCAGCCGCCCGGATTCCGCCTTTTCACGCGCGCCGGGCACGTTGTCCAGAATCCAGCGCAATTTCGTGGCGGAAAAATATGCGTCCACCAGCAGGCCGGTCTTGGCGCGGATCTTCTCCACGAGTGCCTCGTCCTGCAGAAGCGCTTCGCACGCGTCCGCCGTGCGGCGGCACTGCCACACGATGGCGTTGCACACCGGCAGGCCCGTCTCGCGGTCCCACGCCACAACCGTTTCGCGCTGGTTCGTGACGCCGATGGCGGCGATCTCCGATCCGCGCAGGTTCAGCCGCGCGAGCGCCTCCATGAGGACGCCGAGCTGCGCGACATAGATATCCGTGGCGTTGTGCTCCACCCAGCCGGGCCGCGGGTAAATCTGCGGGAACTCCCGCTGCGCGATCGAGACGATATCCTGCTCGCGGTCAAACACGATACACCGGCAGCTCGTGGTGCCCTCATCGAGCGCAACGACGTATTTTTTCTCCATGGCGGTTGTGCCTCTTTTCCTGAAAATTTTTCTCCATCTTATCACGCGGCGGGGCGGCGCGTCAAGAAAAAGGCGGAGAAAGCGCACAATCTTTCAAATGCTTTCATCTGATTTATGGTTGATTTGCCCTTTCCGCCGCGCGCGCCGCCCCTTCCTTTACAGATCGCGAAATCTTGGCTATAATGAGGGGAAGGGCCGCGCAAACCCTGTGTTTTCCGAAGGAGGAATGCTGCTTGGCAAAGGAAAAGGAAACGAAAACGAACGTGATGCGGATTCTGGACCGCGCAAAAATCCCCTACCGCCATTACAGCTATGAGCATGAGGAGGGCGCGGTGGACGGCGTCTCCGTGGCAAGGCTGCTGGGCCGGAACCCGGCGCAGGTCTATAAGACGCTCGTCACGCGCGGTGCGGGCGGCGGCTTCTTCGTGTTCGTGATCCCCGTGCAGGAGGAGCTGGATTTGAAGGCTGCGGCGCGCGCCGTGGGCGAGAAATCGGTGTCCATGCTGCACGTGAACGAGCTGCTGCCCACGACGGGCTACGTGCGCGGCGGCTGCTCGCCGATCGGGATGAAAAAACAGTTCCCCACCGTGGTGGACGAGAGCTGCCTTTCCTTTGACACGATCATTTTCAGCGGCGGCAGGATCGGCGCGCAGGTCGAGGTGGCCCCGGCCGACCTGCTCCGCCTCGTGGGCGGCAGCACGGCGCCCGTGGCGATCGGGGGCGAAGCGTGACGCCGCGCTTTTCCGCCGACAGTGTGCTCTTTGACCTCGACGGCACGCTGTGGGACGCGGGCGAGGGCACGGCCGAGGCTTACAACGAGACGGCTGCCTCCATGGGACTTTCGCGCCGCTTTACGGCCGAGGATCTGCACGGCGTGATGGGGCTGCAGGCGCAGGAGATCCTCGACCGCTTCGTGCCGCAGCTTGACCGGCAGGCGCAGAAGCGGTTTTCCCAAGCCGTGTCGGCGGCGGAGTGTGAGATCCTGCGCACGGGGCGCGGCAGCACGCTGTTCCCTGGCGTGCGCGGCCTGCTGGAGACGCTGCGCGGCCGCGGCCTGCGGCTGTTCATCGTGAGCAACTGCCAGGCCGGCTACATCGAAGCCTTCCTCGAAGCGTACGGCCTCGCGTCGCTCATTGAGGGCTTCGAGCACCCGGGCCGCACCGGGCTGGACAAGGGCGGGAACATCGCCCTTGTCGTGCGGACGTACGGCCTGCGCGCCCCCGTCTATGTGGGGGACGCCGCCGTGGACGAGGCGGGAGCGCGCAAGGCGGGCGTGCCGTTCATCCGCGCAGCCTACGGCTTCGGCGCCCCCGGCTCGTGGGACGCTTCGATCGATGCGCCGCAGGATCTGCCCGCGCTGCTTGCCCCGCTCGCGTAAATTTGGTATACTATAAGGGATGCAGTTTCCCGGCCGGGCAGGCCCCGCGCGGCGGCTTGCCGCAGCCCGCCGGGATCGGACTGAACTTTACAAAAAGGAACATTGTGCGATGATTATACTCGGTGTTGACCCCGGATACGCGATTGTGGGCTACGGGGCCATCAGCGCGCAGGGCGGGCGTTTCCGGCCCGTGGAGTACGGGGCCATCACCACCCCGGCGGGGATGGCGTTCGGCGCACGCCTCGAACGCATCTATGAGGAGATGCGCCTGCTGCTCGCGCGCTGCAAGCCGCAGGCCATGAGCCTGGAGCGGCTCTATTTTTATTCGAACAAGACGACGGCCATCGGCGTGGCGCAGGCCAGGGGCGTGATTCTGCTGGCGGCGCAGAAGGCGGGGGTGCCGGTGTATGAATACACGCCCCTGCAGATCAAGCAGGCTGTCACGGGATACGGCCAGGCGCTCAAGCCGCAGGTGATGGAGGCCACGCGCCGCCTGCTCTGCCTGCGCGAGACGCCCCGCCCGGACGACACGGCCGACGCGCTGGCCATGGCGATCTGCCACGGGCAGGCGGCGGGCAGCACGCTCCGGCAGCGGCTTCTGGCAGCGCAGAACAGGAGGGACACGCGGTGATATACAGTGTAAACGGCACGCTCATCCACACGGAACCGGGCGCGGCGGTGGTGGAATGCGGCGGCGTGGGCTTCAAGTGCCTCACGTCCATGGGCACGCTGCGCACGCTGCCCGCCCCCGGGGCGCAGGTGAAGCTCTATACAAAGCTGAACGTGCGCGAGGACGCGATGGATCTCTTCGGCTTCGCCACGCTGGCGGAGCTAAACTGCTTCCAGCTGCTCACGAGCGTCTCCGGCGTGGGGCCGCGCGTGGCGCTCTCCATCCTGAGCGAGCTTTCGCCGGAAAAGCTGGCGCTGGCCGTGGCGGCGGGGGACAGCAAAGCCCTGACGCGGGCGAACGGCGTGGGCGCCAAGCTGGCACAGCGCATCGCGCTCGAGCTGAAGGACAAGGTGAAGCAGCTCGGCGCGCCGGGGGCGGCTCCGGCCGGCCCGGCGGGCGAGAGCGGCCCGGTGAGCGCGGCCGGGAACGCGGCGAACGCCGTGGCGGCGCTGGCCGTGTTGGGCTACACGCCCTCGGAGGCCGCTTCCGTGGTGGCGAAGTTCGACAGCGCCCTGCCCACGGAGGAGCTCATCCGCCTTTCGCTGCGGGAAATGGGGTCCCGGCTGTGAGGGCGCATTGTGTGTGCGGGAAGGAGGCGTGAAGCGTGAACGAACCGTATGAGTCCGGCGAGGCGGGCCAGTTCGGCGGCGCCGGAGAGGGAAGCGAATTTGATCTGGAAAACCGGCTCGTGGCGCCGGACTATGTGCCGGAGGACGGGGAGGTGGAGAACCCCCTGCGCCCGAAAACGCTTTCCGAATACATCGGCCAGGAAAAGGCCAAGGAAAACCTGGCCGTGTTCATCGAGGCGGCGCGCCAGCGCAAGGAAAGCCTGGACCATGTGCTGCTCTACGGCCCGCCCGGCCTCGGGAAGACGACGCTGGCCGGCGTCATCGCCAACGAGCTGGGCGTGAACCTGCGCGTCACCTCCGGCCCGGCGATCGAGAAGCCGGGCGACCTGGCGGCGCTGCTCACGAACCTCGGCCCGGGGGACGTGCTCTTCATCGACGAGATCCACCGCCTCTCGCGCAGCGTGGAGGAGATCCTCTACCCTGCCATGGAGGACTACGCGATCGACATCATCACCGGCAAGGGGCAGATGGCGGCCTCCTACCACCTGCCGCTGCCGCACTTCACGCTCGTGGGCGCCACAACGCGCGCCGGGCAGATCTCCGCCCCGCTGCGCGACCGCTTCGGCGTGGTGCTCCGGCTGGAGCTCTATACGCCGGAGGAGCTGGCCCGCATCGTGACGCGCAGCGCGAAGATTCTGGGCATCGCGATCGAGCAGGACGGCGCGCTCGAGATCGCTTCCCGCTCGCGCGGCACGCCGCGCATCGCGAACCGCATGCTCAAGCGCGTGCGCGACTTCGCCCAGCTCATGACGGGCGGCGTCATCACGTATGAGAGCGCGAAGCTCGGCCTCGACCGGTTGGAGATCGACGAGCTCGGCCTGGACGCGAACGACCGCCGCATGCTCACGGCGATGATCCGCTTTTACAACGGCGGGCCGGTGGGCCTGGAGACGCTGGCGGCGGCCATCGGCGAGGAGGCCGTGACGCTGGAGGACGTGTATGAGCCGTATCTCATGCAGATCGGCTTTTTGAGCCGCACGCCGCGCGGCCGCTGCGTGACGAAGGCTGCTTACGAGCACCTGGGGCTGCAGGCGCCGGGCGACGGCGACGCGGCGCAGCAGAGCCTGTTCCGCTCCTGAGCGGGCGGGCGATTTTGAGGAAAGGCGGAACGAACCTGTGAGAACGGCCCATTGGCACGAGTATGAACTGATCGACACCTCCTCCGGGGAGCGGCTGGAGCGCTGGGGGGACATCCTTCTCATCCGCCCGGACCCGCAGATTTTGTGGCACACGGAGCGGAAGGACCCGCGCTGGCGCGAGGCGCACGCGCGCTACCAGCGCTCACAGAGCGGCGGCGGCGCCTGGCAGGTGCGCCGGAAGACGCCGCCCGTGTGGAGCATCCGCTACGGGGAGCTGACCTTCCGCGTGAAGCCGATGGGTTTCAAGCACACCGGCGTGTTCCCGGAGCAGGCTGTGAACTGGGAGCTGGCCGGGGAGCTGATCCGCGGAGCGGGGCGGCCGGTGCGCGTGCTGAACCTTTTCGGCTACACAGGCGCGGCCACGCTGGCCTGCGCCGCCGCCGGGGCGAGCGTGTGCCACGTGGACGCGAGCCGCGGTATGGTGAGCTGGGCCAGGGAGAACGCGCAGGCCTCCGGCCTGGAGGACCGGCCGATCCGCTGGCTCGTGGACGACTGCATGAAGTTTGTGCAGCGCGAGCAGCGGCGCGGCCACCGGTACGACGGCATTATCATGGACCCGCCCTCCTACGGGCGCGGCCCGGGCGGCGAGGTGTGGAAGCTCGAGGAGCAGATCTATTCCCTGGTGGAGCAATGCGTGCCGATCCTCTCGGAGAAGCCGCTGTTCTTCCTGCTGAATTCCTACACCACAGGCCTTTCCGCCGCCGTGATGGAATATCTGCTCGGCGTTTTGATTCAAAAACGGTTCGGCGGCAGGGTCTCCTCGGATGAGATCGGCCTGCCCGTGACCGATACGGGACTTGTGCTCCCCTGCGGCAGCACTGCCGTGTGGCAGGCTTGACCAAAGGGAGAGGGAGGAAAAAACATGAGTGAGTTTATCAGCGCGCAGGACGTCTCTTTCGCCTATGATCCGGAGGAAGGCCAGGCGCCGCGCAACGTGCTCGAGGGTGTTTCCATGCGGATCCGCCGCGGCGAGTTTGTGGCGCTGCTGGGCCACAACGGCTGCGGCAAGTCCACGATGGCGAAGCTTTTCAACGCCATGCTGCTGCCCACGGGCGGCAAGGTGTTCGTGGACGGCATGGACACCGTGGACGAAGCGGTGCTCTATGAGATCCGCCGCCGCGTGGGCCTCGTGCTCCAGAACCCGGACAACCAGCTCGTGGCGAGCGTGGTGGAGGAGGACGTGGCCTTCGGCCCGGAAAACCTGGGCGTGCCGCCGGAGGAGATCCGCCGCCGCGTCGACGAGGCGCTCAAGGCCGTGGAGATGTATGACTTCCGGCTCAACGCGCCGTACAAGCTTTCCGGCGGCCAGAAGCAGCGCGTGGCGATCGCCGGCATCATCGCCATGCAGCCGGACTGCATCGTGCTCGACGAGCCGACGGCCATGCTCGACCCGCGCGGCCGCAGCGAGGTGCTGCGCACCATCCACCGCCTCAACCGGGAGCAGGGCATCACCATCGTGCTCATCACGCACTACATGGACGAGGCCGTGCAGGCGGACCGCGTGATTGTGATGGACGACGGCAATGTGCTCACCGAGGGCACGCCGCGCGAGGTGTTTTCGCAGGTGGAGCTGCTCAAGAAGCACCAGCTCGACGTGCCGCAGGCCACCGAGCTCACTTACCGGCTGCGCGGCATGGGCTTCCCGATGCCCTGCACGCTCAACGAGGAGGAGTGCGTGGAAGCGCTGGCGGCCTACCTGCCGCCCGTGCAGGCAGGCTGACGGAGGCGGGGCGGAACCGGACGCGGGAACGCCGGTATCGCGCCCCGGGAAATATGCGCGAACCGCCCCCGGCGGCGGGGCGTTCAGAAAGGGCAGAAAAAAGCTATGGCAGTGATCGAATGTAAGAACCTGACCTACGTATACGGCGAGGGAACCCCCTTCTGCAGAAAAGCCGTGGACAACGTGAACCTTTCCATCGAGAAGGGCGAATTCATCGGCGTCATCGGCCACACCGGCTCCGGCAAGAGCACGCTGATCCAGACGCTCAACGGCCTGCTGCGGCCCACCTCCGGGCAGGTGCTGCTCGACGGGAAGGACATCTGGGCCGAGCCGAAAAAGATCCGGCAGGTGCGCTTCCGCGTGGGCATGGTGTTCCAGTACCCGGAACACCAGCTCTTCGAGGAGACGGTGCTCAAGGACATCTCCTTCGGCCCCTCCAACATGGGCCTTTCCCCGCAGGAAGTGGAAGACCGCGCCAGGCGGGCCGCCGCTTTCGTGGGCCTTTCGGAGGATTTCCTCACGAAGAGCCCCTTTGAGCTTTCCGGCGGCGAGAAGCGGCGTGTGGCGATCGCCGGCGTCATCGCCATGGACCCGGACGTCCTCGTGCTCGACGAGCCGACGGCCGGCCTTGACCCGCGCGGCCGCGACGTGCTGCTCACGCAGATCACGAGCTACCACAAGACGAGGGGAAACACCGTGCTGCTCGTTTCGCACAGCATGGAGGACATTGCCCGCACGGCGGACCGGATTCTGGTGATGAACGATTCCCACGCCGCCATGTTCGCGCCCACGCGCGAGGTGTTCGCCCGCGGTGCGGAGCTTGAGCGCATGGGACTGCGCGTGCCGCAGATCACGAAGATCCTCTCCATGCTGCGCGAGCGGGGCTGGCCGGTTGGCACGGCCCTGACGATGGAGGAAGCCGTGCGGGAGCTGCTCCCGCTGCTCGAGAAAGGGGGTGTGCGCGCATGATCGGCGATATCGCATTCGGCCAGTTTATCCCCGGAAAATCCCCGCTGCACCGCATGGACCCGCGCGTGAAGATCGTCCTCATTTTCCTGTTTATCGTGTTCCTGTTTGTGGCGCAGAATTTTGTGGCGCTCGCTTTGCCGGTGCTGGCTGCGCTCGCGGCCATTTTCCTCTCCGGCGTGCCGCTGCGCCAGTATCTCAAGAGCGTGAAGGCCGTGATCTTCATCGTGCTCTTCACCTCGGTGCTCAACCTCTTTTACGGCGGCGGCCAGACGCTGCTGAAGCTGGGCTTCATGGAGATCAAGTCCGGCGGCGTGAGCAACGCGATCTTCATCGCCGTGCGCATCCTCACATTGATTCTGCTCAGTGCCGTGCTCACCTTCACCACCTCGCCGAACTCGCTCACGGACGCCATCGAGCGGCTCATGAAACCGCTCAAGGTCTTTCACGTGAAGGTGCACGAGATCGCGATGATCATGACGATCGCGCTGCGTTTCGTGCCGACGCTGCTCGAGGAGACAGACAAGATCATGAGCGCGCAGAAGGCGCGCGGCGCGGATCTGGAGAGCGGCGGCCTTGTGCAGCGGGCCAAGGCGCTGCTGCCCATCCTCATCCCGCTCTTCGTCTCCTCCTTCCGCCGTGCCTACGACCTCGCCATGGCCATGGAATGCCGCTGTTACCACGGCGGCGAGGGCCGCACGAAGATGAAGGTGCTGCACGCCGGCAAGGGGGATGCCGCGGCCTGCGCTGTCTCCTGCCTGCTGTGCGCAGCTGTGATTGTGTGCAACATCCTGCTGCCGGGCTCGCTCACGTAAGCAGGGCGGCTGCCGCACGAGTTTCTTTATAAATTCTTCTTATTTTCTTGATGAATTTCCACCCGTCTTCGGATATACTGGTAACCGGGGGCAGTGCCGGCAGGCGGCGTCTTCGGGAAACGGCCGAAGGGAAAGGAGTGCCCATGCGGAACCTGATGCTCACACTCGCCTATGACGGCGCCTGCTTCCACGGGTGGCAGGTGCAGCACAACGCCGTCACCGTGCAGCAGGTGTTTCAGGACGCCGTCGCGCGCGTGCTGGGCGAGCGGCCCGACTGCAAGGGCTGCAGCCGCACCGACTCCGGCGTGCACGCAGCCGCCTTCTGCGTGAGCATGAAGACGGAGCACCCCATCCCCTGCGGGCGGCTGCAGGCCGCGCTCAACCATTTCCTGCCCGAGAGCGTGGCCGTGCTGGATGTGCGCGAGGCGCCGCTCTCGTTCCACGCGCGCTATTCCTGCCTGGGCAAGGAATATGAATACCGCATCTGGAACGCCCGCGCGCGCAACCCCTTTTTGCGGGACCGCGTGCTTCACTACTATTATGCGCTCGACCTTGAACTCCTCAACCGGGCGGCTTCCTGCTTCCTGGGCGCGCACGATTTCACCTCGTTCTGTTCGGCCGACGCGCGTGTCAAGGGCGATTTGACGCGCACCGTCTCGCGCTCCGAGTGGCGGCGCGAGGGCGACAGCGTGATCTACACCGTTGCCGCCGACGGCTTCCTTTACAACATGGTGCGCATCCTTGTGGGCACACAGCTTCAGGCGGCGCAGGGCAGGCTGAACCCGGAGGACCTGCCGCGGATTCTGGAGGCCCGCGACCGCACCCAGGCCGGGCCTACCGCGCCGCCCCAGGGGCTTGTGCTCCGGCGCGTGTTTTACAAAGGGCTCACAGCCTGTGAAACAGGGTTTCAGGGGGAATACAATGAGTAAAAGGCCACGACATTTCAACGATCAGGAGATTGGCGAAGCGCGGCGGCGCCGCCACCGGGCGCGGCGCATCCCTGCGTGGGTGTACCGCACGGCCGCCATTCTGCTGGCGGCGTCGCTGGGACTGGCGCTCTGGTTCAACCGGGACGGCCTTTCGCCGGAAAACATTGCCTCCTGGGTGCGGGAGAATGTGGTGGGCTCCGGGACGGGTGACGGCTACCCCGTGACGATCGGCGGCAGCCAGATTTACGCGCGCAACTTCCGCTCGCAGAACGGGGACGTCGTGTTCGTGAGCGACACGCGCCTCACCGTGCTGAACAACACCGGCGCGGAAAAGATCAGCCGCCAGCACAGCTTTGATTTTCCGATCCTCTGCCTTTCCGGCGACCGCGCCCTGATCTATAACCTGGGCGGAAAGGGCTATCAGCTCGAATCGAGCCGGGAAACGGTGCTGCGCGGCACCATGGAGGAGAACATCCTGGGCGGGGCGATCGCCTCCAACGGCCACTATGCGCTGCTCACGGAATGCGCCGATTACCTGGGCCAGCTCACCGTTTACACGGAGCAGAATGAGAAACAGTTTGAATACCGCTTCTCCTCCTGCTATCCGGTGGCCGCCGCCCTCAACGCGGACGCGACAAAGGCGTTCGTGGGCGGCGTCTATGCGCAGGACGGCGGGCTTGTGTCCTGCCTTTACCTGCTCGATCTCAACAGTTCCGAGGCGGTTTCCCCGGCCGGTTCCTTCGCGGAAAACGTGCCGCTGGACGCCTTTTTCTACTCAGACGGCTCCGCTGCGCTCGTGGGCGACGCGCTCACGGCGGTGGTGAACGCTTCCGGCGCCGTTTCCGGCTATGAATACGGGGGCAGCACGCTCTGCGCCTACGCGGGCGGGGATGGGTACACGGCCCTTTGCCTTTCGTCCTATGAGGGGGCGTCCGGCGGGCGCCTGGTGCTTCTGGGGCCGGGCGGCCGCGAGGAGCGCTCTTTCGACGTGAGCGGGGAGCCGAAAGCCGTCTCGCTCTACGGCAACACGGCCGCCGTGCTGGCGGGGGGGACGGTGTATGCCTATTCCATCGCCGACGGCGCGCTGTTCGCGCAGGCGGACGCGGGGGCGGACGCCCTCTCGCTTGCCCTCGCCGACGAGAGCTCGGCGTATCTGCTGGGCGTATCCGAAATCCGGACCGTTTCCCTGAACGGGTAAGACGGCCGGAAATCCGCATGCCGGGCCGCCGCGCGCGGCCGGGGAAGGGAGTTGTTCATGGGAATTCTGCTCGATGTGCTGCTGTGCGCCGTGATTGTGATATCACTTGTGATCGGCGCGAAGGCGGGCGTGGTGCGCAGCCTGGTGGGGTTTGCCGGCTCGCTGTTTGCGCTGATTGCCTCCGCCGTGCTTTCCGGCTTCCTGGCGGATGTGGTGTGTTCCCTTTCCGGCCGGGAAGCCACGGCGGTGGAATACAATATGATCCGCGTTATCGCTTCGCTTGTGCTGTATGTGGGGCTGCAGGTGCTGGTGTTTCTGGCCGGCCGCGCGCTCGACATGGTGTTCCGCCTGCCGGGCCTGCACATGGTGAACGCCGTGTGCGGCGCCGTGTGCGGGGCGCTGCGCGGCGCGGTGATTGCCGTGCTGATCTGCGCGGTGCTGTCGTTCTCGCTGCCCTCCTGGCAGCCGGAGAGCAGTGCGGCGCCGGAGGAAACACTGAGCCAGTCCCGGCTTTACGTCCTGCTCTATGAGGAAAATCCCGTGGCGCAGCTGTTCCGGCAGGCATGATTCCAAGCGCATCCCCTCTGCCCGGTTGAGGCGAGGAAGTTTGAGAGGAAGAGGATACGATGAAAATCACAAACAAAAATATCAACGTGCCAAACGCGCTCTCCATTTTGCGGATTCTGCTCATTATCCCGTTCGTTATTCTATACACGAGGGGAGAATTCGTGTGGGCCGTTGTGTGCCTCGTGCTCTCCGGACTCTCGGATTTGTTTGACGGGATCATTGCCCGCCGCTTCCACCAGCAGACGGAGGTGGGGCAGATGCTCGATCCCATCGCCGACAAGCTCACCCAGGGGACGGTGGCCATCTGCCTGGCCATTCAGATCCCCGTGCTGCTGCCGCTGCTCGCCGTCTTTGTGCTCAAGGAGCTGCTGATGCTGGTGGGCGGCATGTTCCTGGTGCTGAAAAAGAAAAAGCGCCCCAGCAAGGCCATGTGGTACGGCAAGCTGGGCACGGTGCTGTTTTACTGCTCGTTCGTCGTGATTGCGGCGCTCAAGGGGATCTGGAAGATCGAGATCCTTCCCCTGGACATCGCGCTGCTCTCCGTGACGGCGGTGTGCATGCTGTATGCGCTTTACCGATATGCGAAGCTGTTCTTTGCCGTACTCCGATCCACGGACCCGAAGGACAGCATTGACCTGAAATCAGATATCAAAGCCAAGCGCGAGCCGAAGGAAGCGGAATAGCCGCACGGCTCACGCGGAAAGAGGAAATCCATGATGCTATGTTCCAGATGCCACAAACGGCCGGCTGTCGTTTTCATTTCTCCCACAAACGGTTCCGAGGCGCCGCAGGGCCTGTGCCTGAGCTGCGCGAAGGAGCTCGGCATCAAGCCGGTGAACGACATCCTTGACAAGATGGGCCTCACCGACGAGCAGCTCGATTCCATGGAATCGGAGCTCGGCCAGCTCATGAACCCGGACGGGGAGGAGGACGAGAGCGACCCGAACGAGACGAGCGCCTTCACGCCCGGCGGCGCGGCGACCTTCCCCTCCTCGTTCCTGCAGAACATTTTCCCGAACATCGGGAAGAACGGGAAGCAGGAGGAGGAGCAGGGGCAGGCGGAGCAGACCCAGAAGGGCAAGCGCCTCAAGCAGAAGACGAAGCGCCGCCACCTGAACGCCTATTGCACGAACCTGACGGCCAAAGCGGCCGCCGGGGAGATCGACGCCGTGATCGGCCGCGAGCGCGAGCTCAACCGTGTGGTGCAGATTTTGAGCCGCCGCACGAAGAACAACCCCTGCCTCATCGGCGAGCCGGGCGTTGGCAAGACGGCCATCGCCGAAGGCCTTGCCATGCGCATTGCGGCCGGGAATGTGCCGGCGCGCCTGCAGAAGAAGGAGATCCATCTGCTCGACCTCACCGCTCTCGTGGCGGGCACGCAGTTCCGCGGCCAGTTTGAGAGCCGCATCAAGGGGCTTGTGGACGAGGTGAAAGCGGAAGGGAACATCATCCTCTTCATCGACGAGGTGCACAACCTAGTGGGCACCGGCGACGCGGAGGGTTCCATGAATGCCGCGAACATCCTCAAGCCGGCGCTCTCCCGCGGGGAGATTCAGGTGATCGGCGCGACGACGTTCGTCGAATACCGCAAATATATTGAGAAGGACGCCGCGCTCGAGCGCCGCTTCCAGCCTGTGACGGTGGCGGAGCCGACGCTGGCCGAGGCGCGCGATATCCTTTCGGGCGTGCGCACGTATTACGAGCAGTTCCACCGCGTGCACGTGCCGGACGACATCGTCTCTGCCGCTGTGCGCCTTTCCGAGCGCTACATCACCGACCGCTTCCTGCCGGACAAGGCGATCGACCTGCTCGACGAGAGCTGCGCCCACGCCGCGCTGCGCAACAAGCAGATGGCGGAGTATGACGCCGCCGCTTCCGAGCTTGATTCCCTGCGCGCGAAGGAGGAGGAGATGACCTCCGAGGAGGAGGGCACGGAGCCGGATTACGAGAAGCTCGCTGAGCTGCGCACGAAGATGGTGCAGCTCGAGGAGAAGGAAAAGACGCTCGCCCCGCAGGCGCTCGGCGCAAATGTGGAGATGGAGGATCTGGCCCAGGTGATTGAGCTGTGGACGGGAATCCCCGCCGCGCGCATTCAGGAGAGCGAGCTGCGCAAGCTTTCCGGCCTGGAGGAGACGCTGAACCGCCATATCATTGGCCAGAAGGAGGCCGTGGCCGCCGTGACGGCCGCCGTGCGCCGCAGCCGCGTGCAGATCAGCCCGCGCCGCCGCCCGGCTTCGTTCATCTTCGTGGGGCCCACGGGCGTGGGCAAGACGGAGCTTGTGAAGGTGCTCAGCCAGGAGCTGTTCGATACGCCGGAGACGCTCATCCGGCTTGATATGTCGGAGTTCATGGAAAAGCATTCCGTTTCCCGCATCATCGGCTCGCCGCCCGGCTATGTCGGCTACGACGAGGCGGGGCAGGTGACGGAGAAGGTGCGCCGCCGCCCCTATTCCGTGCTGCTCTTCGATGAGATTGAGAAGGCACACCCGGATGTGCTGAACATCCTGCTGCAGATTCTGGACGAGGGCCGCGTGACGGACGCGCACGGCCGCACCGTCAATTTTGAAAACACGATTCTCGTGATGACGTCGAACGCGGGCAGCGAGCGGCGCGAGAACGCCCTCGGTTTCGGCAAGACGCAGGAGGACGCCTCCCGCGAGCGCGCGCAGAAAGCTCTCTCCGAGTTCCTGCGGCCGGAATTCCTGGCCCGTGTGGACGAAGTGGTGGTGTTTCGCCCGCTCGACGCACAGGACTTCCGCCGGATTGCCGCCCTCATGCTCGACGAGTACAAGGGCACGCTCGCGGAACGCCACATTAAGCTGGAGTATGACGAGAAGGCTACCGCCTGGCTGGCGGACCACGCCATCGGCGGCCGGAGCGGCGCGCGCGACCTGCGCAACCTGATCCGCCGCGAGGTGGAGGATAAGCTGGCCGAAACGTTGATCGATCGGTGCGATACGATGCCTGCCGGCCTGTTTGTCACAGCCGGGGAGAAGGGCGTGGAGATTCAGATACTCCCGTAACAGGATCACAGGAAAGTCAGGAAGATCCCTGCCGCAAGGCGGGGATCTTTTTTGTTTCCCGGCAAAAAAACGCGGAAATTTTATTGACAGAAAAGGGGCGCTGTGCTATAATAATAGCCGTCGCAAAATGCGGGTGTAGTTCAATGGCAGAATCCCAGCCTTCCAAGCTGGTTGTGTGGGTTCGATTCCCATCACCCGCTCCAGCAGGTTGTTCCTGCTTTGCCGGTTCCGCAAGGAAACGATTCCATGCGCCAATAGCTCAGCTGGATAGAGCAACTGCCTTCTAAGCAGTAGGCCAGGGGTTCGAGTCCCTTTTGGCGCGCCAATATGGTGGATGTAGCTTAGTTGGTTAAAGCGCCAGATTGTGGCTCTGGAGACCGTGGGTTCGAGTCCCATCTTCCACCCCACATGATTCTTCAAGGCGCAGGGCGGATTTTACGCCCTGCGGCCCTTTTCATTGGGCTGTAGCCAAGGGGTAAGG
Organism: uncultured Anaeromassilibacillus sp.; assembly: GCA_930987725.1. GTDB lineage: Bacteria > Bacillota > Clostridia > Oscillospirales > Acutalibacteraceae > Caccousia. The sequence goes on along the minus strand of CAKNKY010000021.1, from coordinate 1,787 downwards.
CAACGGACTTTGACTCCGTCATTCCGCGCGTTCAAATCGCGCCAGCCCAGCCATTGCCGCCCCTTGCGGGCGGAGCTGTATACCGTCCAGCGTTGGCCGTTGGTCCATATATATTGTTTATGAATCATTCGCTCAGTCGGCAGAGCACCTGACTTTTCATCAGGATCTGAGCGTGAAGAAAACGTGCCGGCGGCACGTTTTTAGCGAGGAGAGCCCGCGAGCGGGGCCCCACCCTGTGGGGAGTCCGCGGGCCGCACCGATTGATGCGAGACAGCAGGCACGCAAGTGCATCATATGAATCATTAGCTCAGTCGGCAGAGCACCTGACTTTTAATCAGGGTGTCCGGGGTTCGAATCCCCGATGGTTCACCAGGAAAAACCGCATGGCATCGCCGTTTTTCGGCTGCGCTGTGCGGCTTTTCTTTTTCTATTTTCTGGTTTGACTACTTTTTGACTACTTTTTTATTTTTTTGGCTCTCTCCGTCATCTCCCGATTGAGCGAAAAAGAAGTCAATTTTTTTCGCAATATTTGCTACATCCTGCGCCTCTATGTGGCTGTAAATCCCGGCTGTTACCTGAATGGAACTGTGCCCCATCAGATACTGTGCGCGCTTGAGATGCACGCCTGCAAGCGCCAGCATGGTGCAGTAGGTGTGACGCAGCATGTGCGGCGTTACGTGCTCCGGGTATGCTTTTTGTAATTTGCGTCATCTGCTATATCATTAAATGTGCTTGCGCTGGTGGACTCTGGCTCTCCTGCCGCTTGCCATAAATACATCACCGTCGATGCGCGGGTGCAGGCGGTATCTCCGTAAAAGGTGTTGCCAGAAACCATTCCCATCTGGTACGCCCACAAAGCAGCCTTATAATAGTAATCCGTATCGTCTACATCTGAGAAAGGATTTTTGATGGTCGGCTCTGGGCAACCGTATGTCCGCCACAGGAAAGTTAAAATCTGTGCAGTGGTACAGGTAACGTTGGGAGAAAACGTAATATTACTCGTTCCTACTGTAATCCCATTCTCTACGGCCCATTTGACGGGGTCAGCGTAATAGTCTGTAACAAGTACATCTGTAAACTGCCCAACCATAGCCGGAGAAGCTTCTGACGGGTAGAATGATTCATCCATGTAGACTTCTTTGCCCAGATGGTCATTAAAAACATCAAGGCCATAAACCAATGTACTCGGATCTCCTACTCCTGGATTTACCACATAATAACAGTTAATTTGTGGCTGTAGGACATCCTGTAGAGTTGTTGCCCGTTGCCAAACTTCCACAGTAACGGTATGCCCGGCTGTAATTCCTTCTGGGATCGGCTGCTTAAATACACCACAGGTTGTTACACCTCGAGAGAGTTCCTGTCGCGCTGGAGACCATCCGGCATAATAGTCGGTGTACTCCGGAGTAAATACACGCCCATCATCAACCGTGATTTTGCACCATCGGTCTTCTAAGATTGGGTCTTCGTTATTTACAGTAAGCAGATTATCCCCTACACCGATATGATAAATCGTTTCCCCCGATACAACAAAAGTAAGAGTATAATGAACGCCATAACCTTCTCCTGTCCATGGGAGGGTTTCTTTAGATAAAACATCCATCATTTCTACTTTACTTTGATTACACCAGTATAATCTCCGTAGTCAATAGTATATTCGACTTCTTTTGCCGTTGCGGTACTTCCGCATACCAACAGTAGTGCTAAGAGCGTTGCGGTTGTGCATTTGATCAATGACTTTGGTAATTCATTATGCTATAATGAATTTAATTTACGGTATCGCACTG
>CAKNKY010000020.1 GCA_930987725.1 uncultured Anaeromassilibacillus sp. | reverse complement strand
GGTGTATGTCTTGCCCAGCACGGCATCTCCGATGTACCGCTCATTGGTGAGGATAGTGACGCTCTGCGACGAGTGCCTGGCTGACCTCGCGGCGAAAATCAATGACGTTACGAAGGAGGCGCTCTAAGTTGACGATCCGTAAACGGCACGGGCGCAGCTGGGAAGTGCTGAATGAAAAAGGCGAAGTCGTAGCCGTGTTCAGCCGAAAGCAGTACGCCATTATGTTCATCGAAAATCAGAAAAAGAAGGAGGCACCTCGTGAATAAGGAACGCAGAAAGACCCTGCAGGAGATTAGTGAACAGCTTGAGTCGCTGAAAAGCGATCTGGAGTCGGTTCAGTCCAACGAAGAAGAGTACCGGGACAACATTCCGGAGAACATGCAAAGCGGTGAGAGGTATGAACGCGCCGAAGCTGCTTGCGATAGTCTCGCTGAGGCGGTTAGCCAGCTGGAAGACGCGCTCTCCAGCATTGAAGCCGCTATGGAGTGACAGGGCAAGCCCCAGGAGCTTCGTATCGCGTCCGGGGCCGAAAGAGTATAAACCCACCAGGGCCCCAGGTTGAAAAGCCCATACGGGAGACCGTGGCTCGCGTGGGGAGTATTTAAGGAGGGATGCTTGATGAATAAATGGAAAAAGACCGTTCAGCGCGAGCCTCGGCCGCCTTAGAAACGAAACGACCGCCCAGGTCATACCTGAGCGGTCAAGTCGAGGGCCAGCCAAAATCCATAGCGCAAGACGATGATCTTGTCGCCTGGGGTTCGACCAGCGATTAAAATGGTGGCTCAAAAGCGAGCCTGTACGAACACTCTGCCTCACCAAGCTCCTCCACAACGGATGGTTCCAACGGAACATCAATCCCGCTCTTTCCTCCGACGTGGAATTCGAGCTTGAAATGATCCTCATACAGATACACGGCGACCAGGAAGGCATCAAACAGCTTCGCCTGGAAGGCTCTGTCTTCTACGCTGCCATCGCGGTACAGAGACAACGCAGAAATAATGTCGTCGCGCGAGAAGGAAACCAAGGAGGCATTTTCCTCGGCAAGCTTCGAGACAAGCATGGCCTGCTCCCTCTCGAGTTCCAGGAGACGCTCTTTTGTGGACTCCGTGATAATCCCCATCTCAATGGCTGCGAGGAGATTCTTCGTGGCCTTTTTGTTTTCGGCGAGCTGGGCTTCGAGGGCTCCGATGCCGGTCTCGCCCCGATAATCCTTTGCCCAAGCGATCGCCTTATCCGCGAGCCACTCAATCACGTCGTCGCGCAGGATATAGTCTTTCATCGCAGCAGCGACCTGCCGCTCGATGACGTCCCGGCGGACGTTCTGCTTGTTGCAGCTTTTCTTCTGCCGGCGCTGCTGACACATATAATAGTGGTGCAGCTGTCCACTTTTTCCCGTACCGGAGACGCCGACCATCGGGCTTTTGCAGATCCCGCAGAACAGCTTTCCCGTCAACAGATAATCGCCCCCGCCGCGCGGTCGGCCTTGTGGATTATTCTTCGTTTTTAACACCTCCTGCACCCGGTAGAAAAGCCCCTTGTCCACAATCTGCGGGACACCTCCCTCGACGCGCACATCTCCGTAAATATACACGCCGGTATAGCGCTCGTTCGAGAGCAGCGCGTGGAAGCTGCTCCTCCCCCATCGGCCGCCGCGGCTTGTTTTCACGCCGCGGGCGTTGAGATCCTCGGCGATAGAGACAAACGGCTCGCCGCAGGCGACGCGGCCGAAGATCTCCCGCACAATTTCGTCGTTTGGCGGGTCGAGGACATAGTGCAAATTCTCGTCCTTTTTGTAGCCGAACGGAAGCGTGCCATTCGTCACCTTACATTGCATCGCGTTGTCCATGAGGCCGCGGCGGATATCCTCGGCCATATTTTCGGAATAGAACTGATTGACATTCATCATCGAGCGCAGAGCGAACCGCCCGGCGGCCGTGTTATCGAAGTCCTCCTCGGTGTAAAGCACGCGCACGCCGAGATCGTTGAGACGGGCTTCGTTCATCATCGCCTGTAGCATATTTCGACCCATCCTGTTCGACTTCCACGCGATGACGTACTGAAACTTTCGCTTTTCCGCGTCCTTCATCATCCGCTGGAAGTTTGGGCGGCGATCCGTCTTTCCGGAGACGGCCCGGTCCTCGTATGTCGCCGTGATGCGGATGCCCTGCTCCTTCGCAAAAATAAGGCACTCGCGCACCTGCTGCTCAATGCTGGCATCCTTCTGCGCGTGGCTGCTGTAGCGGGCATAGATGGCGCCGGTTTTCGCAGTATTTTCCTCAGAATGTGCTCTTTTCGTGATTGATTCACCTCCGGCGTATATGCTGCTTGCCAAACCTATCCGGAGGTGGTATAATCAGATTGGAACTCAGGCTGTACCTTCCGGGTAAGCTTGTTCTGTTTTTACCGTCTCAGTGTTGCAGCACTGGGGCGGTTTTTTATTCCTCTTTTTGACGCTTTTTCCATTGTGATTTCAGACCGTCTATATGTTCAAAAAGGGTATCCTTAATTTCGGCCCACATGGGGTCTAAAATAAAATCAATTCCTTCACGTCTTGCAAGCTTGGAAGCCGGTACAAAATCGCTGTCCCCAGCAATCAGAATAATTTGATCCACTTGATGCTTATAGGCAAGAGAGGCGATATCCAGTCCGATTTTCATATCAACACCCTTTTGCTGAGCGTTGAATATAAAATCATTCTCTGTCAGATCCTCTATTTTTCTTTTCCCGGCGCACAACGCCCGTGTTACATCCGGCCGCAAATTATAGGACATATACTCGGAAAGCTCTCCCAGGCGAAGCGCAAATTTTCTACGCTTTTTAAGCTCGTTCAAAAAGGTAATCGTCCAGGTGTATGTATCAGATTTGTCCAAATCCACGTTTTTCCTTGTAAGCGGATGATAGACGCTTCGTCTTCCCACAGGAGCACAATCATAATAAAATATTCTGTATAATTGCCGCACCTCACCGGAATCTTTGTCATTGATATGCGCATAGCAATATGCGCTTAATTCTTTCGCCCGATCCTCCGCTGACTTTTTTCCCCATAAGTGCAGGGCACGTTTTCTATAAAAACCTCCATCAACAAGAATCGCTGTTTTCGGCATTTCATCTTCAACCTTTCGCAAAAAAGATAAGGCCCCAGGATTCAGCCTGCCCCGTATCAATGGGGAGCTTACTACCAAGGGCCTGTTAAGCAAGTATAAAAACTTGACAGCATAATGCTGTACCCTTATTATATGCGATTTGGCATGTAAAAGTCAACCAGAAGCAAAAGATTTTCTTTTTCTATTTACCCAGCGCACTCCTGCTGAACCGGGCGGGAATCTGTGTAGGTCATATCCGGACACAAATCCACCTCATCGTTCCAATACACGCACATCCCGTCTGCTTTCGCCAAACGGAAGAACGCCTTGTTTTTTAATGCAGCGTACAGCGGCTTGCAGAGAAGCGGTTTTACATCGAAAATGCGCCGTTCTCCATTTTGAAAGGTGACAAGCAGTTCGTAATTTTCCAAAGGTTCAACCTGAACGGGGCGTGGATTCATGACAATCTCCTTTCAGCGCAGCGGCTCAATCTTAAAAGCGGGTTCTCCATCGGAAAGAAGCTTCCAGTTTGCCTCCAGTTCCTCCCGGTGGATTTCTATCCAGGCGAGCAAAAGCCGCATCTTGCCTTTTGGGATGGAGCCTTCCAACACATTTCCCTCAAAGTCTACAACCACTTCTTCCCCACTGTAGGAAGCGTGAAGATGCGGACGGTTGTGCTGACCTCCGTTTTCCGCATACATTCGAATAATGATTCCGTAAAACATACACAACGTAGGCATTGTACATTTCTCCTTCCACTCCGCATTATTTCACCCTGCTTAAAAACGCCACAGCCTTGCCGAGAATCAGGAAATCCTGCAGCTGCTCGCCGCTATACACGAGCGGCGGGTATTGGGGATTCTCCGGCTGCAATACGACCTGCCCCGGATACTTGTACACTCGCTTGAGCGTGGCCTCGTCCCCAATCAGTACGGCGGCGATTTCTCCGTTTTCCACGTCGGGCTGCTCCCGAATATAGACCAGATCGCCGTCGTAGATACGGGCGTTTATCATGCTGTCCCCCCGGCAGCGGAGAGCGAAATCCGCCTCCACTTCATCGGCCGCTTCGACATATCCCTCCAGATTTTCTTCGGCCAGAATCGGCTCTCCGCAGGCGATAGTGCCGAGGAGCGGGATGCGCTTTGTTTTGGGGAGAGGGAGGATGTCGGGAGACTGTGGGGGTTTTGGAACTACTTCTCGCTCCATAGGGACATCCAAGCCCATGAGCCACGCCTCGCTCACATCAAGAGCTTTTGCGATGCGATACAGATTTTTTTGCTTAGGCTCGTACTCTCCGGAAATGTAAGTGCTTATTGAAGATTTTCCAATTCCCGTTAACGCAACGAGCTCAGATTGCTTCATATTTCTTATGATCAAGGCTTTCTTGAGACGATCAGCGACTGTTCCCACAGAAAGTTCAATATTAACATCATAACCTTGAAGCCACAAAGGATTCACGCGAAGTTTTTCTGATATTTTAATCACAACATTGATATTTGGGATTCTTTGATCCAACTCATAACGATTTAATGTTTGTGGAGGAATGCCGGTAATTTTACCAAGGTCTGATAATGTCATATTCTTTATTTTGCGATATTCTTTTAGCCTCTCTGCAATAGTAGAGTGCGATTTCATTTCTCCCTCATCGTCTATCGTATTTGCATTGGACGAGTTTTCCTTATCCATAGGAACATCTACGCCCTTTAGCCATGCTTCGTCGACATTCAATGCAAGACTAAGAATTGTCAACTTCCATGGGCCAGGAATCACCTTACCGTTTATATATTGACTGAGATCGCTTTTATTGAGCTTTATACGATATATATCGCAATAAGGTTGTGCCATCCGAAGAATGTCTGTCTGTTTCAAATTCCGGATACTCATAATCTGTCGCAATTTATATGCTATCATTTGCTTATCCATGAAGCGTCTCCTGAACCTTTAAGTGTATCTTTTGCAAAGGCACGAGGATCCTGGGGAGAACTTGTACTCTTATTTTTTTATGATCCACTCCGGGCGAAGCACTCCAATCACAAGACCCTTACATTCGGAGAAGCCACGGAATGGAAGGTTGCCATATTGGGGATTAAGGCTTTCGAGATAATCACCGCGATAGACCTTGATAACGCATTCGCTGTCTCGAATAAACACGCCGATCTCTCCCTCCTCCACCGAGGGCTGTACGCGCACCAAAATGCGATCTCCGTCGTGAATTTTAGGCTCCATGCTGTCTCCCGAGACACGCATAATGTAATCTGCTTTTCGTGTGGTTTCATTATACTTCACCGGGATCTGCTCGGCAGTTTCGTCATCTGCCGCCTGCCCGTAGCCAGCTGCCGCCGGTTGCAGCGGCTCCGGCAGCCAGATGATGCGAACCGGTTCTTCGGCGCCCATTTCGTATAATGGGAGGGTGATGATCTGCGTTTCCTTCGCTTGCTCTATACACCGCTGATATTCCGAGTCAAGAACACCATCCACCGTATTTTTACCGTATCCGTCCAGGGTACGGTATTTTTTTATGTGGGCGTGTTCAGATTGCGACAGGCCGAATTCGGAGTCCGCTTCTTGATCAAAATCTGCAAGACGTTTCCCCAAAGCATATGCCAAAAGTCTGATGGTATCAAGAGACGGGGCCTTTGTGGTTCCACTGATTATTTTGTTGATGGTTCCTTTTGGCACACCGGAGCGCTCCGCCAATTCGTCAATGGTGAACCCGGCTTCTTTTCTGTATTGTGTAATAAGATTGCCCAAATCCAATTCCACTCCTCCTTTCTTAGCTTTATTCTACACAAGGAGAAATGAGATGTCAAGCATAATAATTCCGAATACGGAACTAAAAGTAATTAACAGGGCTTGACATATCCCCTAGACGGAACTATAATGAACATGTAAATCCCGAATACGGAACTTTATTGGAGGTGATGTTTTTGCTAATGTATCCGAATCTGGTCGGCGAGATGGCTAAAAATCAGATTACTAAGAGGGCGCTTGCCCAAGAGATCGGAATCTGTGAGCGAGCGATGACCAATCGATTGAGCGGGAAAACGCCATTTACTTGGCCTGAAGTACGCAGAATCCGCAGAGTATTTTTCCCAACACTTACGTTGGATTATCTCTTTTCCTCTGCGGACGAGAAAGAGAGGTAAGAAAATGGATCGAGCAAGAAAAATGCTGGAAAAGAAGATGGAAAAACATGAAATGGTATGAAGATAGGCTTTTGTGGGTTTACCTTGTCACTGCATGCGCACTGCCTGCGATTGCTCTGGCTATCTCCATTATTGCTTTGCTAAAGCAATAATGGAAATGATGATTGCCACAATGGAAAGCACGGTTGAAAAAATGACCGGAATCCACATCCGGCGGATGTCTACCGGAATGTGCTCCAGCTCCGCCATCCCGTCCGGCAATATTTTGTAATTATCCGTTTCTATGCGCTCTATTTGCGAACTCCCCGGAAACGGAACATCTTTCGCCCCGATTTCCTCTATTAGAGATTTTTGGCGCAGAGAATTCAGAACATCAGATAAGTTTCTGATACCGGAAAGCTTGAATGGGGGATGGCTGGGATCAATGACAGTATCTTTCCCCAGTTTATGAAGGTATCGCAGCACTTTTATTTCTGCTTTGCTTAACATATGTGCCCCTCTCTTTCTCAAACAATGTATCTCTATTTTAGCACAGAAGAAAGGATGAACAAGCTTTAGGAGATGATTGGATGAAAAATAGCTTCCTGATTTTGCTGACATGTTCTGCCGCTGTATGCGCCGCAGGCTGGTTCCTTTGCAGCTTGTCTGCCGTGTGCTGCTGCACTTTACAGCAGCTCATGAAAGGAGAAGATTCCATATGGGTTTCGAAGTGATCCGGCAAAAGGTAACCATTTTTGGCGAGGAACGGGGAAGCTTTGAGGAAATCCCTTCACTGGCAGAAATGCTGTCTGCACGAATTCCTCCCGACGAGGAAAAGACGAAGATTCGTATCTGGTATGACCCGAAATGGCCTTTCTTGCGATGGAGCATGACATTTGACCCCATGATGCGGCCAAAGGGCCGGGAGCGGTATTGGATGCGCTGGGTGGGGAGCTGCCTTGGAAGCTGCGGAAAGGACTTGCACAGGCTTTTTGAAGCTGTAAAAGCGATTTTGTTATTTGCGGACTGTAAAGAAGCGTTTGAGTTTCAGCTGCGAATTTGCGGGGAAGAATCTGCCATTTGGGCACGGATCAAACAGGAAAGAGAGGACAAGCCTTATGTTCACAGAAAGAGAAAACAAGATTCTCCGCAGGGGTGAGGATGCCATTCTCAGACGGTTTGAGGAATGCTTATCCGCGCCGGAACCGCTTTCCAACGGCGACTTTGAGACCCTGCTGGACGGCGTTCGAGTGCTGGATCGAATCTGCCGGATGCGGGATCAATACGGCTCTCAGCAGGAAGCATCCTTGAAAAAAGAAAACAGCATCCTCAGCCGGGCCGAGGATGCTATTCTCAGGCGGCTCGAAGAGTGCATGAACTCACCGAACCCGATTTCGATCAGCGATTTTGGTTCCCTGATGGACGGAATCCAGATGATGGATCGCATTTTCCGGATGATGAATCAGCAGAACTCCCATATAGCATGTGGGCAAACGGGCGGCAAAAAACAACGCGAGGAGAACTGCGTATTAACCAATTACATGAACTCCCTCCTGGGGGAGAAAGCCGCCCTCGAGCTCTTGAAAGCAATCCAAAATCAGAAAACCATTTTAATTCGTGGGCCTCATGGGCCCACGGGGAAAACAACACTGTGCCGGATGCTTCGGAAACACGGAGCCTCTGCCGTGGAAGAAAAGGATGTTTATGAGGTTATACTGGATAACCCTCTCGAAAATCGTATCCCAAATTTTGAGCCGGAAACAATGCCCAAATTGCGAAAGGAGATTTTTCGATGAAAGCTAAATTCCCCGCGACAGTGTGGCTGCCGCAGGTGCGAATTGATTTTTCTGCAAAAGAGCTGCCGGACCATGCAGTCAAGCTGCTTTCCATGGCCTGTGCCGATTTGGTGGAGAATATCCTGCAGCAGCCGGGAGGACGGGAGCTGCTTGACGCTGAGACCGCGCGCAGAAAAGCCCGTGAAGAAGCGGGAGGTGAGCGCAAACGAACTACACCGGCCTGATCCGATATGCACCACTTGCAGATCTGCCTTACCTGCTGAACCGTGCAGCTGCAGATCAAAGTGTGAGCTTTTCGGCGTTTGCCCGGCTTGCTCAGATTGCTGAAGGGAGGGTGAACGATGAAAAGAGCCAGGGATGCCTGGAAGGCATCGATACCGGCGTGGCTGCTGCTCCTGCTCATTGCACTCGTAACGTTTGCGCCAAAGGTGCTGTGAGGAAACATCGACCCATGATACGCGACCTGGTTTCGATTAAGCTGGGGGGATGGCCTCCTTGCGGATACTGTGAGCTTTACCGGCCGCTCTCCAGGACTTGCGGCGGAATGAAGTATGAGCTGGAACCCTGCCGTGTGATGAGCCGAAGGATCTATCTCTATTTTCAGGATAAGGAGGGGAAAGACGAGTGACGGACAGCTATTTGCTCTGCTGCATGCTGTATGGATGGAAGCCGAGCACAAAAGGCCGCGCATGCTTTTATGCGCTTGCTTTGCTGCGTCAGCGCTGGGCAAGAAAGAGTACATAAACACATCAGGGAGGTTTCGCAATGGTAAAAAATAACTGTCGGGCGTTTTCCACCTACTTACTGCTGTGCCGCAAGCTGAGGCTTCCGGCCTCCGCCAGCAATTTTTCTGAGTTCTGCAATTCCGGCTATGACCTGCTTTCGCTCGATTGGCCATACCCCAGAAAGGAGGGTTCGCCGTGTTTCAGTCGGTCGTGATGATGGGGCGTCTGGTAGCGGACCCGAAGCTCTCGATGACGAAGAGCGAGATCCATGTGACGAGCTTCCGCATCGCGGTTGATCGTCCGTATAAGCCAAAGGATGGCGCGCCGTCGGCCGACTTCTTTGACGTCATCGCCTGGCGGTCGCTCGCAGACTTTGTCTGTAAACATTTTAGGAAGGGCAAGCCCATCCTCCTGCAGGGGCGCATGGAGACACGCTCCTACACCACACAGGAGGGCGAGAAAAAGTATGTGACTGAGCTGATTGCAGAGCGCGCGAGCTTCTGCGGTGATGCTTCCGCGCCAAGGCATGAGGCGCCTCCGCTCCCTGAACCGCCTGCGGCTGCCATGAGCCAGGAAGGTGAAGAGCTCAGCGACGAAGATTTGCCGTTTTGAGAAGAGAAAAAGGGAGTGATGCAAATGAGCCGAAATAAGAAAAATCTCCGCCGCCTGAGTGTTCTCGTCACCGCACAGACGGCGGGGAACCTTAAAAAGCTGACGGCCATGGCGGGCTTCCGCGACCACGGGCGAACCATCGACAAGCTCGTGCGGGAGAAGGTGCTGAGTTTGCGGGGGAGCAAGCCGGCGGATAGCAGGAAGGAGGCCTCCTCATGAACGCGCTGCGGAAGCCCTCCGCCCCGCCCGGGCGGCCGCTCTCTGCCATTACGGAGGAAATCCAGTTTTATAAAGCGCAGGCGGGGCAGTGCATCGTGGAAATCGGCAAGCGCCTGCTCGAGGCGAAGGAGCAGCTCCCGCACGGACAGTGGGAATCCTGGCTCGAAAAGAGCGTGGAATTCACGCCGAGAACAGCTCGAAATTTCATGAAAATTGCTTCGGAATTTGATTCAAATCGGAAACCGGTTTCCGATTTGCCTTACACCAAGCTTCTCGCTTTGCTCCAGCTTCCGCCGGAGGAACGGGAAGAATTCATCGCCGAACCGCACCTTGTGAATGGGCAGGAGAAGACGGTTGACGAGATGACAAAGCGCGAGCTGCAAGCCGCCGTCAAGGAGAAAAACGAGGCTGTCAAGGCACGGAAGGACGCCGAACGGCAGCTTGCCGACGAGCGCGCCCGCGCCGAACAGGCCGAAAAGGAAAAAGAGGGGCTTGAGTGGAGCCTGAGCGCGTCGCGCCATACCGTCGAAACCCTCCATAAGAGCATCGACGCAAAGGAAAGCGCGCTCACGTCCCTGCGCGAGGAGGTCGACCGCCTGCGTGCTCTGCCGCACCAAAAGCCGGAAATCCCGGAATCGGAAAAGGAGGCCCTGCGGCTCGAGGGAGCAAGAGTGGCAAACGAGGCAAACCGCCGCCAGCTTGAGGCGCTGCGCGAAGAGCTCGAGGAGGCGAGGGCTGCGAAGCTCGATCCTGTTCCGGAGGACGAAGCTGTTGAGGCAGCTTTTCACTTCAACCAGACGGTACAGGCCGCGGCAGAGCAGCTGCGCACGTTCTTCCGGCTTGTGCCGGTGGCTGTCGCCGCTCGGGAATTCACCCTGTGTGCGGAACAGCTCGAGCGGCAGAGGGACGAGCTTTACATGATGGCGCAGCGTGCCGCAAACCTCGCGCTTGCAGATGAAGACGGCGAGCTGCCGCCGATGGAGGAGGATGACACATGAAAGCCATTTACAGCAAACTGATTTACGACACCCGCAAAGCGGAAAGAATTCTCGACTTCGGCGACAGCACGCTATACCGCACAAAAAACGGGCACTGGTTTTTAACGGACGCCTCCGGCGTACAGCCTTGCCTTTTTCCCGTCGTGCCGGAGCGCGCCGCCGTCTTTGTAGGGATGTACGCTGCCGAGCGGTACGGGGAGTTTTTCCCCGCGAATGAGTTGGAGGAGGCATAGACATGGAAGGAATGGAACGGCAGCTGGCAATCATCACAAACGCCTGCTGTGAAAATATTGCGCACGGGAAATGGAGTTTTTGCATCACAATGCGGCTCCTGTCCGGTGTGGACAAGGGAAAGATCTTGCAGAAGTGGTACCCCTACGGGGACGAGCTGCCAGACTATCTGCGCCGGGATCTGCTTCGCCTTTCCTGCCCGGCGTCGAGCCCGCGTGAACTGCCTGGCCTGAAGGACAAGCTCCGCGGTGTGATGGCGCGCATTTCCCTCGACAGGGAGAAAATTTATATCAATGATTATTTCGGCAGGGGAGACCCGAACAGATCATAAGGAGGGACACCAATGGATTACACCGCCATCCCGTGGGAACTGCGTGCGCTGCCGCAGTGGGTGTGTCACCGGTACCCCAATAAAATGCCGCTTTCGCCTTTTCCGGATGGAGGGGGAAAGCTTCAGCCGGCAGACTGCCGCAGCCCGGCGACGTGGGGGACGTTTGAGGACGCCTGCCGCGCCATCGAGCAATACGGCGCAAAGGGGCTGGGCATCCAGCTCGGACGCGGCATCTGCGGCGTCGACCTCGACCACTGCGTCGAGGATGGCGAGCTGAACGCGCTTGCCCGCGAATTTCTTGATGCACTTGGAAGCTACGCCGAGTTTTCACCGAGCGGGACAGGCGTGCACATCCTGTGTAAGGGCTCTCTCCCGTCGCGCGAGGGACGCAAGGTGCCAGCGCTGGGATTGGAAATGTACGATTCCGGGCGCTACTTTACCGTCACGGGTAATCCTGTCTGTGACGAGGAGGGGCGCCCCTACCCGCTGCGCGACTGCACCGAACCGCTCGAACGGCTGCACGAAAAATATTTTCCACACAGGGCTCCGGAGCAGATGCGTCTCGCCCCGGAGCCTTCCGGCGCTTTGCGGGAGAACGATGCGCGTACGGGTGGGAATGTGCGCGAGCTGAGCGACGAGGAGCTGCTGCGCATTGCCTTCCGAGCGAAAAATGGGGACGAGGTCGAGCGGCTCTACCGCGGGGATTGGGCGCCGCCTCAATATCCTTCCCAGAGTGAGGCGGACTTCGCGCTCGTCAACCGCCTGGCCTTCTGGTGCAACGGGGACAAGGATCGCATTGACCGTCTGTTTCGCGCATCGGGCCTGTACCGCAAAAAGTGGGATCGGTCAGTGGGGGGAGGCCGTACCTATGGAGAGTACACCATTGACCGGGCTGTGCGCCAGCTGCAGACCGGCTTCGTTCCGCTTGAGAGAGAACACTCTTCCCGCCACGCACGGCCTCCGCTTCCGGAAGAGCCGCCGGGCGCCGTGTTTCGCGCTCCCCCGACCCCGTCGCCCTCCGCAGACGCACCACGGGAACAGGCGTCGGACGCCGACCCCTCTCTCTACACCTATGACGACACGGGCAACGCACACCGCTTCCGCGACGCCTACGTCCGCGACGTGCGCTTCAACCACATCGACCGGGTGTGGATGGTGTGGGATGGCTGCCGATGGACGGAGGATCAGACGGGACAGATCAAGCGCCTTGCGGATGAGCTCCTGCAGCAGCTTGTCAGGGATGCCGAGACGTTGCCGAACAGGGAGGAACTCTTAAAGCACGTCCGGCGGACACGTTCGAGCAAGGCAAAAGAGGCCATGCTCCACGAGGCGCAGCATCTGGCGGGGATCCCGATTCTCCCGAACGAGCTCGACCGGTACAAGGACGCGCTCAATGTAAAAAACGGCATCCTCGACCTCAAGACGGGGCAGCTGCGGCCGCATGACCGCAAGCTCTGTTTCTCGATGCTCGCCGACGCTGAGTACAGTCCTGACGCCGAGTGCCCGCGCTGGCTTGCCTTCCTTGACGACGTCACCGGCGGTGACAAGGCGCTGCAGCGGTACATCCAGCGCATGGTAGGCTATTTTCTGACCGGCTCCACACGGGAGCAGTGTATCTTCTTCCTTTACGGAAGCGGCTCCAACGGCAAGAGCACCTTCGTCAACACGATTGCCTCTCTGTTTGGCGATTACACGAAAAATGCACAGGCCGAGACCATCATGCGAAGCGACCGTGGCGGCGGCTCCGGCGCCCGCTCCGACCTTGCCCGCCTCAAGGGCGTGCGGCTGACGACAACCTCCGAACCCTCCGGCGGCTGCGTGCTCGACGAGGCCCTGGTAAAGACGATGACAGGCGACGACGTGATAACGGCACGGCGGCTCTACAAGGAGGAATTTGAGTTCCGGCCGGAATTCAAAATTCTGATGGCCACCAACTACAAGCCGATCATCAAGCACAGCGACTACGGTATCTGGCGACGCATCCGTCTCCTGCCGTTTACCGTGCAGATTCCGCCGGAGAAAAAGGATCCGCAGCTTGGCGACAAGCTGCGGGAGGAGAAGGCGGGGATTTTTCGCTGGGCCGTGCAGGGCGCGATCGACTGGTACCGTGAGGGCCTGCCGCCCTGCCCGTGCATCGACCGGGCAAACGAGGAGTATAGGCTTGAAATGGACAAAATGCAGCAGTTTGTGGGAGACTGCCTGACACGGGAACAGGGCAGCAGCATTCCCTCCGCCCGCCTTTATGACGTCTACCGCGCCTGGTGTACGGAGCACGGTGAGCGCTTCCCGCTCTCGCAGGTACGCTTTTCCGGTGAGCTGCAGGATAACTATCACTTTGAGCGCCGCAAAACCAAAAGCTGCAATGAATTTCTTGACGCGGCGCTCACCGAGACCGGGCAGGAGCTGGCTCTCGCCGCGCCGGAAAGCTTCAGATGATTGGGTTCGGTGGAGGGTGGTGGAAGAGGTGGAGGGTTTCCCGAAACTTTTTCTTACTTTTTTCCTAGGGGACTTTTCCGGAAACCCTCCACACCCTCCACAACCCTCCACAACCCGCATCCAGCCTGCATTTTTTTCTCCTCTGCCTCCTCCGCAACCCTCCTCATCCCTCCACCCTCTAACAAGACTTTCTTTTCCTTTTTGTCTCTTTTCACTAAAAGAAAGAGAAAGATTGGAAAGGGAAAAAGCTTCACAGACAGGGAGGAAAGCTCTCTAATCCACGAGAACCCTCCACAACCCTCCACCCTCAGCGCCAAACTAACGAAAAGATTTGTATGCAACTTCGACAAAGAAAGGACCGTGATGCACATGACAGAGTTTCAGCAGGCAAAGCTGCGCAGGTATCTGCTTGCCCGCGACCGGCTGCAGCGCAAATGCGAAGAGGCAAACCGATGGCAAAACATTCGCGCGGAGCTCACCGCCCTGCGCGGCGCGCGCCCGGACGGACGAAGCCGCTCCGGCGGCGGGCAGGAGGATGCCTTCCTCGAACTGCGCGAGGAGCTGGAGCACGCCGCCCTTGAGACGCGGGAGCTTCGCCGCCAGCTGCAGGAGGCTCTCGCCCAGATGCCGGACGGAGACCTGCGCGGCCTGCTCGAGGAGCGCTACCTCGTCGGGCGCTCAAAGCGCGAACTGATGGAGAAGTACCTCCTCTCCGAGCGCAGTCTGCGGCGCCGCTTGGGTCAGGCCGTGCGATGTCTGGAGCAGTGCAGCACATTTTTTTCGGAAAAGTCTTGACATACGTATAAATACGTATTATAATAGAAACATGAGGTGAGGAAAATGAAAAAACAGGAACTCGTCAGCAAGCTGAAAAAAGCCGGATGGAAAATCACACAAGGCGGAAATCACGAGCTGGCGACGCACCCGGAAAAACCCGGAATCAAGATTCCGATTCCTCGCCACCGTGAAATCAATGAGTATACTGCACGGGGCATCTTGGAGAGTGCGGGGCTGAAATAAGCCCCGCATTGCTCCTGCCCGGAAAGGAGAATATGATGAAATACGTGTATCCCGCAATCTTTACCCCGCTCGAAAACGGCGAGTTTGACGTGCAGATCCCTGACCTTCCCGGCTGCCGAACCTGCGGGACGGATCTTGCAGACGCCATTTTCATGGCAGAGGACGCCGCATCCATGTGGCTCTGGGACGCGGAAAGCCACGGAGAACCGATCCCCGCAGCCGGAGAAGCGCCGGCGATCAAATCCCCTCAGTTCATCAGCTATATCGCGGCAGACACGGACGCATACCGCAGAAAGAATGACAACCGGGCCGTGAAGAAGACGCTGACCATTCCAAACTGGCTGAATATCGAGGCGGAACGGGCGGGTGTCAACTTTTCCCAGCTTCTTCAGGAAGCCCTGAAAGAGAAGCTGCAGATCGATTGATTCTCAAAAGTTGGTCGTACTTGTCCGCATTTGGCCGCGTTTGTCCGCATTTGTCCTCTTGAAAGCAGAGCCATTCTTGATCTACAATAATGATGCAGAGGTGTTCCCGCAAGGGAGCGCCTCTTTTTTTCTGCCCGCTTTCAAGAGGATGGGAGCTTTCAAACAGGCTCCAGCTGCATCCTGCTCTGCTGCTCACGGAGCGCAGGGCGGCACGCAAATGGCACTTACGGGCTCTGCCTGCCTCTGTGCGGGGCGAAAGCACCACGCCCGCGGGGGCACGGGTCCTTCCGGACGGTGGCACCCAGGCGCGGCGCTCCGAAGCCCCGAAATTCGGCTCGATGAAAAGCGAAAAAAATGCTTTGAAAGCTTGACGGGGGCCTTTCCCGCCGGATTTCGGGGATTTTTGGGCAGGATGACGGCACTCCCTGCGGCTCAGCGGTTTTCGGCGAAACGACGGAGCCCCTCTGTGCTTCTCCGGCGAAGTGAGGAGTGTTTCGAGCTGCGCAAGCGGGGGGATCGAGAAAAAGGGGAAGGGGGGATTTCATGGCCGAAAAGAGCGAGCTGTATTTTGAGAATGGGACGATTGTCGCGAGCACGCGGTATGCCGCCGCCTATTTCGGTGTGACGGCCGCGACACTTTCAAACTGGGGCAAAAACGGCTGCCCCCACTATAAATACGGCTACTGGGACATTAAGGCGGTGACCGCGTGGTGCGCGGAGAAGGACGGCGAAAAGCTGGCGGAAGCGGCACGCACCGATCCGGCGAAGATGACGCCCGCCCAGCTCAAAACGCACTATGAGGCGCTGCTAAAGCAGGAACAGCTCGAGGGGGCTCGGCTGCGGAACCAGATTGCGAACGGGGAATATCTCCGGCGCGGGGACGTCGTGCGAGAACTCTCTCAGTTCTTTACTGTTTTCCGGACGTCTTCGTTTGGCCTTGGCGAAGCGCTGGCGCAGCTTGTCTCCGACCACACGGACAGCGAGACGGGACGGACGGCGGCGGGGCTCATTCGCTCGCGCATCACGCAGGCGCTCTCGCAGATGGCTGTCTCCGGTGTTTGGTTTCCTGAGGAGGAGGCGGGCGCGTGACGGGCTGGCTCGCTGAGGCGCTGCGGGCGCTGCGGCCTCCGCAGGAGCTGACGACGGCGGAGTGGGCGGAGCAGTCCCGCATTCTCTCGCCCGCCGAGTCGGCGCGGCCGGGGCCGTGGCGGAACGAGGTTACGCCATACCTGGTCGGCATCATGGACGCCTTTGACGACCCCGAAGTTGAGGACATCACCTTTGTCAAGTGCACGCAGGTCGGCGGCACGTCGGTGATGCTCAATATGATCGGTAAGGCGATCTGCTGCGACCCCGGCCCGATGATGATGGTCTACCCGAAGGACGATCTCTGCGAGCTGGCAAGCGAGGAAAAGCTGCAGCCGATGATCCGCTCTTGCCCCGCTCTGCGGGAGCAGTACGACGAGAGCAGCAAACGGCTCGACCTGGTCTTTGATTCGGCACGCCTGGCTCTTGTCTCGGCAAACTCGCCGTCGAACCTTGCAAGCCGGCCGGTGCGATACCTGTTTTTGGACGAGGAGGACAAGTTCCCCGTCCGCGCCGGGAAGGAAGCCTCCCCGGCGAAGCTCGCCATGGAACGTCAGCACACCTTTGCGACGAGCCGGAAGATGGTGCACGCCTCCACACCGGTTTTCGAAACCGGCCCGATCTGGCAGGGCTGGCTGCAAGCCGGCAGCCAGATGGAATACTTCGTCCCATGTCCGCACTGCGGCGCCATGTGGACGTTTAAGCTCCGGCAGCTGAAGTTTCCGGACGGCTGCACGGAGGAGCAGGCGCTCCGGGAAGCGTGCTATGTCTGCGAAGAGTGCGGCTGCGTCATTAGGAATTCCGACAAGCCAGGGATGCTTGCCAGAGGGGAATGGCGACGCACGGGAGGACACGGCGGCAAGCGCCGCATCGCCTTCCGGCTCAACGCCCTGTACTCGCCCTGGGTGCGCTTCGGCGAGGCGGCGGCCGAGTGGATTGATTCGCAGCGCGCGCCGGAGAAGCTGCAGAACTTCATCAATTCATGGCTCGGAGAGCCGTTTCGCGAAGTGGAGCGCACGCTTGACGCGCAGCGGCTGCTGGAGGAAAACGAAAGCAGCTTTCCCGCATGTGTTGTGCCGCCTGGGACGGTGTTCCTCACCGGTGGCGTCGATGTGCAGCGCAAGAGCTTTTTCTGGACGGTGCGTGCGTGGCTTTCGGATTTTTCCAGCTACAACGTCGCGCACGGACAATCGTTTTCCTGGCCAGAAATTGAGGAGGCCATGAATGCGCCTTACCGGGGAACAAACGGGAAAGTGTATCTTGTCAACCTGGCCGCAATCGATTCCGGAGACCAAACGGACGACGTTTACGCGTTCTGCGCTGTCAACCGCGCCTGGGCGGTGGCCGTCAAGGGCTCGAGCACGCGCCTGCTTGACCGGTACAAGACGTCCGTTGTCGCAAAGGATGGCCTCGGAAAAGGGATGCCGCTCATCCTGGTTGACACCGCCTACTACAAGGACATGATTTTTTCCCGCATCCTGCGCGGGCAGGAAAGCGGCGGATGGCTGCTGCACAGCGGCTGCGACCCGGAGTATGCCGAGATGGTAACAGCTGAGCACAAGGTGATCCACCGAGTGCGCGGCCATCTTGTCAGCCAGTGGGAACCGAAGGTCACGGGCGGCGATAACCACTACCTGGACGCCGAAGTCTATGCCGCATGTGCGGCCGATCTGCTTGGCATGCGAAGCATCTATGTGCGGGCACAGGAAGCGGCCCGCGAGGAACCGGAACTTGCGGGAAAACCAGTGGCGGAACACTCTGGACAGACAGCTCCGGCGCGGGGAACGGCCGGGGGCTCCTTCCGGAGAAAGGGGAGATAGGATGACAAAAATGGAAGTGGTCGCGCGCCGCGAAGCGCTGATGAAGGCAATCGAAAAGATCGAGAACGGTGCGCAGGAGTACCGCATCGGAAACCGCACGGTGCGCCGGGCGGACCTTGCGTCTCTGTACGCGGAGCTTGAGCGCGTTGACGCGAAGCTTTCGCAGCTCGAGCGGCCCTCCATGACGGCGGCGGTGCTGCCGCGCAGGAGGTGAGGCTGTGAAGAGACGCATGAGCTTCCTGAACCGGATGCTTCTTCCTCTTGCACCGCGGCTTGCGTGCCGCCGGGAGGCGTGGCGGCTGCTGGCGCGCTCGGCCTACACGGCGGAGGATACGTCCCCGCGCAGCGCCGGCTGGAGCGGGACAAACCGCACCGGAGAGGCCACGAACCAGGCGGGGCGGGACGTCATCCGTGCCCGGGCGCGTGATCTCGAGCGCAACAGCGACGTGATGGAGGCCATCCTCGGTGCGATGGAGCGCAACGTCGTCGGCACCGGCTTTGTGTTGCAGGCCAAAACGGAAGACGAGACAATCAATGAGCGCATCGAGGCGAGCTGGCGGAGCTGGTGCTCGCAGCGCTCGTGCGAAATCACGGAGCGCTGGACACTTAACGAACTGATCGCTCTCTGTGTGCGGCGGCGGATGGTCGACGGCGGCGTACTGCTGCTCCTCACCGTGCAGGACGGGAGGCTGCGGCTGCAGCTGCTCGAGGTGGACGAGCTGGATACCTCCGTCACCGTCTGCGGGAAAAACCGCGTTTACGGCGGCGTGGAGGTGGACGAATTCCGCCGCCCGGTGGCATACCATATCAAGGTGTACGACGTCTGGGGCGCCTGGCTTCGGACGGAGCGGTACCCGGCGGAGGGCGTGATCTATCTGCCATATCTCACGCGCCCCTCGCAGGTGAGGGAAATTTCCCCGGCTGCGGCCACGCTGCCCCGTGTGGATGATCTCAACGAGCTCATTGACGCTGCCATCGAGAAGGAGCGTGTGCTCGCGCACCTCTCCGTCGCGGTGGAGAAGGAACAGGGGACGCTGACGGGCTCGCCGTTTTATGGCCGCGGCCTGCCGGGCGCGGAGTCCGAAGAAGCGGATCCGGGACCGGTGGCCACGGAGCTGCTGCAGCAGGGCAGCATCACATATCTGAAACCAGGCGAGAAGGTTGCAACCATTTCACAAGCGGGAACCAGCAGCGTTGTCGATCAGACGCTGCGCACGACGCAGCGGCTCGCAGGAAGCGGGCTGGGCCTGAGCTACGAGGCCATAGCCAGGGATATGTCGCAGGTGAACTATTCCTCGGCACGGCAGGGCCTCCTCGAAGACCAGCGGACATACCGGATGCAGCAGCAGTACATCATCGACCACCTGCTCGACGTGATATATCCGCTGTGGCTCGATCTCGAGGTCCTCTCCGGACGGCTGACGCTGCCGGGCTATTTCGACGCGCCGGAACAGTACCGGGCACACACCTGGGTGACGGCGGGCTGGGAGTGGATCGATCCGCAGAAGGAGGCGAACGCGAACAAAATCGCGCTCGAGACAAACCAGACGACGCTGCAAACCATTTGTGCCGGGAAGGGCCGGGACTGGCGCGAGGTGCTGCAGCAGCGGGCGCGCGAGGAGCAGCTCGCAAAGGAGCTTGGCCTGACGCGCGCCGAAAGCGCGCAGACGATTTTATGTGAGGATGGTGAAGGAAATGAATCTAACCCATGAAGACGGCCCGCGGCTGCTGTTGAGCTCGCTCGAGTGCCGTGCGGCGGAGGAGGGAGCGAATCGCTTCGAGCTTTCGTTCTCGAGCGAGGCTCCGGTCAATCGCTGGGGATGCCGGGAAATCCTCCTGCACACACCGGATGCGGTCGACCTCTCACGCTTTGCGCCGGGAGGAGCGGGCAGCCTGCTTTTTGCGCACGGAATGGATCCGCGCTACGGGAAGCTGCCGGTTGGGCGCGTGGTGCGTGCCTGGCTCGACGAGGCGGAGCGCAAATGCCGCGCGGTGATTGAGCTCGACGCGGACGACCCGGACGCGCAGCGGCTGCAGGGAAAGCTCGAGCGCGGGATGCTCTCCGGCGTGAGTGTCGGCTGCAAGGTACATCAGTGGCTTGAGATTGCCGCGGGTGACAAAAGCCCGGACGGGCGCATCGAGGGTCCGGCGTCCCTCGGCGTAAAGTGGACGCCGTATGAAATCAGTCTGGAGCCGGTGCCGGCCGACGGAACCGTCGGCCTGGGCCGCGCAATGGAAATGGAAACAGAAAGGGAGGCAAACGAAATGGAAATGAACACCAGAAACGAGCCGGGCGCCGTCCCGGCGCAGACCGCTCCGGCAGCGCAGGAAGCTCCGGCAGCGGAGGACGCGGTGCTCGCGGAGCGCCGACGCGCGGCGGAGATTGAGACGCTCTGCCGCAGCTTTGGCGAAGATCCGGGCGCGTACATTCGGGAGGGCACGAGCGTTGACTCTGTGCGCGCCGCCATCCTCGACAGGCTGTCGCGCGAGCGCAAGCCTGCCGCCGGCCGCAGTGCCGCCGAGACGCGCGGCGGCGTGCAGGTGACAACCGACGAGGGCGACAAGCTCCGTGCGGCGGCGACGGACGGTCTGCTCCTGCGCAGCGGAATCGCGGTCGAGCACCCGGCAGACGGCGCGCGGGAATTCCGCGGCATGGGCATCCAGGACATCGCGCGCGAGTGCCTGCGTGTGAGCGGCGAGAGCGCTGCCCGTCTGAGCGCCGACGAGGTGCTGCGCCGCGCTCTGACGCCGGACAGCGCGTTTATGAGTATCACCACCAACGCCGCGAACCGCGCCGTCCTCGGCGCGATGCAGCATGCGCCGACCACCTATCAGGCTTGGACGAGCGTCGGCTCCGCGAAGGATTTTAAGCCGACACACATCTACGAGGTCAGCGACGGCGGCACGCTCAGCGAAATCCCGCAGAACGGGGAATTCAAGGAGGCATCGTTCTCGGATGCGCCGGTTGCTGTGCGGCAGCTCATCACCGTCGGCAAGATGCTCAGCTTCACAAGACAGATGTTCATCAACGACGAGTTTGATCTCATTCTGCGGATGGTGACGGCGCACACCCAGGCGTTCCAGCGTGGCATCAATCAGGCAGTGTATGCGCTGCTCAAAGCCAACCCCGCCATGCTCGACGGCCAGCAGCTTTTCAGCGCAGCACACAAAAACCTCGGCACGGCCGCCGCGCCTGGCACGGATTCCTTCAGCGAGGCGCGCCGCCTGATGCGCCTGCAAACGGAGCCGGACGGCGTCACTCGACTGAATATCTCTCCCGCCTTCATCCTCTGCGGTGCGGCGGACGAGACAAAGGTGGAGCAGCTGCTGCACTCGCTCGCGGCTCCCGAGGGGGCAAACTCCGGCGTCGCGAACGTGTTCCGCAGCGCGATGACACCCGTTGTCGACGCGGAGCTTGATGTGGACAGCGGCGCACAGCCGTTTTATTTCGCAGCTCATCCGTCGCTCGCGCCGACAATCGAGGTGGCCTACCTCAACGGCAACGAGGCTCCGACGGTTGAGACGGAGACGGATTTCGACCGGCTTGGCATCCGCTACCGCGTCTACGGCGACCGGGGCGTGACGCTGCTCGGCTACCGCGGACTTGTGAAAAATCCCGGCAAGGCGTAAGAGAGGAGGAACAACGTGATGGCAAGATATGTGCAGCCTGGCAAGGCAATCGAGTATACAAACGCCGGAGAGGAAACGATCCGCTACGGTGACGTCGTGGCGCTGACGAACTGCATCGGCGTGGCCGCCGCGGACATCGCGCCCGGCACAACCGGTGTGATTGAGATTTCCGGTGTCTATGAGATGCCGGCGGACACGTCCGCAGCGTTTACGCAGGGCCAGAAACTCTACTGGGACGCATCCGGCAAAAAGGTGACGGCAACCGAGGGCGACGTCACGGCGGGTATCGCCGTCGAGGCGAAGGAGGAAGCCAGTGATCTTGCTCTCGTGAAGCTGTAAAGGAGGCGGCAGCATGATTCTTTTGCGATGCCCTATCCAGTGGGGAGGCCATTTGATCCCTGCGGGGAAACGTATCTCGCTTCCCGCCGGGCTGGAGGAAAAGCTTCTGCAGGCCGGCAGCGCCGCCCGCCCGGAGACGGCTTCCCCCGCGCCCGAGGCAGGCAGCCGGGAGAGCACCGCGCCGCCGCAGGCTGACGGCGGAGAGACAGGCGATCTCGAGGAGCAGGGCGAAAAAAAGAAATCGAAGAAGGCGCAGCAGGCCCCCGAACCGCCGGCTGAGCTGGAGCTCGGCCGGTGAGCACCTTTCGGGAACTCGTCGCGGCAGACAATCACGAAATTTTCATGAACCTCGACGAACTGGCAGAGACACGCTTTGTCCGGTACGACGGAACGCTCTATGAGGGCATCTCCGTCGTTCTCACAGGAGCCGAGGAGCAACCCAGGGAGCAGCTTTCCAGCGACCACGCTGAGGGGCTGTACCGAGTGACGGACGTGCTGTACTGCCCGGCGGAGTCACTCGGCGGGCGCACGCCGGAGCAGGGACAGATGCTCTGGATCAGTGAGAACGGCGCGTTCTTCCGCCGCTACCGCGTCGAGCGCTCCGTGTGTGAAATGGGCATGCTGGAAATCGAGCTGGAGGCGATTGACGAGTGAACACGGTCTATTTTGATGACATCGCTGAGGAAAGTCTGGATCGCGCAGAAAAATTGCTGGCAGGAATTCCGGGCGGCGTGCAGCGCGCTGTAAGCAATGCCCTCTCTCGCGCCGCGCAGCACGGCCTCACGGTTGGGATGCGGATTGCCTCCGGCGAGTACGCGATTGGCCAGAATGAACTCAAGAGCCGCACGAAGCAGATAAACCGCGTCGTGCGCGATGACAATGGGGGATGCGAAATCATCTTCGGCTATCGGGGAGCGGTGATTCCACTCATCCGCTTCGATACGCGGATAGGCTCGGACGGGCGTATCTATGCGCGCGTGCTGCGGTCGAATGCGCGGGAGCTCATCGGCAACGCTTTCATCGCCCGCGTGGGTAATCAGCACACGGGGGTGTTTGTCCGCAAAGGCGCGGGGAGCAGGCCAATCCGGCAGCTATATGGCCCTTCTGCCGCAGCGGCGTTTTACGCGCATGAGGAGACGGTGGACAAGATGGACGAGGAGATTCGCGCGACGTACGAAAGGCGTATCGAGCACGAAGTCACAAGAATTTTGAACGGGTGGGGAAGTAAATGACGCGGGTGATGCTTTTGCGGGCGCTGAAGGACTTTACGCTGGACGCGACACGTGACCTGCTGCTGCCGGTGCGCGTGCAGTCGGCGGAGGAGGAGCCGCAGGAGCGCCCCGCCGAGGTGCACCTGATGCGCCTGCCAGACAGCTCCGCCGCAAAAAAGAAAGCGCCGTACATCATCCACCAGGTGATTACGGGAAAGGATGAGCAGAAGCCAGGGAAACGCCAAACTTCCAGCGCGGAGGTGCGCTCCATCTTTTGCGTGTACGATCCGGACGAGGAAGAAGGAGGCTTGCTGCTGCTGAATCTGATGGAACGTGTTCGGATTGCCTTGCTGAAGCAAGGCGTCCTGGATAGTCGGTATCAGCTTGACCTGGAGGCAGGGCTGGAAACAGTGAGTTATCCCGACGACACCGCGCCGTACTACGCCGGGGAAATGGCGAGCCGGTGGAGGCTGCCGGGAATTGTGAGGGAGGTCAGCGCTAATGGAAGATAAAGAAAACCGGATTGCGGAGGCTGCGACGGCGGAAAAATCTGCCGGAAAGAAGCAGGCTGCTGCGAAGAAAACGGAGAAGACAGGCGGCTACTGTGTGTACCTGGGGCCCGGAATTCGAGGTGTTATTGCCCAGGGACTTGTGGTCAAAGGAACGAAAGCTCAGGCTTCGGAGAAGCTCAGGGAAAAGATCGAAGCGTATCCGGAAATTGCGGAGCTGCTGGTGCCGAAGGAGCAGGTGCCTGCAGCTGCTCGAAAGCTTCGGAACGGCGACTGCGCACTGGCCAGAGCTGCCCGCGCAGTTGAACACAGAGTGGAGAAAGGGGAGAAACTCGGATGAATCACGGCGTAAGCGTGGAAAAGAGATCCACGGTCAAAACTGCACTCAAGGCAGCGGACAGCGGCATCCCGTTTTACATCGGTGCCGCGCCGCTGCAGGCGGCTGTTTCGCCCGCCAAGGTGGGTGTGCCGATTCTGTGCGAAAGTTTTGAGGATGCGCAGGAAAAGCTGGGGTACTCGGACGACTGGACGTCTTATCCGCTGTGCGAGGCGATGGATGTACATTTTCGCCTGTACGGCATGGCTCCGGCTATCTTTTGCAACCTGCTTGATCCATCGTCAATGCAGGAATCGATGGCCGCTTCCGATGTCCCGGTGAAGGATGGCCGCGCGCTGCTTCCGGGCGACGCAATTCACGATGCGTCGCTTGTGGTCAAGGCGCAGGGCGGCACAGGAGAGCCGTACACTGAGGGCGAGGATTACAGCGCTTACTACGGCGAGGACGGACAGCTCGTGGTGGAGCTGCTGGACAGCGGCAAGGCCGGCGCAGCGGCACAGCTGAACATTGCATACAGCAAGGCGACGCCTTCCTCTGTCACGGCGGACGACGTGGCAGAACACCTTTCGGCGGTGGATCTGTGTATGGTGACGGTGGGACGGATTCCCGACCTGATCTGCGCGCCCGGCTATGACGGGGATGCGGCGCTCGCGGCTGTCATGGCGCTGAAAACCACCGTGAGCGGCGCATTTTCCGCAAAGGCGGTCATTGAGATTGAGGATGCGGATACGGCTGCGGAAGCAATCGCGGCGAAGGATACGCTTGGTCTGACGGACGACACCCAGATTCTCTGCTGGCCGCGTGTGCTGAAAGACGGAAAGATCTATCACCGCAGCGTACACCTGTGCGCCCTCATGGCCAGAGTGGATCAGGGCAACGGAAGCTGCCCGTACGAAAGCCCGTCGAATAAGCTGATGGAGGCTGACGGTATGGCGCTCGCCGACGGCAGCGAAGTGACGCTGACGGTGGACGAGGCGAATGCGCTCAACGATGCAGGCATTGTGACCGGTTTGCACGCTTTTGATCACTGGGTGGCGTGGGGCAACCGGACGGCGGGATTCCCGAAGAACGACAATCCGGAGGACACCATTATTCCTGTTTCCCGCATGTTTGCGTGGGTGGGCAATACGGTTGTCCGCATGGTCTGGGACAACGTTGACCGGCCGATCACGCGCCGCCTCCTGGATGATATCATTGACAGGACAAACATTTGGCTCAACGGCCTTTTTGGCGAGGGAAAAATCTACGGTGCGCGTGTGGAGGCTCCGGCGGAGGAAAACACGAGTGAGAGCCTGTCACAGGGCCGGGTGTGCTTCCACATCGTCATGACGCCGCCCTCTCCGGCTGAACAGATCGAGTGGGTGCTGATGTATGACAAGAGCATCATTGCGAGTGCGCTCGCGGAGTAAGGGGGAAACGGCATGTTTGATGAGTCCACTATCAGCTTTTCTGTCTATGAGGATGGTGAGGAATATCTCGGCGTTGCGACGGTAACGCTGCCGACGCTTTCCGCCGTGATGCAGACGGTTTCCGGCGCCGGTATTTCCGGCAACATCGAGGTCGGAATTGCCGGATACTATGACACGATGGAGCTCGGGATCTCCTTCCGCAATGTCACGGAGCACAGCATCCGACTCTCTGAACCGCGCCTGCACACAATCCAGTGCCTGGCCGCGATGCAGGTGGAGGATCCGACAGAGGGTGTGGTGAAGGTTGTGCCCGTAAAGCACATCTTCACGGTGTTTCCGAAAACAGACGCGGGCGGCAGCATCGCGCCGGCAAGTCCCTCGAACGGATCCGGGACGTATGCGGCCCGTTACTGGGCGACGTTTATCGATGGCGAGCGCGTGCGTGAGATTGATCCGGCGAACTTTATTGCCTATGTCAACGGCACGGATTATCTGGCACCGGTCAGAACAGCACTTGGGAAGTGAGGCGTGAAAAATGGAAGAAAAGGAGCTTGAAGCAGCAATAACAGAAAATCCTGCGGGCATTTATACGCATGTGCTTTCCGCTCCCTTTACCTGGGAGGGAAACACATATGAATCTCTGGTCTTTGACTTTGGATCACTGACGGGCGCAGATAGCCTCGCCGCCGAGGAAGAACTGCAAAACCAGGGGAAGGCGTTTATCATCTCCGAGTTTTCCGGCAGCTATCTGGTGCGTGTAGCAGCCCGCGCGTGCAAGACGTACAGCGAATCGGGTGGGAGAAAGATGCGCGTCGGTGCGGATGCGCTGCGTGCTTTGCCGATCCGGGACTACAACCGTATCATCAAAAGAGTGCGCGCTTTTTTACTGGCCACGGCATAAAGGCAGGGGACGGCGGCGCGTGGCTGCGGCGGCAGTGCCTTGCGCTGGCACGCACAAACGCCACGCCCGTGCCGTTCTGGCTTTCTGTGCCGCTTGCTTCGTTGGGTGCATGGATCAGACAGAGCAACGCTCTGAACGATGAGATGAAAAGAGAGAAGTGAGGGTGACATGGCGAAAGAACGCGAGATACTGTTCCGGCTAAACGCCGAGGTTGGCGGAAACTACCGCAAGAGTTTTCAGGCCGCACAGCAGGAGCTCAAGGCCCTCACGAAAGAGCTTGATGAGCTGCAGCTGACGCAGAAAGACATCAGTGCCTATCAAAAACAGCAGGCAAGTGTAGACGCCACGAACGCCAAGCTCAAACGGCTGCAGCAGCAGTATGATAACATCCAGCGTGAGATTGAGGAGACGGAGGCGTTTTCCTCTTCCCTCGAGAACCGATTGCTTTCGAAGCAGGCGGCGATTGACGGTACAAGCTCCTCTCTGCGCAAACAGCAGGAACGGCTGGAGGCACTGCAGAAGTCGCTCCAGAATGCCGGGGTAGACATGGATGACCTCGGAAAAAGTTCTTCCTCGCTGGCCAACCGGATTGAAACGCTCAAAACGGAGCAGGAGCAGGCTGCACAGGCGTCTCAAACCTTTGGCTCAAAAACAGGCCAGGCCATTGCTCAGGTGCAGGAAGCGCTTGCCGCCGCGGGAATTGCGGCAGCCCTGCGTGAGATTTATCAGTACTTTGCCGACTGCGCCCAGGCGTCCATGGACTTTGAATCGGCGATTACCGGCGTCGCAAAAACGACAAATCTTAGCGACAGCGAGCTTGCCGCAATGGCGGATTCTATCCGGGAGCTTTCGACGGAAATCCCCGCAACGACGGAGGAAATCGCCGCCGTCGCGGAAGCCGCAGGTCAGCTTGGCATTCAGAAGGACGCGCTGCTTGACTTTACCGAAACGATGGTGATGCTCGGCACGGCGACCAATATGACGGCGGATGAGGCTGCGACGGCTCTCGCCCGGTTCGCGAACATCACGGGCACGGGCGCGAACGAGTACGGCCGCCTCGGCGCGACCATAGTCGACCTCGGAAACAGCTTCGCGACGACGGAGAAGGAAATCACCGAGATGGCAACACGGCTCGCGTCC
Organism: uncultured Anaeromassilibacillus sp.; assembly: GCA_930987725.1. Lineage (GTDB taxonomy): Bacteria > Bacillota > Clostridia > Oscillospirales > Acutalibacteraceae > Caccousia. The sequence continues at coordinate 11,808 of CAKNKY010000020.1, read as the reverse complement.
GCCGGAACGCTGGCGGGCATCAGCGAACCGGGAATTCTTGCGCTCTCCGCCGCCATGTCGAGCGTCGGCATTGAAGCCGAAGCGGGCGGTACCGCCATGACAGAGACGATGAACGCCATCGAGACGGCTGTCGCAAACGGCGCGGAGACTCTTGACAGCTTTTCCCGCATTGCCGGAATGTCCGCACAGGATTTTTCGGAGATGTGGAAAGAGGACGCACTCTCCGCACTGACATCCTTTATCGGCGGACTTGGCCGGCTTGATGAGCAGGGCGAGAGCACCGTGCTTGTGCTTGAGGACCTCGGGCTGACCGGTGTGCGCCAGAGCAACATGCTCAAAAGCCTCGGCCTTGCCGCGGATCAGATGAGCGGTGCGGTCGAGCTGGCGAACACCGCCTGGGAGGAAAACACGGCTCTCACGGACGAGGCATCGAAGCGTTACCAGACAACCCAAAGTCAGCTCATCATGCTGCAGAACAGCTATGACAATATGCAGGCGGCTATTGGAGATGTGTATACGCCTGCGCTCAAGGAGCTTTACGGCGCGGGGGCTGATGTCCTTGACGGCGTGTCGCAGTTTATCCGAGACAACCCGGCACTCGTCAAGGCTGTCCTTACGTTTACGGGCGTGATTGGCGGTGCGACGGCGGCAGTTGCTGCCTATACCGTGGCTGCAAAGGCAGCCGCTCTCGCAAGTGCAGCGATTCCGGGCCTTAATGTCATCATGGGCGTTACGGCAGGAGTTGCGGCGCTGGGTGCTGCTGTAGTTCTCCTGCAGGACGCGGCGGAAGGCCAGAATAGCGAACTGAAGGGGCTGACAGCCACATCCCGCGCCCAGTACGGCGAGCTGCAGAAACTGCAGGCGGAGTATGATGATGTGTGTGCCTCAATGGGTGACACCTCCTATGAAGCGCAGGCCCTCAAGGCAGAGCTGGATGAGGCGACCGAGGCATTTGAGCAGCAGAAACAGACGGCGGAGGAGCTTGCGGCCGCGCAGCAGGAAGTGGAAGCGGCCCACGATGAGCTGATGACCTCTTACAGCAAAGCGACAGAGGGGCAGAAGAAGCAGTCTGAGAGCACGGAAAACCTGATGGAAAAGCTCGAAGAGCTTATGACGGTTGAGGGAAAATCTGCAGCAACGAAGCAGGAGATCCTCGCCGTCGTTGACATGCTCAACGAATCGGTTCCGGAACTCGGACTTGCGTATGATCAGTACGCGGATGAGCTCAATCTGACGGCGGATGCCATCCGCAACATGGCAGAAGCAGAGCTTGACCGGCAGAAAAACGCGGAGAATTTTGAGCAGCTCAAGAGCTTTTTAGGCGAGGAAGATGCGCTTTACAGCAACCTGCAGACGAGTATAGCGGAGACAACTGCCCGCGAAAAGGAACTGGAGGAAGCTCAAAAGCGATATAATGCAGCCGCTGCACAGTATGGATTTGACGGCTCTCAAAATGCTGGAGCCCTGCGGGAAGGCTCCACCTATATAAAAGAACTTCAAGATGCTCAAGGTGCTCTGGAAGAGGCGCGGCAGGCGGAGTCGGAGGCCAGGGCGGCGTATGAGGAAAATCAGGATGCGATCAGCAGCCTGGAAGCGGAGCTTTCTGGCTACACAGAAGGCTTGGATGAAAATGGCCGCGCTGTGCAGGATGTCGTCTCCGGTGTGACGGCTCAGATGGAACAGCTTGCCGCGGCATATCAGACAGCCTATGACACTGCCAGTGAAAGCATTTCCGGGCAGTACCAGCTCTGGGATCAGGCAGCAGAGATTGTGGCAGTCAGCGCCGGAGAAATCAACGCGGCACTGGAAAGCCAGGCTGCCTATTGGCAAAGCTACAGCGCAAATCTGGAGAACCTTGCCTCGCGCAGCGAGGACATTGCCGGGCTTAAGGAGATGATCAGCAACTTTGCGGACGGCAGCGCGGACAGTGTCAATGCGGTGGCAGGCATGGCCACCGCAACGGATGAAGAACTCGCTGCCATGGTGGAGAGCTGGCAGAAACTGCAGGAAGAGCAGGACAATGCAGCTGCCGGAATCGCCGAGCTGAAAACAGGATTTACCGAGGAAATGGATGCTTTGCAGGCGCAGCTGGCAGCTGACGTTGAGGAAATGGACCTGAGCGCGGAAGCTGCGGAGAGCGGAAAGGCAACGATTCAGGCTTATGTTTCCGGCGCAACCGGCTTGCTGCCTCAGGTGCAGGCTGCCTATCGTCGGATTGCGGATGCGGCTTCCGCATCGCTCAGCGGTGCGGTGATTCCTTCGGCGGACCGCGGGTTTGCCTCCGGCACAGCGAGTGCCCCGCCTGGCTGGGCGTGGGTTGGCGAGCTGGGTCCGGAGCTCATGCGGCTGCGCGGCGGGGAGACAATCCTTCCGGCCGCGGCGTCGCAGGAGTATGCCCAGGCTGTCGCCTTTGCGCCGGAGTTTGCCGCTCTCTTGGCGGCGAGGGAGACGCCTGCTGCGACTCTGACAGAGGAGGCGCAGCCATCCGCCGCAGGAAGTCTGTCGGTAATGGTTTCGCCGTCTTACCAGATCAGCGGCGCAGTCGATGCGCAGGATATTCGCGCTGTGTTGGCTGCGCATGATGAGGAACTCGTGGAACTTGTCCGGCAGGCATTACGGGAGGCGGAGACGGATGCGGCAAGGAGGGCTTACAGGTGAGGACATACAAGACAATGCAGGGGGACATGTGGGACGCGATTGCATTCCGCGAGCTCGGCAGCGAGTCCCACACCGCGGCGCTGATGAGGGAAAACCTGCAGCACATTGACATGTACAGTTTCCCGGCAGGCATCGTTCTCTTACTGCCGGATGTGGGCGAACAGAATTCCGGAGAGCTGCCGCCCTGGAAGGAGGCGGCAGGATGAGCAGCAGCGCACAGGCGCGCCGCACGGCAGTGCAGGTGTCATTCGGCGGTGTAGATATTTCGAAGGACATCCGGCCCTACCTGCTCTCCTTGACTTATACGGACAACGAAGCAGATGAGGCGGACGACTTACAGATCAAGCTGCAGGACAGGGATGGCGTCTGGCTTACAAAGTGGCTCAATCCGGCACTCCAGGCTGCTGCCGGGCAATCTGGTACAGCTTTGGGAGAAACTGCATACCGGGTAACGCCTGCCGTCGGACTCAACGTCCGTGCCGGTCCGGGCACACAGTACCAAAAACTCAGCGCATTGCCATACAGCGCGGTGGTCACAGTGCTCGAACTTTCCGGAAGTTGGGCCAAAATCACATGGAGCGACCGGGATGCTTGGGTGTGCGCCGACTATCTGGAAGCTGTTGGGGCAGTAGCAGCGGCAGGCAGCGGTGAAATCCACGTGGGCGCCGAGGTCAATTTTACCGGGTCGCGTCACTACGTAAGCTCCACAGGGAACCAGGGCTACGCCGCGAAACCCGGCCCCGCCCGCGTAACGCTCCACAACCCCGGAAGCTTACATCCATGGCATCTCATCCACACAGACGGCACGTCAAACGTTTACGGCTGGGTCGATGAGAAGGACGTGCAGCCGCGCGGCAGCGCTCCTTCCGCGGAACCCTCCGGCGCGGTGGAAGTCACGCAGACGGGTTTCGCGGTCTCGGCCGCGATCCTGCGCAAAAACTGGCGCGGAGACGGGAAGGACGATTTGCTGGAGTGCGGATCGTTTGAACTGGACAGCATCAGGGCTTCCGGGCTTCCGGGCGTGGTGACAATCAAGGCGACCGGCCTTCCGTACGCTGCGCAGGTTCGGCAGACCCAGAAGAGCCGGGCGTGGGAAGCATATCATCTTTCTGGCATTGCGCAGCAGATGGCGAACGAAAACAGCATGGCACTGCTCTATTCGACGGAGAAGGACCCGGAGTATGAGCGCATGGAGCAATACCGTGAGAGCGATATTGCATTCCTGTCGAGGCTCTGTAAGGACGCTGGCGTTTCACTCAAAGCCTCGAGCAACATGCTTGTGCTCTTTGATAAGGCGTCATCCGGGCAGCAGGCTGCCCTTACGGTGCGGCGCGGAGATCATAGCTATCTGAGCTATGATCTTTCCACTGGCGCGGCGGATACCAAATATGCGTCCTGCCGGGTGCGATACGCCGACCCGGCGACTGGCCGGGTGATTGAGGGCGTTGCTTACGCTGAGAACTACAAGGAAGACGCCAAAAACAATCAGCAGCTCGAGGTTTCTGCGAAGGTTACGAGCATTGCCGAGGCACAGGCATTGGCAGCGGCACGGCTGAAGCTGCACAACCAGTTTTCGCGGACGGCAACTTTCACTTTCCCGGGGAATCCGGCCATTCTGGCCGGGGCGACTGTTGTGCTGGAGGACTTCGGCATGTGGGACGGCGCGTACATTATCCAGCAGGCTCAGCACAGCGTCGGCAGCTCGGGATACACAACGCGGGCATCACTCCGGCGCGCCATGGAGGGATGAAGATGGACGCAGTGAGCAAGATGCTGCAGGTTGGCGTGGTCAGCTCTGTAGACGCGGTCCGGCGGCGCGTGCGTGTGCTGCTGCCGGAAACGGGCATGGTTTCCGGATGGCTTTTTGCTGTTGGTACGCGGCGAAACAGCGTCCCCGACGATTTACCGGAAATTAACGATCGTGTGCTTGTCTGCTATCTCCCTGTTGAGGATGGGGATGGCTTTGTGCTGGGGGTGATTGGGTGAAAGTCGGTGCGCTTGGCGACCTGATTTTTGAGACGTCCGCCAATGTGATTCGGACCATCGGCAGCATGCAGACATCCGGCTCGGCCAGATATGCGACACATGACCGACACCTTGGGCGGGGCCTTGCGGAGTTTTGCGGCACAGATCCGGAAGACATCACGATAACCGTCACGCTTGCGCGTTGGCTCGGCGCAGAGCCGGAGGATTCGCTGTCTCTCGTTCGGCAATATGAACGGGAGGGTACAGCTCTCCCGTTCATATTGGGAGGAAAAACAATTGGAGACTATCGGTGGGTGATTACGGGGCACAAGGTAACGGTTTTCGCGTTCGATGGCCGCGGCGGTATGGCCGGAGCCGATGTGACAATCAGCCTCCGGGAGTACCAAAAGGAGTGAGGGGATGCGATACACGATATCGACAGAGGATACGGACGAGCTGCGCCCCGGGGAAACGGATGAAACCGCCTCCATTCTGCAGGGGCTGCGGGTCCTACTTATGACGCGAAAGGGCAGCGTGCCGATGTACCGGAATTTCGGAGTGACAATGGAATATCTTGACAAGCCAATCCCTATCGCACAAGCCCTGATCGCCGCGGAGCTGACGGAGGCAATCGCGAGATATGAGCCGCGCGCAGCGCTCAAGGGCGTTACAGTGCAGCCGGATAAGCAGGTTCCGGGGCACGTTTTGGTTGAAGTGGAGGTGGAGCTTTGAGCCGCGATACGCAGTATGAGTTTTTGCCGGTGGACAGCGATGCCCTTATCACGGAGCTGGTCGCCGATTACGAGCAGTTGCTCGGCGTGAGTGTGCAGCCGTCGAGCGTGGACCGGCTGCTGATCCAGTGGGTGGCACATGCAATCCTCCGCGAAAGGGTGCGCGCAAACGTCATCGGAAACCAGAACCTGCCGAGCCGTGCGGAGAAGGGAAATCTCGACGCGCTGGCGGCGCTGTATGGAGGACCGGCGCGTCCGGAAGCACAGCCGGCTGTCTGCACAGAGCGATTTTCGATCTCGGCCGGACAGGAGACGTCGATCCTTGTTCCAAAGGGGACGCGCGTGACCGATATGAGCGGCGGCCTTGTGTGGGAGACGACGGAGGATGCCTATATCGCCATCGGTACCACGTCAGTTGATGTACCCATCCGCTGCCAAACAGCCGGCACTGTCGGAAACGGCTTTGAACCCGGACAGATCGGCACAGCGATTGATATTATCGAGTACTTTGAAAGCTGCCGGAATATCACGGCGTCTGATGCCGGCGCAGACGCGGCGACAGATGATGAGTACTATGAGCTGATGCGCGCGAGTCAGGATGCCGCCAGCACGGCAGGTCCGCGCGGTGCGTATGAGTATATCGCGCGTCAAGTCTCCACAAAGATCGCCGACGTGGTGGCAAATCGTCCGGACGATGGGTGTGTCTCGCTCTATATTCTGATGGATGATGGAACACCGGCACAAAATGAGGTTAAAAACGCGGTATTCTCAGCGTGCAGTGCTGACAATGTGCGGCCACTGACGGACTCTGTCTCTGTCGGCGATCCGCAGACGGTGGAGTATGATATCGCTCTGACATACTATGTGCCTTCTGATTCTGAACTTTCCTCCGTCGCGATTGAAAATGCCGTTGAGGCGGCGGTGCAGGAATATATTGCCTGGCAGAGCGCTAAACTTGGGCGGGATATCAATCCCTCGAAACTGATTTCACTGCTGATGGCGACGGGTGTCAAGCGCGTGGCTGTCACGTCTCCCGCATACCAGGCACTGCGTGATGGCCGGAATGACACCATCCCGCAGGTTGCGGTATTGGGAGAGAAAACGGTGACGAACGGGGGATTCGAGGATGACTGAGCACGGCTTGACAATGGAATCCCTTCTCAGTGCACTTCCGGCTGTACTGAGGAAAAACCCGCGCCTCTGCGCCATCGCAAAGCTTTTTGCCGCTAAAATTGTGGAGCTGGATAGCAGCCTGGATGAGCTGCGGATTTATCCGCGGATTGAATTGCTTCCGGAAAAACTGCTGGACATTCTCGCCGAGAATTTTAAGGTTGATTGGTGGGATCCGGACTACACGCTGGAGGAAAAACGGAGAACGCTGCAAGACAGCTGGCGCGTACATCGGATGCTCGGCACAAAAAAAGCTGTGGAAACAGCTCTCTCCGCGATTTATCCTGGGGCAAGGGTGTTTGAGTGGACTGCGTACGATGGGGAACCGTATCACTACCGTCTCTCCATCAATGCCTCGGAGGATGAAATTAGCAGCGAAAAACACCAGCGCGTACTCGAACGTGTGGGTATATTTGGAAATCTGCGTTCAGTTCTCGATGAGGTGGAGTACTATGATGCCTCCGCTCTGGTAACGGTGTCGGTGGGAGCAGCGGCTGCAGGCTGTGAAATCACAGACGGCGCAAGAGCCGTCTGAAGGGAGGAATATTATGGCATGGACAGGGGCCATCACAAACAAGGGACGAGAGCTTCTGACAGCATGGACAGGAGAAGCGCAGCTTGCATTTGAAGGTGCGCAGGCCGGGCAAGGAGTGGTTGAAATCTCTCAACTGGCGGCGCAAACTGCTTTGACAAACAAGCGGCAGGATGGCGGGATTGTGGGAAAGGAAACGGCAGAGAGCGGCGTGCGCCTGAAAATTCGTTTCACCGCTGCGGATGAGGCGTACGAAATGACCCAGATCGGCGTGCTGGCCAGTGTGGACAGTGGGGATCCGGTCCTTCTTGCGCTGTTTCAGCAGGATGAGGGGATCCCGATCCCCGGTTTTGCGGATTCGCCGGATTTTGCTTACACCTTTTACGCACTGATTACTTGCTCGAATACGGAAAACTGGGAAGTACAGATCGATACTTCCGCTCTCGCTACGGTGGGGGATGTGCAGGAGGGCATGGAAGCTGTGCTCCAGGAATGTATCCCACGTTCACAGCTTGGTCAGCCCAACGGCGCCGCCTCGCTGGACAGCGGTGGGAAGATCCCTGCTGCCCAGTTGCCTGGGAGTAATGTAGCCTGGGTAGACGTCACGATTCCCGCTGGGGGTTGGACCAGCAGCGAGAGTCTTGATGACGTGGATGATAGGGCTGAAGGTGAACTGTATCTGGACCTCCCGGTCGAAGATGCAACTGCCGACCTGACGCCGAACGTCATCCTGCATAAAAGCGCGACCGGGGTTGCCAAAGCAGCCGGCCTGAGTACGGTTTCTCGTGCTCTGGCTGGGGCGGTACGGCTCTGGACGCAGCAAGCTCCGACGGAGAACATGGAGGCGACCATCGTGCTGCTGTCCAATGCCGGCGACATCAGCGGAGGAGGTGGGTCCTATGTATTGCCAGTAGCAACTAAGACCCGCTTGGGCGGCGTAAAGCTCGGCGACGGTTTCTCCACCACACCGGATGGCACACTCTCGTATGAAGGCTCCGGCCTGCCTGACGAGGCTGTCACGACCACCGGCAACACGGAGGAAATGTTGGACGATGTCTTCTCGCCCGAGGAGAAAGTCAAACCGTAATCTGAGAAACAGGAGGAAACCGGAACATGGCTTATGATGAAACCAAAATCGTAAACGTAAAAGCCCTGAAGGACACGGCGAGCCGCATCAAAACGGAATATCTCGCCGCGATCTTCAAGGCGGGCCACGCCCGCTTTGAGAAGGCCGCAGCCGTTCCCAGCGCCGAGACAGCCGAAGACAACGTGCTGTATCTGGTCCTGAACAGCTCCACCGGCCACTACGACGTATATGCCCTGATTGACGGCGAAGTTGAGCTGCTCGATGATACCACCGTCAGTCTGGACGGGTACGTCACTGACGAGGATCTGGCGCAGGCGCTCGAAGGTGTGGGCGGCGGTGCGGTGTACACCGGCACCAAGACCGACCTTGAAGCGTCTGACGATTCCGTCATCACCGCGTTCTTCGCGGAGGAGGGCGCTCCTACCCCGAAGGCCAGCGATATGTTCATCGTGATTACCACGGTGAGCGAAGTCACCTACGAGATGACCGCCTACCGCTACAACGGTGAGGACTGGGTTTCCATCACCGGCAACGTGGACGCTGACAAGGTTATCATGCGGGAAGACATCACGATGGCTGGCAACTACACGCAGGTTGGCAACCTCACGAAGGGTCAGAACGCAACCGGCACTCTCGCCTCTAAGGGCAAGAGCATTGCCGAAGTGCTCACTGAGATTCTGAGCAAGAGGCTTCAGCCCACCATTACGGCCCAGCCCAGTATCAACGGATTCACTCTGACCGGCGCAAAGGCGGTGGAGGCTGGCACGAAGTTGGCGTCCGTCAGCTATACCGCTGGCACCCTGAACCCCGGCAGCTACCAGTACGGCCCGGAGACCGGCGTTGTCGCCAGCAACTGGGTGGTACAGCGTATTACCGACAAGGGCACCGTGCAGATTTCTGGCGTGAATGCTGCGAGCCTGAGCGCCGGTTCTGATGATAACGGTGGCGCTGGTTTCACTATCGGCGACGTCGGTGGCGAAAATGTCTTTTCCAGCCTGAAATACAAGGCGGTTGCTACTCACGGTGCTGGCGTCACTGCCAAGGACAACCTCGGCGATGATTCCAATCCCCCGGTGAGCATTGCGGCAGGCGAGAAGGAAAAGACCACCAGCGGTTACTCCGCGTTCCGCAACGTCTTTTACGGCGCGACCGCCGAAAAGCCCACGCTGGACAGCGACTACATCCGTGGCCTGCCCAAGACCGGCAAGGCGTATGCCGCCGGTACGCTGACCATCAACGTCCCGGCTGGGGCGCAGCGCGTGTGCATCGCCTGCCTCGCCACCAAGACTGGCGTAACCAAGGTCATCAACGAGACCGCGATGAACGCTGATGTCACCTCCACCTTCGCGCAGTCTACTGTGGGCGTCGAGGGCGCTGAGGGCTACACCGCTCAGAGCTACAAGGTTTGGGTGTTCGAGCCGGCTGTGCCGTATGAGAACGCTGCCACCTTGAAGGTCACGCTGGGCTGAGAGGAGGGAATGAAGTATGGCTATCAACAATACCACGTCTGATTTTGCTTTCATGGAGTTCCCTATGGCCTTCTCCCGGCAGGACGGGTTCCCGCTGGACAAGACCTCTGTGTACGGCTCCCTTGAAGCTGCCCAGACCTACGCGCAGACCAGCCCGCTGGCCTATGTGGGCCAGGTGCTGTCTGTTGTGGTGGATGGTGTTTCCACCACCTACCAGATTAAGAACACCGCCGGCGAGCTGGAAGCTCTCGGCACCGGAGACCTCGAAGGCGACGTGGACGCCATCGTGGATGACCGCATCGCCACTGACGGCGAAGTCGCTGAGATGATTTCCGAAATCTTTGGCTCGGAAGACCCCGAAGCCTGAGATAATACCAAAACTTATTAGGAGGATTTTATCATGAGTTACGATGTCAACAAGCTCACCAAGCTCGGCCATCTGAAGTCTCTGGCGAACAAGATCAAGTCTGATTACGCCACCAAAGCGGAGCTGGCCGCCATCAAGGTCCCCGAGTACAGCGTGGCCAAGCAGGCTACTGCTGAGACCGGCTTCCTGTCCACCTACTATCTGACCAAGGATGGTGCCCAGGTGGGCGAGAAGATTAACATTCCCAAGGACTTCCTCGTCAACAGTGCTGACATCAAGACCGTCGAAACCGCTGATACCCCCTACGAGGGTGCTCAGGTGGGCGACCTGTACATCGACTTTGTTATCAACAGCAAGAGCGCCGATGACACCGCCTCCCACGTCTACCTGCCCGTCAATGAGCTGGTGGACGCCTACACCGGCGGCAACGGCATCGAGGTCAGCGCCCAGAACCTGATTTCTGCAAAGATTGACACCGCCAATGCCAACGGCCTCGGCGTGACCGCTGCCGGCTTCAGGCTGGACGTGGCTACCGCCAGCACCGCCGGCGCTATGTCCGCCGCTGACAAGGCCAAGCTGGACGGTATCGCAGAGGGCGCAAACAACTACACCCACCCTGCCCACACTGCTCACGAGAGCGGGCTGTACAAGGTAACTGTGGACGCTCAGGGTCATGTGTCTGACGCTGAGGCTGCTACCAAGGAGGACATCACCAATCTGGGCATCCCCGCTCAGGATACCACCTATCAGCCCGCCGTTGCTGATGGCGATGCCGGTCTGCTGACCGGCGCTGACAAGGCGAAGCTGGATGGCATCGCCACCGGTGCGACCAAGGTCGAGGCCAGCGCTACCGCCGGCAACATCAAGATTAACGGCACTGAGACCCCCGTGGTGACTATCGCCACCGACGGTGAGGTCGCTGAGATGCTGGCCGAGGTTTTCCCCGTCACTGAGTAATCGCCGACCCTGAATAGCGGGCAGGCGGGGTGGGTTGCGGTGGGATTACCCGCGTTCAGACGCACTTAGGAGGTGATTGCTTTGTCGGTTGTGACACTAAACCACATGAGGTCCCTTGCGCTAAAGGCAAAATCCGAAATCTCGGAAGTGGCAACCGCTACTGTGGAGGCATTGGAGGAACTTGAAGCGCAGAAGCCCGATAAATCACAAGAGGTGTCAGCTGCGATTTCGGTGAGCGGGTGGTCTTCCGATACCAGCGCTTACCCGAAATATTACGATCTTACGGCGGCAGGTGTAACCGATTTGGACGAGGTACAAGTCTATCTTGCACCTGAGTCCGTCGGCACCGCTGTTACCTGCGGCCTTTGCCCCACCTGTGAGACGCTGACGGGGCAAATTAGATTTCGTGCTTTACAGGTTCCATCCTCTGCCATTTCTGTGAAGTATCGGATTCAGGAAGGAAAGGAGTGGATTTAGGTATGGCTTATGGGCTTGTAAATGTGCCTGGGGTAAGCGGCCCTGAAATGGCAGCCTTACGAACACTTGTGAATGAGGCTCTTGATGATGCGGCGGAAGCTCTTGAATCGGTAGAAGCGATAGAGTCATTATTGGATGATGAAGTTGCAGGACAGCTTGGTCCTATCGTCTCCCGTCTGTCCCAGGCGGAGGCGGACATCGCGCAGGTGAAGGATGCGCTCTTCACGAACATCACAGGCAACCCGTTCACGCTGGTGTTCAGCTCGCTGGAGGGGTTCAGCGTGACGGCGGGCGTATACAACGCGGCGCAGAGCCGCCTGGAATGTTAAGGAGGTGAGCACATGGCAACATTGGGACAGCAGGCGGTCGGCACAACCGTGAAGATTCAATTGGGC
>CAKNKY010000019.1 GCA_930987725.1 uncultured Anaeromassilibacillus sp. | reverse complement strand
ATATTCCTGCACCAGGGGCTCTTTTTGTGCTGTCTGCACAATCTGGGGCGGTTCAGTTAGGCCTGCGGGGCATCTTTTGTCTGTCAGGGTTGGGACACGCGGTATCCTGTCGTCCGGTCCACGAGGTTGACGGCCGCTTTCCCGGCGGCAAAGCGGCGGGCATTTTCCAGGCAGATGGAAAAAATTCGCTCCCTGGTGCCGATGAAATGGCTGCCGCCGGAAATGTGCGGTGTGAGAATGCAGCGGGGCTCATCCCACAGCGGATGATCGGGGGGCAGCGGTTCCGGGTCAGTCACGTCCAGGGCAGCGCCGCCGATTGTTCCATCGCGCAGCGCCTGCACGAGATCCGCCGTTACAACCGCCGTGCCGCGCCCCACGTTGAGCAGTACGCTGTCCGGCCGCATGAGAGCCAGGCGGCGCCGGTCCATCAGTCCGATGGTCTGCTTTGTCTCCGGCACGCACAGGGCCACGGCGTCCGCGCGGGGGAGAAGGGCATCCAGCTCGTCAAAGGTGTGCAGTTCCTCCACGAAGGGCGGCGCTTCGCGCTTCGTGCGGCATACGCCTGTCACATGCGCGCCGAGTGCATGGCAGCGCCGCGCGTATTGCCCGCCGATGTCTCCCAGCCCGACCACTAGGATTGAGGCGCCCTTCATGGCGCGCACAGGGCCTTCATCGTGCCAGGCGTGCGCCCGCTGGTTTGCGCCGTAGGCGGGCAGGCGCAGGAAAAGCGACATCGTGCAGGCGAGCAGATATTCCGCAATGCCCGGGCCATAGCTGCCGGTGGCACAGGCGAGCTGTGCGCCCTCAGGCAGCGCGCCCGGCGCGGCGTATTGATTGGCCCCGGAGCTGATAAGCTGCAGCAGGCGAAGCTTTTTGGCGGAGCGAAGCAGGGGAACCGGCGGGTTCCCGATGACGAACGAAGCCTCCGGCAGCGCATCCGCCCAGTCGGCCGGACCGCAGAAGCGCACGGAAAAGCCGGGGAGCGCATCGCGCAGCCGGTTTTCCTCCTCCGGTGAGAAAAAGGATTGCAGGATCAAAATCTGTGTCTCGTTCAAGATAGGTCTCCTTTCGCAGGGTGTCGTTATTGCTGGAACCCGTTGCCGATGATCTCACTGGTGTTCGTGATCAGGATAAAGGATTCCGGTGCGTGTTCATGGATAAACCGCCGCAGGGCGACGGCCTGGTACGGCTTGAGAGCCGTGAGCACCACGTGGGTGTGTGTGCCGCTGAACGCGCCTTGCGCCTCAAAGACGGTAGCGCTGCGATGCAGTTTTTCAGTAATATAAGCGCAGACTGTTTGAGGATCGCGGCACACCACCTGGCAGGCCTTGCAAAGGTTGATGCTCTCAATCACATTGTCGACGACGAGCGATTTTGAGACAAGGCCGAGCAGGGAGAAGAGGGCCGTCTTCATGTCAAAGACGAAGAAAGCGGAGAGCGTGATGAGAAGGTCGCTCAGCAACAGCGCACGGCCAATGTCCACACTCGTGTATTTGCGCAAAATCATCGCCACAACATCCGTCCCGCCGCTCGATGCGCCGATGTTGAACAGGACGGCGGAACCGAATCCGGGGAGCAGTACGGCGAAAACCAGTTCCAGCAGCGGTTCATCTGTGAGCGGAGCGGCCAGGGGAGCCGCCTGATCCAGCACGGAAAGCGCCATGGAAAGCAGCGTGCTGGAGTACACGGTGCGCACGCCGAAACCGCGTCCCAGAAAGAGAAAGCCCAGCACCAGCAGCAGGGCGTTGATGATAAAGTTCACACTGGAGGGAGAAATCGGCAGGAACGGGCTCAGCACAACCGAAAGGCCGCTCACACCGCCGAAGGTGAAGTTGTTTGGAAATTTGAAATAATAGATGCCGATCGCCATGCACAGCGTGCTGGCCGTGATCAGGATATATTCCCACACCGTTCGTTTCCAGTCTCGTTTCTTCATGCGTTCACACATCCCGTCTTTTTCTGTTTGCAGGCCGTCCGCCCGTCGAAGGTCAGAAAAAGCCCCTCATGTTCCAAGGGTATCCCTCCCGGGATAAGCGGAGATGAGGGGCTTCCGGTTCCGTTGGATTCAGCCGTTTGCGGCGGTTTACAGGTCGTCGTCCGGCACAACCTTGCCGTAGGTGCGCTCTTTTTCCTCAATGGCTTTGAGGATGAGATCCACGCTGCCCTGCAGGCCAAACATGTGTGTGTCCAGAATCAGATCGTAGTTCTGCATGTCGCCCCAGCGGCGGTTGCTGTAGAAATTATAGTAATTGCCGCGCTGTTTGTCCGTTTTGGTCACGACGTCGTTGGCTTTCGAGGCGTCCACACCGTATTCCTCCACGGCGCGGCGCACCCTGATTTCCTTCGGCGCCTGCAAGAAGACGCGCAGGCAACGCGGTTCGTCGCGCAGAATGTAGTCCGCACAGCGGCCCACAATCACCAGCGGGCCTTTTTTGGCCGCCTCCTGGATGATGTTCACCTGCAGCAGGAAAAGCTTGTCGTTGATGGGCATCGTGTTGGCCACAGACGTGTAGCTGCCCATTACAAGAGAGTACAGCAGGCTGCTGCTGGCCCGTTCATCCGCCTTGGCAAAGACTTCTTCGCTCATACCGCTCTGTTTGGCAGCAAGGGCAATCAATTCCTTGTCGTAAAATGGGACACCCAGCGTTTCTGCCAGTTTCTTTCCGATCAGGCGGCCGCCGCTTCCATATTGACGTGCGATGGTGACGATGGTTTTTGTCATGCTGATTCGCCTGCCTTTCCATTTCGGGAAGGGGTGCGGCAAAGCGCTCCCTTCTTCTTTTATTGTACTGCGCCCTTTCGGAAAAGTCAAACGAAAACGCTAAAATAATGAGATTGAAAATAAAAAAGAAAGACAAAATAGCCAAAAGCCTTTCGTGCGGTTCAAAGGGAATCGATTGTCAGGAAAAGATCCATTCGCCCGTTCCGCCGCACACGGTGCAGTCGCCGGATCCGCCGCACAGGTCGCATGGGGAGGTGTTCGGGCCGATATACGGGTTGTCAAACCATCCGTCTCCGCCGCAGCCCAGGCACTTGCCGGATCCGTCACAGGATTCACAAAGCATAACAGTGGAGCCCTGATCCGGAACTTCCGGTTCCCCGGGCTGCACATCGATCCCGAAGCTGTCATTTTGGAACGAGTTCGGGGCAAACAAGCCGCCGCCGCTCTCCGATTCGCCGGAAGCATCCGGCTCGTTTTCCGCGCTGCTGTTTTCCGTTTGGCTGAAAGAGCTTTCCTCCGGCTGCCGCGTGCCGGGGTCTTTCTCGCCGCCGCTCATTCCCTTCATCAGAAGTGTTCCCGCAATGACGCACAGCAAGAGGATGACAACGCCTCCAAGTGATTGTTTGTTCACAAAAAAGCCCTCCTTTTCCTGCTGGCAGCGCCCTTTTCGGCTGCGCCGCCTCTGTTGTCTTCATCATAGCACACGGAAAAGGAATGACGTCCATCCGGTTTCCTTCCGGCGTTTCCGCCGCCGGCCGTTTTTTCGGGCACAGAAAAAAGGCGGGGGAGTTCCCCGCCTTTGATGGTTCTTTGTGTTATGCAGCCGCAGCCGGTACAATGACCATGCACACGAGCCAGGCCAGGAAAATGCCAAGAAACGCGCCGCTGATGACCTCAATGGGCCGGTGCCCCAGCTTTTCGGGCAGATAGCCATCGTCTTCGTCGCCAAGCTGCTTCTTGATTTCATTGATCTCCCGCGCATGAACACCTGCCGCCTGGCGGATGCCCATGGCGTCATACATCACGACGGTGGCCAGGATCACGGAGAGGGCAAACGCGGAGGAACCAATCCCCTCGCGGAACGCAGCGGAGGCGGCCAGCGCGCACACGGTGGCGGAGTGGGAGCTCGGCATGCCGCCCGTTTCCCAGAACCGTTTCAGGCAGAGCTCGCCGGCACGGATCGAATCGAGAATGGTTTTGAGAACCTGCGCGATGAACCAGGACAGGATGGCGGAGGAAAGCAGCGGGTTAATGCTCAGTAGCTGAAGAATTGGACTCGCCCTCTTTCTTTTGCTTTTTTTGCGAATGATGGCGGTAGAGCAAGGCTCCGATGCCGCTCAAAACGGCAGTCACAAGAAACACAGCCACTGCCATGGCGTAGTTTTCCGTGCCGAGTGCATTGCCGCCGATGGTGGAGGAGACGACGGAAGGAATCCGCGCGATCGTCGTCAACAGCAGAAAAGTGGACAGGCGGATCGGCGTAAGCCCGGCCACATAGGTCAGCACATCCTTCGGTGTGCCGGGAATGAGAAAGACAACGAAAAGGATAAAGTTCAAACGGGCAGCGTTTTGCAAAAGCTTCACATGCTCCAGTTTTTCCCGGGAAATAAAAGCTTCCACCATTTTCACGCCCAGCTTTTTTGTGAAGAGAAACACGAGGGCGGAACCGAGCGCCGTGCCCAGCAGGCAGAGAAACGTACCCTCCACAGCGCCGAACGCATAGCCGGCGCCGATCTCCATCGGCTCACCGGGAATGATGGCCACCACCACCTGCAGCACAATCATGCCGACAAAAGCAAGCCTGCCCCAGAGGGAATGGCTGTCCACCCAGTCGCGGAATTGACCCGGATTTCCCACCATCTGCACGAGCGGAACACCGATCTTAACGGTCACGACGGCGAACAGAACGATCAGAATCAGCAGGGAGACGAGGCTCACGATCCTCCGCCGCCTGAGATAGCGCTTTGTCTCCTCGCTGCCGGAATCCTTCTCTTCTTTATTTGAGAGTTTTTCGTGTTGGTGAGTCATTGCCATAAGCTCCTCCCAATAATCCGCCGGAAAGGCGATTGTTTTTATTATATAGCATCGGGCGGGAAAACGGAAGAGCAAAACGCCTGTTCAAAAAGATTTTGCAAATCATACACATGTGCGCCGTATTTTGCCGGAGAGGCGGGAAAGGGGAGGGAAAATGAGGCCGGCGCGCAGTTTTTCCTGCCTGTCGGCCCCGCCGTTCACCTCCGGTTTGTTCAGCGTTTCACGAAAAATTCATCATACCACAGCAGGAAAGAATAAATGCTCCACACCGGCTGCATATGGTTTTCACCTGCCTTGTGGCCGTCGAGCAGGCGAAGGATCTCCTTTTGGTTGAAGAAGCGGGCGGCCGTCTCGCTTTCGAACGCTTCCCGAACGATGCGGTAGTATTTGTCCTGGCGGAGCCAGTCGTTCAGCGGCACCGGAAAGCCCAGCTTCTTTTTGTTGGCGGTGCGCTCCGGGATCTGCTTGATGGCGGCGCCGCGGAGCGCCACCTTCGTCACATCGCCGTACACGCGGTAGCGCGAAGGGATCTGCGTGGCAAGCTCCAGCACTTTCTTATCGAGGAAAGGCACGCGCAGTTCCAGCGAATTGGCCATGCTCATGCGGTCCGCTTTCTGCAGAATGTCATACAGCATCCAGATCTGGATGTCCACATACTGCAGCTGTGTCGGCTCATCGAGATCGCTCACCTTGTCGAAAAACGGCTTCACATAGGAGACAGGGTCCTTTGGATGGTAATCCTTTTTCAGATAGCGGTTCACGTTCGAGCGGGTGAACACATAATTGCTGCGCATGTAACGCTGATACGGCTCCATCGCGCCGCGGATCAGGAAATTCCGGCCCTTGAAAGGCGGCATCTTCCCGGCGGCTGCCCCGGCCAGGCGGCGCAGCGGTTTCGGCACGCGGTGGGCGTAATGATCGAAGTGCATTCCGGCCAGATACATCGGATACCCGCCGAAGAGCTCGTCGGCTCCCTCGCCGGAGAGCACCACCTTCACATACTTCGCCGCGTTCTTCGCCAGAAAATAGAGCGGGATCTCCGAAGGGTTCGGCATGGGATCGTCAAGATAATACTGGATGATGGAGGCGGCGTCAAAGAAATCATCCGCGCTGACCTTGTTGCTGATGTTCGGCAGGCCCACGGCCTTGCAGAAATCCTGCGCATACGGCAGCTCGCTGTATTTTTCCTCCTCATAGCCCACGGAGAACGTCTTGATTCCGTCCGCCGTCTTGCTGACTTCCTTCACCACATAGCTGGAATCCACGCCGGAGGAGAGGAAGCAGCCCACCTCGACGTCGGCAATCTTGTGCGCGAGTACGCTTTCGGAGAACGTTTCGGTGATGCGCCTTTCCCATTCTTCCAGCGTCGGCTTTTCGTCGATGTGATAGCTGACCTCGTGATACCGGCGGATGGAGAGCTTTCCGTCCTGATACTCAAAATAACAGCCGTTGAGCAGCTTGAACACATGTCGGAACATCGTCTCCTCGTTTGGGATATACTCATAGCAGAGGTATTCCGGGAGCCGTTCCTCGTTGACTTCCTTTACAAAGTTTGGGTGGGCCAGGAAACTCTTGATTTCCGAGCCGAAGAAAAAGTCGCCGTTGTGCTGATAGTAATAGAAAGGCTTGATGCCGAAAATATCGCGCGCGCCGAACAGCTTCTTTGCGGTGCTGTCCCAGATGACGAAGGCATACATGCCGCGCAGCCGCTGCAGCACGCCGGCGCCCCATTGCTCATAGCCGTGCAGCAGCACCTCGCTGTCTGTGGAGGTCTTGAACGTGTGGCCGGCGTCGATCAGCTCGCAACGCAGGTCCTGAAAGTTATAAATTTCACCGTTGAAGGTGAGCACCTTCGTGCCGTCCTCGTTGAGGATCGGCTGGCTGCCGCCCTCCAGATCAATGATGCTCAGCCGGCGGAAGCCCATAGCGATGTCCGCGTCAATATAATAGTCGTCCTGGTCCGGTCCGCGGTGGCGGATGCGGTCCGCCATGTCGCGGATGACGGCCTCACGATCGCCGCCCCAGCCGTTCGTAAAAAATCCTGCAAATCCACACAAGGATGATCACCCTTTCCAATCCAGTGAAGCGAACCGCTTCTTTCAGCGTGTGATGAGGCAGCCGTATTCCGGGCGCACCGGCTTTCCGCAGAAGAGCAGCGCAGCGCGTGCCAGCACCTCCAGCGCGTCGAGGCAGCCGGGGCCGAGCGGTTCGGCGCGGTTGGCCAGGGAAAGCTCCGTGCAGCCCAGAATCAGGCACTGCGCGCCCTTTTGGCGCAGATGCGCTGCCGCCTCACCAAAGGCGTCCCGTTCCACAGGGCGTCCCGCCTTCACGTCGTCATAAATCACGTGCATCACCAGCTCCTGCCGCCGTTCATCCGGCAGCACACAATCAATGCCCTCCTCCGCGAGCGCTTCCTGAAACAGGCCTGTGCGCACCGTGCCGGTCGTCGCCATGACGCCGGCGGCGGAAACACCGTTCTCCTTCAGGTGGCGCGCCGTCTCCCGCACAATGTTCAGCAGCGGGATGGAGACGGCTTTCTGCAGCTCGCCGAAAAAGCAGTGCGACGTGATGCAGGGAATCGCAATGGCCGAGCAGCCGAGCGATTCCAGCTTTTTGGCGCAACCCGCCAGCGCAGGCAGGGGGGAGGGGTTGCGCGCATCCAGGATGTGGGCCGTCCGGTCCGGGATAGAAGGGTGCTCGAACAAAATGGCCTCCAGATGATCCTGATCGCGTTCGGCCTGCGTCATCTTCACGGTGAGCTCCAGGAAATACGCGGTGGCCATGGGGCCGAGCCCGCCGATGATCCCCAAAACGGGTTCCTGCTGCATAACCTGCCTCCTTTTAGTCGTGCAGGCCCTTGTTTCCGAAGCACTGCTTGTATTTTTTGCGGTAATTGATCTGGCTCAGATGGAATTGTACAAAGCGTTTGCGGAAGGTATCCGGTTTATACCGCATGAGCTGGCAGTATTTCCCCTTGTGGATCAGCCGCTTTGCCTCGCGCTTGAGCGATTCGTCTTTCACATAGCGGAAGATGACGTCCTTCGGGATGATGCTCCACAGCACTTCGTTGTCCGCAATCGTCAGCGGCAGCTCCTTGTGCAGAATCACGTCGTCCACCAGCCATTTGGCCAGATTGTAACCGGCGGCCGTCACGAAGAAGCTGCTGCGCCCCTGGCGCGGGTTCATTTCAAACAGCTTGTACGTCTTGTCGCGCGGGTCAAATTTCATGTCAAAGTTTGCAAAGCCGGTGTAGCCGATGTCTTCCAGGAAGTTTTTCATTTTCATGGAAAGATCGTCGTCGCGCGTACTGATGATGGCGGCGTAGCTGCCGATGCCCTCGGGGGAATGCTCCTCCAGGAGCGTGTGCCCGAGCGCAATGAGCTTGACCTTGCGGTCGCGTCCGCAGTAGCAGTTCATCACGCGCATGCCGCTGTCGTCGCCGGGAATAAATTCCTGAATGATCAGGTGATCGTGGTAGGAGGAGCCGTAGATGGCGTTCAGAATGGCGTCAAATTCCGAGCGGTCCTGTGCGACGAACACCTTTTTTTTGTGCGGGAAGCGGCAGTTCCAGTATGCCACGGAATTGCTCGGCTTGATGATCACGGGGAAGTCGAACGGCGGCTGGAACCCCTTGTATGTTTCGAAAGTACAGGTCGTTGTCTTGGGGAATGCGAAGCCGTGTTCGCTGCACACCTTGTAAAAGTTTTCCTTTATGCCCAGCTGCGTGAGAAGCGGCTCGTCAATGCAGGTGAAGGCGTAAGCGCCGCGCAGCTTATCCTGGTTGCGCGCCAGCAGCTTGGTGTAGTTGTCGCCGCAGGGCACAAGGAGCAGCGTTCGGCCGGGATAGCGCTTGGCAAAGCACAGAAGGGTGTCCACAAATACTTTGTCGTCCTCCAGGTTGGGCTCCACTTCCTCCACGGAGACAATCCGGCTGTGGGAGGTCGCGTTCAGGCGCCCTTTTCCCACGGCGACGCTCTTGATGCCGTACGCTTCATGGAACGAGCGGGCCATGCCGTACACGTTCATATCGCTGCCCAGCAGGACGGGCAAAAAATCAGGGGTTACTGTCTGCTCCAAAATGAGGCGCCTCCTCAATGTTTTCTGAATGGTCTCTTTATTATACTCTATCGTGCCCCGAAAAACAATAGTTGACCCCGGCTCCCCGGCCGGGTAAAATGGGGAAAAAAGGGGATGAGGCGATGAGTGCGGCGGATTGGTGTCTGCTCGCGGCGCTTGCGGTGCTGCTCGTTCTCGCGCTCCGGTTCCGCAGCCGCGGCTGCGGGGGCTGTTCCGGGGATTGTTCGGCCTGCTGCGGCAAGTGCCCTTCCCGGGACGCCGCGGGGGAAAAACAGAAGAAGAAAAAATGAGGGGGATCGGCCTGCTGCACCGCAGGCAAAGAATCCCCTTTTTGTTTGTGTGAAAATGTGGTATTCTTAAGAATAAGAAACAATCCACAAACTCACTGCGATCGGAGAATCATCCATGAAACTTTTGGTATTGGACGGCAACAGCATCCTGAACCGCGCGTTTTACGGGATCAAGCTTCTCACCACAAAAGACGGCCTTTATACAAACGGCATCTACGGTTTTCTCACCATGCTGCAGCGGCTGCTGGCGGAGACGCAGCCGGATGCTGTGGCCATCGCGTTTGACCGCAAAGCCCCCACGTTCCGCCACAAGGCGTATGCCGGCTACAAAGCCCAGCGGAAGGGCATGCCGGAGGAGCTGGCCCAGCAGCTGCCGAACCTCAAGGAGCTGCTGGGCCTGCTGGGATACCGCCTGGTGGAGTGCGACGGCTTCGAAGCGGACGATATCCTCGGCACGCTGGCGCGCGTCTGCCGCGAGGAGGGTGCGGAATGCGTCATCGCCACCGGTGACCGCGACAGCCTTCAGCTCGTGGGCGGCGGCGTCACGGTGCGGCTGGCTTCCACAAAGCAGGGGCAGCCGCAGGTCACGCTCTATGACGAGGCAAAAATCCGCGAGGAATACGGCGTGGAGCCGATCCAGCTCATCGACGTGAAAGCCATCCAGGGTGACACGTCGGACAACATCCCCGGCGTTGCGGGCATCGGCCCCAAGGGCGCAGGGGAGCTTATCCGCCGGTTCCACGATCTCGACGCCATCTATGAAAACCTTGACACGCTCGACATCAAGGAGGGCCAGCGGAAGAAACTGGCCGAGTCGAAAGAGAACGCCTATCTCAGCCGCTGGCTGGGCACGATCCGCACCGATGCGCCCGTGGACGTCCGCCTCTCCGACTATATCCCGGCGCCCGTCGATCCGGCCGCCGGTTCGCTCATGGCAAAGCTGGAATTCTTCTCGCTGATGGAGAAGATGGGCCTGCAGGCCTCCGCTGCGCCCGCGGCGGGGGAGGCGGCGGAAGATGGTGCGGCGTGGGAATGGTCGGAGCGTGCGCCAGAGCAGCTCCCGCAAAAGGGCGAGACGGCCGCTCTTTCCGCCGAATGGGGGGAGGACGGTTCCATCCGCCGACTGACGGCCGCTTCCGGCGGCCTTGTATACCCTGTGGACGGGGAAGAAGCCGTTCATGCGCTGTGTGGCGCGGGAGGCGTGCGCAAGCTGGTGGAGGGCGTCAAGCCCTTTGTAAAGGCGCTGGAGCCGCGCGGGGCGGCGCTGGCCGGGCCGGTGTTCGACGTGTCCCTTGCCGCCTATCTGCTTAACCCCTCTGCCAAGGGCTATGAGCCGGAACGGCTGGCGCAGGAATACGGCGTGGCGATGCAGGAGTGGGAAGACCCGCTCGCCCGCCAAAGCGCCCTGCTGCCCGCGCTGTGTGAAAAGCTGGGCGCGGAGATTCGGGAAAAGGGCCAGGAAAAGCTTCTAAACGAGATCGAGGTGCCGCTTGCCCGTGTGCTGGCCCATATGGAGCTGGAAGGCTTTGCCGTGGACAGCGAGGGCATCCGTGCTTACGGCGAGCAGCTCCAGGGTGAGATCGATCGCCTGCAGGCGGAGGTCTATGCGTCCGTCGGCTATGAGTTCAACATCAATTCGCCGAAGCAGCTCGGTGATGCGCTCTTTGTGAAGCTTGGCCTGCCGCACGGCAAAAAGACGAAGACGGGCTATTCCACAAACGCGGAAGTCCTCGAGGGCCTGCGATACGACCACCCCGCCGTGGAGCAGGTACTCAATTACCGCGCGCTTGCCAAGCTCAAATCCACGTATTGCGACGGCCTGCTCAAGGTGGTCGGGCCGGACGGCCGCATCCATTCCAGCTTCAACCAGACCGAAACGCGCACCGGCCGCATCAGTTCCACGGAGCCGAATCTGCAGAACATTCCCGTGCGCACGGAGCTGGGGCGCGAGCTGAGGCGCTATTTCATCGCGCGCCCCGGCTGGGTGCTCGTGGACGCCGATTATTCGCAGATTGAACTGCGTGTGCTGGCCCACGTGGCGGGCGATGAGAACATGATCCAGGCCTTCCGCGACAACGACGACATTCACCGCCGCACGGCCGCGCAGGTGTTCCATTTGCCGGAGGATATGGTGACGCCGCTCATGCGCAGCCGTGCCAAGGCCGTCAATTTCGGCATTGTATACGGCATCGGCGCGTTTTCCCTCAGCAAGGACATCGGTGTTACGCGCAAAGAGGCGGAACAGTATATCCAGGATTACCTCCATCACTTCAGCGGTGTGGACGCCTATATGCACCGCACAGTGGAGGAAGCGCGCGAGCGCGGATATGCCGAGACGATCTTCGGCCGCCGCCGCTATCTGCCGGAGCTTGCGTCGAAGCATTTTGCCACCCGCGCTTTCGGTGAACGTGTGGCGCGCAACATGCCCATTCAGGGCGCAGCGGCCGATATCATCAAGATTGCGATGATCCGTGTGGACGAGAGGCTGCGCCGGGAAAACCTGCGTGCCCGCCTTATCCTGCAGGTGCATGACGAGCTGATCGTGGAATGCCCGCAGGAGGAAGCGGAGACCGTCTCCCATCTGCTCACCGAGGAGATGGAGGGCGCTG
Organism: uncultured Anaeromassilibacillus sp.; assembly: GCA_930987725.1. GTDB lineage: Bacteria > Bacillota > Clostridia > Oscillospirales > Acutalibacteraceae > Caccousia. The sequence continues at coordinate 33,572 of CAKNKY010000019.1, read as the reverse complement.
TTTCCCTGTCCGTGCCAATGGTGGCGGAAGCCAAGGTGGGCCGCACCTGGTATGAGGCGAAGTCATGAGCAGCCTGTTTACCTGCCCTGTGTGCGGCGGGCCTCTTGCACAGGGCGAAAAGGTGTGGCGCTGCCCACATGGCCATTCCTACGATGTGGCGGCGGAGGGATATGTGTATCTGCTGCCGCCGAACAAAAAACATTCGAAGGATCCGGGCGACACGAAGCAGATGGTGGCGGCGCGGCGCGCTTTTCTGGAAGCGGGATACTACGAGCCCTTCCGCCGCCGGCTGTGCGAGCTGGCGTGTGGTGCGCTGCGCGGCGTGGCGGCGCCCGCCGTGCTTGACGTCGGCTGCGGCGAGGGCTGGTACACCGGCGCGCTGCTTGAATCGCTGGCAGGAACGGGCTGCACGCCTTCCATGGCGGCGTTCGACATCAGCAAAGCAGCCGTGCGGGCCGCCGCAAAGCGTCACAAGGGGATCTCCTTTGCCGTGGCCAGCGCCTTTTCCGTGCCGGTGGCGGATGCATCCGTGGATCTGACCGTGAACGTGTTTGCGCCTCTTGTGCCGGAGGAGCTGCGCCGTGTTGTGCGGCCCGGCGGCTTTTTCCTGCTGGCCGTTCCCACGGCGCGCCATCTCTACGGCATGAAGGAAATCCTCTATGACGAGCCGTATGAGAACGAATACCGCGAGACATCCTATCCCGGCTTTGTGCTCGAGAGCCGCGGCGCGGTGGAGGGGGAGCTCACGCTCACGGACCCTGCGCTGATCCGGTCCCTCTTCGCCATGACGCCGTATTACTGGAAAACGCCGCAGGAGGGTGTGCGGCGCCTTGCGGAGGCAAAGAGTCTCCGCACAGAGATCGGGTTCGATTTTCTGCTCTACAAAAGGGAGGAGGCGAAGGCATGAGCCGTGAGCGTGTGCCTGCTGTCCCGCAGAGCGCGCAGAATGCCGCGTTTCTGGCGGTTGCCACGGCGATCGCCCTGGCTATGCGGCTGTTCCTCTTTCCGTTGGAATCGGGTGATTACCAGCAGTTCCTCCATCCCTGGTTTGAAGCGCTCCGCCAAAATGGCGGGCTGGCCGCCGTGGGGCTGGAGATCGGCGATTACACGCCGCCCTATTTTTATGTGCTGGCCCTGCTCACCTATCTGCCGGTCCGGGATCTGTTCTCGATCAAGGCCGTTTCCTGTGCGGCGGATGTGGTGCTCGCCGTGTTTGCGGCAAACCTGGCCTCCGGCGATCGGCGCCTCTCGCAGACCTGGACGGCAGCCTACTGTGCGGTGCTGTTCCTGCCCTCGGCGTTTCTCAATTCGGCAGCCTGGGGCCAGTGCGATGCCATGTACGTGTCGGCGCTGCTTGCCTTCGTCTATTACGCGTGGAAGGGGCGGGATGTGGCCGCCGCCGTCTCGTTCGGCGTGTCGATCACGCTCAAACTGCAGGCTGTTTTCCTCGCGCCGCTTTTTCTCCTGCTTCTGCTGAAAAAGCGGCTGCGCTGGCGCAGCGTGCTGGCTGTGCCGGCCGTGTATGTGGCGGCTTGTCTGCCTGCCGCCGCCATGGGCCGGAATCTGTGGGATCTGCTCACCATCTATTTTCGTCAGGCCGGGCAGTATAACCTGCTCGCCATGTATCTGCCGAATCTCTACACCTGGCTGGGAGACAGCGCAGATCCCTCCATCGGCCGCGCCGGTATCTTTCTGGCGGGCGGCGTGGTGCTGTGCGCCGTGTTTTTCCTCTGGCAGCGGGATCTCCCGCTCACGCTGTCGAATCTGCTGGCACTGGCGTTCTTTTTTGCGCTGCTCACCCCGTTTTTGCTTCCCTACATGCACGAGCGGTATTATTACGCGGCCGACCTGCTCGGCGTCTGCTTTGCGTTCCATTTCCCGAAAAAATGGTGGATGCCGTTTGCCGTGTGCCTTTCCTCCGCCTATGTGGTGTGCCACAACCTGTTCCAGACGGATTTTCTGCCTGTCCAGCTCCTCGGCGTGCTGATTCTGTTTGTGCTGGTGCAGCTTGTGCGCTTTCTGGCCGGGCAGCTGCGGAAGGGGGGAGAGGCCGCATGACCGTTGTGAGAATGCAGGAACGCCATCTGGACGACCTGGCCGAGGTGGAACGCCTCTGTTTTGCCCACCCGTGGACGCGGGAAGGGCTGGCTGCCGAGCTCTCGAGCGACACGGCCCTGTTCCTTGTTGCGGAGGAGGATGGCCGCGCGATCGGCTATGCCGGTTCCCATCTGGTCTGCGGGGAATGCTACATCGACAATGTGGCCGTTCACCCAGATCACCGGCGCGGAGGCGCGGCTTCCGCCCTGCTGCGCGAGCTGATCCGCCTTGTCCGGGAATCGGACGGCCTCTTTCTCACACTCGAGGTGCGGGAGAGCAATCTGCCCGCCCGACGGCTCTATGAGCGCTTCGGCTTCCGCGAAGCCGGCCGCCGCCGGCAGTTCTATTCCGATCCGCGCGAGGACGCGCTGCTGCTCACGCTGTCGTTCTGAACGCGTCATACCTTCCCCGCCGCCTGCATAGGAATGAGAAAAGCAGGAAACGGGGGAGGTTTTTTCATGATTCTTCATGTTGTGCAGCAGGGGGAGACGCTGGACGCCATCGCCCGCCGGTACACCGTTTCGGTGCGCCGCCTGGCGCTGGAAAACGGTTTGGCGCAGGGCAAACCGCTGGTACCCGGTCAGGTGCTGGCGGTGCTGTATCCGCTGCAGACGGTGCAGGTCAGAAGGGGGGAGACTCTGGCGGCCTTGTCGCGCCGCACCGGTGTGAGCCGCCGCCAGATCTGGCGGTGCAACCCCGGCCTTCTGGTCGGCCAGGAGCCGCAGGCGGGGCGGCGGCTCCTCCTTCGCTACCGCCAACGCTTGCTGGGCAGGCTGGAGACAAGCGGATATGCGTATCCGGGCACAAGGGAGGAGCTGCTGTTCGCCTCCCTGCCTGCTATGGAGCGCGCGCTGCCCTTCGCGCATGCCGTCACGCGGCTGGGCGGTCTTTCCCCGCTGGACAGCAACGATATGCTGCAGGCCCTTCAGGAGGCGGGCACAAAGCCTGTGCTCAGCGTGGCCAACCTGCGGGACGGCGAATTTGACGGTGCGCTTGTTCATGCGATTCTCGGCAGCGAGGAAGCGCAGAAGCGGCTGATTGCGGAGATCGGTGCGAAGCTGAAAACAGGGCCGTATGCCGGTGTGGATCTGGATTTCGAGCGGATCCCCGCCGCCGACCGCGAGCGGTATCCATCCTTTCTGCAGCGCCTGTCTGATGCTGTGGCGCCGGACGGATACAAGGTGCGCGCGGCTGTCGCGGCGAAAAACAGCGACAATGCCTCCGGCCGCTGGGTGGAAGGGCTTGACTACGCAGCCATCGGGAAAGCCGTCTCGGCCGTGCTGCTCATGACATATGACTACGGCTATGCTTCCGGCCCTGCGCAGGCCGTCGCGCCTCTGCCGCAGGTGCGGGAAACGCTTCGCTATGCCGTTACGCGGATTCCGCGGGAAAAGATTCTGCTCGGCATCCCCAATTATGGCTACAACTGGCCTTTGCCGTATGAGGCGGGGAAGACGCGCGCCCGCTCCGTGACAAACGAGGAGGCGATCGATCTCGCGCGCACCGCCGGTGTGGCCATCCAGTATGACGAGCAGGCGCAGACGCCCTGGTTCCGTTACACGGAGGACGGCACGCAGCGGGAGGTGTGGTTCGAGGATGCGCGCAGCCTGCGCGCGAAGCTCAGGCTGGCTGTCCAGTTCGGGCTGCGCGGCGTGGGTTTCTGGAATCTTTCCAGGCCCTTCCGCCAGGGCTGGACGGTGCTTTCCGCCCTTGTCTGTTTTGAGACCTGATTGCTTTAATATGCTTTAGCGAAACGACAACCCCCGGCTAGGCCGGGGAGAGTAAAAAAGCTTTAGATTCAAGCATCGAGCGAAGCGAGAAAAAAAACAACAACATTACTATTATCAGGAAGTTGATCTTAGATGAACAGTGCCCGTTTACGGGCTGTGGGGCAAGTGATGCAAGAGACGGATTTTTCAGTGCCTCTTTAGAGGCTTGCCGGTACGATGCCCTTCTAGGGCTTCCTCAAGCCCCCGGCTTTGCCGGGGGTCATGACTTTTGATTCCGCAGAATCGCAACAACTGGTGAGGAAACAAGTGACTGTTTGATATAGCAGCCACTTGTTTTTTTGTTAAAATATGCTATAATAAAGAAAAGCAACCCAAAGAAAGGGGGAAGTACTGATGTCATATCCTGATATTCCACCCAAGCTGTCGGAAACCATTCCCGGTTCACTCCTTCTGCACGAGGAGCAAAGAAAGAAGCTGAAAAAAGGAAAATGGAGAATCATCGTGCCCATCCTTCTTTTCCTGGCGCTGCTGGCTTTCTTCCTGGTGAAAGCGTTTTTCCTGCCATATTAACAGGCAGTGAAAAGCAGAGTATCCTCCCTGAGCTGACAGCACCGGGAGAAAGGAAACGTGTGTGACGAAGAAGGGCCCGTACCGGCCGGAACACTGTTCCGGGGCCGGTACGGGCCCTTCCTATGTCAATGGGGAAAGCGCGTTTAGTTCTTGTCTTCCATGAGCGTCACCAGCACGGCCTTCTGGGCGTGCAGGCGGTTTTCCGCTTCCTCGAAGATCTCGTCGGCATGCGCCTCAAAGACATCCTCCGTGATCTCCTCGCCGCGGTGGGCGGGCAGGCAGTGCTGCACCATGGCGTCCGGCTTTGCCAGCTTCATGAGATCCGCGTTGATCTGGTAGCCCTCAAAGGCCTTGCGGCGCGCTTCGGCCTCGCCTTCCTGGCCCATGGAGGCCCACACGTCCGTGATCATCACATCGGCTCCCACGGCAGCCTTTTTCGGGTCGTCCGTGAGCTCAAAGCAGGGATACTGCGCGGCAAATTCCAGGATTTCCTGCGGCGGGCGGTAGCCCTCGGGGCAAGCCACGCTCACAGCCATCTTCATCTTCAGGCAGCCCACGATGAGCGAGTTCATCATGTTGTTGCCGTCGCCGATGAAGCACATTTTCAGCCCGTCCAGCGTGCCCTTGCGCTCGCGGATCGTCATCAGGTCGGCCAAAATCTGGCACGGGTGGCAGAAATCCGTGAGGCCGTTGATCACGGGAATGGTGCCGTAGCTGGCGAGGTCCTCCACTTCTTTCTGATCAAACGTGCGGATCATGATACCGTCCAGATAGCGGGAGAGCACGCGCGCCGTGTCCTGCACCGCCTCGCCGCGGCCGATCTGCGAATCATGGGAGGCCAGGAAGATGGCGTGGCCTCCCAGCTGGAACATGCCTGTTTCAAACGAAACGCGCGTGCGGGTGGAAGATTTCTCAAAGATCATCCCCAGTGTTTTGCCCTGCAGGCGGGGGTGGGGAATCCCGTGCTTTTTCTCATATTTGAGCTGGTCGGCCAGATCGAGGATGGAACCGATCTCCTCCGGCGTCAGGTCCAGCAGCTTGAGCAGATGTTTCATGATAAATTCCTCCGTTTCCGATTGTCGTTGCAGTGCGCGATGTTATTCCGCCTGGGCCAGCACGCGCTCCAGGATCGCCAGTCCCTTGTCCATCTCCTCGCGGGTGATGGTGAGCGGCGGCAGCAGCCGCAGCGCGGTTTTTGCCGTGAGGATCAACAGCCCTTCCTTCACGCAGGCGGATGCCAGCGCCGCGGCTGTGCTCTTTTCCGGCACTGCGCCCAGCATCATGCCGAGGCCGCGCACCTCGGCTATCCCCTCCATCTTTTCCAGCCGCTCGCGCAGGTAAACGCCCTTTTCGCGCACCTCAGCGAGGAATTCCGGCCGGGAAACACGGCGCAGCACCTCTGCCGCGCCGGCGCACACAACGGGGTTTGCGCCGAAGGTGGAGCCGTGCATGCCGGCGCCCAGCACATCCCGCAGTTCCGCCGTGCACAGGCAGGCGCCAATCGGCAGGCCGCCGCCAAGTCCTTTGGCGCTGGTGAGAATATCCGGGCGCACGCCGTACTGTTCCCAGCAATAAAAAGTGCCTGTGCGGCCAACGCCTGTCTGCACTTCGTCGGCAATCAGCAGCATGCCGCGTTCCCTGCACAGGGCGGAAAGATCCTGCACAAACGATTTATCGAGTGGCAGCACGCCGCCCTCACCCTGCACAAATTCAATCATCACCGCGCAGGTGTGTTCCGTCACGTGAGCCCGCACACTCTCCATGTTCGGCTCAGCGTAGACGAAACCGCCGGTGAAGGGGAAGAAGTAGTGGTGAAACACGTCCTGCCCGGTGGCGGCGAGCGTTGTCACGGTGCGGCCGTGGAAGGAGTTTTGCAGCGTGAGGATCTCGCAGTGGTCATCACCGCCCTGCTCCACGCCGTGCTTTCTCGCGAGCTTGATGGCGCATTCGTTCGCCTCCGCACCGGAATTTCCCAGGAATACGCCGCCGTAACCGGAAACGCGGAGCAGCTCCGCGGCAAACGAGCCGGAAACCGGGTTGTAATAGAGGTTGGAAGTGTGCTGCAGCGTGGCAGCCTGCCTGGACACCGCCTGTGCCCAGGCTTCATCGGCCCAGCCCAGGCTGTTCACGCCGATCCCGCTGCCGAAATCAATGTATTCCTTGCCCTCGCAGTCGCGGGCCGTGGCGTTTTTGCCGGAGCAGAGCGCCACGTCGAAGCGGCCGTAGGTGGGCAGAAAGCTTCCCTTGTCAAGCTGCTTGATTTCCTCCGAATTCATGAAACTGTCCTCCCTTAATAGAACATGGTGCCGATGCCCTCATCGGTGAAGAGCTCGATGAGGATGGAGTGGGCGATGCGCCCGTCGATGATGTGGGCACGGCTCACGCCGCGGCGCACAGCCTCGACGCAGCACTCGATTTTCGGGATCATCCCGCCGGAGATGATGCCGTCGTGCCGGAGCTTCGGCACGGAACTCACGTTCACCACGGGGATCAGCGTGCTCTCATCGTCCTTGTCGCGCAGAAGGCCGCGGATGTCTGTCATGAGGATCAGCTTTTTCGCGTTCAGCTTTGCCGCGATGTGGGCGGCGGCGATGTCGGCATTGATGTTGTAGGTGTGGCCGTCCACGCCCGAAGCCACCGTGGCAATCACAGGAATGTAGCCCTTTGCCGTAGTATCCTCGATGATCTCCGTGTTGACCTCCACAATCTCGCCCACATAACCGAGATCCTCAGAGATTGTCATCTTCTCGGCGCGCAGCATGGCGCCGTCCATGCCGCACAGGCCGACGGCCCGGCCGCTGTTCTGCTGCAGAAGCTGCACCAGATCCTTGTTCACCTTGCCGGCCAGCACCATCTGCACGACATCGATCGTTTCCTCGTCTGTGTAGCGCAGGCCGTTGACAAAACGGCTTTCCTTGCCGATCTTCTTGAGCATGCCGCTGATCTCCGGTCCGCCGCCGTGCACCAGCACCACATTGATGCCGATGAGCTGCATGAGCACGATGTCGCTCATCACAGCCTTTTTCAGGTCCTCGTTGATCATCGCGTTGCCGCCGTATTTGATCACAATCGTCTGCCCGTAGTATTGCTGAATGTAAGGCAGCGCCTGTACCAGGACCTTTGCACGGTCCGCGTTTGTGATTTCCATGTGTGCCCTCTCCTTTTCCCCGGTTTTTGCCGCCGTTCTCAGGTGCGGTAATCGCCGTTGATCTTCACGTACTCATATGTCAGGTCGCAGCCGTAAGCTTCCGCGGACGACGTGCCGTCACCCAGCGAAACGAGGATGTCGATCTCATCCTCGGAAAGGATCTTCTTGGCTTCCTCCTCACTGAAGGGGATGCCGGAGCCGTTCCGGCACACGCCGATCGTGCCGGCCGCGGAGCGGAAGGAGACGTCCACCTTGGAGATGTCCGTGTCCGTTCCGGCATAGCCGATGGCGCACAGCACGCGGCCCCAATTGGCGTCTGCGCCGAACATGGCGGCCTTGAGCAGGCTCGAGCAGATCACACTCTTGGCAACCTTGCGGGCGGAATCGAGATCTGCCGCCCCGCTGACCTTGCAGACGAGCAGTTTCGTGGCGCCCTCGCCGTCCTTGGCCATCTTGCGCGCCAGGTTGGTGCAGATGCCGCGCAGGGCTTCCTGGAAGGCCTCATACTCCGCTGTGTCTGCCTGGATTTCCGGGTTTTCCGCCAAGCCGTTCGCCATGATGGTGATCGTGTCGTTCGTGGAGGTGTCGCCGTCGATGCTCACCATGTTAAAGGTGTCGGCCACCACGGCGCGCAGCGCCTTGTTCAGCACCGGGGCGGAGACGGCGGCATCCGTCGTCAGGAAGCAGAGCATCGTGCACATGTTCGGGTGAATCATGCCGGAACCTTTGCAGATGCCGCCCAGCCGCACCGTCTTGCCGCCGATTTCCAGCTCAGCGGCCGCTTCCTTCACCACGGTATCGGTTGTCATGATGGCGCGGGCCGCCTGGGAGGAGCCGTCGCCCGAGAGGGAGGCGGCCAGGAGCGGCGCCGTGTCGGCGATGGGTTCGATCGGCAGCACCTGGCCGATCACGCCCGTGGAGGCCACGATCACGTCGTGCGGATCGATGTGCAGCGCCTTGCCGGCGATCTCGCACATGCTCCAGGCTTTTTCCTCTCCGTCCGCGTTGCAGGTGTTCGCGTTGCCGGAATTGCAGATCACGGCGCGCGCCGTGCCGTTTTCCAGGTTGCGCTTCGTCACCAGGATCGGCGCGCCTTTCACCAGGTTGCTCGTGTACATGCCGGCCGCCGCACAGGGGGCGGAGGAGTAGATCATGGCCAGATCCGGCTTGGACTTATTCTTGCGGATGCCACAGTACATGCCGCCTGCGGAAAATCCCTTCGCGGCCGTCACGCCGCCTTCTATGTATTTCATGTGTTTCCCCTTCTCTCAAATGATAAACGCGTGAGCGGCGGCCGTTTCTGCTTGCGCGCCGCCGCTGCGGAAAATGTCCGGATCAGAATGCCGGCGGGACAAGCATCAGGCCGGCGGTCTCCTCAATCCCGAACGAAAGGTTCATGTTCTGGACGGCCTGCCCGGCCGCACCCTTGACCATGTTGTCAATGGCCGAGATGGCGATGAAAATGCCGGCGCGCTGATCCAGGTGCAGTGAAAGGTCACAATAGTTGGTGTACCACACATTCTTGATGTCTGCCACACGGCCCTTCGGCAGCAGGCGGAGGAACGTTTCGCCCGCGTAGCGCATTTCATACGTTGCGCGGATCTGTCCCTCCGTGACGCCGGGCTTCAGGCGCGCATAGCACGTGGCCAGGATGCCGCGGTTGACGGGCAGAAGGTGGGGCACAAAGGTGAGCGTTACGGGGGAGCCCGCCGCCTTTGAGAGCGTCTGCTCCATTTCCGGCGTGTGACGGTGCGCCGCAACCTTGTATGCCGTAAAGGCTTCGTTCAGCTCCGGGTAATGTGTGTTCTGCGTCATCTTACGGCCTGCCCCCGTCACACCCGATTTGCAGTCTGCGATGATGCCGTCCTTTTCAATCAGCCCGGCTTCCAGCGCGGGGTAGAGCGCCAGCGGCACGGCCGTGGTGTAGCAGCCGGGGTTTGCGATCAGCTTTTTGCCGCGGATCTGCTCCCGGAAAAGTTCCGGCAGGCCGTACACGGCTTTTCTGTGCAGCTCGGGGTGCGCGAAGCTGTTGCCGTACCACTCTTCGTAATCCTTCTCATTTTCCAGCCGGAAATCGGCGCCCAGGTCAATGAAGGCCTTGCCCTTCGCGTCGCATGCGGCGGCAAGCTCCTGGGAAAGGCCGTGCGGCAGGGCGGCAAAGATCACGTCGCTCTTTTCCACAACCTCCTCCTGCGTGCCGCACACCTTGTCGCAAATCTTATAATAAGAGGGGTACACGTCGGAAAGGGCCTTTCCCTCAAAGCTCACCGAGCTCACGGCGGCCAGTTCCGCCTCCGGGTGGCCGGTCAGAAGGCGGCACAGTTCCGCTCCCGCGTAGCCGGTTGCTCCCACAACGCCAGCTTGAATCATCAGTTGTTCACGCATCCTTCCGTATGTTTATGCAATCGCGTTTATTCTTTTTCATCCTGTTCCACGAGGCCGCGCACGCGGGCCGCTTCCCGCAGCACATTCTCGCTTGCGGGCCCGCCGAGGACCTTTCGCCCGTTCACACAGCGTTCCAGCGAGATTGCGTCGTACACGCTCTCGTCAAACAGTTCGCTGTGCTTTTTGTATTCTTCGAGAGGCAGCGTTTCCAGCGTCTCGCGGCGGTCGATGCAGCAGGCCACGAGCGCGCCCGTGATCCGGTAGGCGTCGCGGAACGGCATGCCCTTGCCCACGAGATAGTCGGCGCAGTCCGTGGCGTTGATGAAGCCGCCCGCCGCGGCCTTGCGCATGTTTTCAGGCAGCACGCGCATCGTGTCGAGCATGGGAGTGAAGGCTTTGAGGCACATGTGCAGGGTGTCCACCGCGTCGAAGATGGCTTCCTTGTCCTCCTGCATATCTTTGTTATATGCCAGCGGCAGTCCCTTCATCATCGTCAGAAGGCCGGTGAGGTCTCCCACCACGCGGCCGGTCTTACCGCGCACCAGTTCTGCAATATCGGGGTTCTTCTTCTGCGGCATGATGCTCGAGCCGGTGGAAAAGGCGTCGTCCAGCTCGATAAACTTGAACTCCCAGGAGCACCACAGGACAATTTCCTCCGAAAAGCGGGAGAGGTGCACCATGCAGATGGCGATCGCTGCGGCCAGCTCCATGCAGAAATCGCGGTCCGAAACACCGTCCAGGCTGTTGTGCGTCGGGCCGGAAAAGCCGAGCAGGGAAGCCGTCATTTCCCGATCGAGGGGATAGGTGGTGCCTGCCAGGGCGCCGGAGCCGAGCGGGCACTCGTTCATGCGCCGGGCGGCGTCCTTCAGGCGGGAAATGTCGCGCAGGAACATTTCCCCATAGGCCATCATATGGTGGCCGAACGTAATGGGCTGCGCGCGCTGCAGGTGCGTGTAGCCGGGCATCACGTCGCCGCTGTGCTCTTCCGCCTTCCGGCACAGCACCAGAATTAGGCCGCGGAGCTGCTCCGCCAGCTCGGCGCAGCGGCCGCGCAGGTAAAGGCGGTCATCCAGCGCCACCTGATCGTTGCGGCTGCGCGCCGTGTGCAGCCGTTTCCCGCTGTCTCCCAGCCGGGCTGTCAGCTCGCCTTCCACGAAGGTGTGAATGTCCTCCGCCTCCGGATCGATTGCGAGCGTGCCGTTTTCCAGATCCGCCAGGATGCCCTCCAGACCGTCGCAGATCTTTTCGGCTTCCGCCTTGTCTATCACGCCGCATGCGCCCAGCATTGTCGCGTGGGCAATGCTGCCGCGGATGTCCTCCCGTGCCATGCGGCTGTCAAAGGAAATGGAGGAATTGAAATCGTTTGTGGTTTTGTCCAGATCTTTGTGAAATCTTCCCGTCCAGAGCTTCATGCAGCCATTCTCCTTTTTCGCTTCCTTTTTGCGTCCCTCAAAAGGGAAAAGGGGGATCGAACTCGGGATCGATCCCCCTGGAACGTATTGCGTTGTGTTTCCTTATTTCCCGGCCTGCTCCAGCTTCTGGCGCTTGAGGGCCTGCACCTTGATCGGCAGACCAAACAGGTTGATGAACCCGGCGGAATCGGCCTGGTTGTAAACCTCGTCCTCGCTGAATGTGGCGATCTCCTCGTCATACAGCGAGTAGTCGGAGGTCACGCCGGCATCGATGATGTTGCCCTTGTAGAGCTTCAATTTCACGTCGCCGGTCACATTCTGCTGCGTACTCGTTACAAACGCGCTCAGGGCCTCGCGCAGGGGGGTAAACCATTCGCCGTTGTAAACCAGATCCGCAAATTCCAGCGCTATTTTCTGCTTGTAGTGGTAAGTTGCCTTGTCAAGGCAGATTTCCTCAAGTTTGTTGTGCGCATGGTAGAGGATCGCGCCGCCGGGCGTCTCATACACGCCGCGGGACTTCATGCCCACCAGGCGGTTCTCCACGATGTCGGCCAGGCCGACGCCGTTTTCGCCGCCGATGCGGTTGAGTTCCTCGATCAGCTCCACACCGCGCAGCTTGCGGCCGTCCAGCTTCGTGGGAATGCCCTTCTCAAAGTGGATCGTGACATAAGTCGGCTTGTCAGGGGCCAGCTCAGGGGAAACACCCAGCTCCAGGAAACCGGGCTTGTTGTACTGCGGCTCATTGGCCGGGTTTTCCAAGTCAAGCCCTTCGTGGGAGAGATGCCACAGGTTCTTATCCTTGGAGTAGTTCGTCTCACGCGTGATCTTGAGCGGCACATTGTGCGCTTCCGCGTAGTCGATCTCCTCATCGCGGGACTTGATGTCCCACACACGCCACGGAGCGATGATTGTCATCTCCGGTGCAAATGCGCGGATGGAAAGCTCGAAGCGGACCTGATCGTTGCCCTTGCCGGTGCAGCCGTGGCAGATGGCGTCCGCGCCCTCGGCCTTGGCAATCTCCACGAGGCGCTTTGCAATCAGCGGGCGGGCAAAGCTGGTGCCGAGCAGATAGTGGTTTTCATAAACGGCGTCTGCCTGCAGCGTCGGCCAGATGTACTCTTCGACAAAAGCGTCCTTCAGGTCGGCGATATAAAGCTTGGAAGCACCCGTCTTCTTGGCTTTTTCCTCCAGTCCTTCAAGCTCGCCGGCGCCCTGCCCGACATCCGCCGCGACGGCGATGACTTCGCAGTTGTCGTAGTTTTCCTTGAGCCACGGAATGATGATGGAGGTGTCAAGACCGCCGGAGTAAGCCAGAACAACCTTTTTAATCTGTTTTGCCATGGTGAAGACTCCTTTTCGGAACTTATTTTCCGGGCGAAGCGGCCGCCGTCGGCAAACCGTTTGCCCAACCAGTTTATTTGCAATGTCTGTGTTTTATTATACACCGTTTTCGCGTAATTTCAAGCGTTATCTGTATAAATATTCACTTTGTGGAACATAGCTAAAAGCTTTTTGGAAAGAAAGAAAAAACTGATCAACCTGAGCTTGTTTTGGCGGGAACCGGGATTTTTTTGGGCCGGAAAGCCTGTTTTGTCTTTCTTTTTTTCTTCTTTGCGTATACAATAACATACAGGCGGGATGCGGCAGCGCCGTGTTTGCCCGTCAATTTTGTCATCTTGAGGGGGACTTTCATATGGCCAACTGGAAAGAACACAGCGTATACGACTGGAACGACAATCTCTTTTCCCGGATCAACAAGGATTGGATGCTTGTCACGGCAGGCAATCAGGAAAAGTGCAATACCATGACCGCCAGCTGGGGAGGCGCAGGCATCCTGTGGAACAAACCGGTTTCCTTTATTTTCATCCGTCCGCAGCGGTATACGCTGTCCTTCATTGAGCGCGAGCCGTATTACAGCCTCGCCTTTTTTGGGGACGGCTTCCGCCCGGCGCTGAATTTCTGCGGCACAAAGAGCGGCCGCGATTTCGACAAATGGAAGGAAACGGGTCTCACGCCTGCTTTCGATCTTGCGCCTTATCCGGAGGAGGCAGAGGCAGTTTTGATTTGCCGCAAGCTGTACCGTCAGGACATGGCAGAGGATTCCTTCCTGGACAAGGAGCTGTTTGCCGCCAACTATCCGAACAAGGATCTGCACCGCGTGTTTGTGGGCGAGATTGTAAAGCTTATGCTCAAGGAATAATGCTCCTGCGTTCCGGCGCCCCGGTTTTTTGCCGGGGCGCTTTTTTCCTCTTTTCTTCTGCGCCGGTTTATGCGATAATAAAAACATTGTATGCGGCGAATGCAGAGCATCCGCTTCCGGGAAAATCGCCTGCATGGGTTCCATTTTGAGCTGTTCCAGCATGGCCCCCGCGAGCGGAAGACGGAATCCCTCTGCTGCCTTTATCGCAGCTGCGGAAATTCTGCTTCGCGGTTGGCGCTGCACATTGCTATGGCGACGGACATGGGAAGCTGGCTGAAGGAGCGCAAGCGCGAGGATCTGTCTCCCGGCCCGATTTGCCGGGAGGCCTGGGCGCAGGAGCCGCTGGAAAAACTTGTGGAGCCCTGCCTGCCGTTCGGGCCGCTTTTCTGGCTGCTGCATCTGGTCGGAAAAGGAAGGACCGGGTTGTTCCGGCTTGCAAAGATATCTGGCGGGCGGAAGCGGTAAAAGGAAAGGGAAACGGTTTGGGAGCAAGGAGGGAAGAAAGATGGAGACGCACCAGGTGGAATTTGCTGTCGTCGGGGCCGGGGCTTCCGGCCTGATGGCGGCGGGGGAGACGGCGCAGGCCGGGCCTACCCTTGTGCTGGAGGCAAAGCAGCGTCCCGGAAAAAAACTGCTGGCAACCGGAAACGGCCGCTGCAACCTGGGCAACAGCGGGGCGTCCCCCGCGCGGTATCACGGAGATGTTGCCCGTGCGGCCCGCGTGCTGGAGCGCTTCCCGCCGGAAAAGCTGGAGCAGTTCTGGCGCAGAAACGGCATGCTGTGCCGCGAGCTGGATGAAGGCAGGCTCTATCCCTACGGCATGCAGGCGGCCTCCGTGCTCGAGTGCTTGCTGCGGCGTGTGCAGCGGCGCGGCGGCGAGATTTTGTGCGATTTTCCCGTGGAGGAGATCAGGAGGGAAAAGGGGTTTTTTGCGCTTTCTGGTCCGGCGGGAAAAGTGCGGGCGCGGCGCGTGATCCTTGCCTGCGGCGGGATGGCGGCCCCGGCTCTGGGCGGTAACCCTTCCGGCTACCGGCTGGCCTCCGCGCTCGGCCACAGCTGCACGCCGCTTTTCCCGTCGCTTGTGCCGCTCTCCACGCTGCCGGAGCGCGCCAGGCCGCTCAAGGGCGCGCGCAGTCTGGCGGAAGTTTCTCTCTGGGCAGGCAGCCGCGGCGTGGCCTCCTCGCGCGGGGAAGTGCAGTTCACCGGGGATTCGCTTTCCGGCATCTGCGTGTTTGAGCTCTCGCGGGCTTACGGGGAATTGACTGACGCGCAGAAGCGGGAAGCGGAGCTCTCCGTGTGCCTGATGCCGGAGCACGGCCCGGGCGATATCTTCAGCTTTCTGCGTACGGCTGCCTCATCCCCGCTTCTCCCGGCGCAGGAGCTGCTCGACGGCATGCTCAACCGCCTTGTGGCGCGCGAGGTGCTGCGCGCTGCCGTGCGCAGGCTGCCGCAGGAGGCCTCGGAGCTTCGCCCGCCGCAGCTTTCCGCCATCGCCGCCCGTGTGCGCGACTTCCGCTTTCCCGTCACCGGCACGGCCGGGTGGGCACACGCGCAGGTGACGGCCGGCGGCGTCCCGCTCTCGGAGGTGGACGTCTCCACGATGGAATCTCGTCTGTGCCCCGGCGTCTATCTTACCGGAGAATTGCTCAACGTGGACGGGGACTGCGGCGGCTACAATCTGCACTGGGCGTGGGCGACCGGCCTGCTGGCCGGCCGCAGCGCGGGTAAAGCGGCCGATCCGGCCGTTCACTGGGATGTGCGTCTCTGAAACAGCGCTGTCCCGATTTTATTTATAAAGCAGGAGGAACCACAAAACAGTGAAAACCTATCGAGTTTCAGATATTCCGCTCCCGCTCGGCTCGGAACCGGGGCTGCTGCGCCGTCTGGCGGCCGCGCGCCTCCATGTGCCGGAAAGCCGGATTGCGTCTTGCGAGCTGGTGCGCCGTTCCGTGGATGCGCGCAGGCGCGGCGATGTGCACTTCATCTGTGCCGTGGAGTGTGGGGTAAGCGGCCCGCCGCTGCACCGGCTCGGCGCGAAGGTGAGCGAAGCGGAACCGTATCACTATGAGCTGCCGCACTGTGCTCCGCCGGTCCAGCGTCCCATTGTGGCCGGGCTGGGGCCGGCCGGCCTGTTTGCCGCGCTTATTCTGGCGCGCGCCGGGGCCCGGCCCCTGGTGCTGGAACGCGGTGCACCCGTGGAGGAGCGCGCCGCGGCGGTGGAGCGGTTCTGGAGCACAGGCCTGCTCGATACGCGCATAAACGTGCAGTTTGGGGAAGGCGGCGCCGGCGCATTTTCGGACGGGAAGCTCAACACCGGCACAAAGGACGCGCGCGCCCGGTTTGTGCTCCGATCGCTTGCTGAGGCGGGAGCGCCCCGGGAAATTCTGTGGGACGCAAAGCCGCACATCGGCACCGATCTCCTTCCCGGGGCAGTGAAAACCATCCGGGAGGAGATCCGATCCCTCGGCGGTGAGGTCCGGTTTTATGCGGCTGTGTCCGATCTGCGCGTGCAGGACGGGCGTCTCTCCGCCATCGTGCTGGAAAACGGGGAAACGATCGACTGTTCCCGCCTCATTCTGGCGGTGGGCCACAGCGCACGCGATACGTTCCGCATGCTGGAAAAGCGGGGCGTCCGTCTGGAACCGAAGCCGTTTTCGCTCGGTGCGCGCATTGAGCATCTGCAGACGGCGGTGGATCGCGCGCAGTATGGCCGGTTTGCGGGCCACCCGGAGCTCGGCGCGGCAGATTACCGCCTTTCCGCGCATCTGCCGGGCGGGCGGGGCGTGTACACCTTCTGCATGTGTCCCGGCGGAGAGGTGGTGGCCGCTGCCAGTGAGGAAGGCCGTGTTGTGACGAACGGCATGAGCCGCTATGCGCGCGACGGCCGGAACGCCAATTCCGCCCTGCTGGTCGGCGTCGGGCCGGAAGATTTCGGGTGCGATGAGCCGCTGGCCGGCATGGAGTGGCAGCGCCGCCTTGAGGAGGCAGCCTTCCGCGCGGGGGGCGATGGGTATCGTGCGCCGGCGCAGCGCGTGGAGGATTTTCTGCGCGCCTGCCCGTCCACGCATTTTGGGGACGTACAGCCCACCTACCGGCCGGGCGTGACGCCCGCCTCTCTCGACGAGGTCCTGCCGCGCGAGCTGACGGACGCCATGCGGCAGGGCATCCGCCTGTTTGACGCGCGGCTGCACGGCTTCGCCCATCCGGATGCCGTCCTCACGGGCGTGGAAACGCGCAGTTCCTCTCCGGTGCGTATCAGGCGCGGGGAAGACCTGCAGAGCGTCACGCTGCCGGGCCTTTATCCTTGCGGGGAAGGCGCGGGGTATGCGGGCGGCATCGTATCCGCCGCTGTGGACGGCGTGCGCTGCGCCGAGCGTGTCCTGCTCGACGCATCACTCACATAAAAACAGGAGGAACAGAAAATGGATATTGTTCTCATTTGTGTCGGTGTGCTCGTGGCGGCGCTCGGCGTTTTTATGCTGGTTACCCCTTATGAAAAGATTGCCTCGAAGATGGAAGGCAATCCCTCCAGGCGGAACATCCGTATCCGCGGCGCCGTAATTCTTGTGTGCGGCATCCTGCTGGTTGTGCTGCAGGTCCTTTCCATACTCATCGAAAACGGTGTGATTTGATTGACACGCGAAGAAAAGGCGCGCTGCCGGCTTTTGGCCGCAGCGCGCCTTTTTCATTTCTCCTTTTCCTCTTCTGCTTCCCATGTGCCCTGCGTGTAGGTTTCATCCACCATATCGCTGATACCTGCCAGCAGCATGATGATCCCCTGTATTTTGTGGGGCTGAATCACATACACGCCCTTTTGCTGCTCATCTTCCACAATGATGTCGGCAGCGAGCAGCGGTTTCATGTGGTGATACACCTGCCCCGTCGATCCAAACCCGCACTTCTCAACCAGTTCTGCCACCGTTGCGGGGCCGCGCAGGATCTCCAACAGGATTTCCAATCGGTTTGTGTTGCCAATGCAGGCCAGCACCTTGCTCGCAACCCCGCTCTCAATGAGGGATAGCAGATCTTCGGTGGGGACAGCGTTCCGAATCCAGTTGGCTTGCCGCCCGCCGGACTGATACACGCCGAGATAGGAGACGAGGCCGTTCCCTTTTTGCTGCTCGGTTTTCTCGCACAGTTCCTCCATCAGCGCACTGAGGCGGCCGTCCGGGTGCATGTTTTTTATCACATGAAGGTGCTCTCTCTGCTCCGCGGAGGGTTTTCCCGGAAGCAATTCCGCCACCGCGGCCTGCAGGGCGTTCAATTGGGAAAAGACGGTTTGCTGAAGCGTCTCCATCTGCTCTCTGAGCGCATCCATCTCCTGCTCGTAATTCCGTTCCATTTTGAACTTTACTCCTTTCCGAATGTAGATTTTGATATTACGTAATTGCGTAATTAAATAATAATAAAGACTTTGCCACCTGTCAACAGGAAAGAGAAAATTTTTTATTCGGATGGCTCACGGGAACCGGTCAGGGATTCCCCAAAGGCCTGCACAGGCATATGAGCGGAAAGGCGGGAAAAGCCGAAGACAAAAAGCGGGCGGGAACACCACAAAAGGATGTTTCCGCCCGCTTTTTGCGGTCAGTCCGGGATCGGCTCCGCCGGAATGGAGGGCCGGATCCTGTCAAAATCCTCGCGTTCACACAGCAGCGTCCCCGGTTTTTCCAGGGAACCCTGTGCCGCTGCCACGGCGCCGCAGAGAAGCTCACGCGGGCCTGCGCCGTGCAGCAGACCCAGGCAGAGCCCTGCCACCATGGAATCCCCGGCGCCCTGCACGCCCCGCACCGCCACCGGTGAGCCGGGGGAGTACCAGGCTTCGTCCTTCGTCACAAGGATTGCGCCGTCGCCGCCCATGGAAACGCACAGCACGCGCACGCCTGTTTTCTCCAGCAGGGAGCGGCTCACCTGCACAATCTCGCGGTGTGTGGCGGCTTCCACGCCGAATGTTTCGCGCAGCTCGTCCAGATTCGGTTTGATCAGCACAGGCGCGGCGCGCAGCCCTTCCCGGAGCAGAGGGCCGGAAGCGTCCAGCACGGTGGGCACGCCGCAGGCAGCTGCGCGTTCCCCCAGCATGCGGTAGATCGTGTCCGGCACGCCGGGCGGCACGCTGCCGCTCAGGACAAACAGCGTTGCGGAGGGCAGATACCGCTCCGCCAGCTCCAGAAAGCCGTTCAGGCAGGATTCAGGAAGCACCTCGCCCTTTTCGTTGCATTCCGTCATCACACCCGTGGAACGGTCAAACAGCTTGAGATTGACGCGCAGCCGGCCGGGCGCGCAGTAGAAATCGTGCGGGATGCGGTTTTGCTCCAACACGGCGCCAAGCAAGCCGCCGTTTTCCGCACGGGAAACACCCAGACACAGCGTTTCCGCGCCCAGGTGGCGCAGCACGATGCTCACGTTGATCCCTTTTCCGGAAGGATCGCGCCGCGAACTGACCACACGGTTTGTCGCTCCGGGGAGGAGGCGATCCACCTCCGCCGTGTGATCGATGCAGGGGTTGAGCGTTACGGTGAGTATCATCCGGTTTCCCTCGCTTTCCACACTGCGCCGCTGTTCAGCTTTTCAGCAGGACGCGTGTGAAGAATTCCGCGGCGCGGCCGATTTTTTCCACCGGCACGCGCTCGTTCAGGCCGTGAATGCAGCCGCGCTCCTCTTTTGAGAGCTCCATAGCGGAGAAGCGAAACACGTTGCCGCAAATTTTGCAGAAGTGGCGGGAATCACTGCACGCCACCATCATGTAGGGGGCAGGGATCGCCTGCGGCCACGTCTCTTTGACGGCGGCGCGCACACGCGCCCACTCCGGCGTGCTCGTGGGCGAAATGGGGGAGGGATCGGTGCCCTGGATGCGGTGCAGCTCGATGTCCTTATCCTTCATCACGCGGCGCAGGTAAGCCTGTGCCGTCTCCATCGTGTCGCGCGGGGAAAGCCGCAGGTTTGCCGTCATCTTTGCCTGTGTCGGGATGGCGTTGGCAGCCTGGCTGCCTTCCATCATTGTGAAGCAGCAGGTGGTGCGCATGAGCGCGTTCAGCTCGCCGCCGGCCTTTGTGCAGATCAGCTTGAGCACCGGCAGGAAACACCAGAGATTGGCAAACACGAGCCGCAGCGCAAAGGTGGAGTGGCGGCCAAGCGTGTCAAACAGCTCCGCGGCAGCCGGCGTCAGGGCGGCGGGGAAGGGGTGGCGGTCAATAGCAGCCACGGCGCGGCATAGAGTGGCCACGGGTGTTTTCGGCGGCGGGGCGGAGGTGTGGCCGCCCTTGCTCTTCATGGAGATCTCCACGTCCATCTGACCCTTCTCGCAGGTGCCGATGACGGCCGTTTTCTCTTTTACGCCGGGGAATGCGCCCTCCACAATGGCGCCGCCCTCGTCCAGCACAAGCGCCGGCCGGATGCCGCGGCGCTGCAGCTCTTCTACAATGGCGGGAGCGCTTGCGCCCATGATTTCCTCGTCTCCCGAGAAAGAGAGATAGACGTCGTGCGCAGGGGTGAAGCCTTTTCGCATCAGCGTTTCGGCCGCTTCCAGAATGCCGCACAGCGTGCCTTTCGTGTCGAGCGTGCCGCGTCCCCAAAGAACGCCGTTTTCATCGATTTCTCCGCAGAAGGGGTCGCGCTTCCAGGCGGTGCGATCCCCGGGCGGCACCACGTCGTAGTGGGCCATCAGCACCGTGGGCGCTCCGCTCTCTTTGCCTTTCCAGTGGAACAGCAGGCCGCTGGGGCCGATCCGCTCCGGCGGGCAGGCTTCGTGCGTGAGCGGGTACAATTCGCGCAGCAGCGCGCGGAAGCGCTCAAATTCGCCCTCGTCCACGGTGGCCGGGTCGCGGCTTGACACCGTTTTCACGCGGATCATCTGCGCCAGGTGATCCGTTGCCCTGTCGTAGTCAATCCCTGTTTCCGCCGGTTCTGCGGGCTGCTCCGCTTTCGGGCGGAACAGGGCCGTGCGGATCAGAAGCACGGCGAGAAAGAGCAGAACCAGAATCAACACAATCCAGCCGGCCATATCACACCAGCCCTTTCTTGTAGAGCAGGCGGGCCGCGCCGATGGCGATCAGCGCCCCCACGGGCACGAGCACGCTCACGGAAGAGGCGAGCGACGGCACCGCGATGAACAGGGCGATCATCACCACAAGCGGGGCAATCGCGAGCTTCCAGTTCTTCGCCACATAGACGACGCCGAGGCCGCCGAACAGAGCGGGCAGGATCATCTTAAACGCGGGCTGCAGGATAGGTGCGTTCAGAATGGGGGCCATCTGTGCAAACAGGAAGACGCCCGCCGCCAGAATGATCGTCGTCACGATGGAAGTAGTGGCGATGGCGATGGTGGAGATCACTTCGCCCTCCTGGCTGCCGGGCTTCACCTTGGCAGCTTCCATCGCGTTGATGGCTGCCGGCGCTTTCAGGTTCGTGATGTTGCCCGTGACAAAGGCGAGATAGGTGCCGCCGCTGCCAAGCATGGGCGCGTAGGTGAACACCTCAATGGAGCACACCACCCAGTAGATCGGCGCAACGCCCAGCAGGCCGGCCAGCACATCCAGCACGTTCGGCCACACGCCGAAATAAATGCACATGGAAATCGGTACGAGCAGCATAACGGCCAAAGCGGCCAGCATCCAGGCACGGCCGTATGCGTCCACCTGCACGCTGTATTCCTTTTTCTCTTTCATTTGTTCCGCCTCCTTTTCAGCCCCACAGCCCGGCCGGCAGCAGTTCGGCCGGCAGCAGCTCTGCATACAGAATCGCCAGTCCCATCGCGCCCAGCATGCTGATCGGCAGCGCGAAGTTCTCCAGCCATCTCACCTTCAGCACCTTCACAAACACGCCGCACACGCCCATGATGGCCGCGCTTGTCAGCAGCGTAAGGATGGAGAGCAACCCGTCGGAGATACCCATGCCGAGGAAGGCGGAGATCATGCCGAGAAACAGCGCGGTGAGGAAGAGATCGCCCCAGTGCGTGTCGCGCTTGCGCAGTTTGTGCACGCCGCCCAGGATCTTTTTCAGGAACAGCGGAATGATGATGAGCGGCGTAATGCAGCCGAGCGTCATTACCCATGCCACGGTGTTGAATGCGGCCGGGTTGCTCACCGGCATGGAAATGCTTTCACCGATGGCGTTGAGCGCCACAGTGGCGGCCGGCAGCTCATAGGTGACGGCGCCCAGCACGCTCAGCCGAATCCACGGCAGCGGCAGGCCCAGCGTGCTGGAGAGCGTGATGAGCCCCAGCAGGATGGACACGGAGGGCAAAACGGCAAATACGGCGCTCGACGTGATGGTGCGCCGGATCACCGTGCCGGTGATCCCGAGTTCGCGGCTTCGCCGGATTGCCTTCACCAGGAAATAGACGGACTGCGCGATGACGAACGCGCCCACCGCAATGCCCAGAATGTACATGAAAGCCGAGTTTTTGAAATCCAAAATCTGATTCCCCCTCTTGTTTTTCCCGCCGCCCGGTTCGCTCCCGGTGCGAAAAGCGTTTTGCCGCCCTTTGCCGTGCAGGATCGTGCGGTTTGTCTCTTTATCTTAGCAAAAACAGGAGGAGATTTCAACGGCGGAGCGGCAGCCGATCCTTTTTTTGTCTGTTTTTTGACAGGGGCTTGACAGCAAACCGTGTTATATGTATAATACAGTTGGAAAGTGTATTATATGTATAATACGGTTGAAGGGAGGGAACGTCGTGGTCTCGTTCGAGGGCTTCACGCTCTCCGGCAATGCGCCGATCTATCAGCAGATCCTTCTCTTTCTCAAGCGGGGCGCCGTTTCCGGCACCATCCGGGACGGCGACGAGCTGCCCTCCCGCCGTGTGCTCTCCGCGCTGCTGGGGGTGAACCCCAACACGGTGCAGAAGGCATACCGGCTGCTGGAGGAGGAAGGGCTCATGACCTCGCACACGGGGGCCAAAAGCCAGATGGTGCTCACCGGGGAAGCCATTCGGCGCATCCGTTCCGAGCTTCTGGAAGGGGACGCGCGCGCACTGGTGACCGCCATGCGGCAGATGGGCCTCACCAAGGAGGAGGCCGCCGCTCTGATCGATCGGTATTGGGAATGAGGAGGGAGTTTGACGATGCGAAAACAGTTGGCTGTCCTGTTTCTGTTTGTCCGCAGTTCGATTCTGTGGATGCTGCTGCTGTTCCTGCTGCTTGCAGCCGCGGAGATCGGCTGGTTTTCGGTGCTGCTGCGCGGATTGCCCAATTTTTCCGGCGCTGTGGATGAAACACAGGCCTATGAGCTTTTTCAGAATGCCGGGCTGGAGCGGCTGCTCGCTTCCGGCGTGATGAAATACCCGATGCTCGCAGCCTTGGCGCTTGCCTGCGTGCAGCTCATGCGTGTCGGTTCCGAAAAGGATGCCCGCGTCGGTTACACGCTGCGCCGCCTTCTTGTTTCGGAGCAGACGGTATTTGTGTGGCAGTGGGTGTGCAACGCCGCGTTCTTTTTCCTGCTCTGGGTGGTTCAGCTCGCGCTGGCCTTCGGGTTGTGCACCTGGTACACGCGCGCAGCCGATCCCCTTCTCGTGAGCGAACAGACGGTGTTTCTCGCCTTCGTGCGGGACGATCTGCTCCACAGCCTGCTTCCCCTCGGGGATGTGCTGCTCTGGGTGCGCAACGCGCTGTTCTTTCTCGTCCTCTCCGGCGCCTGCGCTCTGTGCCCGTATCGCCGCCGCCGCGGCTTTTATGCCTGGGCGACGTATGCGTGCGCTGCCTATTTTCTGTTCCGTTTCCCCGTGGGCCTGGGTGCGTTGGTGGCGGTGGATTTCCTGTTTTTCACGCCTCTTTTGCTCTATATTTGCTACCTGGTGTGGAGCCGGGATGAGAACGGTTGGAGAGAGGAGGGGCGCGCATCATGAGACGAAAGCTACAGGAATGTGTGCCGCCCTGGATTTCCCCCTTTCATGTGTGTAAAAGCTTTGCGGCCGGGCTGGGAGCCGCCGCCGTGTACAGCCTGCTGCGTTTTCTGCTCGCCTATTTTCAGGTCTACAGCCAGCTGTGGGAGCGGGACTGGCGCACCGGAAACATGGTGCTCCGGGAGGATGCCCAAATGACCCCCTTCGGGGAGCTGCTGTTTCCCGCGCTGCTCGGCTTTGCCGTGGCTGCCGCCGTCATGCTCTGCCTGGCTGCCTTCTACTATGGTTCGTTTTCCCGCGGCAGCCACAGCCTCTATCTCATGCGCCGTCTGCCGGATCGCTGGGAGCTGGCGCGCCGCTGTCTGTGCCTGCCGTTTGCCGGTTTTCTGCTGGCGGCGGCGGCGGCCGCGCTGTTCAGCCTGGCGTTCTTCGCGCTGTACCGTCTCGTGACGCCGCCGCAATGTCTGCCGTTTTACTGAAAGGAGTGGAGCTCTGTGCTGCAACTTGAAAAACTGACCAAATCGTATTACGGAAAAAGGGCGCTGCAGGACATCAGCCTGTCCTTTCCGCGCGGGGAGATCGTCGGCCTGTTCGGCGAAAACGGCGCCGGGAAGACAACGCTCATGAAATGCATCCTGGGCCTGCTCCGCTTTGAAGGAAGCGTCACGCTCGACGGGGCGCCCGTTTCCCGAAAGAATATCGCCCTGCTGTCCTTCGGCACGAGCGAGCACTCGTTCTTCCCGAATCTCTCCGCGCAGGCGCACCGCGATTTTTACCGTGCGCACTTCCCGCGCTTTCTCGACGCGCGTTTTACCTCCCTGATGGACTTTTTCAGCCTGCCGATGCACAGGCCGCTGCGCACCTTTTCCACAGGGCAGAAAAACCAGTTTGAGGTGATCCTTGCGCTCAGCCAGGGCGCGGATTACATCCTGCTCGACGAGCCTTTCGCAGGCAACGACATCTTCAACCGCGAGGACTTTTATAAAGTCCTCGCCGGCATCCTGGAGCCGCGGGAAACGATCCTGCTCTCCACACATCTTATCGAGGAGGTGGCGGGGTTTGTCGGCCGCGCCGTGCTTCTGCACAAGGGCTGCGTGGCCGGGGATCTCTCCGACTGGGAGGACGAGGGAAAGAGCCTCATGGACGTGGTGCGGGAGACCTACCGCTATCGCCCCGATCGCGTGGGCAAGGCGCTCGACGCACTGGTGGGGGAGGAATCAAAATGAAGAAGATGCTGGCCGCGTTTGCCGGCCTTCTGGCGGCTGGCGCCGTGTCCCTGGCCTTAGTGATCACGGCCGTGTGCGGCGCGCAGGACCGCGTCACGTTCACGGCGGAGACGCTTTCCGGCGATCCGGCCGCGGCCGGAGATCTCATCGTCTCCGTTCCCTCTCAATACAAGGACCAGCTTTTCTGGCAGACGGACTGCCCCGTTCAGCGCCCGGCCGATGCTTCCACATCATACCGCTTTGCGCCGTTTCCCGAAAAACCGGTTTTTGAGGAAGAACAGGGAAGCGTAGAGCTTACCAGCTCCATCGACTTCGGATATGTGCAGATCAGCGGCGACGATCTGCAGGAAGACTGGGAAAACGAGAAGGGCGGCATGGAACGCGCCTACCGGGAGCTTTACCAGGAGACGCCGAACGGCACGGAGGGTTCCCGCGTCGTCCGCCTGGCGGATTACTACACGTATTATCCGCTGCAGGTCTCCATCACGCTGCCGGGGTACCGGTTTTACTGGGACGGAGAGGTGGAGCGTGAATTCGCGGAAAACAGCCAACTCATCGCTCAGAATCCCGTTCCTTCCTGGTTCGATCGCATGTTCCGCATCCCTGTGCTGGAATCGGAGCAGATGGAAATCCGGGTGGCAAAAGATGTGGACGGAAATGTGTACAGCACCGGGACCGGATCGGTCTCGGATGCGGAGCCGGGCCCTGCCTTTTCCCTTTATACGCGAAGCGCCCTCACGAAGGATGCGTGTTACTTTGTGTTTGACGCCCACGCCACGGACGGCAGCCTTGTGGATGTGAGCGCCATTCCCGGCGGGTTCGGCATCTATTGCCTTTCGTTCCGGCAGGATGCGGACGGAGACAGCGAGCCCACGGATCTCTCCACTTTTTATCCCATCGATCCCGCCGCGTGGATTTTGGATCTGGTGCCCAGCCCCGATCGCTCGCATCTGCTGCTTCACACGGTGGAGGGGAATGCGTATGTAGTCACCGTGATCGACTGCGCCGGCGGCCAGGCGGTGCAGCGCGTGGAGGCGGCGGAACTGACAGATGAGGAAGCGGCGTTCCCGACGTTTTATGTGCATGAGGAGAATGGCTTTTTCGTCTCCCTGGTCGGCAGCAACATGGCTCTCGTGTTCCGGCAGGCGCAGGATGGAGGCTGTGAGCTGGCCGCTTCCATCCCGCTCGGCGAGGAGGTCAATCTCTCCGCCTATGCGTCTCCGAACGCCGTCATGGCGTTTGACGGCGAGCGTTTGGCGGTCGCCGATGCTCCCGCTTTCTGGGACTGGCGGAGCGGCCAGGCCGATTTTTCCCTGCAGGTGTTCACGGAGCAGGGCCCCGTCTATGAGGACGTTTACCGCAGCAGCCTCAGCCTCGGGTCCCCTGCCTGCACCCTGCGGGAGGATGTTCCCCTCAGCCTCCGCTGGGAAACCGGTTCCTGAGCAATCACGGCCCCGCGCCGCCTTCCGGCGGCGCGGGGCCGTTTTATGTCATGTGCGAATCGGCAGGACGCTGCCGCGTTCCAAAAGCTCCATGGCTACCTGGATCTTCACAAGGCCGGGCGCCAGCCCGCGGATGCGCTCCACCAGGCGGTTAACGGCGGCAATGCCGAGCTGATCCGTGGGGACCCGCATGGTGGTGAGGGGAGGGTCCAGCAGTTCCCCGGCGGCAATGCCGTCCACCCCGATCAGGGAAACATCCTCGGGGATCCGGTACCCCGCAGCCCGCAGAGCACGGGCGCAGGAAATGGCGATGAGATCGTTGTCTGCAAAAAAGGCCGTGGGAAGTTTGCCGCCCAGCTGGAGATAGGCCGCCATGTCCCGGAATGCTCCGTCCGCCGTGGGGGAAACCTTCACCACATGATGCCTGGAGCCGTTTGCAACCGGAATGGTCTGGATGCCGCGCAGCCAGCCGTCCTGCCGTTCGTGAAAGTTCCGGATCATCACTTTGGAGGAAAGGTAACCAATCTCGGAATGGCCTTGTGCAATCAGATACTGCACGGCCCGCTTGGCTCCGTAGACATTGTTGATGAGCACGGAATCATATTTTTCATCCGGGAAATAGCTGTCCAGCACCACGAGGGGAACGGTCAGGCTGCGGAAGGGGGGAAAATCGGCTGCGACCATTTCCGTGGCCAGCAGCAGAATGCCGTCGCAGGGCGAAGCTTTCAGGGAGCGGAGCTGTTCGGCGCTGTCCTGGTTCCCGTAAAAATAGGTGATAAGAAGTTCATAGCCGAGCAGCCGCGCCTGCCTGGTGATGCTTTCCGTCAGCGCGGCAAAGAAATCGGTGTCGCGCACAACGGCGCCATGCCTTTTGTACAGCACCAGACACAGGGAGGGGCGGCTTGCATTCTCTTTTTTCTGGTACCCCATCTCTGCAGCCGTTCTGAGGATCCGGTCCCGTGTCTCCTGCCCGATCCCCGGTTTTCCGCGCAGCGCCAGGGAAACGGCTGCGGGGGAAAGCCCAAGCTTTGCCGCAATGTCTTTTGCATACACAGCCATATGAATTCCTCCCGGCCTGTGTTCTTTCTATGTGGCGCAGGCTTTTGTGTGTTTATTTTATCATAAAGCAGGGCGGAAGTCCATGTGTTTATTAAATGATTTAGTAAATTTGAAAGAAATAAGGAAAATTGATGGAGAATAGCTCCAAATATGAATGATAGATTTTAGATAAAATATATCATTCATATGGAAAAGATTGAAAAGGAAGCCTTGTTTTTATAAAATGAAAAAGAAAAGCGTATAATGCGGTTCAATCATTTTAGAACATGCGGCCCCGTGAGCGTTTCCGGTTTGCCTGCCCACGGAGCGGCGTTGTTCCGGGAAAGGAAGAGCAGGGCAGCACGATGGAGACACTGGAACACATCGCCTTTGACAGAAGGCTGGACGTGCTGGATATGGTTTACCGGGCGCGCACCGGCCATATCGGCGGCAGCATGAGCTGCATGGACATTCTATGCGCGCTCTATTACCGCGTCATGGACACGGAAAAAATAAAACGCGGGGAGGCGGATCGCGACCGTTTCCTGCTCAGCAAAGGGCATTGCGCGGAAGCGCTGTATGCCGTGCTTGCCGATCGGGGGTTTTTCCCCAGGGAACGGCTGCTCAGCTACGCCCGGTTTGACACGGCGCTGGCCGAACACCCCACCCGCAAGATCCCCGGCGTAGAGGCCGCGACCGGCGCGCTCGGCCATGGGCTTTCGCTTGCCGTGGGCATGGCGGCTGCAGCCCGGCGGGATGGCAGCCCGGCACATATCTATGTCCTGATGGGAGACGGCGAGCAGGACGAGGGCTCCGTGTGGGAGGCGGCCATGGCGGCCGGAAAGTACGGCCTGGAAAACCTGACGGCCATTGTGGACCGGAACCGGCTGCAGATTTCGGGGAACACGGAGCAGGTGATGCCGCTCTCCCCGCTTGCCGCGCGGTATCGCGACTTTGGCTGGGAAGCGGTGGAGTGCAGCGGCCACAACAGCGAGGAGCTGGTGCGCGCGCTGCGCCTGCGCAGTCCGCAAAAGCCCGTTGCCGTGATTGCAAACACCGTGAAGGGCTACGGCAGCGAACTGATGGAGAACAAGGCGGAATGGCATCACCTTGTGCCGGATGAGGAACAGTATGCGTGCATTCGGGCCCAGTTGGAACAGCGAAGGGGGGCGGTTTCCCGTGGCTAAAGTCTCTTGCCGGAAGGCGTTTTCCAGTGAACTGTTGGCACAGGCCAGGCAGAACCCGCAGATTTGGGCCATGGCAACAGACAGCCGCGGCAGTGTAACCATCGGCGACTTCTTTAAGGAGCTCCCGAACCAGAGTCTGGAGCTGGGCATCGCGGAGCAAAATGCCGTTGCGGTGGCGGCCGGTGCGGCGCTCATGGGGAAAAACGTCTTTGTAGCGGGCCCGTCCTGTTTCTTGACGGCCCGCGCCTATGAGCAAATCAAGGTCGACGTAGCTTACAACCATACGAACGTGAAGATTGTGGGCGTTTCGGCCGGCGTCAGTTATGGCCCGCTGGGCTGCACGCACACCAGCCTGCACGACATTGCCGGCATGCGGGCCCTGCCCGGGCTTTCCGTGTTTGTGCCGGCCGATGCCGTGCAGACGCGCTTTCTTACCCGCTGGCTGACCGGTTATGAAGGCCCCGCTTTTCTGCGCATGGGCCGCGGAGATGTGGAATCGGTTTACGGGGAAGAGGAAACATTCCAGGTGGGAAGGGCCAAGCTGGCGCGCCAGGGCTCCGATGTGACGCTGGCGGCCTGCGGCGAATGCGTCTGGCAGGCGCTGCAGGCCGCAGAGTTGCTTGCGCAGCGCGGCGTCAGCGCCCGTGTGCTGGACTTCTTCTCCATCAAGCCGTTCGATGAGGAGGCCGTGATCCGCGCCGCGGAGGAGACGGGCGCGATTCTCACGGTGGAGGAGCACAGCGTCTGCGGCGGCCTGGGCGAGCAGGTGGCCCGCACGGTGGTGGAAAACAGGCCGGTGCCCGTGAAGATTCTCGGATTCCCGGATTCGGAATGCCGTGTGGGCGCTTCCGCGGATCTGTTCCGGGCTTACGGCCTGACGGGGGAGGCCATCGCGGATCAGGCCCTGCGCCTTCTCGGCAAGGGGAGGTGACAGCATGGCGTTGTTTCTCTCCATCGATCAGAGCACCTCTGTGACGAAGGGCCTTGTCTGGGATTCGGAAGGCCGTTTGCTGGCGCGCGCCGACGTGCCGCACCGCCAGCTGACAAATGATCTGGGCTGGGTGGGCCATGACCCGGTGGAAATCCTCAGGAATACGCTGCGCGCCGCCGCCCTGGCCGTTGAGAAAGCGGCAGTCCGGCCGGAGGAAATCCGTGCCGTGGGCATCAGCAACCAGCGCGAAACGGCCGTTTGCTGGGATGCTTCCACCGGCGAACCTGTCTGCGAGGCTGTTGTCTGGCAGTGCGGGCGTGCATCGCAGCAGTGCGCACGGCTGGAAGCGCAGGGGCTGGCCGATTCCGTGAAAGCCAAAACGGGCCTGCCGCTTTCCCCTTACTTTTCCGCCGCAAAATTTGCATGGATGCTGGAAAACGAGCCGAAAGCGCAGCGGGCGCTGGCGCGCGGCACGCTTCGGTGCGGCACCGTGGACGCCTGGCTGCTCTGGAATCTGACGGGAATATTTGCCACCGAATATTCCAACGCCAGCCGCACGCAGCTTTTGAATCTGGACACGCTTGACTGGGACGCGGAGCTGGCCGCCGCCTTCGGGCTTACGGCGGAGTGCCTGCCGCAGATCCGCATGAGCGACAGCTTCTTCGGGGAGACGACCATGGGAGGCCTGTTCCCGAAACCGGTTCCCGTGCACGGTGTTTTGGGGGACAGCCACGCCGCCCTTTACGGGAACAGGTGCGTGCGGCCGGGGGAGGCCAAGGTGACGTACGGCACAGGCTCTTCCCTCATGATGAATGCCGGTCCGCAGCGGCCGAAAGCCAGGGAAGGCGTTGTCACAAGCCTGGCCTGGGGTGTGCAGCATGAGGTGAATTATGTGCTGGAGGGCAATGTCAATTACATCGGCGCCGTCATCCAGTGGCTGACGCAGGATGTGGAGCTGCTGGAGCGGGCTTCCGACGCCGGCCGCATTGCGGCTTCGGTTCCGAGCACAAACGGCGTGTATTTGGTTCCCGCTTTCAGCGGATTGGGCGCCCCCTACTTCAACGACAAGGTGCGGGCGGCGTTTGTGGGCATGAACCGTTCCACAAAGCGGGCGCATCTTGTGCGCGCCGCCGAGGAATGCATCGCTTACCAGATTGCGGACGTGGCCGCCGCTCTGCAGGCGGGAGAGGGCCCCGCTCTGCGCGATCTTTGCGCGGACGGCGGCCCCACGAGGGATGCGTTCCTCATGCAGCTGCAGGCGGATCTGCTCGGCCTGCCGATCCGGATCAGCGCCACGGAGGAGCTTTCCGGCGCGGGCGCGGCGTTCTGTGCGGCGCGGGGCGCCGGCCTCGCGGAGGAGGACGAGTGGTTTTCCCATGCGGCTTACCGTGAAATCCTGCCGCACATGCCCCGGGAGAAAGCGGAGGAAATGATGGCCGGCTGGCGGCGTGCTGTGGAGCTGCTGGCGGGCGGAACACTTTAAAAGAGGGCGGGCGCGGGCCTGCCGTTGAGAAAGAGGAGATGGTCTTGTGAAAAAGCAGACATTTGGCGTCATTGTGTCCACCCGTTCGTTTTTTCCGTCGCACCTGGTGGCGACGGCACGCAGCCAGATCCGGCAGCTGCTCGATGAACTCGGCTATGGGTGCGTCATGGTGGAGGAGACGGATACGCAGTACGGCGCCGTGCTGACATATGAGGAGGCAAAGACGTGTGCCGCCCTGTTTCGCGCCCATGCGGATGAGATAGACGGCATCCTGGTGATTCTGCCGAATTTCGGCGAGGAACTGGGCGTGGCGGAAGCGATCACCCTGGCCGATCTGCGCGTGCCCGTGCTTGTGCAGGCCTGCGACGACAGCCTCGACAGGCTGGACATGGCCAACCGGC
The DNA here is from genome assembly GCA_930987725.1 of uncultured Anaeromassilibacillus sp. Lineage (GTDB taxonomy): Bacteria > Bacillota > Clostridia > Oscillospirales > Acutalibacteraceae > Caccousia. The sequence continues at coordinate 2,490 of CAKNKY010000019.1, read as the reverse complement.
GCGACGCCTTCTGCGGGAAAATTTCCGTATGCAACAATCTGCGGCAGCGCGGCATTCCCTATTCGCTCACCGCTCTGCACACCTGCCCCATCCTGTGCGACAGCTTCCGCAGCGACCTGATCCGCTTTGCGGGCGTCTGCCGTGTTGTCAGGGGATTGAAGGGCGCGCGCATCGCCATGCTGGGCGCACGTCCCGTGGCGTTCAACACCGTGCGGTATTCTGAAAAAATTCTGCAGAAGTACGGTGTCAGCGTGCAGACGGTGGATCTCTCGGAAATTATTTTCCGTGCCATGAACTGGACGCAGGAGGACGCAGTGCGCCGGAAGGTGGAGGAAATTCGATGCTATGGGGATGTCCCCTCGTTTGTCTCCGAAGAACTGCTGGAAAAGCAGGCGCGCCTCTGCCTTGCCATGGAGGAAAAGGTGGATGAACTGGATTGCTGCGCTTCCACGGTGCAGTGCTGGGACAGCCTGGAGAACAATTACGGCTGCGCCGCCTGCCTGGCCATGAGCATGATGGGCAATCACGGCAAGCCCTCCGCCTGTGAGAGCGATGTGACGGGCGCCTTCTCCATGCTGGCCGCCGGTTTGGCTGCCGGAACGCCCGCCGCGCTGATGGACTGGAACAACAATGTGGGGGAGGATCGCGATCGCTGCGTCGCCCTGCACTGCTCGAACTTCCCCAGGGATTTCTTTGGTGCTCCCATCGAGATCGAATGCCTGGACGTCCTGGGCAGCACGCTGGGAAAAGAAAACTGCTTCGGCGCGTGCAAGGGCCAGGTGGCGCCCGGCGAAATGACGTTCCTGCGCCTGACAACGGACGACACCGGCGGTGTGATGAAGGCTTATGTAGGCGAGGGAAGCTTTGAGGCGGAGCCGATCCCCACAAAGGGCGGTGTGGCACACTGCAAGGTGGAGCACCTGCAGCAGCTGTTGCAGTACATCTGCAAAAACGGGTTTGAGCATCACGTCTGTTTTGTGCGCGGCCATGTCGCTGCCATTCTGGAGGAAGCCCTCTCCACTTATATGGGCATCGAAGTGTACCGTCATTCTTAATAAAACGATAAACCGTCCCGGTTTTTTCCGGACACGCCGGAAATGTTCATGAGCCCCCAGACACCCGCCCTTCCCGCCCGGGAAAAGGTCGGGTGTTTTTGTGTCTTTTTTGCTTCTCTTTTTCGAAAAAAGGGGGTATACTAACCGGTGCAGAGCTCTGCCCGAAGGCGGCAGGGCGAAAAAGGAGGTTTGCAGACAATGAGGAAAACCGGCAGGGATCTGGGGTTGGGCGCCGGGTGCAGTGCCCTTTCCTGGCAGACGGAGGATGGGCTTCATCTGTGGGGCAGAAATTACGATTTTGATCGGCTGGCGGAGGGCGCCGCCATGACTTTTCTGCCGCGCGGCACCGCATACTACGGGGTGACGGGTCCGGAAGGGTGCAGCTCGCCTGCCTCGGCACGGTACGCCTGTGCAGGCGTGGGGCTGGCGCTGTCGCCCACGCCCGTGCTCTATGAAGGGATCAACGAGCGCGGCCTCATGGGCGGCCAGCTCTATTACAGGGGCTTTGCCTGCTATGCGGACGCGGCGCGCCCCGGCACGCAGATGCTCCAGCCGCCTTATCTTGTCTATCATGTGCTGGCAAACTGCGCTTCGGTGGCGGAGGCGGCGCAGCTGCTTGCGGAGAAAACGACGCTGGCAGCCGTGCCTCTGCTGGGCGCCGTGCCGCCGCTGCACTGGTCCTTCAGCGACAGAACGGGCGAAACCATCGTGGTGGAGCCGGACGCGGAAGGCCTTCACATCTACCGCCATACACTGGGCGTAATGACGAACAGCCCTGGCTACCCCTGGCACCGGCAAAACCTTCTGAATTATGCCGGCATCCGGGCGGAGGATTATCCCACGGTGGAGTTCCCGGAAGAGACGCTCGAGCAGTGCTTTTCCGGGAGCGGGGCGCAGGGCCTTCCGGGAGACTGGAGTTCCCCTTCGCGCTTTGTGCGGCTGGCTTTTCTCAAAAAATATGCCGTGCCCGGAAAAGACGAACCGGAGGGCGTCGGCCGGATGATGCGCTTGTTCCAGAGCGCCGCTTTCCCGCTCGGCCTGGTGCGGGTGAGCCACACGGCAGCCGCCACCGCGCTGGATTGGGACGTGCTGCCCTACGACTACACCGTGTACACCGCCGTGTACTGCGCGGAGTCCTTGCGGGCCTATTGGACGACATACGACAACCACTGCATCCGCCGGTTCAGCCTGGCCGATCTCACGGATCGTCAAGAACCGCTTTCCGTGCCGCTTTCCGTGCCGCTTGCCGGAACGCAGGCATTTGAGGACGTCACCCCTGTTTGACCGCTTTCGGTGCACTGCCCGAGATAAAAACAGGGGCTGCCCATAGTCCCTTTCCCAAATAATGCGCAAAAATCGGCTCCCAATGAAAGCAAAACAGTGAACCGCCCCAGATTGTGCAGACAGCACAAAAAGAGCCCCTGGTGCAGGAATA
>CAKNKY010000018.1 GCA_930987725.1 uncultured Anaeromassilibacillus sp. | reverse complement strand
TGGGCGACAAGATGGCCGGCCGCCACGGCAACAAGGGCGTTGTGTCCCGCATTCTTCCTGTGGAGGATATGCCCTTCCTGCCCGACGGTACGCCTCTCGACATTGTGCTGAATCCTCTGGGCGTTCCGTCCCGTATGAATATCGGCCAGGTGCTGGAGGTTCATCTCGGCATGGCCGCAAAGGCTCTCGGCTGGAAAGTGATGACGCCTGTATTTGACGGTGCGCATGAAGACGACATCCGCGAATGCTTCCGCATGGCCGGCATGTCTGAAGACGGCAAGATCATGCTCAAGGACGGCCGCACCGGCGAATACTTTGATAACCCCGTCACGGTGGGCTATATGTACTACCTCAAGCTTCACCATCTGGTTGACGATAAGATCCATGCCCGTTCCACCGGCCCGTACAGTCTCGTCACGCAGCAGCCGCTCGGCGGCAAAGCGCAGTTCGGCGGCCAGCGCTTCGGCGAGATGGAAGTCTGGGCTCTGGAAGCTTACGGCGCCGCTTACACGCTGCAGGAAATCCTGACCGTGAAGTCCGACGACGTGGTGGGCCGTGTCAAGACGTATGAGGCCATCGTGAAGGGCCAGAACATCCCGAAGCCGGGCGTGCCGGAATCCTTCAAGGTGCTCATCAAGGAACTCCAGTCCCTTGGCCTTGACGTGAAGGTCCTTGACAAGAACAATGAGGAGATCGATCTGAAGCAGGATTTCGACGACGATGACGATATCGGCTTCACTCCTTCCGACGATCTGTTCCAGGAGCAGAACGTGGCTGACAACATGGACGGGTACTCCGTCGATGAAGGCGTCGATGACGATTACACCACCGACGACGACGATGACAGCATGTTCAGCGAGAACTCCCTGAACGAAGAAGATCCCTTTGATTTGGGCGACGGAAACGACGAATTTTAAGAGGGAGGAACTTTGATGGAATTTAATGTGTTTGAATCGATCAAGATTGGGCTTGCGTCCCCTGATAAAATTCGTGAATGGTCACACGGCGAAGTCAAGAAGCCGGAAACGATCAATTACCGCACCCTGAAGCCGGAGCGCGACGGCCTGTTCTGCGAGCGCATTTTCGGGCCTCAGAAGGACTGGGAGTGCCATTGCGGCAAATACAAGCGAATCCGCTACAAGGGCAAGATCTGTGACCGCTGCGGCGTGGAAGTCACGCGCGCAAAGGTGCGCCGTGAGCGCATGGGCCACATTGAACTGGCCGCGCCTGTTTCTCACATCTGGTATTTCAAGGGTATTCCGTCCCGCATCGGCCTCATGCTCGACATCTCGCCGCGCATCCTGGAAAAGGTACTCTATTTCGCCATGTATATTGTGACGGACCCCGGCAATGTGCGTGAGCTGCAGAAGAAGCAGATCCTCACGGAGAAGGAATACCGCGATCTGCGCGAAAAATACGAGGATGATTTTGACGCTGCCATGGGCGCAGAAGCCATCAAGAAACTCCTCGAGGAAATTGACCTCGAGCAGCTTTCCAACGAGCTGAAGGCCGAGCTGCAGAACGCTTCCGGCCAGAAGCGTGTGCGCATTCTCAAGCGCCTGGAAGTGGTGGATGCCTTCTATCAGTCCGGCAACCGTCCGGAGTGGATGATCCTCGACGTGGTGCCGGTGATCCCGCCGGATATCCGCCCGATGGTCCAGCTTGACGGCGGCCGTTTCGCCACCTCCGATCTGAACGATCTCTACCGCCGCGTGATCAACCGCAACAACCGTCTGAAAAGGCTGCTGGAACTCGGCGCGCCCGACATCATCGTGCGCAATGAGAAGCGCATGCTTCAGGAGGCTGTCGACGCCCTGATCGACAATGGCCGCCGCGGCCGTCCGGTCACCGGACCCAACAACCGCCCGCTCAAATCCCTTTCCGACATGCTCAAGGGCAAGCAGGGCCGTTTCCGTCAGAACCTGTTGGGCAAGCGCGTGGACTATTCCGGCCGTTCCGTTATCGTGGTAGGTCCTGAACTGCAGATGTATCAGTGCGGCTTGCCGAAGGAAATGGCGCTTGAGCTTTTTAAGCCGTTTGTCATGAAGCGTCTCGTTGAGACGGGTGTGGCCGGCAACATTAAGGCGGCCAGAAAGGCTGTAGAGCGCACGAAGTCCGAGGTGTGGGATGCGCTCGAAATCGTGATCAAAAACCATCCTGTGCTGCTCAACCGCGCGCCTACGCTGCACCGTCTGGGCATCCAGGCGTTTGAGCCGGTGCTTGTAGAGGGCCGCGCCCTTAAGCTGCATCCACTGGCCTGCACCGCTTACAACGCCGACTTCGACGGCGACCAGATGGCTGTGCACGTGCCGCTTTCCGCCGAAGCCCAGGCTGAGGCCCGTTTCCTGATGCTGGCTGCCGGCAACCTTCTCAAACCTTCCGACGGACGCCCTGTAACAGTGCCGACGCAGGACATGGTGCTTGGTTCCTATTATCTGACACTCGATAAGGACGGCGAACCCGGCGAGGGCAAGGTGTTCCGCGATTTTGATGAGGCTATCATGGCGTATGACGCCAAGGTGATCGGCCTGCACGCCAAGATCAAAGTGCGCCGCGAGGCCGTGGTGGACGGCAAGAAGGTCTATGGCCTGATTGACACCACCGTGGGCCGTATGATCTTTAACCGCCCGATCCCGCAGGATCTCGGCTTTGTCGATCGCTCCGATCCGGCAAACCGCTTCAAGCTTGAGATTGATTTCCTCGTGGGCAAGAAGCAGCTCGGCAAGATCATTGACAAGTGCATCAAGATTCACGGCACGCCGGAGACGGCGGATGTGCTCGACGCCATCAAGGCGCAGGGCTATAAGTATTCCACGAAGAGCGCCATCACCGTTGCTGTTTGTGATGCGACCATCCCGAAAGAGAAGAAGGAACTGATCGCGAAAGCTGAGAAGCGAATCGATCAGATCACGGACCTCTTCAAGAACGGTCTGCTCTCCGAGGGCGAGCGCAAAGATGCCGTGCTCAAGACGTGGGAAAAGACGACGAATGACGTCACCGACGCGCTGCAGAGAGGCCTTGACCGCTACAACCCGATCTTCATGATGGCGGATTCCGGTGCTCGTGGTTCCATGAGCCAGATTCGTCAGCTCGCAGGCATGCGCGGCCTGATTGCAAACACCTCCGGCACCGTTATCGAAATCCCGATTCGCGCCAACTACCGCGAAGGTCTGAACATTCTGGAATACTTTATTTCCTCCCGTGGCGCGCGTAAGGGCCTGACTGATACGGCTCTGCGTACGGCTGACTCCGGTTACCTGACCCGCCGCCTGGTGGATGTCTCGCAGGAAGTGATCATTCGTGAGGACGACTGCGGTGCGCATGACGGTCTCGAAGTATTTGATATCTGCGAGGGCAAGGAAGCCATTGAGACGCTGCACGAGCGTTTGATTGGCCGCTATCTTGTGGATGACTTCATTGACGAGGCCACCGGCGAAGTGCTTGTCTCGAAGGACAAGATGATGGATGAAAAGGACGCCGATTTGATCGTCGGCCGCGGCGTGAAGCGCATCAAGATCCGCTCCATCCTCAACTGCCGTGCACGCCATGGTGTCTGCAAGAAGTGTTACGGCGCGAATCTGGCGAATGGCCATCCTGTCACTGTCGGCGAGGCCGTCGGCATTATCGCGGCCCAGTCCATCGGCGAGCCCGGTACGCAGCTGACCATGAGAACGTTCCACACCGGCGGCGTTGCGAGCGCCGAGGATATTACGCAGGGTCTTCCCCGCGTTGAGGAACTGTTCGAGGGCCGCAGGCCGAAGCATCTTGCCATCATTTCCGAGATCCCCGGTGTGGTTTCCTTTGAGGAGATTAAGAAGAACCGCCACGTGGTGGTGACAAACCAGGAGACGGGGGAGACCCGCTCTTACCTTATCCCGTTCGGTTCCCGCGTGATTGTCTCCGAAGGCGATCGCATTACGGCAGGCAGCCGCATTACGGAAGGCTCCGTGAACCCGCATGACGTACTGGCCATCAGCGGCACGCAGGCTGTGCAGGATTATCTCATCCAGGAAGTGCAGAAGGTTTACCGGATGCAGGGCGTTGATATCAATGACAAACACATTGAGGTTATCGTGCGCCAGATGATGAAGAAGGTCCGCGTGGAAGAGGGCGGCGACACGCCGCTGCTGCCCAGCAGCGTGGTGGAGAAGACCGAGTTTGAGGCGGAGAACGAGAAGATCCGCGAGCGCATTGCAAACGGCGAATCGGATCTGCGCGAGGCGACCTGCACGCCTGTGCTGCTCGGTATCACCAAGGCGTCCCTTGCCACCGATTCCTTCCTCTCTGCTGCATCCTTCCAGGAGACGACGAAGGTGCTCACCGATGCCGCCATCAAGGGCAAGGTTGACCCGCTCCTTGGCCTGAAGGAGAACGTCATTATTGGTAAACTTGTACCAGCCGGAACCGGAATGAAGTGCTATAGTGACGTAGAAATAGAACCTGTCGCAAAAGACTTGACAAACGAAGCAGTCTGACAGTATAATTAGAAATCATGGTGCACACACTGTCCCATAGAGGGGCAGTGTGTTGCGTCATGTCAAAAGGTGATCCGCGCAAAACAGCGCATCACAATAGTATTCACTCTATGTGAGGAGGTGTCGTATGCCAACATTTAACCAGTTAGTCCATACTGGCCGTGAGGTGGTTGAAAAGAAGGCGAAGGCTCCCGCTCTGCTCAAAGGCTGGAATTCCAAGAAGCGCGTTGCGATCAATCAGGAATCCCCCCAGAAGCGCGGCGTGTGCACCGCTGTTAAGACCGCTACCCCGAAGAAGCCGAACTCCGCGCTCAGAAAGATCGCAAGAGTCCGTCTCTCCAACGGGCAGGAGGTTACCGCCTATATCCCCGGCGTTGGTCACAACCTGCAGGAACACAGCGTTGTCATGATCCGCGGCGGCCGTGTAAAGGACGTTCCTGGCGTTCGTTACCACATCATCCGTGGCGCGCTTGATGCGCAGGGTGTTGCGAAGCGTATGCAGGCCCGTTCGAAGTATGGCGTGAAGCGTCCGAAGGCCGGCAAGAAGTAAGATCTGCCGTGCGCAAAAGAATTTGACAGAAACCTACGGCTGAAACACCATTTCGGGTGTGTCAGTGGCGTTTGACTATAGATAACGCCTCTGAGGCCAACGGGAGTTTGTCGCTTTCGAGTACCTATGATATCATTTTTGTGAAGGAGGGAAGTAAAGTGCCAAGAAGAGGTAATGTTGCAAAACGCGATGTTTTGCCCGATCCGCTTTATAATTCCAAGCGTGTGACCCGTCTCATCAACAACATCATGTATGACGGTAAGAAGGGTGTTGCCCAGAAGATCGTTTACGGTGCTTTTGATATTATCAGTGAAAAGACAGGGAAGAACCCTCTTGAGGTGTTCGAGCAGGCGATGGAAAACGTGATGCCTTCCCTGGAGGTTAAGGCCCGCCGTGTCGGCGGTGCTACCTATCAGGTGCCTATGGAGGTTCGCCCGGAGCGCCGGGAGACCCTGGGCCTGCGCTGGATCACGACGTATTCCAGAACCCGTTCCGAAAAGACCATGAAGGAGAGACTTGCCGGTGAGATTCTGGATGCTGTAAACGGTGCCGGTGGCGCTGCCAAGAAGCGTGACGATACACACAAGATGGCAGAAGCCAACAAGGCTTTCGCGCATTACCGCTGGTAATGCTTCGTTTACCGTTACAGACAGAAGGAGGAAACTATGCCTAGGCAGGTATCACTTGAAATGACCCGCAACATCGGCATCATGGCCCACATCGATGCCGGAAAGACTACGACGACAGAGCGTATTCTTTATTACACGGGCGTCAATCATAAGATCGGCGAAACGCATGACGGCGCTGCGACGATGGACTGGATGGCGCAGGAGCAGGAGAGAGGCATCACGATTACCTCCGCCGCTACCACCTGCTTCTGGAAGGGCCACCGCATCAACATCATCGATACCCCCGGCCATGTGGACTTCACCGTTGAAGTGGAACGTTCCCTGCGCGTGCTCGACGGTTCTGTGACCGTCTTCTGCGCAAAGGGTGGCGTGGAACCGCAGTCTGAAACCGTGTGGCGTCAGGCGGAAGAATACGGCGTACCGCGTATGGCCTACATCAACAAGATGGACATCATGGGTGCTGATTTCTACCATGTTGTTCAGATGATGAAAGACCGCCTGCACTGCAACGCCGTGCCGATCCAGCTCCCCATCGGCAGTGAGGATACGTTCCGCGGTATCATTGACCTGGTCAATATGAACGCGGACGTTTACTACGATGAGATGGGCAAGGATATGCGCGTCGAGGAAATTCCTGAGGATATGAAGGAGAAGGCGGAGGAATACCACACCGCGCTCCTCGAAGCCGTCGCCGAACAGGATGACGAGCTCATGGAAAAATACCTCGGCGGCGAGGAGATCACGCACGATGAGATCATCGCGACCATCCGCAAGGCAACGATTGCCAACAAGATGGTCCCGGTCACCTGCGGCACTTCCTACCGCAACAAGGGCGTGCAGAAGCTGCTCGACGCTATTGTAGCGTTCATGCCGGCTCCGACTGATATCCCCGCTATCAAGGGTACCAATCCCGAGACCGGGGAGGAAGAGGACCGTCATGCGTCCGACTCCGAGCCGTTCTCCGCCCTGGCTTTTAAAATTGCTACCGACCCGTTTGTGGGCAAGCTGTGCTACTTCCGTGTGTATTCCGGCACCCTTTCCGCCGGTGATACCGTTTATAACTCCACGAAGGACACGAACGAGCGCATCGGCCGTATTCTGCAGATGCACGCGAACCACCGCCAGGATTTGGAGAAGGTGTACGCGGGCGACATCGCTGCCGCCATCGGTGTGAAGAACACCACCACCGGCGACACGTTCTGCGATGAGAAGCATCCGATCATTCTGGAGTCTATGGAGTTCCCGGAGCCTGTTATCCGCGTCGCCATCGAGCCTAAAACGAAGGCCGGCCAGGAGAAGATGGGCGTTGCCCTTGCAAAGCTGGCGGAAGAAGACCCGACCTTTAAGGCTTACACCGATCAGGAAACGGGTCAGACCATTATCGCCGGCATGGGCGAGCTGCACCTCGAAATCATCGTTGATCGTCTGCTGCGTGAATTCAAGGTGGAAGCAAACGTTGGTAAGCCTCAGGTTGCTTACAAAGAAACAATCCGCAAGATGGCTGACGTCGATACGAAGTATGCCCGTCAGTCCGGCGGTAAAGGCCAGTACGGTCATGTTAAGATTAAGATCGAGCCCAATCCGGAGAAGGGTTACGAGTTTGTCAACGCCGTTGTCGGCGGCGCAATCCCGAAGGAATATATTCCCGCGGTTGATCAAGGTATCCAGGGGGCTATGCTCTCCGGTGTCCTGGCCTGCTACAACGTGGTTGACGTAAAGGTTACCCTGTATGACGGCTCCTATCACGAAGTTGACTCCTCCGAAATGGCGTTTAAGATCGCCGGCTCCATGGCCTTCAAGGAGGCTATGCGCAAAGCTGATCCGGTCATTCTCGAACCCATTATGAAGGTTGTCGTTACCGTGCCTGAGGAGTATATGGGCGACGTCATCGGCGATCTCAACTCCCGCCGTGGCCTCATCAACGGCATGGAAGCCGTTTCCGGCGCCCAGCAGATCACCGCTATGGTTCCGCTGTCTGAAATGTTCGGTTACGCGACGGACATGCGTTCCAAGACGCAGGGCCGCGGCCAGTATACCATGGAGCCCGACCATTATGCCGAGGTTCCGAAATTCGTTTCCGATAACATTATTTCCGAGCGCGGCAAGAAGGCCGAATAAGCCGTTCCGCAGAGAAGATTCTGTGCGTCGGGTGCGTTAAGAATTCTACTGCAAATGCGCTGTGTTCCGCAGCGCCTGATGCAGGCAGTTTCGGCAAAAAACGCCGTGCAGAATTATGCGGTATTGCCTTAGAAACAGCTTGATTTTTACACATCTTTTTGTTAAAATGAAAAGCATAGTTCGGGTTGCTGATATTCCAGTTTGCATGATAAAAAGGAGGAAACCCCAATGGCTAAGGAAAAGTTTGACAGATCCCTGCCGCACGTAAACATTGGCACCATCGGTCACGTTGACCATGGCAAGACCACGTTGACCGCTGCTATCACGAAGGTTCTGGCCCTCGAAGGCGAAGCCGAGTACATGGACTACGCCAACATCGATAAGGCCCCTGAGGAGAGAGAGCGCGGCATCACGATCAACACCGCTCACGTTGAGTATCACACCAAGAACCGCCATTATGCCCACGTTGACTGCCCCGGCCATGCTGACTATGTCAAGAACATGATCACCGGTGCTGCTCAGATGGACGGCGCTATCCTGGTTGTTTCCGCTGCTGACGGCGTTATGCCCCAGACCCGCGAGCACATCCTGCTTGCCCGTCAGGTTGGCGTGCCGTACATCGTTGTCTTCATGAACAAGGTTGACCAGGTTGACGACGACGAGCTGCTCGAGCTGGTTGAGATGGAGATCCGCGACCTGCTCACCGAGTACGGCTTCCCGGGCGACGACACCCCGATCATCCGTGGTTCTGCTCTGGCTGTTATCGAGTCCACTTCCACGGACCCGAATGCTCCCGAGTATGCTTGCATCCATGAGCTGATGGACGCTGTTGACAGCTACATCCCGACTCCGGAGCGCAAGTCCGATCAGCCCTTCCTGATGCCTGTTGAGGACGTGTTCACCATCACCGGCCGCGGCACCGTTGCTACCGGCCGTGTGGAGCGTGGCATGGCGAAGGTTGGCGAGGAAGTTGAGATCATTGGCCTCACCGAGGAGCGCAGAAAGTCTGTTATCACAGGCCTTGAGATGTTCCGCAAGACGCTGGACTTCGCTGAGGCTGGCGACAACGTGGGCGTGCTGCTCCGCGGCGTTCAGAGAAACGAGATCGAGCGTGGTCAGGTTCTCTGCAAGCCCGGCACCATTCATCCGCACACCAAGTTCCGTGGCCAGGTTTACGTTCTGACCAAGGACGAGGGTGGCCGTCATACTCCGTTCTTCAACAATTACCGTCCTCAGTTCTATTTCAGAACGACCGACGTGACCGGCGTCATCACGCTGCCCGAGGGCACCGAGATGTGCATGCCTGGTGATAACGTTGAGATGGACGTTGAGCTGATTACCCCCATCGCCATCGAGGAAGGCCTGCGTTTCGCTATCCGTGAAGGCGGCCGCACTGTTGGCTCCGGCGTTGTTATCGCCATCAACGAATAATTGACCTGAACTAGAGAGGGGCCTCGTCTGTTTGACGGGGCTCCTTTTCTTCTTTTGGAGGCTTTCTCATGTCACTGGTTTTTGCACACCGCGGCTTTTCAGCTGCTTTTCCTGAGAATACAATGTTGGCTTTTCAGGAAGCCATTGAGGCAGGAGCAGATGGCATTGAATTGGATGTCCATCTTACGAAAGACGAAAAGATAGTCGTCATTCACGATGAAACAATAGACCGCACCACGAATGGTTCCGGCGAAGTGCGCAGCTTTACGCTGGAGGAATTGCGGCATTTTGATGCCGCCGCTTCAAAGAAGGGGACCTTTTCCTTTGAACCGATCCCTACACTTCAGGAATATTTCGACCTTGTGAGGGATTCGCCTCTTGTGACAAACATCGAATTGAAAAATGGGATTTTCCCATACTATGGGTTGGAGGAAAAGGTCCTTGAGCTCATTCATGACTATCATCTTGAGGATCGCGTTCTGTTGTCCTCCTTCAACCACCAGTCCATTGCAAAATGCAGAGCATTGGCCCCTGAAATTGCCCGCGGCTTCCTCTATGATTGCTGGCTGATCGATGCCGGTGGCTATGCGAAATCACATGGGGCACAGTATCTGCACCCTTCCTACTATTCTCTAAACAGTGAGACGGTGGATGAGATCCAGAAGAAAGGCGTCGGACTGAACGTGTGGACGGTGAATGATGCTGCCGTTATGGAAGCCCTTGCCCAGAAGAATGTGCACGGGATCATTACAAACGATCCCGCTCTGTGCAGAACCGTTCTCCAATCCCTGAAACAATAACATTCTGTTGTGAGGAGTGAATACTGTCACATGGTGGACAATTTTGAAGAGAAGTTTAAGGAATATGCGCATTTGCTCGTGGAAGTCGGCATGAACCTGCAGAAGGGGCAGACGGTCCGTATTTCCTCCCAGGTAGCCTGTGCACCGCTTGCACGCTTGTGCGCTGAGCATGCGCTCGACTGCGGAGCGCGTGACGTGGTGATGGACTGGAATGATGATTTCATTTCGCGCCAGCGTTATCTGAAAGCGGACGAAGCGGTGTTTACGGAATTTCCGGCGTATCAGAAGGCTAGATATGACTGGATGTTAAAAAAAGGTTGTGCAAGTCTTTCCATTATCGGCTCCGATCCGGAAACATTCAAAGGTGTAGACCCAAAGCGTATTCAAAATTGGCAAAAAACGTGTGCGCTTCCCACAAAGCCCTATTTTGATGCGCTGGAATCAAACCGCATTCAGTGGAGCATCGGCGCTTATGCGACGCTGGCTTGGGCGGGAAAAGTCTTCCCCGATAAAGAGGGGGAGGGGGCAGTGGATGCACTCTGGGACGCTATCTTTTCCGTGTGCCGTATTACGGGAGACGGCCAGGGTGTGTCGCGCTGGAAGGCACATGTTGCAGCAACAACCCACAGGGCCTCTCGTCTCAACGAATACAACTTCAAATCGCTGCACTATACGAATGCTCTCGGCACGGACCTTACGATTGTGCTCCCTGAAAACCATGTCTGGGCAGGCGGTGCAGATGTCACGCCGGCCGGCCTTCCGTTTGTGCCGAACATGCCCACGGAAGAAATTTTCACCGCGCCCCGCTGGGACGGCGTGAACGGCCGCGTTTATGCGGCGCTTCCTCTCGCCCTGGACGGAAATCTGGTGCGGAATTTCTATCTGGATTTCCAAAACGGCAAAATTGTAAACGTGCACGCGGAGGAGGGGGAGGAGTTCCTGAGAAATTCCATCCAGCTCGACGAGGGTTCCTCCTATCTCGGCGAGGTTGCACTTGTCCCTTACGATTCTCCCATCCGCAACAGCGGCATCCTCTTCTTCAATACATTGTTTGACGAAAATGCTTCCTGCCATCTGGCATTTGGTTCCGCATATCCGACATGCGTCCGCGGCGGGGAAAACATGAGTGAGGAAGAGCAGAAGAAGGCGGGACTGAACCAGTCTGCCAATCATGTGGATTTCATGGTGGGAACATCCGATCTCTCCATTGTGGGCACGACGCACGATGGCACGGAGGTGCCGGTGTTTGTAGACGGAAACTTTGCCTTTTGAGAAGAGCCCCGAAAACATTTTATAAATAAAAGAAGAGCGCATCTTTTTCCAGGCGTGAATAACGCAGAAGAGGATGCGCTCTTTTTTTGCTAATTCTCTTGATTGCTAAGCTCAGTTGGCGGGAGAGGCGGGAAATGTACCGCTGCGGTGGATGCGAACAGGATCCGCTTCCGTGTAGCAGTGCATGGCCACACATTCTACGAGACCAAAGCCAAAATATAAACAGGCGCTTGACGATCCGCCTGCACTGAAAAACGGGAGCGTGACACCCATAACGGGAAGCAAGTTCAGGCACATGCCGAGGTTGGTAATGGTTTGAATTGAAATCATGGCAAAGAATCCCATGCAGATAGAGGAACCGAGGGTGTCCGGCGCACGCCTCGCCACGTGCAGCGTGCGAAGCAGCAGCGCAAACAGCAGGAGCATGAGCAGGCAACAGCCCACAAACCCAAGGCTTTCTGCCGCAACGGAAAAGATGTAATCGCTTTCCTGAATGGAGACGACACTTTTTTGCACGCGCGGCGCCGTGCCGAGTCCCCGCCCAAACATCTGGCCGCTGCCGATTGAAATGCGCCCCTGAATTTGCTGCCAGCCTGTCCCCGTTGGGTCGTCTTCCAGGTGGAGAAAGGAGGTCAGGCGTGTTTTCTGGTACTCACGGATCAGTCCGTAATTCCAGGCAAGTGGAAGCGCTACGGCAAGCAGCGCAAAAATCGCAGCAAACCAACGCAGTTTGACACCCGCCGTAAAACTCATGACAAGGAACATGAAGAAAAATACAACCGCGGATCCCATGTCCTTTTGGATGAGCACCATCCACCCCACAGGGAACAGTGCGTGCAGGCCAAGCAGCACCACATGCAGCGGATGGTTCAGCAGGCCGCGTTCTTTTACAGCGGAAAGATGCTTTGCATACGTCACAATAAAAACGATCTTTACCAGTTCGCTTGTCTGGAACGTGAGCCCGATGCCGGGAATCTGAATCCATGCTTTTGTGTCCATGCCGCCGCCGCTCTGTATACCCACCCCGGCAAAATGTGTGTAAATGAGCAGCAAAATACTTACTCCGGCTGCCAACCACCAGAGCGAAGAGAGATCGCGGTAATCGAACAGCGTCAGCACGATAGCGCCCACATAGCCGATGATAATTGCCAGAAGCTGCACGGTGAAATAGCTTCTTGTCCCCGTATAGGGAACCGTTCGCAGAAGCACAAGCGCGTAAACGGAAATGGCAGTGATAATCGCCCAAAGGAAGAGATCCGTGCGCTTGAGCAGATCAAGCATTCGTTCTCCTGCTCTTCTCATATGACTCCTTTCTGAACCGGAACATGCGGCATTCCCGCCCGGTTCCGGGGAGGAACCGATTGTTTCTTTTATTATAAACGTTCCGCCTCCCGTCCGCAAGCGCTCCCTGTAAACAAACCGTGAAGAATTCGGCGATAGCAGTTCTATTTAAAGGGTGTTGTCCATATGGATAGGACAAGGAGAGGGGAGGACAAGTCAATGACAAAACTAACGCAGGAAAACAGTTTTTCCTTTGTCGTGCAGGCCCTTGGGGGCCGTGCAGCTATTCTGCTGGGCAAGGTATCGGATCAGGCGCGGTCAAATGTGCAGGAGATTGGCCTGCGGGCCGGAAAACCCGTTTCCCTGGTGACACAGGAAGGTGTCTTTTTTCTGAATGGCCGAGGTATTCCGACGCGCTTGCCGCAGCGGGACATGCCGACGCTCGGTGCCTCTGATTTGGCGGAATCCCTGCGCAGGCTGTGCGGCTATTCCATTTACAGCTTTCAGGAGGAACTGCGCGAAGGCTTTCTCACGCTGCGCGGCGGCCACAGGGTTGGTGTGGCAGGCACAACGGTGGTCAGAGAGGGAAAAATCACCGGGATCCGCGAAGTTTCTTCCCTGAACCTTCGCCTGGCGCGCGCCTGTCCGGGCTGTGCGCAGGCAGTGCTGAACCGTTTTTCCGAAGTGGGAGAAAGCGGCCTGCTTCTGGCAGGCCCTCCTGCAAGCGGAAAGACAACTCTATTGCGTGAGTTGGCACGGGTTTTCTCAGATGGGGAAACAGGATTGGTGCGAAAGGTGGCTCTCATAGACGAGCGCGGGGAACTGGCCGGTGTGTGGGGAGGAGTTCCTCAATTTGACGTGGGGGAATGCTGCGATGTTCTCAGCGGATGTCCGAAGGCGGAGGGAATCCTGCAGGCGGTCCGCAGCCTTTCTCCCTCTGTTCTCATTTGTGATGAGGTCGGAAGCCGGGAGGAGATCGATGCGCTGCGCTATTGCCTGAACATGGGCGTGCTTCTCTTCACAAGCATCCATGCCGGTTCGAAGGAGGAATTGCTTCGAAGGCCTCAGGCGAGGGAGCTCCTGGAAACAGGCGCATTCTCAGCCGTGGCTATGCTGTCCTCCCGCAGAGAACCCGGCACACTGCAGAAATGGTATCGGGCGGGTGATTTGCTTGCTGAAATGGATCGGCGTGTTCCTTCTTGTGCTGGGAGGCAGTTTTGCCGGATATCTGGCGTCGCTTAAGCTGTCTCGGCGCGTGCAGAATCTGGAGTATTTCCTGGGCTTTGTGCAGGCGGCAGAAACGGAGATCCGTTTTTCCGCTCTGCCTGTTCGGGATGTGGTGGAGCAGCACGGCACACAGCTTGCCTTTCTTCGGCAATGTGCCCAGCTGACCCGGGAGGGGATTCCGTTTGACGAGGCATGGCGGCAAACTGCCTGCAGGGCGGAGGGCTTTTTCGAAAAAGATCGGGAGCTTCTCCTCCGTTTTGGCGAAGGGTTTGGCGCATCCGACGCGGAAGGACAGATCTCCCATTGCCGTTTGACCATGGAATTGCTTCGCCGCAGGCTGGAGGAAGCCGGGGAAGAAAAGAAGCAGAAAGGAAGGCTTTACCGCATGCTGGGCGTGCTGGGCAGCCTGGGAGCGGCTCTCCTGCTCTGCTGAAGAGGGAAAGGAAGGAAACCAATGAATGTGGATTTGATTTTTCGGATCGCGGCCATCGGAATACTGGTGGCCGTGCTGAATCAGCTGCTGATCCGTTCCGGTCGGGAAGAGCAGGCCATGATGACGACGCTGGCAGGGTTAATTGTCGTGCTGATGATGGTCGTCCGCGAAATTGACACCCTCTTTCAGACCATCAAATCCATTTTCGGGTTGTGAAGAGAGATGAAAAGGGGAAACGTGCATGGTAAATCTTGCTGCAGCATCAGGCGCTGCGATAGCAGCCGCTGTTTTGGCAGTCGTCCTGCGCCGGTATCACGCGGAGTACGGGCTCCTGATCTCACTCGGAGCAGGCGCAGT
This sequence comes from uncultured Anaeromassilibacillus sp., assembly GCA_930987725.1. Taxonomy (GTDB): domain Bacteria; phylum Bacillota; class Clostridia; order Oscillospirales; family Acutalibacteraceae; genus Caccousia. The sequence continues at coordinate 33,418 of CAKNKY010000018.1, read as the reverse complement.
TTTGCTCCTTGTGCTGCTGCAGTCTCTTCCGCAGGTGTTTTCTCAGTTTCAGTCGCTCCTGCAGGCGGCCGCCCTGCCAGCGGAAACAGGGAGCACCCTTCTCAAAGCGCTCGGCGCCTGCTGGCTGGCCCAGTTTGCAGCAGATGCCTGCCGGGACGCAGGGGAAGGCGCGCTGGCCTCAAAGGTCGAGCTTGCGGGAAAAACAGCCGTCCTGCTGTTGATCCTTCCGCTTTTCGCGGAGGTGGCCAACCTGGCTCTGAACCTGGCTTCCGCATCGTGAAACGGCTGCTCTCTTTCGCCTGCTGTCTCGTTATCCTGGCCGCAGGCACACTGCTCTGGGCTCCGTCCGCCGCGGCTCAGGAAGAGCCTTTTGATGGCTTTTCGGAGCTTTACGGGGAGCAATTCCGGGAAAGCGGCGCACAGGATCTGCCCGGCGAGCTGCCGAATGAGGCGCGCGAGTCCCTGAATCAAATGGGAGTTGAGGGTGCTGACTGGTCACAGCTCGCTTCTCTTTCTCCGCAGGCTGCCATTTCCGCGGCAGCCGGGACAGCGGAGGAGGCAATGCGCAATCCGCTTCGGGCGGCGGCGTCCGTCCTCTCGGTGCTGATGATTTGCGCGTTGCTCAACGGTCTGCAGCTTTCCATGACATCCGGCAGCCTTTCGCAGGCCGCCGGACTGGCAGGCACGCTCTGTGTTGCTTCCCTTGTGGTTCAGCCAATTCTTGCCTGTCTGCAGGAAGCGGCCGCCGCAGTGGAAGCGGCTTCCGGTTTTCAGCTTGCGTGTGTGCCGGTGATGGCCGGCATCCTGCTGGCAAACGGGGAACCGGCCCGTGCTGCCTCCTATGAAACGATGACAACGTTGGCAGGCAGCGCCGTGTCCCTGGTTTCACAGCAGCTGCTTGTACCGCTCATCGGCTGTTTCCTCGCGCTCTCACTGGTTGCCTCTGTGTGTCCCGTCTTGAAACTGGGAAGCCTTTGCGAATTGTTTTCCAGTGTGGTGAAATGGGTGCTCGGCTTTGCCATGACACTGTTCAGCGGCGTACTCACCGTGCACAGCATTGTCACTTCTTCCGCTGATTCCGCCGCGTCCCGTGCGGTTAAATTTGCCGTTTCCAGCTTTGTTCCCGTGGTGGGAAACGCACTGGGGGAGGCTTTGCGCACGGTGAGCGGCTGTGTCGGCGTCCTGAAATCCGGTGTCACAGCCTTTGTCCTGCTGGCGGAAGCCGTGCTGTTTTTGCCCTCTCTTCTGCAGTGCATGTGCTGGCGGCTTGTGCTGGCAGGGTGCGCGGCGGCGGGCGACGCGCTGGGCCAGCATGAGCTGGCGGGCCTGCTCTCGGCTGCGGCAAAGGCGGCGGGCCTTTTGCTTGCCATTCTTCTTTGCTGTATGCTGGCCATGACCGTCTCCTCCGTCGCGGTTGTGCTGGTAGGAGGAGGTGGAAACGCTTGAATGCGATTCAGCAGTGGACGGCAGGCATCTGCCTTGCCGTTCTTGCGCTCTCCCTTGTGCAGTATCTCATGCCGGAGGGGGCAATGCATAAAACAGCGGAGCTGGCGGCCGGCGCCTTTTTTCTCTGCGCCGTGTTGATTCCCATTCTGCAGGCGGTGCCGGATTTTTCGTTTTTGTTTTCGCTCCCTTCTCTGCAGCCAAGCGAGTCTCTGCAGGATACGGTGGAGGTGCAGAAGGAGGATGCCGTCTCTCACAGCGTCTCCTCGCTTGCGGCTGCAGAGCTGGCACGGGAAGGAATCCCTGTGAAGGAGGTGGAGACAACGGTGCATACACAGGAGGACGGAAGCATATGTATTACCAGCGTTCGGGTTACAATTCCCGCTTCGCTATCTTCCCAATGCAGCCGCACGGCAGAGCTGCTTTCCGCCTCTCTTGGTTTGGAAGTGGAGGTGAAGACAGATGCCGGAACATAAGACGGGAGGAGGCTTGCTGGAACGGCTGGCATCTCACCCGGCAGCGCGGAAATGGGCGCTCTTCGCGGGCTTTGCCGGCATTGCGCTGATTTTCCTTTCCGGCATGTTCAGCTTTGGGGAGGAGGCGGAGCAGGAACCGGCCATACCGCAAACCGGGACAGCCCAAACGTATGCCGAAACGCTGGAGGAGGAGCTGTCCGCTCTGCTTTCCCGCATGGCAGGCGTGGGGGACGCGGAGATCCTTGTGACGCTGGATCAGGGTTCGGAACAGGTTTATGCCACAGAAGAGCGCGGTTCCAACCGCGCGCAGGAGGGGGAACAGGATGAGGAATGGGAGACAACTTTTTACTCCGTGCGTGGTTCGGACGGCTCGGAGCAGGCTCTTCCCGTCACGGAAAAGCAGCCTGTTGTGCGGGGCGTCGTGGTTGTGTGTACAGGCGGCGGAGATCCCGCCGTGTGTGAAAGCGTAACGACGGCGGTTACAACGGCGCTGGATATTTCTTCGGCGCGTGTCTGCGTATTAGAGGCAAATCAATGAAAACAGGAGGATGGAGCATCATGGCATTTGGAAAACGGCAGTTGGTCCTGGCCGCATTGGTGGTGGCGCTCGGCGCCGCCGTCTATCTGAACTGGCAGTTTACCGGTGACACCGGTGGCCTCGTGGAAGCAGGCGGCACGGCTTCGGAAAAATCTGTGGGAGAAGCGCAGCTTGTCAACGCCTCGGCGGCATCCAGCGCAGCGGATTCCACTTCTTCCGATGCGTCTTCCGCGGCTGCGTCCTCTTCGGCTGATTCCGGTTCGGCTTCCCTGCCTCCCGCGGAAGGCAAGTCACCCGAAGAATATTTCTCGGAAGTGCGCCTGGCGCGTCAGAAGGCACGCGACGAGGCGGTGGAACTCTTGGAGGATGTCCTGCAGGACGCGCAGGCCAGTGAGGATGCCAAGAAGGAAGCTGTTGCCCAGGCAGCTGTGATAGCGCAAAATGTGCTGCAGGAAAACAACATTGAGAGCCTGGTGAAGGCAAAAGGTTTTCCGGACTGTGTCGCTTTCCTGCAGAACGGGGAGTGCAGCGTTGTGGTGCAGACGAGCGAATCGAGTCAGAACAACGCCATTGTCATCAAGGATATTGTTTCCGGGCAGTCCGGTGTGGAAGGAGATAAGATAAAAATCATAGAATGCGGCTGAAAGGGAAAAATGGAAGTATTCCCGGCGTGGTCCTCCCGTTTTGTCGTTGCATGACCTTTCAGAACATGGTATAATATCGGCAGGAAATAGGTGCGGCGCGGCTTTTTTTAAGCCGCGCGCGCCTTCTGTATGAGAGCCGAAATAAACGGAGGATCAAAGAATGAGACGTAGTGCGGCAAGAGAGCAGGCGTTTATCCTGATATTTGAGCAAAGTTTCAGTCACGACGATATGGAGCAAATTTTTGACACGGCGGAAGCCATCATGGAAAAACCGCTCAATGCGTTCGCCAGTCGGATGGCGCTGGGCGCCGAGGCTCATGCGGAAGAGATCAATGAAATCATTGAAAAGAATATCCAGGGCTGGAAGATGAATCGCCTTTCCCGCGTTTCGCTGGCCGTTCTGCGCCTGGCTGTTTATGAACTGCTCTGGGAGCCTGAGGTTCCGGTGAAGGTGTCTATCAATGAGGCGATCGAGCTTGCCAAAAAGTATGGCGGCGCCGATGACGGCCCGTTCGTCAACGGTGTGCTCGGTTCCGTGGCGAAAGGCCTTCCTGAAAACGCCAAACAGAAAGGCACAGGAGCGGAAGAGGCGGCGGAAGTGGAGTCCGCGGAATGACCAGGATTCTTGGAATTGACACGAGCAACTACACAACCTCCTGTGCGCTTTTGCAGGACGGCGTTATCCTGCAAAAGAAAAAGCTGCTGCCTGTGCGCCCCGGCCAGCTTGGCTTGCGCCAGAGCGATGCCGTGTTCCACCACACGCAGCAGCTCCCGGAGCTGATGGAAGAGCTTTTCCGGGAAAGTCCGGGTCCGTTTTCTGCCATCGGTGTATCCACCAGGCCGCGCAGCCAGGAAGGCTCTTACATGCCCTGCTTCACGGTGGGACATGGAACAGCCCGTTCCCTGGCCGCGGCTTTTGGCGTGCCCTGCCGCATATTCTCCCATCAGGACGGTCACATCGCCGCCGCTCTCTATTCGGGCCGCCGGCTGGACTGGATAGGAAAGGAATTTCTGGCCTTTCATGTTTCGGGCGGCACAACGGAAGCCGTGCTTGTCCGCCCGCGGGCGGAAGGAGGCTTTTCCGCCGATCTCCTGGCTTCCTCGCTGGATCTCAAGGCAGGCCAGGCGATTGACCGCGTGGGCGTTATGTTGGGCCTGCCTTTCCCGGCAGGACGTGCGCTTGAGGAGCTGGCCCTTCGTTCCTCCGCATCCTTCCGCATCCGTCCTTCGATGAAAGGGGCGTCCTGCTCGCTTTCCGGCATTGAAAACAAGTGCCGGACCATGGTGGAGCGCGGAACGCCGCCGGAGGACATCGCTTTGTTCTGTCTGCTTTCCGTGGAAGCGGCGCTCGATGCCATGGCTGCGGCTCTTCTGCAGGAAAGGCCCGGCCTGCCGCTGCTCTTTGCTGGCGGCGTCATGAGCAACTCCATCCTGCGCCGGGATCTCACGGAAAAATATGGTGCAACGTTTGCGGAGCCCGCTTTCTCCTCTGACAATGCTGCCGGCGTTGCCGTGCTGGCCGCACTTGCGGAACAGAAAGGGGGGATGGCGTGATGATGAGCCAGGTGGGCGTTCGCACGCCACTCACCGTCACGCAGCTCAACACGTATTTGAAAGCCAGACTGGAGGAAGACCCCAGGCTGGCTTCCGTGTTTGTCGTGGGAGAGATCTCGAATTTCACCAACCATTATCGTTCAGGCCATCTCTATTTTTCCCTGAAAGACGAGCGCTCCGTGCTTCGCTGCGTCATGTTTGCGCGCAGCGCGGCGCGGCTTCGTTTTGCTCCCGATGATGGCATGCGCGTTCTGGTGCGCGGGCGGGTAAGTCTTTATGAAGCCTCCGGCCAGTATCAGCTTTACGTGGAGGATCTCCAGCCGGATGGGCTCGGTGCGCTCAGCCTGGCATATGAGCAGCTGAAAGCCCGGTTGGAAAAGGAGGGCCTGTTTGCACCGGAACGAAAGCAGACGCTGCCGCGGTTCCCGCAGCGCATCGGCGTCATCACATCGCCGACCGGCGCAGCTGTCCACGATATTCTCACCATCTTGGGGCGCCGCTGGCCGCTGGCTGAAATTGTGTTTTCCGGCGTGCAGGTGCAGGGCGAGGGTGCCGCAGAGCAGATTGCCCGGGCCGTCCGCCGTATGAACGAGCTGAATGCGGCTGATGTGCTGATTGTCGGGCGTGGCGGAGGCTCCCTGGAGGATTTATGGGCCTTCAACGAAGAGATTGTAGCGCGGGCCGTGGCTTCCTCCCGTATTCCCGTCATCTCTGCCGTCGGTCATGAGACGGATTTTACCATCTGTGATTTTGCGGCCGACCTGCGTGCCCCCACGCCCTCTGCGGCGGCGGAGCTTGCAGCACCCGATGCGATGGAACTCATGACGTCGCTCCGCTATCAGCGGGAAAGGCTTCTCTCCCTGATCACAGCAAAGACAGCTTCATTGGAGCAGCGGCTGGACATGCTTTTGTCCTCCCGTACCCTCCGCGATCCGCTCCGCATGGCCACTGTGCGGCGTGAAAAGCTGGACCAGCTGCACAATCGTCTTGCTGCCGCGGCGTTAAGATCTTTGAGCAAGCGACAAAACAGCCTGGGGACGCTAGCCGGAAAACTGCAGGCGCTCAGCCCGCTTTCCGTGCTGGCGAGAGGATATGCAATAGCAGAAAAAGATGGGCCAAAAGGGCGTGTCCCCGTTTCATCCGTTGATCGGCTGGCGTGCGGAGAACGCTTTTTCCTCCGCTTTGCAGACGGAGAAGCAGCCTGTCATACAGACAAGATTGTAAAAAAAGAAGAAGGAGGCCAGAAACAGGATGGCAGCATCGAAACAGACGTTTGAAGCATCCTTGGAGCGGCTGGCTCAAATTGTGGAAAAGCTGGAATCCGGCACAGAGTCGCTTGAGGAATCCATGAAGCTCTTTGAGGAAGGCACGGCGCTTTCCGCGCGCTGCTATGAGAAGCTGCGGAAGGCCGAACAAAAGATCCGTGAAATAGCTCCGGAGGAGGAAGAGAACGATGAGTGAAGATTGGCAGGCGCAGTATCGCGCGAAGATTGAGCAGGCACTGGAGCAGGCTGTGCCCTCGGTCGGCGGGGAACTGTATGCCGGTGTGATTGACGCCATGCGATACAGCCTACTCGGCGGTGGAAAACGCATCCGGCCGCTTCTCGTCATGGAGTTCTGCCGTCTCTGCGGCGGCAATCCGGAAGATGCCCTGCCGTGGGCATGCGCGCTGGAGATGATCCACACGTATTCCTTGATCCACGACGATCTTCCGTGTATGGATGACGATGATATGCGCCGTGGACGAGCTTCCTGCCATAAAGTATATGGTGAGGCCACAGCACTCCTGGCCGGAGATGCGCTGCTCACGCTCGCTTTTGAGACGGCTTGCAGCCCTTCCGCCGGTTCTGTTCCGGCCGAACGCGCGCTGGCTGCTTCCTGGGAGCTGGCACGGGCGGCAGGCGTCAACGGCATGGTGGGCGGCCAGCAGATCGATCTCGTGAGCGAGGGAAGAGCTGTGCCCCTGGAGGTGCTGCAGAAGATGGATGCTTGCAAAACCGGCGCCCTGATCCGCGCTGCGGCCGCCATGGGCTGCATCCTGGGAGGCGGCACGGAGGATCAGCGCCGCAGTGCGGATGAATACGCCTCTTCCCTTGGGCTGGCGTTCCAAATCGTGGACGATATTCTGGATGTGACAGGCACAGAGGAGCAGCTCGGGAAACCGGTGCACAGCGACCAGGAACACGACAAATCGACGTATGTGGCGCTGCTCGGCCTGGAGGAAGCGCAGCGGGAAGCCTCCCGTCTGACACAGCGCGCCGTTGCCGCACTGGAGATTTTTGGAACCGAAGCGGATTCCCTGCGTGCTCTGGCCGTTCGCCTTGCCGATCGGAAGAGCTGAGCAGATTTTTCTCCGCAATCATAAACAGGGCCTTCGGCTTGCCGTCCGGTTTTTCGGGCAGCAGGCCGAAGGCCCTGTTTTTTCACAGTTTCAATTATTGTCCTTCCACAGGAGCGGGCTGGAACAGGCTTCAAAAAGGTTTGAAAAATACCCCGCGCAGACGCGTTTCATTTCCTGCTCTGTCTCCGCCGATTTCGCATCGTAGACGCCGAACGGAACGGTTCCCGCATCCTTTGCACTTCTGGCGGCAGCGAGTGAATCCTCAAACACAGCGCATTGCTCCGGCCGCAGGGAGAGGCGTTCCGCGGCAAGCCGGAAGATTGCAGGGCTGCTTTTGCCGCAGCCGGCATCGTCCGTTGTCACAATCACCTGAAAATTGTCCAGCACGCCGTTTCGCTTGAGACAGGGGAGGAAGTGCTCGCGCCGGGACGCGGTTGCAATGGCAAGCGCCGCGCCGCCCGCACGGAGTGCCTCCAGAAGCTCATGGGCACCGGCCTTAAGCATCACATGGTGAGCATATTCCTCCTGTGCCATGCGGAGCCACCGTTCCATCAGTTCCTCCGGCGTGGCAGGCAGGGAAAAGCGTGCAATTGTATATTCGGCCGTCTCACGGAACCCCATGGCAGAAACGGCAGCCATATAGTCGGGCGGCACGGGAATGCCGTAATCCGCCAGGAATTCCTCGTCAATCCTGCCCCATACGTCCATGGAATCGAGCAATGTCCCGTCCAGATCGAAGATCACTCCCGGATACCGGCAGCGCCGGCCGGTCCGGTTGGAAACGGTTGTCATGATTCTTCCTCCTCTCTGGAGAATCGGGCCGCATGTTTGTCCACCGCGGCCGTGCTTTCATCATAGGCGCTGCCAGTGCTCTTGTCAAGCAAATTTCGTCGCGCAGCAGGGAGAGCGGGAGAGTCCTCATCCTGAAATTCCGTCATATTCCCCCAATAGCGTTTTGGCATGTGCGAAGCGCGGCACTTCGGGTTTTCCCGGCTCTCGATGGCAACCATGTGGTAAAAGCGGCGCCACAGCGCGCGATATTCTGCTTCCGTCTGGTCGGGAGGAGGCGGAGTGAACGATTCCATCGGAAGGAAAAGCAGGCGGCCCGGTCTGTAAAGAACGCCTTCCCGGTGCGTTCTGTCGTAGATCAGGAAGGACTCCCGGGGCATGCGGCTGCGAAAGTGCGACGCCAGGATCGGGAGCACATGATTTTTCGGCGTGATCACGGAAACAAGTGTGCCGCCGTAATCAGAAAACCGAATGAAACCGAGCAGGAGATGGGCCTCATTTCGCATAGAGCGAACCGCCTTCCACAGCACGTGCAGATCGCCGTCGGCCAACCGATCCAGAACTGTGCCGCCGGAGCGAAACCCTTCCTGCAATACGCGCAGCAGCGGAAGTTCCTTTTCCGGAAGGCTCGTCAGAAAAACGTCGCGTGCAAACGCAGCGGCGGCGGGAGAAATGCGGCGCGGCAGGGAGCGCAGTACGCGGCTGGCGCGCTCCTCATCCGTTTCAATCCATTTTTCCCCGTAAAATGTGCAGGGATCTTCCTCCCGCAGGATAGCGGGCGGCGTCTCCTTGTGAAGAAAACTTTCAAACACACAGCAAAGGAAACCGGGATAGCTCCCGTCATACCGGTATGCCTTACGCGAGGAGGGAAAGCGGGCTTTCATGCGGTTCCTCCTTCCCGGCGCGGGAACCACAGGATGCTCCCGAAAAGAAAGAGAGCTGTTCCGGTGTTTCCTCCAGCAGGGAAAGGCCCTGCGGTTCCGCCAAGGCGCGCAGCACGCTTTCCGGCGTCACCCGAAGGCCGGGCGTCATCCTGCCCCTGCATGTCACAAAGTATTGGGCGCGTTTCCACACCACACCAAGCTTTTTCAGCGCCGTAAAATCGAGGGAGGAAGCCCTTCTCGCCCGCACAATGCGCCGCGCACTCTTTACGCCGATCCCCGGAACGCGCAGAAGCATTTCATAGGGCGCCCGGTTGATCTCAACGGGAAAGAGCTCCATGTGGCGAAGCGCCCACCCGCATTTCGGGTCGAGAAGCGGATTCAAATCGGGGTGTTGTTCATCCAGAAGCTCATCTGCCTGAAAACCGTAGTAGCGAAGCAGCCAGTCCGCCTGATAAAGCCGGTGCTCCCGCAGCAAAGGCGGTTTTGTGCCGGGTGCGGGGAGAAGCGCGTTTTCCGTGACGGGGAGATAGGCGGAATAAAAGACACGTTTCAGGCCATATCGCCGGTAAAGCCCTTCCGCAAGGGAAAGAATTTGCCTGTCGCTGTCCGGTGTGGCGCCGATGATCATCTGCGTGCTTTGCCCTGCGGGGGCAAATCGCGGCGCATGGCGGTAAACGGTTAAATCTCTTGTATTTTCCACAATCCGGCCTGCAATGTAGCCCATGGGCCGAAGAATGGAGTGTTTGCTTTTGTCCGGGGCGAGGAGCCGAAGTCCCTCCTGTGAGGGAAGCTCTATGTTGACGCTCATGCGATCCGCCAGCAGGCCAAGTTTTTCGATGAGGAGAGGATCTGCACCCGGGATTGCTTTCACGTGGATGTATCCGCCAAATTGGTAGTGATTCCGCAGCAGCTCAAGCGTTCGGATCATCTGTTCGCAGGTGTAATCAGGGCTTCTGAGCACACCGCTGCTCAGGAAAAGACCTTCAATGTAGTTACGCCTGTAAAATCCGATTGTCAGCTCGGCCAGTTCCTCGGGTGTGAAGGAGGCGCGCTTCGTTTCCCGGGATACGCGGTTGACGCAGTATTGGCAATTATAAATGCAGCAGTTGGAAAACAGGACTTTCAGCAAAGAAATGCAGCGCCCATCCGCTGAAAAGCTGTGGCAAATGCCTGCCATCGTCGTGCTGCCCAGGCTGCCAGGACCAGCGGTACGCTGTGATCCGCTCGACGTGCAGGCGGCATCATACTTCGCCGCGTCCGTGAGCACGGCGAGCTTTTCCATCAGCGTCATGGAAAATCCCTCCAAAATAGAATATATGTTCTATTATTATGATACACATGTTCGATTCCAAAGTCAAGAGCCTTCTGTTTCCTTCCAGATTTTACTTGTTTCCCAATCAAACGGAGGTGAGACGACAAGCACCGGATTCTCTCCATTTGCATCGAAAAACGCCTGCTGCAACAGTTGATCTGCGCAGCAGGCGTCAAAAGTGAGATACCGATTATTTCAAAGTCATTGCACGTTTGTCATCACAAAACCGGAAATATTGCCGCCGGCAGTGCGCAGGCGGTTCAGGCTCTTTTCAAAGTTCCGGAACGGCGTTTTCCCATACTCTGCCACAAGCACAACAGCAGAGGCAGCCGGAGCAGCATTGTCCGCATCGGGCATTTCCTCCTCGCCCGGGAGAACACAGAGAACATAGTCATACTGTTCCGCAGCGTCATAAAGAAATTCCGAGAAAGCACGGGATGCCACTAAGTCGGCGGAATTCCCGAAAGCCTTGCCGCATGGCAGGAAAGAAAGACCCTTTGTTCCGGTCGGCACGGCGGCTTCCTTCAGTGAAGTTGTACCTTCCAGAATGGCGGCGAGGCCCTGGGAAGCACCGGCGTCCAGCTGACCAGAGAGCGCGTTTCCGGAGAAATCCGCCTCCACGAGAAGAACGGTTTTTCCGGTGAGCGTCATGGCTTTTGCGAGACCGGCCGCTGTGCTGCCGGCCCCCTTCTTCGTGTGAACAGGAGTAAAGAGGACACTTCCGTGTCCTTTTGTCTGTTGGAACACGGACGCGCGCAACGCGCGAAATTCATCTTGCTTGCGCTGTTCTCCGGCTTTTGCACTCAAAGCGCCAAGGAACGGAAGCTTGAGGCTGTTGGAAACATAGGTGCCGTCGCGCATGGTGTGATCCAGAAGAAGGATGGCCAGGCCGATGCAAAGTGAGAGAATGATGCCGAGCACAATGCCCAGAATTCCGCTCTTCATCACAGAGCTGCGCGCAGATTGCTCCGCAGGCGTTTCCGCATGGTTTGTCACGTGCACCTGAATCGGGGGAGTTGGGTAAATGGCTTCCAGCTGATCGGCCATCTCCTCGGCAGCCGCGTCAGCCAGAGCTGCCGCATGATCGCGGTCCCCCGTGGAAATCGTGAGATCCACGAGCGTAGAGGTGGAAACCTGACTCGCGGTAATGCTGTTCAGAGAGGATTCCTCCACACCGGCACGTTCCGCCACGGCTACGCGGAAATCTTCCAGATCGGCCATGGCAACAGCAGCCTGCAGGCGCACATTCAGCATGCTGGCATACTGGTTGCTGTAATCGGGGGAGGCGTTGTTGTCAATGGTGCAGGCCACCAAAATGGTGCTGGTGGCGCTGTATACACGCTGAAAGCTTTTCAGCGACAGAACGCCAAGAAGAACGCCGCACGCGACAGTGAGAACGGCAAACTTCCAGAGATGGCGCTTGAAAAAACGCAGAATCTCTGAAAAAGAAAGATATAACTCCATTAGAAGCCCTCCAGTTTTGTAATGTTCCGCCTTAGGGCGGCGTCAAAATGTTCGATTTCGGTTTATGCCTGGCCTGCGAAATCCAGAATCTGTTTCATGATGATTTCCCAGTCGAAATGTTCTTTCGCAAATTGCCGTTCCCGCTGCGGCAGGGAAGGATCCGTCCTGCAGGAGAGGACGAAAGACACCACTTTGCCGATATCAATGGGGCTGGGATCGTTTGGAAAAATTCGCACAAAGGGAAGATCTTCCGTGAGATATTGATCTTCGTAGGCGAAGAAAAGCGGCAGGCCGGCAGCCAGATACTCCCGCGATTTCAACGGGGAGAGGCGGTTCAGCCCAACCTTGTATTCTGCCAGGGGGGAAATGCCCACATCGCTTTCGCAGTACAGTTCCGCAAGCTCAGCGGCATTTTTATAGCCGAGAAATTCCACACAATCGGAAAGCCCGAGAGAAGCAGCCAAATCTCGCAAAGCCCCGATGGTTTCATTGTTTCCCACAACACGAAAAAAGACAGGCATTGCACCATCCTGCTTTTTATACGCGGCCATGCCATCAAGCACACGCTCATAGCCATGCACTACGGACGTACCGACGACGCCGAGCAGATGAATACTGTCACGCGGTGCCCGGTCTTCCCGCAGAGGGATGGCCTCCACATCCACACCGTTGTCCACATTTATTGCCGGAATCCGCCACAGGCGATCCGTCTGTTCTCCAAATGTGACAACCGCATCGACATACCGGGAAAAGGTCATGGTCGTGAAAACGTGCTGGGCCACCTCGCGCCCGTGCCCCAAAAACGAGCGAGGATTCCTTTCCTTGAGGTCTATCCGGAAAAAGCGCTTGTATTCCCCCCAATAAGGGAATGTTGCAACCTCGAACACAACCTTGCAGGCAGGGTTTGCTGCTTTCGCGGCTTTGGCAATCATCGCATGGTAGGGATTCGTGAGAAATCCCTTGATATAGATCAAATCACATGGCTCATCCCGCAGAATGGTCCCAATTTTTTTGGCGATCTGTTCCTGTTGGTCCGACCATCTGGCACAGGCAGGGAAGGGATACCGCTGTTCTGATCTGCCGCCCCGTTTGAGCAGACAGTTTTCTTCGACACAGGTGTAAGCAGCGTCCCAGCCCAGGCGGGTCATGCCGGCCGTCTGGCCTGCCACTTTCCGCAGAATGCCGGAATACTGCATCGCCGTGGAAACGGTGGAGGCATACAGGAATTTTTTCTTTTTGCTCAAGACGTTCCCTCCTGTCCTGAGATTGTTTCCGTCAAAAGTGCCGCAAGTTCCCGATAAAATTTCTCATAGTTCCGGTCAGCGTTGAACTTGTCCTCCCAAAGCCGCCTTGCCGCACGGCACATGGCGGAATACTGTTCCTCTGGCAGGCGGCTCATTTTTTCTATGGCTGCGGCAATGTCGGCTGCCTTCGGGTTTTTCCCGAGCAGAAAACCGGTCACGCCGTCGTGCACCACCTCCGGCGTGCCGCCCACCTCCGTAGCAATACAGGGAATGCCGAAGGAGCAAGCTTCCATCAAAGAAACGGGGAGCCCTTCGCTGGAGCTCACATTGACCAGGCAGGAAACGGGGGTGGAACCATAAAAGGCCATCAATTCTTCGTTTGGCATGGGGCCTGTCAATTCCCACTGAACATTTTCCGGCAATGTTTGCGCCGCTGCCCGGATCTCTGCTTCCTGAGGCCCTCCGCCAATATGTGTCCAGCGCACAGGAATCGTTGTCTTGCCCAGTGCTTCCATGAGAAGTGTTAGCCGTTTCACGGGAACAAGATAGGAACAGGATACCACATGGAACACGGGCCCCCGTGAACCGAACGGGCAGCCGTGGTCAACCGTGCCGAGGAATGAAACACGTACTTTTTTCGCCCGTGCAGAATAGGCATCCCGCACAGCGCGTGCGGCAGCAGGGGAGCAGGGGCGAACAGCGTCATACCGGTTCAAAAGAAAACGGCGGAACGGCAAATATTGATAAGGAGAGCGTTCCGGGAAGGCATCGAATCCATGTGCACGGGAAATCAGCCGCACGGTTTTCCCCTGCGCACGGAGCTTTTCCGCAAACAGCGCCCCAGCCATGGCCGCGTCATAGAACCAGTAGCTGTAAATCACAATCTCGTCCGCCGGCAAAAAGGAAGAAACTTGCCGCTGCAGAGCGGCAAACACGGCCTGCACCTTCCGGCGGAAAAAAGCCAGCTCATGCAGCCTCCCGCTCACACTGCGCCCGCGGAACAAGACACGGAGCGCTTCGCTCCACATTTCCGGGTGCAAAGGAATGGAGGCATAGGAGACAGAGGAAGGTTCGGCCCGCAGGCGAATCACATGCATGCCCGACGGCACAGGTTTTGTCTGTTCCGCCTCTTGTCCGGCATGGCAGGCGCAGATGACGACGCCGTCAAAGCCGGAAGCTCGGCGCAATTCTTCTGTGAGAAAATCCTCCCCATTGCCAAACGGGAAAGAGGTTGTCAAAAGCAAGAGTTGTCTCATGTCCGCTTCCCTCTTTTCAAAATACCGGCCGCCAGAGCGATCTCATCCCGTGTGGGAATGATCAGGCGGTAAAACGGCGTTTTTGTATAGACGCAGAAAATGATAACAGCAGTCAGGCCCTGAGCTGTCAGAGAAATGGAAGTGGCAAGGGCCGCACCTGCTACGAGAAGATGAGGAATAAGCACAAGACTGAGCCCCAAATTCAGCACAACACCCACGGCAGTGGAGATAATGTTGAGCTCAGGCTTTCCGTAAGCGGCGATGGAGTTGGACAGCACTTTCGAATATGTGATAAAGAAGCTTCCCACTGTGAGAATTTTCAGCGGGTCAATGCAGTCCACATATTTCGGGAACAGGATAGGAATGAAAATCTCGGCTGCCACTACAACAAGCGGCAGGCAAACCAGCGTCAGATACGACACAAGCTTGCAGGAAAGCGTGGCCAACTTTGTTTTGTCCTTTGTGTCCGTCATGGCGGCAATCCGGGACATGATGACCATACTCACGGCATCGGGCAAGATCCAAATCTGCTGCACAATGGTGTACGCTTTCGTGAACACGCCGAAGTCCGTGAGCCCGTTGTTCGCCTTCAGAATAATGGAACTCACATTTGTGTTGGCAAACGTGAGCACATTGGAAACGTGTGCCTTCATGCTGTAGCGGAGCAGTTCGCCGCTGGAAACCTCCCTGTCATTTTCGGGGGCAGGCGTGTCCTGCGCATAGGAAATATGACGGATGGAAGCATAAGCCAGCACAATCGAGAGAAGCAGCGTAAAAATGCTGCCGGACACAATCACAGCAGCCGTCGGCCAGATAAATACAGTGAGTGAAAACGCTGTTGTCAGGACACGCTGCATGAGATTGATAAGGTTATAGACACGGAATTTGTTTTCCCCGCGCAAAATGGCAAGAAAAACATTGGAGACAAACGAAAACACGCCGTAGGCGACAGCACAAATGCAGTACAGCGTGGCCGTATCCGCAAAATAGCTGTCACGCAGCATCAGCACAACGACAGCGCCCACGGCAGCGATGAGAAGCGTAAGCGCCACAGACACACGCTTGATGGAGCGCACCACATTTTTCAGCTTGCAGCGCGAAACGTAGTAGATCATCGAGGAGTTCACGCTGAAGGAGAGAAGAGTAAACAGAGCGCTGCCCACCATCTGATTCTGTGTGATGAGACCGCTTTCGCCGGGATCGAGAACCGGCATGATGCAGAAGCTTGAAATAAGCGCCAGCACGGCGCCAAATGCATTGGTACCGAAGGTGCTCAGGGCATCCTGCAGGACGCCTCCCCTTTTTTTATTCATGGACTCACCTCCGGAGGAACCGGGGCTTTGCGCAGACGCGTGCCGAGAAAGAGAAGAAGTTGTGCCGCCAGGTAAAGTCCCAGGATAAAGCATAGATATGTGATATTAAACACATCTGTGATCCAGATCAGGGCATAGTTTCGCGGCAGATACACAAAACTCCTCACAGCGATTAGGCCGAGCGCCGCCGCAGGCCACGAGTGACTGAGCATGCTGGAAAACCAGCGGAAGGCAAGACCAATCACGGCGCTGACGACGATCACGCCGCCGATACCGAACGCCACATAGGCTTCCGCAGCATAGCAGGTGCCGAAGCCTTCGCCGCGCAAAAACTTTGCAGGATCCACCAGGTAGGTGATCACATGGGAGTAGCTGTACGTGTGCTCCGCAAATTCTGCCGTCTGCAACGTGAGAATAGGAGTGGTGTGAAACACGGACTGCCCGATGGAATTGTTATTCAGGAAAAGTTCGAGCGGAAAGAACAGATACCGCCACCCGTTGGCTGTGTCGAGATATTCGCCGTAGTCAAATGTTTTCACCATCACGCGGAAGCTCGCACCCTGGGAATCAATGAAGCTCACGAGCGTGTTCAGCAGAGATCCTCCGGCTGCCGAACCGGAGCGGATATAGGCCACCATCTGCAGCAGATACATGCCGCCCACGCCCAGTACGCACACAAGTGCCACAAGGCGTTTTGTGAGGATTCGCTTCTCCTTTGGCAAAAGATTATCGCGCAGAATAACATACAACGCCAGCATCAACAGGTTTGTCACAATGGTGTTGCGGCGGCCTGTGAACAGCGAGGCGAGAAGATACACGCCATACACGCACATAGGCAGGCGGAGCTGCCTGCGAGACGGCATGGTGGCCAGAAAAACGGCAAATGTCGGCGTAAAAAACAGGGAAAACCGGCTGATAATCGAGGGAACACCGGCCGTTTCCGTAAACGAGGTGAGATAGCCGTTCCGGAGCACAAAAAGAATGGTGTTGCCGAGAGAAAAAAAGGAGGCCAGCGAACTGACGTATAACGCCCAGCGGCTCAACTGACGCACAATCGGAATGATGGGATTGTCCAGAATCCGGCGCGCCCCCTCTGTGGCAAGCGACGTCTCACGGCGGCGCAGCAGGAAACCGCCCGCCCGATAGGCAAGATAAACGACCGCCAGCGAGATGGCTAAGACTTCAATCGACCAGTAGATCGATTCGAAGGTTTTGCCTTCGAGAAGCTGAAGGCGGTTTTCATAATCCCGGATCCACGATACATAAACACGGCCGAACAAAAGCAGGTTGAACGGCCCCTGGAAAAGCAGCAGGGAAATGCGGCGGCGAATGTCTGTGAACACATAGGCCAGCATCGCAATGTTGAGTGTCACTGTCCCGGCCAGCGCCGTGTTTGCCGCATGGGAAAACCACATATCGCCGCCGAATGAGGCGAAAAATGTCGCCGCAATCAGCAAAGTCAGGGAAAGGCCGAAAAGGAGCGTGTCCCTCAGCAGTGTCTTCCTCTCAAAATGAATCATGCCTTTACGGATTCCTTTCTATCAAAAACACAAAACAGCCGCGTTTTTTCACGTTTTCATTGCGCTGTATAAAAGTAATTATACCAGTTTCCGTTCTTTCCTGCAATCATTATTTCCGGGCGGCAAAGCCGAAATGCAGGCCCCATGCGGCTTTTGCGCATTTGTAAATGTTTTATGACAAAAAAGACAGCCGCGGATCAAACCACGGCTGTCCTGCATGAACGTTTGGTATTCTACTTTTATACCTTTGTGTTCGCCTGTTTCCCGGAAGGGGAAAGGAACACGACGGAAGCAATGAGAACCGCAAGGAAGATGATCCCGATGGGGAGATATTGTGTCAGTTGCGGCTGCGCAACAGCAAACACGATGAACAGCAGGGAGAGCAGCAGGGAAACAATGCAGCAGAACATTGCTTCCGGCAGCATTTTCGCCCCTTTGCGCGCCAGAAGGACGGCGAAAACAATCTGCACCACAGAGAAAGCCGCAGCACACCAGAACGCCCAGCCTGCCAGGGTGGTGCCGGCTTCGGCTGCATCCGCTTGCGCACTGGGCAGCAGAGCCGCCACACAGACAATCTGAAGCACCGCTTGCCCCAGAAGCAGAATCGATGCGGTCATCCTGCGCAAATCATGTCCGGCCAACTGCTGTGTGGAAGTCTCCACGAGGCCAAGATACATGCGGTTTGATTCGAGGGAGCGGCGGATGCCGATGGAAAGCGGCACGGCGATGACATCCGCGATGACAGCGTTCACGATCGTCGCGACAGCCTTCGTGCCGAGCAGAATGGCGGCCGCCTCTGCGGAGTTCCCTTCCAGCCTCGTCTCAATAAAGGATTTGAGCAGATACAGCACGCAGTATGTGAGAGAGCCGCAGACTGCACCCGTGATGATGCGGGGCAGCTTTTTCCCTTCGCTCTTGCCGGACCACGCAATCACGCCGCAGACAAAGGCCATCATGAATTTGTTGATCAGCGTGGTGGGAGCGCTGGTGGCCCAGCCGCCCACCAGGTCAAATACACCGGAACCGATGCCTGCCGATAGGCCTCCGTAAACAGGCCCGAGCAGCAGGCCGGAGAGGATGCAGAATACATTGCCAAGCCCGATCATCGTGCGATCGCCCAACACCGGGATTGGAATGCTGATGAATGTGCCGACAATAACAAGAGCGCCCATGAGGCCTGTCAGGGCAAGGTTGGTGGCGCCGCTCTTTTTTGTTGTGTTGATACGCATGACAGATTCCTTCCTTTCACTGTCCCTCAGCTGCACAGCTCAGGGCAGAGCTGTGAATGCCGCCGGGATTTTCGGGCCGCCCTGCGGCTCTTGCCTTTTCCCTTGCGGTGTGGTACTATCATAAAAGAAAACTGGATATATTGAAATGCACAGATTGTAAAAAAATGAGGTGTACAGATTGGCCTATGATTATCTGGACGTGAGCGGCGGGGAAGGTCCCCTTTACCTGAAGCTGTATCGTTCCCTGAAAACTGCCATGGAAACAGGAAAGCTCAAGCACGGGGAACGGATGCCGTCTATCCGCCGGTTCTGTGAAGATCTCGGCGTCAGCCGCACCACGGTGGAGGCGGCGTATCAGCAGCTCTGCGTGGAGGGATACCTGAAAAGCGAACCAAAGAAGGGGTATTTTGTGCGCTCCGGGGAATCTCACACGTTGCCGGAACAGCATCGCCCGGTACCTGTTCCCATCCTTCTGGCCGCAAAATACAGGTATAACCTTGGCACGGACTGCGTGGATGCAGAAAACGTGGATCTTACCGTGTGGCGACGCCATGTGCGGGAAGCACTGAACCGGCATGAAAGCGTAGTGTCCTATGGAGATCACCAGGGTGAGCCGGAACTTCGGGAAGCGCTCTCCCGCTATGCGGCACGCACGCGCGGCCTCTCTGTCACTCCGGGGGAAGTGGTTGTCGGCGCAGGCAGCCAGCCGCTGCTGTCGCTGCTGTGCGGTCTTGCCGGTAAAAACCGCGTGGCCATTGACGAGCGCGGCTTTGCCCAGGCCGAACAGATATTCCGTGATTTCGGCATGGAAATCGTGCCGCTCCCGTGCGATGAAAACGGCCTCGATCCGGCCGCCCTGCGCAAAAGCGATGTGGATCTGGCCTACATCAGCCCCTCTTCACCGGTGAAAAGCGGCAGCGCCATGCCCACCAGCAGGCGGTTTGAGCTGATCCGCTGGGCACAGGAGAGGGACGGCGTTCTTGTGGAGGACGATTACAACGGCGAACTCCGTTACCGTGCCCGGCCGATTCCTGCTATGCGGGGGATGGCGGGCGGCAGCCGGGTGGCATATCTCGGCTCATTTTCCAAGCTGCTGCTGCCCTCTGTCCGCATCGGCTATATGGTCCTGCCTCCCGAATTGCTGGAGCGATACCGAATGCGGGCACGCAATTATAACCAGACAGCCTCCAAAATCGAGCAGCTTGCGCTTGCAGATTACATCACAAGCGGGCAAATGGAACGCCGTCTGCGGCGTCTGCGCAAATTGTATGCGACGAAAAGCCAGGCCATGGGGAAATGCCTTTCAGATATCTTTCCGGGTATCCCGTTTGTGTTGGAGGAAACGGCTCTGTATTTCCGTATGCCGGTGCAGGAAGAGGAAGCCAACCATCTCTGCGGGCTTGCGGCAGAACAGGGTGTACGGGTCCGCCCCCGCCAGGATGGGAAGGGATTGAGTCTGGCTCTCAGCTTTTCCGGCATCGCGCTCCCGGATATTCCGGAAGCAGTGCGTCTGCTTGGTCTGGCCTGGAACAAAAAGGGATGACAGGCGGGGCAAAGGAGAGTATAATGTTTCGTGATACGGAACGAAATTTGTTCCATAGAGACGTAAAAAGGAGGACTTTCGATCATGAAAGCATCTGAACGTTTTTTGCAGTATGTCTTGTTTGATACAACATCTTGCGAAGAGAATCCCCATTGTCCGAGCACAGCGAACCAGCTTACGTTTGCGAACCGTCTGGTGGAAGAACTTCACACGCTCGGCGTGGAAGACGCCCGGGTGGACGAAAACGGGTATGTCTATGGCTCCCTTCCGGCAAACTGTGAAACTGACGCTCCGGCCCTCGGCTTTATCTCACACATGGACACCTCGCCTGACGCCTCCGGCGCCGGCGTGAAGCCGCATATTGTAAAGAACTATGACGGAGGGGACATTGTACTCAATGAAAAGGAGCACATTGTCATGAGCCCTGCGCGCTATCCCACCCTGCGCGATTACGTGGGACAGGATTTGATTGTGACAGACGGCACGACGCTGCTCGGTGCAGACGACAAGGCAGGAATTGCGGAAATCATGACGCTTGTGGAGGAAATCCAGCGAGACAAGCTTCCGCATGGCAAGCTTTGCTTTGGTTTTACGCCGGATGAGGAGATCGGCCGCGGCGCGGATTTGTTCGATGTTTCCGGTTTTGGCGCTCAGTATGCCTACACGGTGGACGGCGGCAAGCTCGGAGAGCTGGAATATGAGAACTTTAACGCTGCCTCTGCAACGGTAACGGTGCACGGGCTGAATATTCACCCCGGCGACGCCAAAAACAAGATGAAGAACGCGCTGCTCATTGGCATTCAGTTTCAAAATATGCTTCCCGCGGCAGAGATTCCTGCCTGCACGGAAGGCTATGAAGGGTTCCAGCACCTGAACCGGATGAGCGGTGACGAGGAAAAAACTGTGCTGCATTATATCATCCGCGACCACGACCGGCAGAAATTTGAAGCAAAAAAGGATCGTTTCCTGCGCATTGCCGCTTTCCTCAATGCGGAATACGGAGAAGGCACGGTGGAAGTGGAGCTGACAGACAGCTACTACAACATGAAAGAAAAAATCGAGCCCTATTATTTCCTCATTGAGAACGCGAAGCAGGCGATGCGCAAGGCAGGTGTGGAGCCGCGCATTCAGCCCATCCGCGGCGGGACGGACGGCGCCCGCCTTTCCTATATGGGGCTGCCCTGCCCGAATCTGAGCACAGGCGGTCACAATGCGCACGGCCGGTTTGAATACATTCCCGTGCAGAGCATGGATGCCATGGTGCATGTGCTCCGGTTGCTCGCCTGCCCGCAGGCAGAAGAATAAGTCTGCATGTTTTGACCAAAAGTTGACAAAGACAGGGCCTTCTGATACACTCGATATCAGAAAGGTTGTGTTATTGTGTTCACCCAGGTGAAGCCGAAGCGGATTGCCCTGGCCCTTGCCGGGAGCGCCATTTTAGCCTTCGGTCTGTACAACGTCCATTCCCTGTCCAACGTAACAGAAGGGGGCGTCCTCGGCATGACGCTCCTGCTCCAGCATTGGTTCGGCGTCTCACCCTCCGTTTCCGGTCTGGTGATGAATGCCGTCTGTTACGCGCTCGGCTGGAAGCTGCTCGGGAAAGAATTCCTTTTTTATTCCCTGGTTTCCGGCGGCGGCTTTTCCCTTTTTTACGCCGTGGCGGAGTCCTTTCCGCCGCTCTGGCCTCAGCTCGCGCAGGCTCCGCTCCTGGCGGCGGTTGTCGGCGCCATGTTTGTCGGCGTCGGTGTCGGGCTGAGCGTGCGCGCGGGAGGTGCCCCGGGCGGAGATGACGCCCTGGCGATGGTGCTTGCGCACGGCCTGCATTGGAAGATTCAGTGGGCTTATCTTCTCACGGATCTGATTGTGCTGTCGCTTTCGCTTTCTTATCTTCCATGGGACCGGCTGCTCTGTTCTCTGCTCACCGTTGCTATTTCCGGCCAGGTGATTGGCCTCGTGCAGCGTGCAGGAAAATCCCGGGAGAACCGTATTTCCGGGGAACAGACAAAAGCGCGGGAATGAACGTTTTGCCTGAAAGCGATCTTTTTCAGAGAACGATGCGCATGTGTCCATGATATGCGGCGCATAACTTGGTTTTTTACGGGAGGAAACACCATGATTCGCAAAGCGTTCAAAATGAAGCTGTATCCGGGCTTTGAACAGGAATATGAAAAACGTCACAATGCACTCTGGCCGGAAATGAAAGACATGATCCATGAATATGGCGGCCGGAATTACAGCATATATCTCGACAAGGAGACACTTACGCTGTTCGGCTATATAGAGATTGAGGACGAGGCCAAATGGAATGCTTCCGCAGAAACAGCCATCTGCCGCAAATGGTGGGATTACATGGCTGATATCATGGCAACAAATTCGGACAACAGCCCGGTCAGCATCGATCTCAAACCGGTGTTTCATCTCGATTGAAAACTTTACGCCAATGTATGTCTGAAAAAGCTCCGCTTCGATGCTTCGAAGCGGAGCTTTTTCAGGAAATAACAGGCATCGGGGCCTTACAGCGTCAGAAGTCGAATCCCCCAGATTGCCAGAAGATGAACAGGATAGAACCAGTAATAGGATGCCTGGAGCACACGGCTGCGGGATCCGTGTTTACCGTTATAGAGCCACAGCAGGGGCAGGGACAAAAACACACCGAGCCGGCTCACAGTGAACAGGCTGAGCGGCGCAGACAACCCACGGATGATATAGAGAGCGCCTACCACAGAAAAGACGGCGGCCGCCCGCGCCTTGTTTTCCCGGCACATGCCGAAGCCAAACACCCAAAGAACGCCGATCCATCCCCAATCCGCCGGGAAGGCCAACACACAACAGGCAAGGACAAGCCCCATCCGCACCCACAGCGGGAGCCGTTCCTCTTTTCCGAACGATAAAGCGAGCAGACCCATCAAAAGCGTCCAGATGACACCGGTTGTCTCAAAAAAATGAGACAGTCCGCCATGCAGGAGCAGAAACGGAATGTGAGAGACGGCGGCAAAAAAGAGGAGCCGCAGGGCATAGCGCCGCAGGTTTGAGGTGTGGGCATATCCTTCCGCGATAAAAAAACACATGATTGGCGCGGTGATTCGCCCAATGAGCCGCATTTCCCAGGAAAAAGGGAAGGAAGCCGGCAGAAGATAAGCCGCCGCATGGTCAATTACCATGGCTGCCACGGCGATCGCCTTGAGCTGGTTTGCATTCAATCCGTAAGAAATCCGGTTCATTTGCATTCCTTTCCCGCCAGGCGCAGTGCAGGCGATCTTATTCCGCTGCTATTATACAAAAAAGAAAAGCCGTTCGCAAGAAAGGCAGCACATAAACCGGAAAAGGAAAGAAAGCAATAGACTTTTACCTCCTTCTGTGATAAGATTGCCTTGCAATATGCCACACAGGAATCCCCTCTGCTTCCGAAGCAGATAGGATTCCGCATGGAAAAGGGAGGTTTCTGAATTTGAATCTGATCGATGGAGAAAAGCTGACGCTCGGCACCTGTTACTATCCGGAGCACTGGCCGGAAACCATGTGGGAGGAAGATCTTCGCCGCATGCTGGAAAACGGGATCGAGGTAATCCGTATTGCCGAATTTGCCTGGAACAAGGTGGAGCCCACAGAGGGCACGTTTACCTTTGATTTCTTCGATCGCTTCCTGGATGTGGCAGAAAAGATGGGCATGAAGGTGATTTTCTGCACGCCCACTGCCACGCCGCCGGCCTGGCTGACGGAAAAATACCCTGAGGTTTTGAATGCCCGGATTGACGGTGTGATCTACCGCCATGGCGGCCGCCGCCACTATAATTACAATTCCCCCGTTTATCAGGAAAAGGCTGCCCTGATCACGGAACGGTTTGCGGAGCATTTTGCGCACCGCCCGTGCATCATCGGCTGGCAGATTGACAACGAGATCAACTGCGAGACGGATGTTTTTTATTCTCAGAGCGATGATAAAGCGTTCCGTGCGTTTGTCAAGGAGAAATACGGCACGCTCCATGCACTGAACGATGCATGGGGAACGGTTTTCTGGAATCAGACTTATTCGGATTGGAGCGAAATTCACATTCCGAGACCCACCGTAAACAACGTTAACATTCACCTGCTGCTCGATTACACGCGCTTTGTTTCCCACAGCGCCCGCGGCTTTGTGAAGCTGCAGAGCGACATTCTCCGCCGCTACCTCAAGCCTGGTGATTTTATCACGACGAACGGCATTTTCTCAAACGTGGACAACCATGCCATGAATGCGGAAAGCCTGGATTTCATGATGTATGACTCCTATCCGAACTTTGCGAACATGACCGGCGGTACGCCGGACCCGCGCAGCCTGCGCGACAGAAACTGGAGCCGCCATCTCGCGGAAGTCCGCTCCATCAGCCCGATTTTCGGCATTATGGAGCAGCAGTCCGGTGCAAACGGTCAGACACACAGCGGCATGGCTCCCACACCCAAGCCGGGGCAGATCACGCTGTGGACGATGCAAAGCGTGGCCCACGGCGCGGATTATGTGAGTTATTTCCGCTGGCGCACATGCACGTTCGGCACGGAAATCTACTGGCACGGCATTTTGGATTATTCCTCCCGTGACAACCGCCGTCTCCGCGAAGTGAAGGAAATCCACAAAAAATTCCAGTCGCTCAAGCCGGTGGCCGGCGCTCACTACGAGGCAAAGGTTGCGGTGATTAAGGATTTCGACAACATCTGGAATGCCCAGGAGGATGTCTGGCACCGCACGATCGAGGCCGTCAGCAGCCAGGGTATTTATGCAGCCGCCCAGCATGCGCACACGCCGGTGGATTTTGTCTATCTCACAGATGAGCTTCCTGCCCCGGATCTCAGCCGGTACAGTGTGATCTTTTATCCCCATCCCATGCTTGCGTCCAAAACCCGCGCGGACCTGTTGCAGCGCTACGTGGAAAACGGCGGGACCCTGGTGTTCGGCTGCCGCAGCGGGATCAAAGATCTGAACGGCCGCTGCGTCATGGATCTGCTGCCGGGTGTTTTCCGCGAACTCACAGGGGCAGATGTGCCGGAGTATACACCCGTAGGCCCGGAGGACAAGCATATCGTTGTCGATTGGGAGGGCGAAAAACTGAAAGTTACCGTGTTCAGCGATGAGCTCGACGCCATCGGAGAGCAGGCAGAGGTCCTCGGCTGGTATGAAAACTGCTATTACGCCGGTACGCCCGGCCTTCTGGTGAACAGGGTGGGGAAAGGCAGCGTCTATTCGTTCGGCACAACCTTCCCGGAGGAAACGGCTGCCGTATTCCTGCGCAGGCTCGGCGTTGCGGAGCCTTACCGCAATGTGGTGGAAGTTCCGGAATGCTGTGAGATAGCCGTGCGGGAAAAGGATGGCCACCGCTTTTATTTTGTGCTGAACTACAGCGCCGAGCCGGCAGAAATCGTTTTGGGCGAAGCAAAAACCGATCTTTACACCGGGGAAACGGTGCAGGGCCGTGTGCAGGTGGAGCCGTACGGCACAAGAGTATACGGTTGAGACGAGCTTCCTTCCGTGTATTCGGGATCGGTTTGCTTTGCACCGTCATGATGTATTTGCTATGAAAAATGAGGCTGCCGATTTCGGCCACCGGCCCGGCAGCCCTCTTTTTGTGTGAAGAAAAGGAGGAACCCCTGAAATATGGATCAAATCCAATCCGTACTTGACTTTATTGATGCCGGTGTTAGCCCATGGCATGCCGCTTCCGAAGCGGCGGATCGGCTGCAAAGGGCAGGGTATCGCCGCCTGGAGGAATGTGCGCCGTGGGACCTTGCACCAGGCGGCCGGTATTACACGACGAGGAACGGTTCCGCAGTCTTGGCATTCCGCCTGCCGAAAGTCTGCCGAATCGACGGCTGGCGCATGGTCCTTTCGCATGGAGATACACCGTCCTGGCGTGTCAAAAACCTTGACCTGAAACAGGGCGTTTACAGGAAACTGGAAACTGAGGGCTATGGCGGCATGATCATGGGTTCCTGGCTGGACAGGCCGCTCACGGTTGCGGGCCGTGTGGTTGTTCGCACGCCGGGAGGGATTGAGACAAGGCTGGTCTGCCCGGATCAGGATCTGCTCGTTATCCCGAGCGTTGCCATCCATTTTGATCGCTCAACCAACGACGGACGCAAATGGAATCCGCAGGTCGATCTGCAGCCTCTTTACGGGACGGAAAACAGCAGTTCCCTCCGCGAGCTGCTCGCTTCGGAAGCCGGTCTCTTCCAGGCGACTGACATCCTTTCCTGGGATCTCAGCCTGACGCCGCGCCAGAAAGCCGTACGTGTAGGCCCTGCGGGCGAATTTTTCATGAGCCCCCGTATCGATGATTTGGAATGCGCGGGCAGTTCCCTCCTTGCTTTCCTGGAATCGGAAGCGGAGGAAGATGTCCTCGCCGTGTGGGGCATGCTCGACAGTGAGGAAGTGGGCTCCTCCACGCGCCAGGGAGCGCAGGGATCCTTCCTCCCTGATACCCTCTCCCGCATTTGGGACGCACTCGGCCTGAGCCGTCAATCTTATTATCAGGCAGCAGCCAACTCTCTGATTCTTTCCGCCGATAACGGTCATGCCGTCCATCCGAATCACCCGGAAAAATCGGATCCTGAAAACGGGCCTGTTCTCAACGGTGGTGTCGTGGTTAAGGTGAATGCCAGTCAGAAATACACAACGGATGCCGTGAGCGCGGCACTTTTCGGGGAAATCTGCCGCCAGGCGGAGGTGCCGCTGCAGCGCTTTGCCAACCGGGCAGATATGCCCGGCGGTTCTACGCTCGGCAACCTGCAGGGACACACCGTGTCCAGCCCGATGTTGGATATCGGGCTGGCACAGCTTGCCATGCATTCCGCAGTTGAAACGGCAGGCACGGAAGATATCGGTCATTTTTGCCGTGCCGTGCGGGCATTTTACCAATCCACCTTCCACTTTTCGAGAGATGGCGCCTGCCGGATGTAAAAAGTCATGACCCCCGGCAAAGCCGGGGGCTTGAGGAAGCCCTAGAAGGGCATCGTACCGGCAAGCCTCTAAAGAGGCACTGAAAAATCCGTCTCTTGCATCACTTGCCCCACAGCCCGTAAACGGGCACTGTTCATCTAAGATCAACTTCCTGATAATAGTAATGTTGTTGTTTTTTTTCTCGCTTCGCTCGATGCTTGAATCTAAAGCTTTTTTACTCTCCCCGGCTCAGCCGGGGGTTGTCGTTTCGCTAAAGCATATTAAAGCAATAAGGAGCAGCCCAAAGGCTGCTCCTTATCATATGAAAACAACGGATCACTCGGAAAGGGAAACGCCGAGCCGATCGGCAATTTCCTCCGGCTTCAGGCCGGATTTTGACGCCTGTGTCAGGATTTCCTGGATCTTCTGTTTCTTGGTTCGGCGCGGTTTGCGCCCCTTTTTGGGAGAAAGTATCTTGTCCTTCTGCGCCTGCAATGTTTTGATCTTTGCCTGAATTCTGGCAATCTTCTGATCAAACAGGGCGGCTGTTTCCTGTTTCTTCTGTTCCGTTTCCGCGATAGACTCCTTCAGCGCTTCCACTTTGGAATCGATTTCCGCAGCGCGTTCAGCGGCCGGACGGCGTACACGTTTTTTCTCGCTCTCACTCATCAATCATTCTTCCTTTCCATGTTGCTGTTTGGCAGCTTTTTCGCTGCAGAGTGAAGGGATTGTTGTTCCATAAACGCCGCGTTTCCAACCAGAAAGAGAACTGCGAAAAGACAGAAAAGAAGCGAAAAGGAGAACCTGTTTTCTGGATGCTTTCTGTGCCGCGGCAATAAATTCCTTTTCTGTTTCTAGAATATCAGAAACGGGAAAAAAGAACAAGATGATTGCGAAGAAAAATGTGAAATATATTTTAATTTTTGATTTGTCATCCGCCTTTATAGTAAGAGAAAGAATGGATTTGTCTTTATTGTGACACCGTTTTCTTTTTCTATGGAAAATGAGAAGCCAAAATAAAAAGGAGAAAGCTGTTATGGAAAAAAAGATTGGAATTGCCTTAATTGGGTTGGGAAATCGCGGCATCAGTATGCTGCACGACTGCCTGCTTCCCCGCAGGGAAGTGGAGGTTGTTTCCGTCTGTGATGTTTACGAAGATCGGCGTGACAGAGCGGTGCAAAAAATCAAGGAAGCAGGCCGCCCGGCACCGTTTTCCACGGCGGACTGCCGAGAAGCGATTGACCGGCCTGATGTGGACGCGGCCCTTCTCATGACGCCCTGGGACGATCACATCAACCTTGCCTGTTTTGCCATGCGGGCCGGAAAATATACCGGCATGGAGGTTGGCGGCGCCTATTCGCTTGACGACTGCTGGAAACTGGTGCGCACATTTGAGGAGACCGGCACACCCTGCATGCTGTTGGAAAACTGCTGCTATGGAAGAGACGAGCTCATGATTCTGAATATGGTGCGCCAGGGCCTTTTTGGCGAAATTGTGCACTGCCAGGGAGGATATCGGCACGATCTGCGCGATGAAGTTTCCTTCGGCCGTGAAAACCGCCATTATCGCTTCCGCAATTACCGTGCGCGCTGCTGTGAGAATTATCCCACGCACGAACTCGGCCCCATCGCAACCATTCTGGATATCAACCGCGGAAACCGTCTTGTTTCGCTTGTCTCCATGGCTTCGAAAGCGGCAGGCCTGCATGACTATCTGCAGCGTGAAAAGGGAGCTTCTTATGACGGCGCTCAGCTTCCCTATGCGCAGGGGGACGTTGTCACAACCGTCCTGAAATGCGCGCGCGGTGAAACAATCTGCATCACGCTGGATACAACGCTGCCCCGCTTTTACTCCCGCGGTTTCCATGTGCAGGGAACACGCGGCATGTATATGGAAGATAATCACAGTGTATTTCTCGACGGCCAGGACAATGCCTTTGACTTCAAATGGAGAGAAAAATGGGGCTGTGCGGACGCATACCGCGAAGCGTACGATCACCCGGTATGGAAAGCATATCTCGAGCGGGGCGTGCGCGGCGGACACGATGGAATGGACTGGCTCGAGATGGATGCTTTTTTCCATGCCGTATCGGAAAAAGCGCCTGCGCCAATCGATGTCTATGACGCGGCGGCCTGGATGAGCGTTTCCTGTCTGAGTGAACAGAGCGTGGCGCTCGGCGGCGCGCCCATGGCTATTCCAGATTTCACGAATGGAAAATGGCTGAGTCGTGAACCGTGGCAGCCGTGAGAAATTTTAAGGTTTTAACGTTGTATATAAAATCTCTTTTTCTTTCCTTTTTCAGCTTTTTATGCTAAACTAAAAAAGAACATTCCCAAAAGGGAACGGTGCAACGCAAATTTGTTGGCTGTTGGACTCTCTTGTAGGAGGAAAGTGCACAAAGCCTTTGTGCGGTTTCTCTGAAGGACTTTTGTGTGAATGAGGTAAGAGGGTGCCTGGTTACCCGGTCCGCCTGATGAAAAAACAGGAAATGGGGAGAATGAATGAACAGAAAGGTAAAAGAGAATTACGAACGCCTTGCGCAGGCCGCTGGCCTTTCCATGGATATGGAGAACGGAGCATTGTATGGGGTTTTCGCAGGATATGAGATTTTGGTTGCTGCGGCAAACGGATCCTACCCTTATACGCTGTCCATCCTTGCCGGTGTCAACCGTCCGGCACCGCCGCTCACTCAGGAGGAATGCAAAGCTTTCTGCAAAAGCGTGCCGGGTTCTATCACACTGACGCAAAACGGAAATCTTGTCACACTGGCATTAAAAAACACAGCCAATCAAAACAAACTGCGCGACACTCTGGTGGGTGCGCTCCAGGCGTTCACCGATTTTCTGCGCGGAAACGGCTTCCGGAATTGCTGCCAGGCCTGCGGCAGGCAGGAGCTTCCGGTTTCCCCCTATTATCTTGGCGGCGCCTACGCAGAGCTTTGCCCGGATTGTTTTGCCGCGATTCAGCAGCGGCAAACGGCGGCGCAGAGCGAATCCAAACAGAAAAAGGAAAATGTCGTGAGCGGAACGGTGGGTGCCCTTCTTGGTTCCCTCCTGGGTGTTGTGTGCATTATCATTTTGAGCCAGCTCGGCTATGTGGCGGCTATTTCCGGCGTTATTATGGCGGTCTGTACACTGAAAGGGTATGAATTGCTTGGCGGAAAGCTGAGCAACAAAGGCATTGGCATTGCCTGCGTGATTATGCTTGTGATGACCTTCGTCGGAGATCGGCTCGATTGGGCCATTGTGGTGTCCCGTTCTCTCGGCACGGATTTCTTTACGTCATTCCGCGCCATCTCCTATCTGATGGCGGAGGGCGCCATTGATTCCGGCTCTTATGCCGGAAATCTTGTTCTTCTTTATCTTTT
Organism: uncultured Anaeromassilibacillus sp.; assembly: GCA_930987725.1. Taxonomy (GTDB): domain Bacteria; phylum Bacillota; class Clostridia; order Oscillospirales; family Acutalibacteraceae; genus Caccousia. Next base: position 3,593 of record CAKNKY010000018.1, on the reverse strand, counting down.
CGTGCTGCTTGGCGCCGTACCGACTGTGATTGGAACGCTTCGCAGTCGGAAGCAATCGGCAAAGGTTTACCGTTTGGGCGGCCAGCTCTGAATCGTTTTCCGTTTCCCTGTCAGGCGGAAAACTCTCTGAACAGATGGAAAGCGGGCATCATCCGGTGCGTGCACACCGGATGATGCCCGCTTTTTTCAGGAAGGTTCCGGGCTGTTGCGTTACACTGCTTTTTGATGGATACATTGCGGTGTGCATGGAATCATGCTATAATGGACAAAAAACAGGGAAAAACCTGACGCCGCTGTATTGTGCGTCCTTGTTTTTCCTGAAAAACGCATGATGGTGGAAACAGCAGACAAGCCGTTTGCCTGCGCCCCCCAGAAAGAGAGTGTGATACATGAAAATCGCAAACAGCATTACAGAACTGATCGGCAACACGCCGCTTTTGCTTTTGGATGGATACGGAAAACGGCACGGTCTTTCGGCACGTCTGGTGGCAAAGCTGGAATCCTTCAACCCACTTTCCTCGGCTAAGGACCGCGTAGCGCTTGCTATGGTGGAGGAAGCGGAGAAGAGGGGGGCTCTGCAGAAGGGGGGCACAATCATTGAACCCACGAGCGGAAATACCGGTGTTGGCCTTGCGTTTGTCGCCGCCTCAAGGGGGTACCGTATGATTCTCACCATGCCGGACACCATGAGCCTGGAACGCCGTCGTCTTGCTACGGCACTCGGCGCGCAGGTTGTGCTGACGGAGGGGGCAAAGGGCATGTCGGGTGCCATTGAGAAAGCGGAGCAGCTCGCGCGTGAAATTCCAGGTGCTTTCCTGGCTGGGCAGTTCACGAACCCGGAGAATCCAAAAGCCCATGAACGCACAACGGCGCAGGAGATCTGGCGCGATACGGATGGCGCCGTTGATATTTTTGTAGCCGGTGTAGGAACGGGCGGCACCATCACAGGCGTAGGCCACGGCCTGCGAGCCCATAATCCCGCTATTCAGCTGGTGGGAGCGGAGCCGGCTTCCTCGCCGGTTCTCTCCGGAGGGCAGGCTGGCCCGCACAAGATTCAGGGAATCGGAGCAGGTTTTGTGCCGGAGGTCCTCGATGTTTCCCTGCTCGATGAAATCATCTGCGTCCCCGATGACGCTGCGATTGAAACAGCCCGTGAGCTCGCAAGAAATGATGGTATTCTTGCCGGAATTTCTTCCGGTGCTGCCGTATGGGCGGCTGCCCGCATTGCGGAGCGGAAGGAAAACGCGGGAAAACAGATTGTGGTTTTGCTTCCCGACACAGGCGAACGCTATCTTTCCACCGGAATTTATGACAATTGATGCGTTTGCTGCACAAGTCTGAAAGAAGGAGCGATTATGTATCAGATCCTTGTGGTAGATGATGAAGAAAACATCCGAAACCTCATCAAAAAATACGCCGTGTTTGAGGGGAACGCCGTGTTTGAAGCGGAGAACGGCATGCAGGCTGTTGAAATGTGCCGGGAACACCCAGATGATTATGACATCATCATCATGGATGTCATGATGCCGGAACTGGACGGCTTTTCCGCCGTGAAAGAGCTGCGGAAATACTGCCATGCGCCCGTTCTCATGCTCTCCGCGCGCGGCGAGGAATATGACAGAATCCATGGATTCGAGCTCGGCATAGACGATTACGTGGTGAAGCCCTTTTCGCCGAAAGAACTGATGATGCGCATCAATGCCATTTTGAAGCGAGTGCATCCCAGCAAGGAAGAATTTTCCAAGGACATTGTGCGCTTTGAAGGCCTCACAATTGATTTTACAGGCAGAATTGTGACGGTAGACGGGAAAAAGGTGGATCTCTCTCCAAAAGAATACGATCTGCTGTTTTATATGGCGAACAACCGAAACATTGCCCTCACGCGCGAAAAGCTCATCACCAATGTCTGGGGGTATGATTTCTATGGGGACGATCGCACACTCGATACCCATATCAAGCTTCTGCGAAAAAGCCTTGGCCCTTACAGCAAGTTCATCGTGACGCTGCGCGGCGTCGGGTATCGCTTTGAAGCGTAAGGTGCACGGGCCTGTCAGTGTCAAGTGGCGGATTTTCGGCAGCTTTGCGCTGTTCACCGGCGTTATTCTCTTACTGCTGTGGGTGTTTCAAGTCGTGTTTCTCGATGCCTTCTACAAAGCTATCAAGGTCAACGAGATCAAAGCCTCCTCCTATGAAATCTGCGGGAATATCAACTTTGCATCCCTGCAGGATGAACTGCAGCGGATTGCCATTGACAACCAGATCTGCAGCATTGTCTGTGATGGGGAAGGGAACCGCCTGTATTCGGAAAATGCGCTGCCAAACTGTGTGATTCACCGGCTGAGCAGCTGGGAACTCGCCATGGTGTACACCGTCACGGCGCAAAACGGCGGCTCTTATTTTGAGCGCTTCCCCCAGCAAATTCGCCCTCAGATCACTATTTTCGGAGACGATGTGGCCATTCGGGAAGAGGACCCCTCCGAAATTATGATCTTCGCTCAGATTGTCACGCGCAGTGACGGCAAGCAGCTCATGGTCCTGATGAATTCCGTGATCAGCCCTGTGGGAGCCACGGTGGAAACGCTTCGGTATCAGCTTCTCACCGTGAGCCTCATCATGGTAGTCATGGGTTTGTCTCTGGCCTTTATTCTTTCGCGTAAGATCGGCAGGCCGGTTTCCTTGCTGAATGCGGCAGCCAAGTCGCTTGCAGAGGGTAACTATGATGTGCGGTTTGACGGCGGGGGATATCGGGAAATCAGCGAACTTTCCGACACACTGAACTATGCTGCGCAAGAGCTTTCAAAGACGGAAAAACTGCAGCGCGATCTGGTGGCAAATATTTCTCATGACCTGCGCACACCGCTCACGCTCATCACCGGATATGCCGAGGTTATGCGGGATCTGCCGGATGAGAATACGCCGGAGAACATTCAGATCATCATCGATGAGGCAACGAGGCTTTCCACCCTTGTGAATGATGTGCTCGATCTTTCGAAGCTGCAGGCGGGAGTTGTCTCTCTGGAAAAGCGCGTATATAACCTGACGGCCAGCGTGCGCGGCATCTTGACCCGGTATAGCAAAATGACCGATTACCACATTGTGTTCTACGCTTCCGAGGACGTCTATATCTGCGCTGACGAACTCAAAATATCCCAGGTGGTTTATAATCTTGTCAACAATGCGATGACCTACACGGGAAACGACAAGTCCGTCATTCTCCGCCAGCGTGTGGAGGAGGGGAAGGTGCGCATTTCTGTTTCCGATACGGGAGAAGGCATTCCGCAGGATAAGCTTAACGATATCTGGGAACGCTATTATAAGGTGGACAAAGCGCACAAGCGCGCACAGGTCGGCACCGGTCTGGGCCTTGCCATTGTAAAAATGATTTTGGATCTGCACGGCGGCGCATACGGCGTGCAGAGCAGGGAAGGGATCGGCTCGACATTCTGGTTTGAAATGGACGCCGTGGCGTCCCCCACAGAGAAAGAAAAATCCCTGCCGGAAGCTTCCCTTTCCTGATCAAACAGCTCCCTGCGCGCTCTTGAACAGGTCCAGTAAAAACGGACAATAGACAAAGTCCCCCCTGATGTAGGAAA
>CAKNKY010000017.1 GCA_930987725.1 uncultured Anaeromassilibacillus sp. | reverse complement strand
CACCGACACGGGGATTTTCAGTCCCCTGCTCTACCAACTGAGCTACAGAGGCAAAAGTGGCGACCCGGAACGGGCTCGAACCGTCGACCTCTAGCGTGACAGGCTAGCGTTCTAACCAACTGAACTACCGGGCCATCATAATGGTGGGGACAATAGGACTCGAACCTATGACCCCCTGCTTGTAAGGCAGGTGCTCTAACCAGCTGAGCTATGCTCCCGTTTTGTCGCTGTCTCTCAGCGACGGTTGCTATTATACAATAGAATTTTCTTGTTGTCAACAGGTAAACTCAAACTTTTCTAATTTTTTTGCAAGCGCTTCCAGCTCTTCGCGATCAAAGGTATAGACTTTCCCACAATACTGACAGCGGGCTTCTGCTAGGCCGGTCGCTTTATCGGGTAGCGTAAGCAAGTCTTCTAGAGGAAGCGTGGAAAAAGCGCGCAGAACGCGCTCTCTGCTGCAAGGGCAGGCATAATAAACCGGTGTATCATCCAATATTTCTATCTCAAAGCCCTGCAGCGCCGTGCGGCACATCTCTTCAATCGACATCCCATGTGCGAGCATGGTTGTAACAGCCGGAAGCTTTGCGGCGTTTGCCTCCAGTTTTTCGATGGCCTCTTCTGAAGCACCGGGCAGCACTTGAATTAACAAGCCACCGGCCAGAAGCCTGCGGGAATCCGTTTTGTCAATCAGAACACCGAGGGCACAGATGGTGGGAATCTGCTCGCTGACGGCAAAGTAGTAGCTCAAATCTTCTGCCAGTTCACCGGATTGCAGTTCTACCTGGCCTGTATAAGGTTGGCCTTCTCCGTTGTCTCTAATAACCCCCAAAAGGCCACTGCTGCCCACGGCCCTTCCTACATCCAGCTTCCCGTCGGTTTCCCGAACCGGCAGATCCACCTCAGGATGTTCCAGAAAGCCGCGGCAGTTCCCCGCAGAGTCTGCAATTGCTGTGAGCGTGCCCAAAGGCCCTCCCCCGTTTACCTTAAGCGTCACAGAAGCCCCTTCTTTTTTCAACAGGGAGCCCATCAAAGCAGCGCCTGAAAGCAGCCTTCCCAGAGCAGCGGTAGCAACAGGTGACGTGTGATGAATTTGTTGAGCAGCCGCCACAATATAAGTAGAATCCACGGCGGCTGCCATGATGGAACCGTCGTGTGTAATGCAGCGGATCAAATGGTCGGTCATGTTTTCAGAGTCTCCTCGTTTTTCTTTTTCGCCACAATGGTGACGCGTTCTGTATTCGGAGCAGGCGGTTCAAAGGAACCGCTGCGGTAAATGGCGCAAAGCGCCAGACCGGCTTCTTCAAGCCAACCGGTAACCTGTTCCAGTGGATAAGCGCGTTCAAAAAATTCTTCCGAACTTCTTTCATACAGTTTCCCTTTTTTTTCAAAAAAATCCAGAGAAACAAGAACACGGCCTGTTGCTTCCTCAAAATGATTCTGCCAGGCGCAGAATACATCCGTTAAATCATAAACGTAAGCATTTTCCCCCAATACGCACCGGTGTTTATAGAGCGTATTCAGATCAAAGACAAAATATCCGTCTGTTTCCAAAAACAGAGAAACACGCTGGAACGCTTGTTTTACATCCTGTTCCGTCACAAGATGATTGATGCTGTCAAGCGAGCAAAAAACGGTGTTAACGGTTCCATACAGGTCCAACGACTGCATTTTCTGGCAAAGAAAAAGGATCGAACAACCAGCCTCCGCTGCCTTTTCCTGTGCAACAGAAAGCATATCCATAGAAGCGTCTATGCCGTAGATGTCAATTCCTTTTTTAGCAAGCTGAAGCGTGAGGTTTCCCGTTCCACATGCCAGATCAAGAGTAAGGCCGGCTTTATGGCCCTCCCGTTCCAGGAGAGCGCACAAATAGTCGGCCATCATCTCATAATCCACATTTGCCGTTAACGCGTCGTAGTACCGTGCGAATACGTTATAGCTCATGTATTTTCCTCATTCTTTTTCTGGTCCAGGCGGCTGAATACAAGCTCATACCCATCGCAGCCATAATTCAGGGATCGATTCACGCGGCTGATCGTGGCAGTGGAAGCGCCTGTAATAGCCACAATATCGCTGTACACCTTTTTTGTACTCAGCATATGAGCCACCAAAAGCCGCTGTGACATGGCTTTGATCTCTGGTACGGTGCAAAGATCCTCAAAAAAGTTGTAACACTCGTCCACTGTTTTCAGGGAGAGAATGGCTTGAAAGAGAAAATCCACACTTTCATCCTTGATTTTTGAATTCAAAATCTCCCTCCTCTCTTTTCAAGACGACACCATTTTAGCACAAAAAAGTTAAAAAGTAAAGCGCAAATGAATAGCCTTTTAACCTTCTGCACAAGATTTCTCAATCAGGCTCCGGAGAGATTCCACACCTTCTCCGTTTTGTGCTGAAAACGGAAAAAATGGTACATCAGGGATTTCTTTAAAGCACTCAGCAAATTTCTGCAGGCGCTCCGCACGCTGCTTTTGATTCAGTTTATCACTTTTTGTTGCCACCAGCACAAACGGAAGACCGCAATCCAACAGATATTGAATCATGTGCAGATCATCTGCAGTGGGGTCGTGACGCATGTCCAGCAGTTGGCACACAAGGACAATAGGACGCGATGCGGCCAAATATCCTTCCACCAGCTGTGCCCAGCGTGTTTTTTCCTGTTTGGAGACCTTTGCATACCCATACCCGGGCAAGTCGACAAAACGACAGCCGGAAAGCGTATAAAAGTTAATGGTACCCGTTTTCCCGGGAGTAGAGCTAACACGTGCAAGTCCTTTTCGATTGAGAAGTTTGTTGATGAGCGTGCTCTTCCCCACGTTTGATTTTCCGGAAAAGACGATCTCAGGTGTTGCGGCCGCGGGGAGCTGTTCCGCTGTTCCCGCAGCACCTTCAAAAGTTGCATTCTGATAGTTCATCACGAATCTCCTGCTATTTTATTGGCGCATTCCCGGAATCGGATAGCCTGCGCCTCCTGTGGACTCCACTGTCGGCAAGGCGGGAACAGATCCCTCCTTCTTTCTGCCGGCATGCGGTTCCGTGTAGATGTGGTCAGGGGCTTTTACAAGAGCTTTCTGCAAGACCTGTTCAATTTGTTCTACCGGCACAAATTGAACGTGTTGTTTCACAACAGGATCCACTTCATACAGATCCGGCACATTGTCTTTCGGAATCAAAACGGTTTTGATTCCGCTGCGATAGGCAGCCATAGTTTTTTCGCGCAGTCCTCCGATCGGAAGAACGCGTCCCAAAAGGGTGATTTCCCCTGTCATGGCGATATCGTGACGGATCGGCGTGCCGCACAGGGCGGACGTGATGGCTGTGGCCATGGCAATGCCCGCGGAAGGACCGTCTTTAGGGATGGCGCCTTCCGGTGCATGAATGTGAATGTCAAATTTCTTATAAAAATCGGTGGGAATCCCAAGCTTTTCGGCGCGCACACGGATGCAACTGATTGCCGTTTGCGCAGATTCTTTCATCACATCTCCCAGAGAACCCGTCAGTTCGATCTTTCCGGTTCCTTCCATGACGGCCGCTTCAATCGGGAGCAATTCACCGCCCACACTTGTCCAGGCAAGCCCATTCACAAGGCCGATTTCATCCTTGCCATTTGCTTTCTCCGGCTTAAAGCGCTGCGGGCCCAAAAGCTCTTCCAGCATTTTCGGAGTGATAGAAATTTTGGCGGAGGGATCTTTCACCACGGTTTTGGCGCATTTGCGACAGATGGAAGCGATTTGACGCTCCAGCGTGCGCACACCAGCCTCACGCGTGTAACCGTCAATCAGCGCATGCAAGGCGGCAGGCGTCAGTTTCAATGCTTTCGCAGGAATCCCGTTCTTTTTCAGCTGTTTGGGAATCAGGTGACGAGAGGCAATTTGATATTTTTCCTCGTGCGTATAGCTGCCAAGCGTGATAACATCCATTCTGTCCAGCAGCGGCGCCGGAATGGCGCTGTAATCATTGGCAGTTGTAATGAACAGAACCTCGCTCAGGTCAAACGGCATGTCAATGTAATGGTCATAAAACGCCACATTCTGTTCGGAATCCAACACTTCCAACAGAGCGGAGGAAGGATCGCCCCGATAGCTGCTTCCCAGCTTATCAACCTCATCGAGTAGAATAAGAGGGTTTTTCACCTTCGCTTGACGCAATGCGGCAATGATGCGGCCCGGCATAGAGCCAATGTAAGTACGCCTATGGCCCATAATGTCGGATTCATCACGCACGCCGCCAAGGGAAACGCGCACGTATTCCCGGCCAATGGCCTTGGCAATAGAGCGGGCAATAGAGGTCTTTCCGACACCGGGAGGGCCTACCAAGCAAATAATTTGCCCGTTATTTTCCGGGGCAAGCTTCTTCACGGCCAGGGCTTCCAAAATGCGCTCCTTTACCTTTTTCAGTCCGTAATGATCCGCGTCCAGGACCTTTTCCGCACGTTTGAGATCAATGTTTTCTTTGCTTCTGGTATTCCACGGGAGGTCCAGGCAGGTTTCCAGGTATGTCAGAATGACGCTTCCTTCATGGGAGCCGACAGGCATCTTGGAAAGTCGATCGCATTCCTTTATCAGCTTATCGTTCTGTTCCTTCGGCAAATTCAGTTTTTCAATGCGCTCCCGGAGTTCATCGGCTTCCTCCTGAGGATTATCATCCTCTCCCAATTCGTAAGCGATGGTTTTCATCTGCTCACGCAGATAGTATTCTCGCTGGCTCTCGTCCACCTGTTCCCTTGTCTTTTCCTGAATTTCATTTTCGATGGCAATGATCTTGATTTCCTCTTCCAGGATGTGAATCAGTTTCCTCAGGCGCTTGACCGGATGCAGTTCTTCCAGAATTTCCTGTTTTCTATCATACTCCAGCGAGATGTTTGCTGTGATATAGTCTGCCAGCTTTCCGCAGTCCTTCATCTGCATGACGCTGTACAGGATATCCGGTGCAATTTTGGCATAGTTCTGTGCGTAATCTTCAAACACCATTCGCGTTTGACGAATCAGGGCCTCCGTGGTGACGGTGGAACGATACGGGAGCGTTTCTGCTTTTGTCACCTCAGCCTCCAGATAGGGTACTTCCTGGGTGACCTTTTCAAGGCTGGCGCGATAAAGGCCTTCCGCAAACAGGCGCACACCTTCTTCCGAATGGCGGATGACCTGCTTGATCCTTGCCACCACACCCATTCGGCACAGCTGCTCCTTGGAGGGCTCCCCCTCCTGCAGATCCGTCTGTGCATCTAGAAAAATGAGGTGTTCGCCCTCCATAGCGCCTGCCAAAGCTAAAACGGACTTCTTTCTTCCAATATCAAATTGAATCATCATATTGGGGAAAATCACAAGTCCCCGAAGTGCGAGAACCGGGATTTTCAAATTGGGTGTATTGCTCATGGATATTCCTCCTGTTGAGAAAATGGCTGCCGCACACGGGGCCCCCCGCCTCTATGCAGCAGCCAATCCATTTGCGCGTTACGCAGGTTCCCTGTGACCGCGCTTCTTTTGTAAACTGATTTTAATCTTAACAGGTTTTCTGTCGTTGTCGTACACAAATTGCGGTTCGCCTGTTTTTTTGACGGCTTCTTCTGTTACCACAACTTTTTCGATTGTGTAATCTGTGGGTACGCGGAACATCAAAGGCGTGAGCAAATCTTCCATGATGGCACGCAACCCGCGCGCACCAGTCTTGCGTTCGATTGCTTCGCGCGCAATGGTGTGCAGCGCGCCGTCAGTAAATTCCAGTTCGACCTTATCAAGCTCAAAAAGCTTTTTGTACTGGCTCACAAGACAATTTTTCGGCTCGGTGAGAATTTGTACGAGCATATCCTCACTGAGGCCTTCCAGGGATGCAATCACAGGAAGGCGGCCAACCAGTTCCGGAATCAAGCCGTATTTCACGAGATCATGCGGGACGACATCTTTCATCCAATCCAGCGTTTCGAGTTCTTCTTTGCTGTGAACCTCACCGCCAAAACCAAGCGAAGAGGAAGCAGAGCGCCGCTCAATGATTTTATTCAAACCATCAAACGCACCGCCGCAGATGAACAGAATGTTTGACGTATCGATCTGAATAAACTCCTGCTGCGGATGTTTCCGGCCGCCCTGCGGCGGAACATTTGCAACCGTACCTTCCAAAATTTTCAGCAGTGCCTGCTGTACACCTTCACCACTGACATCGCGCGTGATGGAACGGTTTTCCGATTTGCGGGAAATTTTATCAATTTCATCAATATAAATGATGCCATGCTCCGCTGCTTCCACATTGAAATCGGCCGCCTGAATCAGGCGAAGCAAAATATTTTCCACGTCTTCGCCCACATATCCTGCCTCCGTAAGTGTGGTGGCATCGGCAATGGCAAACGGCACATCCAGAATTTTTGCAAGCGTCTGTGCCAGCATTGTTTTGCCTACGCCGGTGGGGCCAAGCAGAAGAACATTGCTCTTGGAAAGCTCCACGTCATTAGACTTTCCGAAATAAATGCGCTTATAGTGGTTGTAAACAGCAACAGAAAGAGCAATCTTGGCTCTTTCCTGCCCAATCACATACTCATCGAGCTGACGCTTGATTTCTTCCGGCTTCGGCAGCGTCTTAACGGGGCCATCTTGTTCGCGGGTCTGCTTGCGGTTGTACATGCCGCTCTCATCCTGCAGAACAGAAACGCACAGATCGACGCATTCGTCGCAGATATACACGCCGGGCCCGGCAATCAGCCGTCCGACTTCGCTCTGCGATTTTCCGCAGAAAGAGCAGCAGACATTCCGCTCACGTGTCTCATCGTTATTAGACATTTCTTATCACCAACCCATTTCTCTAGAGGTATATCCGGTGGGCTCTCCTGTGTCAGCGTTTGTCAATGATTTTATCAATCAAACCATATTCAAGCGCTTCCTGGGCCGTCATAAAATTGTCGCGCTCCGTGTCGCGCATGATCGTTTCCAGGGACTGGCCGGTACGCTCCGCGAGAATTTCATTCAAGAGTTGTTTTTTCTTCGTAATATAATTGGCGTGGATCATAATATCCGTGGCCTGGCCCTTTGCGCCACCGCTCGGCTGGTGAATCATGATATCGCTGTTCGGCAGGGAAAGGCGTTTGCCCTTTGCGCCTGCCGCAAGCAGGAAGGCGCCCATGCTGGCCGCCATTCCCATGCAAATGGTGGATACATCACACTTAATGTACTGCATGGTGTCATAAATCGCCATACCGGCTGTCACAGACCCGCCGGGACTATTGATATACAAACTGATATCTTTGCTCGGATCCTGTCCCTCGAGGAACAGAAGCTGTGCCACGACGAGGCTGGAGGTTACATCATTGACCTCGTCCGTCAGCATAATAATTCTGTCATTCAGCAGACGGGAGAAAATGTCGTACGAACGCTCGCCGCGGCTTGTTTGTTCAATTACATATGGGACTAAATTGCTCATGATTACCGCTGCCTTTCCGTGCTCCGGGAAAGAGCACTTTTTCTTTGAATCTACACGCGGGCCGTTCCTTCCCGCAGGATAGAACGGCCCGGCGTGCAGCGCCTTCCAAATTGAAAAGCCATGCTTTCATCTTTGGCCGGCAGAATATAATTTATACAGGGATGAGAAGACTTATTCCGCCTTCTCCTCCGCTTTCTCAGTGATCACGGCGTTGTCGCGCACAATGGACATAGCCTTTTCCACAGCAACATCCTTCGCAAGGTCTTCCTGCGGAATGAGTTCCTTCACCTTTTCGGTTTCCATGCCATAGTTCTTTGCGATCTTGTCATATTCAGCGTTGAGTTCTTCCTCGGAAGGCTGAATGTTCTCGAGAGAAGCAATCTTCTCCAGAGCAAGACGCACCTTCACCTGGCGCTCCGCCTGGGGACGGAAGGAATCACGCAGGGCCTTGGTATCCATGCCGGTGTACTTCATGTACGTGTCAAGGTTCAGGCCCTGGGACTGCAGGCGGTAAGCAAAGTCACGAACGTCTTCATTGATGCGGTTTTCATACATGGCCTCCGGGATTTCACCCTGCACCAGCTCCGCCAGCTTGTCAATCAGGGCATTCTCGACTTCGTTCTTGGAACGGTTTTCCGCGGATTCCGTGAGCTTGGAGCGAATGTCGGCTCTGTAGGCTTCCACCGTGTCAAAATCGCTGACATCCTTTACGAAGTCATCGTCTATCTCGGGCAGCTCTTTCACTTTAATCTCATGCAGCTTGATCTTGAAAACAGCGTCCTTCCCAGCCAGCTCGGAAGCATGGTAATCCTCAGGGAACTTCACGTTGATCTCAAACTCTTCACCTGTCTTGTGGCCAACAATCTGATCCTCAAAACCGGGGATAAACGTGTTGGAGCCAAGATTCAGCGTCGCATTTTCAGCCTTGCCGCCCTCGAATGCGGTGCCGTCCGTGAAGCCCTCATAATCGATCACTGTGATGTCACCGTTCTGAGCCTCACGATCCTCAACCGTAACCATTCTGGAGTTGCGGTCCTGCACACGTCTGATTTCAGCGTCAACGTCTTCTTCCGTGACATTCACAGGCGTCTTTTCCACTGCAATGCCCTTGTAGTTCTCGATCGCCACCTCAGGCTTGGTGGTGATGGTTACCTTGAAATGCAGGCCGTCTTTGCCGGCGGAAACAAGGTCAAAATCCACCTTGTCGTCCACATACTCGACTCCCGCTTCCTTTACGGCCTCCTCAAGAGCGGAGGGGTACAGGGCATTGATCGCATCCTCATAGAAAACCTGGCTGCCGTAAACCTTTTCCACGAAAGCGCGGGGGGCTTTGCCCTTGCGGAAGCCGGGAATCGTAATCTTTTTATTTTCTCTGCGATAAACCTGCTCAACAGCCTTTTCAAACACGTCGCCGGGCAGCTCGATTTCCAATTGATAACGGTTGGGGGCAACCTGATTGCTAGACTTCAGACTCATTTTTATTTCCTCCTGCAAAATTGCAAATTATCTTGATAATTATAGCATATGGATTTCAAATATGCCATAGATGACGCAAAATATTTTCCATGAATTTGATGAAAATGGTCCACTTATTCTTGTTCACCGCACCAAAACAGGGGTGAACTGAACGGTATCACACGAAATTAAATGCATTTTTATGCCGCTGTACTCCCCCACCACGGCGCGTTTGGCCGCCTGTGAGCCGTGAATATGGCCAAAATAGCAATCCCGGATGTTCCACTCCTTGAGCACGTTCAGGATCTCCTCGCAGCGCTGATCGTCATAAAGCGGCGGGTAATGCAGGAAAACAACGGGCCGCAGGCCGAGCGATTCTGCTTCCTTCAGAGACGTGGTAAGGCGTCCTACTTCGCGGTTCACAATTTTTTGATCCTCTGGTGTTTCTGCGTTGTAGAGCCATCCGCGTGTGCCGCAGACAGCGATCTCACCCACGGGAACAGCACTGTTGTGCACAATGGAGAGCGTAGAAAAACCGCGATCCGTTAAGTAAGTTTCAATTTTTTTCCTTGTGCTCCACCAGTAGTCGTGGTTGCCTTTGAGCAGCAGCTTTTTTCCGGGCAGGCGATCCAGATAAGCAAAATCCAGATCCGCGTCCTCCAGCTTCATGGCCCAGGAGATATCCCCTGCTATTACAACGGTGTCCTGCGGGGTGACGAGAGCATTCCAGTTCTTTGTCAGGCGTGATACATAATCGTTCCAGCCCGGGAACACATCCATCGGTTTTTTTCCGTCGAGGGAAAGATGCAGATCGGCGATGGTATAGACGGCCATCGGATCACACCAGCATCGAAAGAACGGTGTCCGACATCCCGCTGACAGGGCAGCTTCCGGTGAACCGGATCGCTTTTCCACGCAGCGCCTGAATCGGCTCGGGTACAGGGGCACCCGTCATAGCGGCAAGCTCGTCCACACAGGCGAAATCGTCTCCCAAGGGCTTTTCCCCTGTCAGGGCTTCCAACACGCCGGACGCAAATTTGTAGGGGCTGGCTGTGGATACCAGAACAGCAGGCGTTTCCAGATCCTTCGTTTCCTCCACATACTGATCATAGACATGGACAGCCACAGCTGTGTGCGGATCACAGACATAGTGCTCCGTTTCATACATGGAACGGATGGAAGCTTTTGTATTCTCATCGTCGCAGAATCCGGCCCAGAAGAGCGAGCGGATTTTCTCCAGCGTAGAAGCGTCGACCACATATCGTCCGGAGGCTGCCAGTTCCTTCATCCAGGCGGCAACCTGTGCGCTGTTTCCTCCGGTCAGATGGTAAAGCAGCCGTTCCAGATTGCTGGACACCAGAATGTCCATGGAGGGTGAGAGCGTGGCATGGAAGGGGCGATTCTTATCATAAACGCCTGTGCGCAGGAAGTCCGTGAGGACATTGTTGGCATTGGAAGCACAGATCAGGCGATGGATGGGAAGCCCCATCTCTTTGGCATAGTATGCGGCCAGAATATTACCGAAGTTCCCTGTGGGAACGGTGACGTTGATTTCTTCACCGGGGCGATCTATCTCTCCCGTGGCAATCAGATCGCAATAGGCAGAAAAATAATAGACAATCTGAGGCAGCAGGCGCCCCCAGTTGATGGAATTGGCGCTCGAGAACATCATGCCGTGTTCTTCCAGCTTTGCTTTCACGGCGGGGTCGGTAAAGATGCGCTTTACGCCCGTCTGTGCATCGTCAAAATTACCTTCAATGGCGCACACAGCCACGTTGCTTCCTTCCTGCACCTGCATCTGACGCTTTTGCATATTGCTCACGCCGTGCATGGGGTAAAATACAAGAATGCGGGTGCCTGGCACATCGCGGAAGCCTTCCAGCGCTGCTTTTCCCGTGTCTCCAGAAGTGGCAACCAAAATCACCGCCGTGCGGGGATTTCCTGTTTTGTGAAGAGAACGGGTCAGCAAATGCGGCAGCATCTGCAGCGCCATATCTTTAAAGGCGCAGGTCGGCCCGTGCCACAGTTCCAAAATATAAAGGTTCTTTTGACCTTTCTGCTGAAGAGACAGCGGAGCGGGAGAATTACCGGAAAATTTTTCTTTGGCATACGCCGCATTTGCACAGGAGAGGAGCTCCTCTCTGGTGAATTCGGGCAAAAAGTCCGACATGATGCGGGCAGCCCGCTCCGGATACGTACAGTGTGACAGCCGAATCAGATCTTCATGCGTATATCGCGGCAGAGATTCGGGCACGTAAAGCCCGCCGTCTGCGCTGATTCCTTGGGAAATGGCATGCGAAGCGCTCACACGCTCGCGGTCATTCCGTGTGCAACGATACATCAAAAGGAACAGCCTCCTTATTCATTGACAGAAGGATATCCTTCTGCCGCTTTCCTCTTATTCTATCCGATTCCTTCCGTTGTGTCAAAGCTTGCGGAAAAATTGACAGGCATTTTCGAAAAAAATCTTTTGGATCAGCTCTTCAGAACAGCCTTGCCGGCTGAAAAATGCTGCAATTTTTTCCATGGACTGTACGCCGGAGATGCCATTTGGAAGCGGCGTACCGTCGAAATCACTTCCCATGGCCAGGACATCTTCCCCGCCCAGGGAGAGAAAATGCTCTGCATGGCGATACAGGTCTTCGATTCCGGCGTTTCCGCCATTGCGGAGAAAATCCGGGCAGAAATTTAATCCAACCAAACCACCCCGATCCCGTATCAGGCAGAACTGTTCATCCGTCAGATTGCGCGGATGGCTGCAGAGCGTGCGGGAATCAGAGTGGCTGGCCACAAGCGGCCCGCTTGTCTGTTCCGCAACGGCATAAAACAGGCGCTCGCTTGCGTGAGAAAGATCGATTGCTATGGAAAGCCGTTCCATTTCACGCACAGCCTCACGGCCGAATGCCGTAAGCGTGCCGGGAGCCCGCACACCGCCGCCGAGCTCATTGGCGCCGTTCCAGGTTAGCGTAATCATGCGGACGCCCCGTCGGTGCAGATGGCGGAGCTGTTCCAGACTTCCCCGCATGGCTGCGCCGCTTTCCACCGTTAAGATAGCGCCGCATTGGCCTTGGGAAAGGCGGTCGATCTGTTTCCTATCCCTCACAAGCACGATCTCGGGATGCAAGGAGGCTTCGCGTTCCAGCAAATCTGCGGCATCGTCAAATAAGCGGGATGCACTTTCGCCGCGCTTGTTATCAGGAATAAAAACGGCAAAGCACTGCACCCATGGAAAATAGGCAAGTCCCCGTTCCACAGAGAGCTGCAGGTCGTTTTGAAAAAGACTTTTTCCCTTTGTCAAGCATTCCAGCAATGTGTCGCAGTGCAGATCAAACAGTTTCAATGCCAATCGCCTCCCTGAAATGCATTTTCAATGTGTGTGATCCGGTATCGGCCATTTTCTTCCCTTACAAGGCCAAGCACATCAAAGCGTGGCTGCAGAGAGGATGGAAATCTCATCAGGTAGAGCAAAGCTGTGCGGATAATACGCCTTTGTTTTTGAGGCGTGACGGCTTCCAGCGGAGACACCGGGGAACCTTCTTTCCGTTCCTTGATTTCCGCGAAAACAAGATAAGATTCCTTTTGGGCGATGATATCTATTTCTCCACCCTTCACACGATAATTGCGCTCCAGAATGCGGTAGCCTTTTTGTTCGAGAAAAGAAGCTGCAGCCTGTTCTCCCTCTTTTCCTTCCTCATAGCTTCTGCCCACGCTGTAGTTCCTCCGGTGCCAGAATTTTCTTCAGAAAACTTTTGCGATGAATAGGACAGGGACCATATTTCTTTAACAGTTCCACATGCAGCTTGGTTCCATATCCTTTGTGTTTTGCAAATTGATATTGTGGGTAAAGTCGGTCTATTTCTACCATATAGCGATCCCTGCTGACTTTGGCCAGTATGGAGGCTGCGGAGATGCTGGCGGAAAGAGAATCCCCCTTTATGATGGTTTCCCCCGGGATTGGCAGGGGCGGCATGCGGTTCCCATCTATCAAAGCGTAATCAGCGGCTGGATGCAATCCTTCCACTGCACGCCGCATGGCAAGAAACGTGGCCTGCAGAATATTTACCTCATCGATTTCCTGTTCGCTTGCGCTGGCCACACACCAGGCAACCGCCTGGCTGCAAATGGTGTCGTAGAGAGATTCACGCTTTTTTGCCGAAAGCTTTTTGGAATCGTCAAGGCCGGGGAGATCAAACCGTTCCGGCAGAAGAACGGCTGCGGCATACACGGGCGCTGCCAGCGGACCGCGTCCAGCTTCATCCACACCGCACACAAATTGATATCCTTTTGAGTGGGCACGTGCTTCATAGATCAGGTGCTCTGCTTCACTCATTGGTTATCCTCCGCTTTTTCCAGCGTGATGTGTCCCAATCGCGCGCTTCTGAATTCGTCCAGCACAGCAGCTGCAGCTCGCTCCGTATTGATGACGCCGCCTGACATCAGCATACCGCGCTTTCTTCCGATTTCCTCCAGAATTTCATCTCCGCGTTTTCCCGGCAGAAAACCGTCGTCCAGCCGGTAACGTTCGCAGAGAGCCTGGGGATAGGAAACAACAAGCGTTTCCAGGAGACGGCCGGCCAATCGTTCCGTGTCAATGACTTCATCCTTGACTGCGCCGGTAAAAGCCAGGTGCTCACCCACGGTTTTGTCTTCAAATTTTGGCCAAAGCACGCCGGGTGTGTCCAGCAGTTCAAACCCTTTGCCGATGGTGAACCATCGGTTTTCCCGTGTGACACCGGGTCGATCCGCAACTGCAGCTTTTCCTCCCCGGCACAGCTTGTTGATCAGGGAAGATTTTCCCACATTCGGGATGCCGACCACCATCACGCGGATGGTGCGGCCCACCATTCCCTTCTCTTCCCAAACGGCTATTTTATCGCGCAAAACCTCCCGCACAAGCGGAATAAAGCCATTCAGACCCTTTCCGGAACGGCAGTCAACCGCCACGGCAGGCGTTCCCTGCGCGCGGTAGCGCTGCAGCCATTTTTTTGTTTCAGCGGGATCTGCCATATCGCTCTTGTTCAGGAGGATTACGCGAGGCTTTCCCTGAATCAGTTGGTGAAGAACGGGATTTCTGCTGGAAATCGGGACACGTGCGTCCACAATTTCCGCAACGGCATCCACCAGTCGGATGGATTTCTCAATCTGACGCTTGGTGCGTGTCATATGGCCGGGAAACCATTGAATCGAAACGGCCTCCATATCCTGCAGCGTTTTATCGTTTTGGCGGTTCATCCGCTCTCAGCCTTTCTTTTAAGTGATTTTTCCGAATCGGTCAAAGGGGAACAAAATCCACTCAGCCTTTCCCATGATATACCGTTCATCCACCATGCCCACATCCTTGCTGCGGCTGTCGTTGGAAACGGCGCGGTTATCTCCCAAGACAAACACGTGCCCGGTCGGAACGATCAAAGGGAAGGTGTAGTCGGAGGGCTGTGTGGTGGTTCCGTTCTCCAGGTAAGCGCTTTCATCCAGCATTTTCCCGTCCACATACACCGTCCCCGTATCAAAATCGATGTCAACCGTCTGTCCCTCCGTAGCAATCACGCGCTTGATGATGGGCTGCGTGAGTCCCTGTGTCCTGGTGATGACAATGACGTCTCCCTCCTGCGGTTCATGAAACAGCATGGAGATTAGGACACGATCGTTTGATTGCAGAGAAGGAAGCATGGACGGCCCGCTGACGTTGACCACACGGAAGAAAAAAGTGAAGACAATCGCCAGAATGATGACCGCAAAGACGAGGGATTCCATCCACTCGTAGCAGTTCAGGATAAACGGGCCGATGTGGCTCTGCTTCTGTGGCTTTCGATGTGCGGCGTTTCCCAACAAGGCCGGTTCCCTCCTTCGTCAGGTCAATTTCCTCCAAAAGAAAACAACACTTTTCCAATCACGTAGCGTGCATCTATCATTCCCAGATCGGAGGAACGGCTGTCGGTCGAAAACTCACGATTGTCGCCCAACACAAAGACACACCCTTCGGGAACGGTTTGGGGGAACGAAAGATCATAGCTGTAAGTTTGGGGGTACGCAAGGTAGCTGCTCTCATCCAGCGGAATACCGTCCACCAGCACGGTACCGGAGCCATCCAGATCCACCGTTTGTCCTTCTGTTGCAATGATGCGTTTGATCACAAATTCCTGAAGCGGCGTGTGCGTGGCGTCGATCACCACTACATCGCCTGCGCTGGGCTGGTAGCCAATTGCCTGAACAATGACGCGTGTTCCTTCCGTGTAAGTGGGCAGCATGGAACTTCCCTTCACCTCGTTGACACGCAGAAGGAACGTGAAAATCAGCATAGCGATGATAATCGCTGTCCCCAATGCCTCCAGCCATTCATAAATGGCCTGTACTCTTTTGGAGAGGCCTGATGTACGGGTTTCTGTCTCGTTCTCCATATGGCATTCCTTCCTTCCCGCTGCTTTGGTAGATAAAGAAAAAAGGGACATGAACATGTCCCTTTTTCCATGCGGTCGATTATTTAATCTGCTCTTTGACCTTCGCAGCCTTGCCGATTCTATCACGCAGGAAGTACAGCTTCGCTCTGCGCACACGGCCTTTGCGGACCACCGTAACGCCCTTTACATTCGGGGAATGGAGGGGGAACACTCTCTCCACACCGACGCCATAGGAGATACGGCGGACGGTGAACGTCTCCGAGATACCGCTGCCCTTACGAGCAATCACGGTGCCCTCAAAAACCTGGATTCTTTCGCGCTCGCCCTCGCGGATGTTCACGTCAATTCGAACGGTGTCGCCAATGTCGAACTGAGGAATCTCCGTCTTTACGGAATCCTGGGAAATCAACTTCAATGCATCCATTTCTTTTCCTCCTAGTTTTCAGACATTCATGCCCTTTGTATCTTCTCGTTGGCAGAGGACTGTCCGCTTCAATGTCACGGCATAACCGGGCATTAACCCCCACTGGCAGGCCAGCGGTACCTGAAATGCTTATATATGATACCACAGAACGCATTTTTCCGCAAGAGGCAAATTACCGGTTTATTCGAATAATTTGCGCTCCGCATCGTACAAACCGGTGCGGGCCGCTTCGCACAGGAAAGAGGCTCCCTGCTGGTGCTCCAATGCATCCGTCAGCAAATAGGGTGAAATGTTTTTTTCGCTGCCTGCCGGCAAAAAGGCGGAAATACGCACGGTGTTTTCCTCCACTGTGAAAGAGGTTTCTGCCAGATACGGCTTCAAATCAAAATGGATCATGCCGCTTTTTGTGTGCTTGCTCACGGGAATTTCCGGCTGCGAAAGCAAGGCGCTGCATTGCTGCGCCAGCAGGTCTATATCCCCGTTTTCCGGTTCCAACACTAACTCGTAGGAAGCCCAGGTGATTTTACCGGGCTTCATGACCGGTTCGGTCACAGAAAGCACAGGAAGCGTACCGGGCAGTGTGCGTGAAAGCCGTTCCCGCACCTCCTCCATGGTGATCTGTGTTTCATCAATTTTAATGTCCAGCGCCTCTCTTCTCCCTTCAATGCCGAGAGGCAGCGGAAGGGCAAACACCATGTGGGCTCTTGGGTTAAAGCCCTGTGTATACCACAGAGGAATTTTGGCGCGGTGAATGGCGCGCGCCATGCAGTGCGTCAAATCCAGATGAGAGATATAGCGGGCTGCGCCTCTTTTTTGAAACCAGATTCTAACGGTTTTCATAGCAGATCCCTCCCTGGAAGCATGCAGCGCCGCAACCCGAGCAGGCCTCCCTGCAGTTTGGCGTCACCTGCGCGGCATATGCCCGCTCGCATTCACTGCGGAAAAAATCCTTTGTCACACCGTAATCAATGTGATCCCAGGGCAGGATCTCGTCGAAGTTACGGCGGCGGTTGGCGTAAAATTCCGGTTCCACGCCGCAGTCGGCAAAGGCGCGCCGCCAGCGCTTGAGTGAGAAATAATCATTCCAGCCGTCAAATTTGCAGCCCAATTCATGGGCACGCAACAGTACCGGGCCCAGGCGACGATCCCCTCTGGCAAACACCGCTTCCATGAAGCTGGTGTCGGCATCATGGTAATGGCAAGTAATCTTTTTCGTCTTTACGGATTGTACCAGGTGCTGCTGCTTTTCGTGCAACGTCTCAATGGTGTCCTGTGGTTCCCACTGGAAGGGGGTGAACGCCTTGGGCACAAAGCCGGAAGCACTCAGCGTGACAGAAACGCCCTTCCCCTTTCTCCGTGCCGGGTTGGTATAATACAGGTCTACCACTTTTTGTCCCAGCTCCGCGATGCCGGCCACATCTTCCATCGTCTCCGTCGGCAGGCCGAGCATAAAATACAGCTTCACGGAATTCCATCCGCCCGCAAAGGCGGTGGATACGGTGCGCATCAGCTCGTCTTCGTATACATTCTTGTTGATCACATCGCGCAGCCGCTGTGTGCCGGCTTCCGGAGCAAAAGTCAACCCGCTGCGGCGCACAGAACGGATTTTGTCCATAATCTCAGTGGAGAAATTGTCTACACGCAGAGATGGAAGAGAAATGCCTGTTTTTTCTTCCTTTGTCCACGTCAACAGCTGGTCGAGCAGTTCATTGAGTTTGGAATAATCGCTCGTGCTCAGCGAGGAGAGAGAGATTTCATCATATCCTGTGGTAGCGCAGAGATCGCGGCATTGCTTGTCAATCACACTTACTGATTTTTCGCGCAGAGGGCGGTACAGAAAACCGGCTTGGCAGAACCGGCAGCCACGGATACAGCCGCGAAACACTTCTGCAACGGCGCGGTCATGTACAATTTCAATGAAGGGCACAATAAAACTTTCCGGGAAATAGGATTCGTCCATGTGGAGCATCAGGCGTTTGCGCACTTTGGCCGGCGCACCGTCAAGCGGCTCAATGGCGGAGATCAAACCGTCTTCCCCATAAGATACTTTGTAAAGAGAAGGAACATAGACGCCGGGAATCTGTGCTGCCTCCCGCAGGAACGTTTCTTTCGAGGACCCCTTCTGCTTGTGTTCACGGTAAAGACGCACCAGCTCGCAGTCAACCTCTTCTCCTTCGCCGATGAAAAAGAGATCAACAAAATCAGCCAGCGGTTCCGGGTTGCAGGCACAAGGGCCGCCTGCAACCACAAGGTGTTCAAGTCCCTTTCGCTCTGCAGCCAACAGAGGGATACCGGCAAGATCAAGCATGTTGAGCACATTGGAATAGCTCAGTTCATATTGCAGGGTGAAACCGATGATATCAAACTCTGAGAGCGGATCGCCGCTTTCCAGTGCGTACAATGGTATGCTATGGTCGCGCAGCTGTGCTTCCATGTCAACCCAGGGTGCAAAAACGCGTTCACACCATACACCGTCCATGCGGTTCAGCACACCGTAAAGAATTTTCATGCCGAGGTGGGACATGCCCACTTCATAAATATCAGGAAAACAAAATGCAAAGCGCACGTCGACACCTGCTTTGTCCTTGACAATGCTATTCAGTTCCCCGCCTGTGTACCGGGCGGGTTTTTGTACCTTTAGAAATATTTTTTCAAGGCCGGAACTCATTCTTTCTCTCCTGTCCAATCAAACATGTCCGTTCTTTTCACAGGCGGCAGGACCGCTGTGTGATGACCTGTCTGTTATTATAACGGACTTCCGTGTGGATTGCAAACCCTTTTCCCGTTTTCGCATTACAGGAACCGCCCGTCTTTGAGCAGAAACAGTGCGAGATAACAGGCCGCCAAAAGCAGGGAAATATTTCCGCGAGACTGAAACAGCAACCAAAACCCGGCGCAGGCCAGCGGGAGAAGAACGAAAAAGGAGAGAAGAAAGACAAACCGCTCCGCTTTCCCGGCATCCCAGAAGACACAAAGGACAGCGTAAAGACATTGGCCGCCGTCAAGCGATTCTATCGGCAGCAGATTGAAGACGGCAAGCAGCAGATTACCCTGAAAAAAAACAGAGTCCTGTTGGTGAATGATCAGGCAGAGTACACAACAGCATAGGTTGGCAAGAGGTCCGGCAAGAGAGAGGAGCGCATCCTGCCAATATGCGGCTCGCAGGCGTTGTCTGCACACCAGATCGATCCCGAACGCCGTGATACGGACGGAACGGATGGGCACTTTTTGCACAAGGATAGCTAGAAAATGTCCTGCTTCATGGCAAATTGCCGCTGCGAGACCCGGCAGGACAACATGCTGCCGATCCCAAAATAGGAGAAAGGCCAGCAGGGCAAAAAATAGGTAATCAATGGACACACGGCGTCCGCAGAGAGAAAAAGTCACGGCGCATCACTGGAGGATGGTTCCGGCTCTGAGGGGGCAGAAGAAACAGAAAAAAGATTCCAGGATTGAAGATCTATTTCTCCCCAGTTCTGTTCCAAAAGGATACTGTTGTTCAAATGTTCCAAATACCAGGCGCGGATCTCCTGGTAAATACTGCCGTCCGTTAGGCGTAGGATTAGGGCGGCCAGAAGTACGGCACAGCAGGTGCAAACCTGAACAGCAAGCACCAGGTGGCCGCCTCCCGGTTTTTTGACGGGCTTTGCCTCATGTTTTGGCTTCGGCCGTCTGTACCGCCTGGGCCTGCGCATTTCATGCGTCCTTTCATCCCATTCAGACTGCCGTGTGGATTCCAAATTATCGTACATATAAATTCCTCCCCCGTTTTGCTGGATCAAGACTATTGCCGTCTGTTATGATATATGCAGATAGTGGGAAAGAAAGTCCAAAAAGAGCAGGTGCGGCATGGTACCGCACCTGCTCGGAAGCATCAAACTTTATTCCGTTTTCGCCTTGCCGCGAATGTAGGCGTCAATGGATTTGGCAGCGCGCTTGCCTCCGCCCATCGCCAGAATCACGGTTGCGGCGCCGCTCACGGCATCGCCCGCTGCATAGACGCCAGGCAGCGAGGTTGCCGCTGTTTCTTCATCCGCCACAATGCAGCCGCGGCGGTTAACCTCAAGGCCGGCTGTGCTGGAGGGGATCAGCGGATTCGGGCTGTTACCGATGGCGATGATGGCGCAGTCTACAGGCAGTTCGAAATTGGAGCCCTTCTTTTCGATCGGGCGGCGGCGGCCGGAAGCATCCGGTTCACCGAGTTCCATTTCCACACACTCAATGGAGCAGACACGGCCGGTTTCATCACCGTGGATTGCCACGGGGTTCGTCAGAAGGCGGAACTCGATGCCTTCCTCTTTGGCGTGATGGATTTCCTCGGCACGTGCGGGCATTTCCTTTTCACTGCGCCGATACACGATGTACACATTTTCCGCACCCAGACGCTTGGCTGTGCGGGCGGCGTCCATGGCCACGTTGCCGCCGCCCACGATGGCTGCATTCTTCGGGCGGATGATGGGGGTATCATATTCCGGCCGGTAAGCCTTCATCAGGTTGACACGGGTGAGGAATTCGTTCGCCGAATAGGCGCCGACAAGACCTTCGCCGGGGATGTGCATAAAATTGGGGAGGCCGGCGCCGCTGCCAATGAAGATGGCTTCAAAGCCGTCCGCAAACAGTTCGTCCAGCGTCAGAACCTTGCCGATCACCATGTCGGTCAGAATGGTAACGCCTTTTGCACGCAGGCCGTCAATCTCCTTCTGCACAATTTCCTTCGGCAGACGGAACTGCGGAATGCCATACATAAGGACACCGCCTGCCGTGTGCAGCGCTTCGAACACCGTGACCTCGTATCCCATGTTGGCAAGGTCACCCGCGCATGTCAGACTGGCGGGACCGGCGCCGATCACGGCGACCTTATGGCCGTTGGAGGCAGGCCTGGCGGGCGTTTCCTGACTGTGAGCCATGTGCCAGTCGGCGACAAACCGCTCCAGACGGCCAATGCCGACCGGCTCGCCTTTGATGCCGCGCACACATTTGCTCTCACACTGCGTTTCCTGAGGGCACACACGGCCGCAGACGGCAGGCAGCGACGTGGCCGTTGTAAGCACCTGATACGCTTCCTCAAACTCACGGTTTGCCACGTGGGCAATGAAATCCGGAATGGGAACCATCACAGGGCAGCCGCTTACGCAGGGCTTGTTTTTGCAGTGCAGGCAGCGCTGGGCTTCGCCCACGGCCATCTCCTCCGTGTATCCAAGAGCAACCTCTTCAAAATTGTGATTTCGCACGTCCGGCTGTTGTTCCGGCATCGGCGTCTTTGTCATCGTCATATTCGGCATTTCTTTTCCCCCCCACTTACTTCTCGGCTTGCTGCATCAAACGGCAGTTGAATTCCCGTGCCGATTCGCGTTCCATCTCCGCGTAGGTTCTGGAGCGCTTCATAACCTCATCAAAGTCCACAAGGTGTCCGTCAAAATCAGGCCCATCCACGCAGGCGAACTTTGTTTCACCGCCCACGGTCACACGGCAGCCGCCGCACATGCCCGTGCCATCAATCATGATACTGTTCATGCTGATAATAGTTTTGATTCCGTATTCTTTTGTCAGATTGCAGACGGCTTTCATCATGGGAAGCGGGCCGATGGCTACAACGAAATCATATTTGGCGCCAGCTTCGATGTTTTTTTTCAGGGCATCCGTGACAAAACCTTTGTTCCCGTTGGAACCGTCATCTGTCATCAGATAAAGGTTATCGCTGGCAGCACGCATTTCGTCTTCCAGAATGATGATATCTTTGTTGCGGAAGCCGGCAATCATGTCGACTTTTGTGCCGAGATTGTGCAGGGCCTTGGCCTGCGGATACGCAATGGCACAGCCCGCACCGCCGCCGATGACAGCGGCATAGTGGTAACCTTCCAGCTCAGAGGGCTTGCCGAGAGGACCGATGAAATCCAGAATGCTGTCGCCCTCGTTCAGCGTATCGAGCAGCATGGTTGTTTTGCCAACCTTCTGAAAAATAATATCGATTGTTCCCGCTTCTCTGTCATAATCGGCAATGGTCAGCGGAATTCTCTCTCCATACTCATTAACGCGCAGAATAATAAACTGTCCGGCCTGTGCTTTATGAGCGATATAGGGCGCAGCAATGCGCATTTGGGTCATACTGTCGTTCAGGCGCTTTTTTTGCAAGATTTGAAACATTTCCTGATTCCCCCCGTGATATGGATCTACCGTAGTATTTCTATTATAAGGGCAAGCTGGTCATTTTGCAAGATCCTTTCATAAAAAACCCTGTGTTCCTTTACCCTGTGAAAGAAAAAAGCAGAAAATGATACAAAACAGGAAAAAAAGAGAATCGTTTTGAAGGATTTGTTTCGTTTTCCTTCAAAAAAGCAAGAGCAATCACCAATTCGGGCATTGTTGTATAGTATGGATTGCAAGGAAGGAGGATGGCTGCTGATGAGAAGAAAACCCTGCTGCAAATTTCCCTGCAGGCCAAATTATCTGATTGCCTTCGGGCTTGGTCTGATGCTCTCCTGTTTCTGTCCCAGCGGGGTTTTGTTTTTTCTGATCTCCGTCATCCTTGTCTGGATCGGGATCAGCCTGCTGCGTTTTCAGTCGTGAAGCTTGCCTGCTGGCCGGAGACCGATCAAAATGATTGCTGAGGAAAGGCGGTACATAGGAATGAAAGTTGTTGTGGTAAAAAGCTCAAAGGTCATTGGCTTTTTCCTTCGCAGACTGTTCCATATCAGAAGAGTGGAGGCCTGATCCTGCCTCCTGCCCTGCCGCTGAGAAAGAGCGGCAGGGCTTTTTCTGCATAATCATGCCGTGGGCAGAATACCATTGGGTAGAAACGAAAAAGGGAGGAAGCTTTGTATGGACTATACTGCGGAGAGAAGCCCACTCAGCGCCATGGAGCTTATCTATGACGGATGCCAGGAACAGTCTGTCGATCTGGACCTGACGCTGCCGGATTATTGCCCGGATATCCAAAGAATTTTGAAATGTCAGGTTTATCCAAGAATTCTAGATCGTTCGCTGGCAGGGGATCGCTTGGAGATCAGCGGGATTTATCAGGTTAAGGTCTTTTACCTGGACGCGGATGGGGGTAGTGTTCGCTGCTGTGAGAGCAGCGCGCCGTTTTCCGCTTCCATTCCCCTCAAGCAGCATGCGGAAAAAGGAAGAGTGAAGGCATTTGCACGTGTGGAATATATCAACTGTCGGGCTGCAAGCTCGCGGCGGCTTGATGTGCACGGCTCTTTTTCGATCTGTGCAAAGGTTTTTGTGTGCGCGGACTGTGACGCCGTCTCTTCCTTGAGCGGAGAGGATGTGGAACAGCGCTTCCTCGATGTGCCCTACAGCCGGATGTCGGCGTTTGCTGTGCAGCTTTTTCAGGTGGAGGAGGTCCTGGAGCTCCCCGGAAGCAAACCGGAGGCCGAAACACTGCTTTACAGCTGTGCTGTGCCGGAGCTGCAGGATTACAAGGTCATTCAAAATAAGCTGTTAATCAAAGGGGAGCTCAATCTTCACCTTTTGTATTTATCCGCCGAAGGCAGTTCCATGGAAACGATGGAGTACGCCATACCATTTTCCCAGATGCTTGACTGCGAGGGGATCACGGAGGAAGCACAGAGCGACGTCCGGCTCTCGGTGGTGGGAACGGATGTGCAGATTAAAAACGATTATTCCGGAGGGAAAGTCTTTTTTGATGCCTCAGTCCGCCTTTGCGCCGATGTGACGGCATACGAAACGAGACAGGCAACTGTTGTTTCGGATGCCTATTCCCGCCGCTATGAGATGGCACTGGAGGTCCGGCAGCATATGGTGGAGGAATTGACGGAACTGTTCAGCGACAGTTTGCCCACCAGGGCGGTCTTCACCGTGGAGCAGGGAATCTCCAAAGTGCTCGACGTCTGGAGTGAGAGCTGTATCGTATCCTCTGCCGGCCAGGAGGAGGGCAATCTGATATTAAGCGGGAAATACAGCATCTGTATGCTGGCGATTGGGACTGACGGTGCACCCTTCTATTTCGAGAGAACGCCTGAGTTTCAGTACAAGCGCCCAATTGCGGAGAAAGGGACCGTTCGGTGTGATCAGGATGCCTGTATCACGGGGATCAGTTATCGCCTTTCCGCGAATGAGTTGGAAATTAAGGCAGAGATTGCGCTCCAAGGCTCTGTGTTTGCACAGAAAAGCTTCCGCATGGTTGAGGCTGCGCACGCCGATGAGACGAAACCTCGCGAGCAGGATCAGAACGCCTCGCTCGTGCTGTATTTTGCAGAGGAGGGAGAATCGCTTTGGGATATCGCCAGGCTTTACTGTACCTCCATGCAGGCTATTCAGGAGGAAAACCATTTGGATTGCGAAAAAGTTGAGGGAAAAGGCATGATCCTAATCCCCATGCAAGCCAATTGAGGGAGGGAGAACAGTGGAAGATCACAGCATTTACCGGGATATAGCGGAACGCACGAACGGAGATATTTACATCGGCGTTGTCGGTCCTGTGCGGACTGGCAAATCCACCTTTATCAAAAAGTTTATGGACACCATTGTCCTCCCGAACATTGAGGAGGATTTTAAGCGCGGCCGGGCGGTGGATGAGATGCCACAGTCAGCCGCGGGACGAACGATCATGACAACGGAGCCCAAATTTATACCGGAACAGGCTGTCCACGTCAAAATCGATGACTGTGCCGCATTTTCTGTCCGGCTCATTGATTGTGTAGGGTATATTGTGCCCAGTGCGCTCGGCTATATTGAGAACGATCAGCCCCGCATGGTTATGACGCCATGGTATGAAGAACCGATTCCCTTCAATATGGCTGCGGAGATCGGGACCAAAAAGGTGATAACGGAGCATTCCACCATCGGCCTTGTTATCACAACGGACGGCTCCATCAGCGACATTCCCCGAGAAGAATATGAGGAAGCAGAAGAACGCGTGATTGCAGAGCTCAAGGAAATCAATAAACCGTTCATTGTGATTTACAACTGCGTAGAGCCTGACACCGAGGAGGCTTCCGCCGCGGTAAAGCAGCTCTCAGGAAAATATGGCGTTCCTGTGCTGCCGATCAATTGCCTGGAAGCGGATGAGAGGCAGATTCGATCCATTCTGGCGCAAATCTTGTATGAGTTTCCCGTCAAAGAAATCCGCATGAATATACCGAAGTGGGTTTCCGGCTTGGAAAACGAGCATTGGCTGCGTTCCTCCGTCTATGGTTCCATCCAGCAGGCAGCCTCACAGATACAGAAGATTCGGGAAGTCAACGATGCCGTCAGCAAAATTGAGCGGTGTGAATATGTGACGGAAGCTGAAATCTGTGAGATCGATCTCGGAAGCGGTCGCACGCGCATTCAAGTGACTCTTCTCCCCGATCTGTTCTACCGTGTTTTGGGGGAGCGCACCGGCCTGACCGTGCGGGATGAAGGGGAATTGTTGGCGTGCATGATGAATTTTGCAGCCATGAAAAAGCAATATGACAAGATAAAAGACGCCTATGAGGAAGTGCAGAGCACGGGGTACGGTATTGTAATGCCGGGGCTGGAAGAGCTGAGCCTGGAAGAGCCCGAGATCATCCGGCAGGGTGGAAAATATGGCATCCGACTCAAAGCTTCTGCCCCCTCCGTTCACATGATGAAGACACAAATCACAACGGAAGTCACGCCGATTGTAGGTTCGGAGCAGCAGTCACAGGAGCTTGTCGAGTATCTTTTGCGTGAATTTGAGGAAAATCCCGCAAAAATCTGGGAATCCAATATCTTTGGCAAGAGCCTGCATGAGCTGGTTAATGAAGGGCTGCACAATAAGCTGACACGGATGCCTGTGGATGCCCGTGACAAGCTGCGGGAAACGATTGAACGAATCATCAACGAAGGCTGCAGCGGGTTGATCTGCATCATTTTGTGAAAACGATATCCCGTGCCTTTGCGGCTTGACGATTGCTGGATCTTTTCCCGTTCGAAAAGCATGCTCCGCAGAAGTTTGCCATATGAGCGAAACTGCTATTGTAAAAAAACCGGGAATGCTTGCCTCCCTGTTTGGAGGTCAAAGCATCCCCGGGTTTTTTTATTTCTTTCGAGCAGGTCAGCGCGCAGCCGGCACAATCACAAGGGCCAGCCCGTGGTGTACCGTGATGGAGCACGTTCCTTCTTCTGCAACATTGCTGATACCCATCGGCAATTTGGAAACGGAGGAGAACAGATCATGGCAATCAAGCGGGTAGCGCATGCCTGTATAGCTTACGTTGCACACAGGGCAGGAAAAAGGAAAAACAGAAAACAACGTGCCGGGTTCCTTTTGAAACAGGCGTGTCTCCCCTTCTGTGAGCAGAAACGCCTCCTCGTCTTCCCCGGCAAGAAAAGCATCGCAGCCCTGTTCCCGCAGATATTGCAGCACACACAGGTTCGCATAGGAATGGTCGAGCCGCCCTCCCAGCGCGCCTGCCAGAATAAACCGGCGGAATCCCCGCGCAAGCCCGGCGTTCACGGCTGCAAGCATGTCTGTGTCGTCCTTGCGAGGATTAAGAGGCATAACGGGAAGATCCACCGGCAGAGAACCGGCGTAGGAATCAAAATCACCGACTGCAAGCCGAGGCTTGATTCCGCAGCGTTGGGCAAGCTCCACACCCCCGTCTGCGCATATCACAAAGGCATCATCTGTTAAATAGCGGAGCAGGTAGCGCGGCTCATGCGCTGGAGCAGCTCCGATTACAAAGCAGCATTTCCCTTCTTGTCCCATTCCTTGAGATCTTTCACCTCCTGGTATAAAGCCAGATAATTGTCATGCCGGGAACGACTGATTTTCCCTTCTTCCATTGCCTGCACCACGGCACAGCCCTTCTCGCAGGTGTGCGAGCAGGATGGAAAACGACACTGATCCAGATAAGGACGGAACTCCCGAAAGCAATACGGGAGCTGTTCTTTTTTCACAACATGATACCGTTCCAGCTGGATAGCAGAAAAACCTGGTGTATCAGCCACATAGCCGCCGTCTTCCAGGGCAAAGAGTTCCACTTGCCTTGTGGTATGACGTCCTCTCCCCAGTTTCCGGCTGATTTCACCCGTTTCCAGACCAAGTCTTTCGTCAATCCGGTTGAGCAGAGAAGATTTTCCCACTCCGGAATTCCCGGTGAAGGCGGTTGTTTTCCCCTTTAATACTTCTTTTACTTGCTCGATGCCCTCGCCTGTCACAGAGGAGACGCGAACAACAGGAAAGCCGATCGGTTCATAAATGTCCCGCAACCATTGCACCTGCCCCAAATCCGTTTTTGTAAGAATGAGAATAGGCGCTATCCCCTGATTTTCCGCTGCCGCAATCGTTTTGTCAATCACAAGCGTGTTGGGTGCAGGAGAACAGGAGGCTACCACAATAGCAAGCTGATCCAGATTGGCAATTGGCGGCCTGGTGAGCACATTTTTGCGAGGCATGATTTCCGTGATAACAGCATCCTGATTTTCTTCTGTTTCCAGTTTTACCCGATCTCCCGCCAAGGGTGAAATGGACTGCTTGCGAAACAGCCCTCTTGCTTTGCATTCATACACGGCTTCCCCGGCCTTCACATAGTAGAAACCGCCGATTCCCTTTAGAATCAGTCCATATAATTCTTGTTTCATGATCAATCGTCTGTGGGCGTAATGGGGAACTGCTGGAGCGGATCATCGCTGCTAGCGGGTGGTTCGGAAACAGGCGGTTCAGAGGAGACAACCTCTGGAACAAAGGGATACGACTCCGTCTGTGTCACGGTTCCGGCGCTAAAATCAAGCGTATACACTCTGTATTTTGCCCCATCCAGTTCAATGGTGAGTTCCTGACTGCCCGTTCCCTGGAAGGTCAGGTGATATGTGCCGCCATACGTGGGATTCACAACCTCTTCCTGGACCAGCGTGCCGTCAATATATGCCTTTAGAGGCAGATCATACGTGACGTCTGTCGGCAGATCCACGGTGACGTCGAGCTGCTTTTCACTTTCCTTGCCGGAACTGTACGTGAGATCAACTGCCGTACCCTCGTCCACCTTGGTTCCGGGCAGCGGATAGCAGTCAACGATGATGCCTTCCTCCTGCCCTGTGTCATCGCGCGGCGAGGTTTGGCCCACAGAGAGGCCGGCGTCTACAAGGACCTGGCGCGCCGTTTCCAGCGGCAGGCCAATCAGGTTGGACGGTACCGTCACGGTTGTATCGGAAGGCCCGCTGCTCACATAGACATTGACGGTTGCTCCCTTTGCATAGGAGGAATGGGCAGCCGGATCCGTGCGGATGACGCGTCCTTCCTCTACGGTGTCATCGGCAATTTCAATGAGGTTCGGTACAAAATCGTTGTTGATAAGTGTCGATTCCGCATCCGCACTCAAATAGTTTGAGACATCGGGCACTTCCGCCATCTCGCCTCCCGCATTGACCACGAGCGTCACGGTGGATCCGATGCGAACCGACATGCCGCCCTTCGGATTCTGATCGACAATCATACCGATCGGTTCATCGCCGTCGCTGTGGACCTCCTCTTTTTCAAACACAATATTTCCGGTGAATTGCGGATCGTTGACAACGTCATTGTACATTTGTCCGGTGAGATCTTCCAGATAAAACTCGGTCTCCTCATCCGCTTCACAGCCGTGCAGCAGGGCGGAAATACCGAGCGCAATGGCCACAATCAGAAATGCAACCGCAATACCCGTGATGACGAGTGGTGCAACGCTTTTCTTTTTCGGCCCTTTTTCGGAAACTTCCTCATATTCGTAGTTGTCATTGTAAGCCGGCGGCTCAGGGTTCTTCACCGTGTGAATGGCATCAATATATTTCGTCGGCTTTTCATCCACAAAATATTTGTATTGGAAACTGATGCTGGGATTCCGGCGAAATTCTTCGATGTCATGTAGCATCTCAGAGGCGGATTGATATCGCTGAGAGGTTTCCTTCTGCATGGCCTTCATCGTGATCTCCTCGAGACCTTCGGGAATATCCGGATTGATCTCGCGGGGAGGTTTCGGATCGGCCTGCAGCTGCATGATGGCCACGGAAACGGCGTTGTCTGCCTCGAAGGGCAGACGGCCCGTGAGCATTTCATAGAGCATAACACCCACGGAATAAATATCCGCTTTTTCATCTGCCACATCGCCGCGCGCCTGCTCAGGCGCAATATAATGCACGGATCCGATGGTTTTCCCTGTCATCGTGCGCGTTTCGCTGCGCGAGAAACGGGCAATGCCGAAATCCGTTACTTTGATGGTGCCGTCCTGCAGGAGCATGATGTTCTGCGGCTTGATGTCGCGGTGGACAATGCCCTTTTCGTGGGCATGCTGCAGAGCGCGCAGAATCTGAATGGTGAAGTGGATGGCTTCCTTCCATTTGACGGCGCCCTGCTGGCTCAGATAATCCTTCAGCGTAATGCCGTCGATATACTCTTCCACAATATACTGAATTCTGTCGCCAAAGCTGACGTCAAACACCTTTACAATGTTTGGGTGCGAAAGAACTGCGATGGCCTTCGATTCATTTTTGAAGCGGCGAATGAACTCTTCATTTCCCAGAAACTCGTCTTTCAGAATTTTGATGGCAACCGTCCGGTCATCAATGGTGTCATAGGCGCGGTAAACATAGGCCATACCGCCCACGCCGACGAGCTCCTGAATTTCATAACGGCCATCCAACCGTTTCCCGGTGTATTTATCCATCTCTGTCACTCCCATCTGTTTCTCAATACTGTACAGCCGTTATTGTGATGTTGTCGCCGCCTCCGTTCTGCTTTGCCAGCTCAATCAGCGTATCGCAGCAAAGCTCCAGGGGCTGGGCGGACTGTTTCAGGATATCCTGTTCCTCTACATAATTGGTGAGTCCGTCTGTACAGAGAAGCAAGGTGTCACCCTCCAAAACAGCGAATTCCTGGTAATCAATTTCCACAGCAGGTTCCACACCTAAAACCCGGGTGATAATATTTTTTTGAGGATGCGTTTTGGCTTCCTCTTCCGAAATGTCACCATGGTTGACAAGTTCCTGCACGATGGAGTGATCGGTTGTCACACGTGTGAGCTTAGTGCCGGACAGCAGATAAGCGCGGCTGTCTCCCGCGTGGGCCACATGGGCAGTGCCGTCACGCAAAACGGCAGCAACAACCGTTGTGCCCATACCGTGCAGGGCAGGCGTCTGCTGCCCCTTCTGGTAAACCGAACGGTTGGCATTGTAAATGGCTGTGATCAGGATGTTTTTAATCCCAGCGGCCGAAACGGTTCTCCAATAGGTTGATTTCAGTTGCCAGGAAATACGCTCAACAGCCAGTTTGCTTGCCACGCTGCCTCCGTTGACGCCGCCCATGCCGTCACAAACGACAAGCCATGCTCCTCCGCCCGGCAGCTGACCGAAAGCAAAATTATCCTGATTCGATTTGCGAACAAGGCCGATGTCACTTTTCCCGTATAGCTGCATGAGTTGGTTCCCCCTCTTCTTCCCGGCGGCGGAGTTGCCCGCAGGAAGCATCAATATCGGAGCCCAAGGTGCGGCGTACTGTCGCCGTTATCCCTTTGCTTTCCAGAATGGAGACAAAACGCCCGATCCGCTCTGGCGAGCTTTTCCGGTAATGGTTTCCCGTCACATCATTGACGGGGATCAGGTTGACATGGCACAGCATCCCTTCCAGTCGTGAAGCGAGCTCGCGGGCGCATGTATCGCTGTCGTTCATGCCGCTGATCATGGCATATTCAAATGAAATACGGCGTCCTGTTGCATCTGCATAGGAGCGGCAGGCTTTCAGCAGCGCTTCCGTATTCCATTTTTTGTTGATCGGCATGGTTTTGCTGCGGATTTCATCGTTTGGCGCGTGAAGCGAAATGGAGAGTGTAATTTGCAGATTCTCCTTTTGCAGCCGCTCGATTTGATCTACAAGGCCACAGGTGGAAAGAGAAATGTGCCGCATCCCAATGTGAAGACCCTCTTCACAGGAAACCAAGTGCAGAAAGCGCATCACGTTTTCATAGTTGTCAAGCGGTTCTCCCATTCCCATGAGAACAATGTTTGAGATACGCCGGCCGGAATCGTGCTGGGCTGTCTGGATTTCAGAAAGCATTTCCGAAGCGGTGAGGTTGCGAGAGTATCCGCTTTTCCCAGTTGCACAGAACGAACAGCCCATTCGGCAGCCCACTTGTGTGGAAATGCAGACAGACATGCCGTGGTGATATTCCATCAGCACACATTCCACGTGCTGGCCGTCGTGCAGGCGAAACAGATATTTGACGGTGCCGTCGAGTCTGGAAACCTGTTTGCGCGCTATCTCTGCAGTGGCTATGTAAAACCGCTCTGCAAGCTTTGCACGAAGGTCTTTTGGCAAATTTGTCATCTCTTCGAAGGAGCAGACTCCCTGCTGGAGCCAACGAAAAATTTGCTTGCTGCGAAAAGCCGGGAGACTCCAGTCCTTCAGGGCTTCCGTCAATTCTTCCTGAGTTTTTGATTTGATATCCTCTTGCAAGGTCATTCTTCCTTTTCGTTTCGTTCAAACAGCGAAATGAAAAAACCGTCTGTTCCGTGCATCTGCGGGAACAGTGTGAGCTGATTGTCCGGTTCCTTCACGGCACGGCTCCAACCGTTGGGGAGCAAAATAGACACGGGACGGAAGGCGCCATGCTCCTGCAGAAATCGATCTGCGACCTTTCCATTCTCCGCGGGGTTCAGCGTGCATGTGGAGTACAGGATCCGCCCCCCTGGTTTTACCAACCGGGCTGCCTCACACAGAATACGGTACTGCAAATCGGGCAGGCTGTCAAGATCGGTTTTTTTGCGGTATCGGATTTCCGGTTTTCTGCGGATGATGCCAAGTCCAGAACAGGGAGCATCGCACAAAACCCTGTCTGCTTCCATCAGCGTCTTTTCAGGATGTTCGGCGTCTCGTACATGCGCCTGCACAATGGAAAGCCCCAATCGTTTGGCGCCATCTGCAATCAGTCTTACTTTTCTGCGGTATTTGTCAAAAGCGAGCAATTTTCCCTCATTCTGCATCTCTTCCGCAATTGTGAAGGTTTTTCCGCCAGGAGCAGCGCACACGTCAATCACACGCTCTCCAGCCTTTGCGCCCAACTGCTGCGCAGCAAACTGCGAAGAAAGGTCCTGCACATGAAACAACCCCTCACGGAAGGAAGCAAGCGAAGGAAGCGGTCCCGTCTTTTTTATAGAAAGTGTTTGCGGGAACGACGTCACTTGTTCGGCTTCCACACCTTCCCGTGCCAGGGCCTCCGCAAGTGCCGGGGCAGATATCTTTATGGAATTGACACGGATAAACAAGGAGACAGGCTGAGAAAGCGATTCCAAGAGGCCTCGTGTGACTTCTTCCCCGTAAGCCGATCGCCAAAGCGCAATCAGCCACTCCGGGCAGGAATAGCGGACGCTCTCGTTTGGGCAACTCAAACCGCCTTTTCCGCGCAGCAGACTGCGCAGCACACCGTTCACAAAGCCGGAGGCTTTCGCCGCCCCGTTTCGTTTAGCCAGATTCACACTCTCATTCACGGCCGCAGAATCCGGAACCCGGTCCATAAACAGGATTTGATATGTGCCAAGTCTGAGAATTTCCAGAACTTTTGGCGTCAGTTTCTCCAGCGGCTGTTTGGAAAACTGTGAGAGGACAAAATCAAGCGCCAATCGTTTCTCCAACACACCGTAAAACAGAGCAGAGGCAAATGAAGCATCCAGACCGGTGAGGCCAAACCTTAAGATTGTTTTATCGAGCACGATATTGGAATATCCTTCCCGCACATCCACTTGCAAAAGTGCTTCCAATGCGGCAGTTCTGGCTTGATCCATGCTCAGTCTCTCCTTCTGCGTCCGCCCACAATCACCAGCAGACGCAGCAGTGACATGAGAGAGGAGAACGTGGCGGCAAGATAGGTCAATGCAGCGGCTTGGAGCACGCGTTTTGCTCCCTGCAATTCCTCTGGATAGAGAACTCCCGTTTCTCTAAGAGCCCGAATTGCCCTTGCACTGGCATTAAACTCAACGGGAAGCGTGACAAACTGGAATAGAACCATCAGACTGTAAAGGCCGATCCCAATAAGTACCACAAAATTATACTGCACGGGAAGCAGCAGGCCGATCAGGATAATAGGCATGGAAAGCGAGGATCCAAGATTGGTAATCGGG
This sequence comes from uncultured Anaeromassilibacillus sp., assembly GCA_930987725.1. Classification (GTDB taxonomy): domain Bacteria; phylum Bacillota; class Clostridia; order Oscillospirales; family Acutalibacteraceae; genus Caccousia. The sequence continues at coordinate 15,544 of CAKNKY010000017.1, read as the reverse complement.
ACCAGCGCGCTGCGCAGCTTAATCGGCGCATAACCAACCGCATGCTGAATGGCGTGCCCTGCCTCATGGGCTGCCACGCCGACTGCCGCAATGCTGGAAACGGAATACACGGGAGAGGACAAGCTGATGACGCCTGTGCGAGGATCGAAATGATCCGTCAGATTTCCGGAAATCGGGCGAATGTCTACTCCCTGCACAAAACCATACCGCAGGACTGCTTCGGCGGCGTCTTGCCCAGTCATGCCTCTCGCGGAGCGGACGCCGGAATATTTTTGAAACGTGGATTTCACCATGATCTGAGCCCCGAGGGACAACAGCAGAGCGGGAACAATGAAAATGAAATACGTGTAATCAAAATAGTAGAAACCCATCCGCTTTCCTCCTTTTTCGTCAGGAAATTCCCAGTGTTTCCTCTGGCTGCAGGGCGTGGCCGCGCAAAAAGACGTTTCCAGACATACGCTTTCCGCTCTCATATTGAACCTCTTCCAGGCAAACGGCCGTTCCTTTTCCGCAACCGACAAAAAAGGCACCGTTTTCTTCCCATGCTTTGCCTGGAACAGCACACGGCGCTTCCTTGCAGGAGACACGGAACAGTTTTAGCCGTTTGCCGCGAAATTCGGTTTGCGCAATGGGCCACGGGTTCATGCCGCGCACAAGATTATGAATTTCCTGTGCAGGGCGGTTCCAGTCAATCCATGCCATCTCTTTGGTCAGCTGGGAGGCGTATGCGCCCCCGTCTTCCGGCTGCGGCATGCGCTGCGCCGTTCCTGTTTCCAGAAGAGGAATGGTTTTCAGCAACAGCTCGGCACCCATGGGAGCCAGCCGATCAAACAGTTCGCCCGCCGTTTCATTCGGCCCAATCGGCGTTTCTTTTTTGAGAATGATATCTCCCGTGTCAAGACCTTCTGCCATGAACATCGTGGTGACACCTGTCACGGCGTCTCCATTAAGGACGGCCCATTGAATGGGCGCAGCTCCCCTGTATTTCGGCAAAAGGGAACCATGCACGTTGATGCAGCCGAAACGTGGCAGATCCAGCACATTTTTCGGGAGAATTTTTCCGTATGCAACCACCACAATCAAATCTGGTGCATACCGCTGCAGCGTTGCAAATGCCTCGTCCGTGCGAAGCGTGGCCGGCTGCTCCACCGGAATGTGGTGAGAGAGAGCTCTTTCCTTCACAGGCGGAGGCGTCAGGATCTGTTTTCTCCCCTTGGGCTTATCCGGCTGGGTGTAAACGGCGCAGATGTCATAGCCTTTGTTCCACAAGGCTTCCAGACTGGGAACAGCAAAATCAGGTGTTCCCATAAATACAATACGCATTATTTCAGATTCTCCAATTCTTCCTGAGTCAGCATGCGAACCGTGCGGGATTTGAAAGTGATTCCGTTGAGATGATCGATCTCGTGGCAGCAAGCGTCAGCGCGAAACCCTTCGCTTTCAAGCTCGAAGAACTTTCCGTTGCGATCCTGTGCACGTACTACCACGCGGTAAGGACGTTTTGTGATGCCGTATTCTCCGGGGAAAGAGAGGCAGCCTTCCACGCACTCCTGTTCCCCGCTCTGTTCTGTAATTTCTGGATTGACAAACTCGATTACGCCTTCTCCGATGTCAACCACCACCACACGGCGAAGGAGGCCTACCTGCGGCGCGGCGAGCCCCACACCGTCGGCCTTGTGCATGGTTTCCGCCATATCATCAAGCAAAGCAGCGAGCTTGGCGTCAAATTTTTCAACCGGCCGGCATACTTTCGTCAGAATTTCGTCTCCATCTTTTACAATGTTTCGAAGAGCCATGGATGATCCCTACTTTCTAAAATCATATATATTATAAAACAGAATCCGGATTCATATCCGCAAACACGGAAACGTCTGAAAAACGGCGTTCCTGCGGGAATCGAACAAGCAGTTTGGAAAGAAATTCCCGGAACAGTTTGTTGTTCCGGCATTTCATGAGAATTTTGTACCGAAATTTTCCGCTCACCTTCACAACGGCAGCCGGAGTGGGTGGAAAAACACGCATGGGAAGCGCTGCATATTCCGCTGCGGCAAGTTCCCGCAGCATCTTGAGGAACACCTCGCTTGCCTGCCGTACTTTATCCTGCGAGGAACCCACAAATCCGATCATGCAGATATCGACAAATGGCGGATACAGCATGGTTTTGCGCAGCGCGATTTCGGAACGGAAGAAGGAAAGATAATCCTGCGAAGCCGCCAGCTGAAAAATCGGGTTTTCCGGCGTGTATGTTTGTATGACAGCCTTTCCCGTGTAGCGGCCTCGGCCGGATCGGCCGACCACCTGTGTCAAAAGGCTGAACGCACGCTCATAACTTCGGAAATCATCGCTGTATAAAGCCTGATCGGCAGACAGAACGGCGGCGAGCGTGACATTTTCAAAGTCCAGCCCTTTTGCCACCATTTGTGTGCCCACGATGAGATCATACTCTCCCGCCGCAAAACGGGAAAGCTTTTCCTCATAGGAAAAGCGTGACATGGCAGAATCTGCGTCCAGCCGCAGAATTCTGGCCTGCGGGAAAAGGGAGGCCAGCTGTTGCTCTGCCCGCTGCGTACCGGAGCCGGAGCGATACAGCCTCTCCTCATGGCAGTGAGGGCAGGTTTTTGGCATAGGGGCGGAATATCCGCAATAGTGGCAGACAAGCCGGTCGTTGTCCGCGTGGTATGTGAGAGAAATACTGCAGTTTGGGCAGAGGAGCGGCTCCCCGCATGCACGACAACTCACAAATGTGTGGTATCCTCTTCGGTTCAACAGCAGGATGGATTGCTGTTTCTTTTCAAAGGTATCCTGCAGCGCGGCACAGAGGCGGCGGCTGAACACCATATCGTTTCCTGATTCCAGCTCGGTGTTCATGTTGATCACTTCCACTTCGGGGAGGGCTGCGCTTCCATATCGGGATGGCAGCGTTTCCAGCAGGTAGCGATGTTTTTTCGCCGCATAATAGCTCTCCACAGAAGGCGTAGCAGATGATAGAACCAGGAGCGCGCCGTGGTATGCACAACGGAACTTTGCGACCTCTCTCGCGTGGTAGCGCGGGGAGGATTCGGATTTATAGGTATGCTCCTGTTCTTCGTCCATCACGATGAGCCCAATGGAGGAAAGCGGAGCAAACACAGCCGAACGCGTACCGACCGCAATGTGAGCGTCGCCGTTTTTCACACGTTTCCATTCGTCCATTCGCTCTGCAAGTGTAAGACCGCTGTGAAAAACGGCGACATCTTTTCCGTACCGATGGTGGAAATGAGCCACTGTCTGTGGTGTCAGGGAAATTTCCGGAACCATCACAATTACATCGCGGCCGTCCCGGCGGACTTCATCTGCCAAACGCATAAAAACAGATGTTTTCCCGCTTCCTGTAACACCGAAAAGAAGGGCAGGTTCGGGCGTTTCCCCCTTATATTGATGGAGCAGACTTTGAAAAGCCTGCTCCTGTTCCGGTGAAAGCGTTTCTGGCTGATAAGACGGAGTTGTTTCGCTGTTTTCGTAGGGATTGCGAAATCGCTTTTCCTCATAAAACTCTACATAGCCTTTTTTTGCCAAATTCTGGACGACAGCAGGCGAAACGCCGGTAAAGTAGCAGAGTTCCTTGAAGGACGTGCGCTTTCCCTCTGAAAGAAGAGAAAGGACAGCTGCTTGTTTTGGCGTCACATGGACCTTATCCGGTAGGGAGATCAACCGTACCATTTTTTGCGTAGCGTCCCCAATTTGCCTGTAAGGAAGTTCAGAGCGCTGAATGAGTCCCCGTCTCTCCATTTTCTCAAGAAAACCAGGGGCCGAACTAAGCCACGGAAGCTTTTTCAGCAGCTGTTCAGTTGTGAGCGGTGCGTTCGCCTGCGTCAGTGTTTCCAGAATCAGTTTCTCTTCCGGAGACGGTACAGCATCGGACAACTGAGCGCATTGATAGCCAATGCGCAGGTGAAGATTCATGCCAACAGGAAGCAGTAGCTTGACCGCTTCAAACAGTGTGCAGAAATAACGCTGTTTCATCCAGGTGACGAGAAGAAGATCTTCATCTGAAAGCAGCGGTGCCTGGTCAAGCACCGCTGCAATAGGTTTCAGGGATTTTTCTTCCTCAAGCTCAACAAGCTCCAGAATCATGCCGATCCGCCGGGCATTGGAGGTGCCAAACGGGATCAGAACACGGCATCCGGGACGGGCCTGGCGCCGCAGAGATTCCGGAATGCTGTAATCAAATGCGCGATCAAATCGGAATGCAGTTTTTTCAACAGCGACTCTTGCAGCAATTTCCATATTGGGTTACGGCTGCTCTTCCGAAGAATCGGTTTCTTCCTCAGCCGTGTGGTCGCTGCAGGCGGCAGGCTCGTCATATGGTTCCGAATCGCTCGGCTCATCGTCGTTTTCCACAGGCTGTTCGATCAGCCTGTATTTGCCTTCCATAAAGTCGTGAACCGCCAGATCAACAGGCTTTTCCACAAGGATTTCGCCCGCTTTTTCGGCTTCCTCCACGATCTGACGAGCGCGTTTTGCCACACCCACCACCAGAGAATATCTGCTTTGCTTGGGATCGATAATCAAATCTGCAGAAGGTTTCAGCATGTTTTACAGCATCCTCTCAATAAAATCTTGATTCCGAATGGATTTCAGCTTTTCAGTGCGTAGGATCTCCGCCACCTGTTCCACGGCGGATTCCAGATCGTCATTGACAACTACATAATCGTAATGCATCGCCTGGGCAATCTCGCTTTTGGCGGCGGCCAAACGTTTTTGAATGGCTTCTTCCGCATCGGTCCCGCGGCGGCGCAGCCGCTTTTCCAGCACTTCCAGCGATGGCGGAAGGATGAAAATGCTCACACAGTCCGGTCGTTTCGTTTTGATCTGAGCGCCTCCCTGCACCTCAATTTCCAGAATGACGTCGCAGCCTTCTGCTTGCCAGGCCTCGATCGGTTCGCTGGGCGTCCCATAGAAATTGCCACAGTATTCTGCGTGCTCCAGCATTTTTCCATTCTCCACCAGTTCCTTAAAACGCGGGCAGGACAGAAAGAAATAATCTTTTCCGTCCTCTTCGCCTTCGCGGGGAGCACGCGTGGTTGCAGACACGGAAAGACGCACGCCCGGTTCGTTTTGCATGAGACTTTTCAGAACCGTATCCTTTCCCGCACCGGATGGACCGGAAAGCACAACCAGCAAGCCTTTACCGCTCATCTTCTTCCAACTCCTCTTCTGTCAAATCATCGTCGCGATCGTTTAAGCGGTTTGCAACCGTTTCCGGCTGGACGGCTGAAAGGATCACATGGTCGCTGTCTGTCACAATGACTGCACGTGTTCGGCGGCCATAGGTGGCGTCAATCAGCGTACCGCGTTCCTTCGCGTCTTGAATAATGCGCTTGATAGGGGCGGACTCCGGGCTGACAATGGCAACGAGTCTGTTTGCAGAAACCATATTGCCAAACCCAATGTTGATTAACTTCATTTTGCTTCCAAACCTCTCTCTGTTTTGCAGCCTCTGTTATGCTTATTCAATGTTTTGAATCTGTTCTCTTATTTTTTCAATTTCTGCCTTAATGTCCACTACCATATACGCAATTTCGGCGTCAGTCGCCTTGGATCCAATGGTGTTGGCTTCCCGGTTCATTTCCTGGACAAGGAAATCCAGTTTCCTTCCCACAGGGTCTGCGCTTTCCAGCATTTTTCCAAACTGCGCAAAGTGACTGCGAAGGCGTACGGTTTCCTCTGCAACGGCAATTTTATCAGCAAAAATGGCAGCTTCCGTCAGGATCCGCTGTTCGTCAATCGGAACGTCTCCCAGCATTTCCTTCAGTCTGGCATAAAGCTTGGCTTTGTATTCTTCAACGGTTTGTGGAGAACGGAACTCGATTTTGGACACCAACTCCAGAATGGTCTGCGCACGCTGCAGCACATCCTCTTTCATGCGGTGCCCTTCTGTTTCCCGCATGGCAAGGAAAGAAACGAGCGCATTATCCAATACTTCGCGCACCAGTTTCCAAACCTTCCCTTCATCTTCCGGCGAGCGATGCACGGAAAGGACATCAGGGTAGCGCGAAAGCGAGGTGGCGGAAAGATCTTCCTTAACCCCGTAGCGCCTGGAGATCTCATGAAGCGCCTCCACATAGCTTGCAGCAAGATCATGGTTCACCTGAACCTGAGTGTCTCCATCCTCCAGCGTTTCGTAGGAAACATATACATCCACTTTTCCGCGGGAAATCTTAGTCTGCAGATACGATTTCAATTTCTCTTCCAGAAAGCCGTATCCCCTCGGTACCCGCGAGGAGAATTCAAAATAACGGTGATTAACAGATTTCACTTCCACAATAATTGCATGAGAAGAAGTCACCCGTTCGCTTCTTCCAAAGCCGGTCATACTGCGTATCATTTACCGGATCATCTCAATTCTGTTTCAGGATTTGTAGGCAGCGGGCTATGACATCATATGCGCTCTTTTTGAGTATCATTATTTATAATACCAGCTTTACGGCCGTGTTGTCAACCAAAAAGCGGAATCTGCCGCAGAAAAGGAAATCGCCAATTTTTTTCAAAAATCTCTTGACAGAACAATATTGCGATGCTATAATCTAAATCGTCGCTGAGAAACAGCGAAGAAAAAATAAGAAATGCGCGAGTGCTGGAACTGGCAGACAGGCACGTTTGAGGGGCGTGTGTTGCATGACGTACGGGTTCAAGTCCCGTCTCGCGCACCAAGTAGCTTACATGAAAATGTAAGCTACTTTTTTTATACACACAAGCTGTTTTGGAAATCAGCAGCTCTCTTCCCCTGCGGTAAATACCATTTTCCCCTCTCCCGCTGTTTTCCGTGGATTGCTGGATCTGAAAATTTCTGCCGTTTGGGGCCGTGTTTGGTCTCCATTGCACAGAAGTACCCGTAAGATCGAATCGCGCTTTCATTTTTAGTGGTTCTGAAGTTCAGAACATTGTAGAAGGAGATTTGACATGATAAAAGTTCTTTTTGTATGTACCGGGAATATTTGCCGTTCCCCCATGGCAGAATATCTGTTTCGAGATCTGGTGCAAAAAGAAGGCCTTTCCGGGAAATTTTCCATTTCCTCCGCTGCAACGAGCAGCGAAGAGATTGGAAATCCGGTGCATCGGGGGACAAGACAAATTCTTAATGACCTTGGGATCTCCTGCGCTGAGAAGCGGGCTGTGCAAATGACAAGGCGTGATTATGAAATATATGATTATCTGATAGGAATGGATAATTGGAATATCCGCCAAATGAGGCGTATTACGGGCGGAGATCCAGACAGAAAGATTTTTCAGCTGCTTGACTTCACAGGCTCATCTCGCGAGATTGAAGACCCATGGTATACAGGTGATTTTCAAACAACGTATCAGGATGTCGAAACGGGATGCCGTGCATTTCTGAATGAACTGCGTCGGAAAAAACTTTGCTGAAAACGCCAAACGGCGTGCCATTTCTCACGGATTTGGGATGGCACGCCGTTCATTTTTTAATTTTTTGCAGAAATTCTCCATATTCCATCATGCTGTTGAGCACAGGGAGCATGGCATTGGCGGAAAGATGCTCCGGCAAGCCGAGTGATTTCAGAAAGGCGCGCCGGCGGATTGCGCTGTCATCGCGACCTGTCAGGCCTGTTTCGAACAGATCCAGTTTTGTAATGGGACGGCTGCTGCCTTGGGGAATATTGCTTTCTCCGCAAGAGATCCCGGCCCGAAGGATGGCCTCCTTTATGATTTGAATTGGGATTCCTTCTACACCGAGTTTTCCTTCACTCGAAGGCTTTTCCTTGCGCCGCTCTTTGCCCAGGATATCAGGAATGTAGGCGTGTTTGATTTTCGCGGGATCGATTGATCCGGTGAGATAATGTCGGATCTGGAAACCGGCGCCGTCACTATCTGTGAGCACAAGTAGGCCGCGCGTGTCTGCAAGCCGGCGGAGCAGCTCCATCTGTTTTTTGTTGTGAAAGATTTGAAATCCGTTTGTCACAATAATGATGCCGTCGATGAGGGAAGAAAGTTTAATCTTGTCATATTTTCCTTCCACAACCACGGCTTCCCTGATTTTCAGCTTGGTCAAGCTATCTTCTCCTTTTGGGCAATGATGAGTAGGCGTGCGATCATCTCTTCCATCATGATTCTTCTGTTCCCCCGCGCGCTTTTCAGCGATACATCTGTTTCCAGCAGTACATTTAGGCTGGCCCGGAGCATGGAAAGGGAAAGTGGCCGCACGTCCCGCTCTGCGTTGCGCAGCCGAAACTCCTTTTTCTTATAGTCAAAATATTTGGCCGGTTCCTGTGCGGAAAATCCACTCTGCACTGCAGCGCGCACGCGATAGAGATCCAGATACACACTGGAGAGCACAGCCAGCACATTGACAGGCTCTTCGTTCTGATAAAAAAGCAGATCCAATACCTGATATGCCTTGTCGTAATTTCCCGCAACAATGGCCTTCCCCAACATGAAAACGGTTGTCTCCAGATTCCGGGTGGCAAGTCTGTCAATCGTTTCCCGTGTGATGGTTCCGCTCTCCACATAGGCACACATCTTTTCCATTTCGTGGTGCAGCGTTTCCAAATCGTTTCCCGCATAGTTGATCAGGCGTGCAGCATCCTGGCGGGAAAGTTCACAGCCTCGTTTGGATGCTGCGGCGCAGAGAAGTTTTTCTAAATCAGGTTGCGTACGTCTTTCCATGCAGGCCACAACGCCTTTTTTCATGACTTCGGCAATAAATTTTTTCCATTTTGCCGACCGTTTTGCATCCACTTCTACTCCGGTGCAGTAAAACAGCAGGGAAGTGGTTTCCGAAAGGCGATCCAACAGTTCATACAGTTTTTTCTGTTCCGTTGAAGGGCAGGCTTCTACATCAAAATCGCAGACCGTTACGCATTTTCGCTCTGCCATAAAGGGCAGCGATTCCACTGCGTCTGCTATAGCATCCACTGTGGTTTCTCCCCCGTCAAACCGCTGCACATTGAAATCCGGAAAAGGAACGGCTCCGGCTTTTTTGAGAAAACGTTTGACAAAGGAGGAAATGATATAGGTTTCCGGGCCATAAAAGAAATAGACCGGTGCAAACGTTTCAGCATCCAGTTGTTTTTTCAGTTCCGTTTCTGTTACCTGAGGCATTATGGCTCCCTCCTGAGTTGTGTTGTTCCATCGGCCTGTATCCGGATTTCCACGGTTCCATCCGCGGTTGTGACGGGAAGAAAGGGGTATTCCACGCTCCAGACCCGGCTCACCGAATCTTCGTCCATGCAAAAGATGCCGAAATTCGGTTGAAGACCTTCCAGTTTGTCCGGCAATTCTTCCAGGAGCAGAATGGTGCAGTCATCCCAGGATTCCGGCAGCTCATCCGCTTCTGCATCCTTGGGCCAATACAAAATAGATTCTGTGCCGCAGAGCAGGCGAAGAAAAGCTCCTTTCCGCTCTATGGTCACGGCGCCGTCCCAAAGGGACACAGAGTATCCGGCATCGTACTGCCGGATCTCCCCTGCGTTTTCCACATTGCCGAGCAGCATTCCGTTTGCCAGGGATTCCCGCCTGCAAAGCAATGTGCCGCAGGAATTTTCGGACAGGATAGCTCCGGCATTGCTTCCTTCTTCAAATGTTTCTCCCGCCATGACAATCAGGTCCAGGCTTACCGTATGCTTTGTGTTAAGATGGGTAACAACCTCCGAACGGCTGTGGCCGGAACAGCCGATTACCGCTGCATGCCTGTTTTTTGTCACAACCGTGGCGATGCCGTCTCCACTGGGAAGAACGGAAATGGTTGTTACATTTCGCAATGCAATCTGTTCTCCAAGCAGAGAAGTCAGCAACAGGATGACACAAAGAAGGCTGGCCGTTTGCAGGCGAGGTTTCCCCTTTCCCAAAAGCACCGCCAGCCCAAGCAGAGCGAAACAACATCCTACCCAGAGGTAGGCGGCACGTCCCGTAAAATAGAAAACGGCAAGAGGAATGCCGGAAATCCATGTTGCACAAAGTGTCAGATATCCGTTCAGCCAGGAAGTGCACAGCACCGGCAGAGCTGCAAGCGGCGGAAACAGGATCCCCAGAAGGAGGGAAATGGCTGCACTCTGCAGCATAAGAGAACTGGCATACACCATAAGAAGGTTTGCCAAAAGGGACAGAGGCGAAATGGTGCCAAATAGAAGAACCAACAGCGGAAGAGTGAACAGTGTACCGCTGATGGATGTCGCAAGCACAGATTTGATCGGGCGGAGGACAATAGCCCAAACGCCTTCCCGCGGTGTGCGGTCATCCAGGGCATGCTGAATCCGACCGCTAGTGAGAATCAGGCCTGCCGTAGCGGAAACCGAGAGCAGCAGGCCTGCATCTGCCGCTGCAAACGGATTATTCAGGCAGAGGATCCACACAGCGAATCCAAGAGAATTCAGCGCGTCGGGTTTTCTGGAGAAACAATTCCCCAACAGCAGGATCAGGCACATGATTCCGCTGCGCAAAACAGAAGCAGAAAAACCGGCCAAAGCCATGAACAGCAGAATGCAGACTGCAGAAAGAAACGGGCGGAGGCGTCGCGGCACACGAAACGCCTGAAGCAACACGGTGAGCATCTGTGTCACAATAACCAGATGGAACCCGGATACAGCCAAAATATGAGAGACACCTGCGGCACGATAGGCATCCTGAATGTCATCCGAGACAGTGTGTTTATCTCCGAACAGCAGCCCTTTGACCATGGAAGCGTCCGACGGCGAATACAGCGAGTCAACTACATCATAAAGGGAAAGTTTCCAGTGCAACAGTGTCGTCCAAAGCGAACGAACTGTCCCAGGCCGTGTTATGGTCCCTTCGTCGACGGGAAACGCATAAAGATAAATATGATTTGCCGCCAGAGAGGCACGTGTTCCAAATCCCTGCTGTGCATTCGGCAGAAGGAAACGCATCTCCCCTTCCACCCGGTCGCCTGGCCCGTTCACGATTGGTTCACTCGCATACACAAGCACACGTCCGTTTTCAGGAAAAGAAAACCCTTCAATGGTTTCTACTTTGATGAGGCAGCAGTAATTCTCGTTTTCCTCATAAGGCAAATCATCGACAACACCACTTATAGTTGCTGTTGCTCCGTGAAGATCATTCACGCAAGAGATCCGCTCTGATTCTGCGGCAAACAAACCCGTGCTTAGGGAAATTGCAAGGAAAGCAATCGGAATTATCTTCCCTTTTCGAATGGTCTTGCAGAGCAGGGAATATGTGAAGAAAATTAACGAAACAGTCGAAATGATAAGTGAAATTATTTCACCAAAGAAAAGAGCGACCAGCAGTGCTAGCAAGGTTGTAAAACCCACCAGCGCCATCGGCCGCTTCACTTCTATGGACCCCCTTTACCCTTTTGTTGCCATCAGGGGTTATTTCCTTTCAAAGAGCGGAAGAGGATTCAGGTAAATGATATCTTTTCTGTCTATCGCATCGCCCTCAGCAAGCACGCACGCACGGCCTACAATGTTTCCGCCAAACTGCTGTACCAGACTTTCAATGGCAGCCAGCGACTCGCCGGTGCTGATCACATCATCCACAATGAGAATTCGCTTGCCGTTAAGATCCTTGTAATCGTCTTCGGCGAGGAAAAGTTTCTGCACATGATCCGTGGTAATGGATTTAACTTCCACATGAATCGGGTTGCGCATGTAAGCTTTCACACTTTTGCGCGCTACAACGTATTTTCCGCAGCCCTGGCGTGCCATTTCGTAGGCAAGAGGGATGCCCTTGGTTTCTGCCGTGATGATCACATCGTGCGCCGGGCATTTCCTGAGCAGTTCGGTTGCCGTATGTTCTGTGATCTCAACATCCCCCAGCATCACAAAGCCGGCAATTTCCGTTGTGTCGCTGATGGGACAGAGCGGAAGATCGCGCTCACAGCCGGCAATCTGCATGTGATAATATCTGCGTTCTGTTTCGCTCATATCAATCTCCTCTTTCTCTTTGTTTCGCTGCGGCTTCAAATCAACCGGGAGGCCACTTCATGGAACGGCCGCCTAACAGGTGAACATGAAGATGGTGCACGGTCTGTCCGCCGTCTTCTCCTGTGTTGACCACAAGCCGAAACCCATGAGTCAGCTCCAGTTCCTTGGCTAAACGTGCCGCCACCTCAAACAGGTGTGCCACGATAAAGGAATTTTGTTCTGTAATCTCTGCTGCAGAACCAATGTGTTCCTTGGGGATTAACAGGATATGGGTCGGTGCCTGCGGATCCAGATCATAGAATGCCAATACGGAGTCATCTTCGTACGCCTTTTTGCTCGGAATTTCTCCCGCTGCGATTTTACAGAAAACACAATCTTCCACTTCTGATTTCACCGCTTTCATTTCTCAATTGAAACACCGATCTGCGGTCGGCCCGCAAATGGATGCCCTCTTTTCTATTATATCAATGGGAAAATAAAAAGTCCAATTATTTGGTGAGCATTTTTGCCACAAATTCTTCAACAGCAGCCAATGCTTCATCTATCTTGGTGAGGTCTTTTGCACCGGCCATAGCAAAATCCGGTTTACCGCCGCCGTTGCCGCCGGTGACCTGCGCAACCTCTTTCACGAGCTTACCGGCGTTCAGGCCCTTGTTCTGCGCTTCTTTGCCAAGAACGACGGCAATGTTGCCCTTACCGTTGTTTGTGCAGGCCAGCACGGCAACCACGTTGGGCGCCTGCTCGCGGATTTTATCGCACATCGTGCGAAGAGCGGAAGCCTCTGTGCCGGAGAAGAGCGCCGTGATGATCTTTAAGCCCTCGATCTCATGTGCATTGGCAAACAGGCCGTCCATCCGCATAGAGGCAATCTTATTATTCAGCGAATCAATGGCAGCGTCGCGCTCTTTGATTTCCAGGGCCATCTGGGCAGCTCTCTGGCCAATCTCAGAGGGGTTGTTGACCTTCATAACAGCAGCCGTACTGTGAATGAGGGCATTACTGTCATTGAGCATTCTGAGCACACCGTAGCCCGTGACCCCCTCAATGCGGCGCACGCCGGAAGCAACGGAGGATTCCGAGCAAATCTTGAACAATCCAATCTGAGCCGTATTCGGAATATGCGTGCCGCCGCAGAACTCGCGCGAGAAATCATCCACAGAGACAACGCGCACAATGTTTCCGTATTTTTCACCGAAGAGCGCCATGGCGCCAAGCTTGCGTGCTTCCTCGATCGGCATTTCACGGCAGTCAACCGGAATACCCTTAAGAATTTCCTGATTGACCAGCTCCTCCACCTTCTGGATCTCTTCGGGAGTGAGGGCGGAGAAATGCGTGAAGTCAAAGCGGACATGGTACTCATTTACCAGCTGACCGGCCTGCTCTACGTGATCGCCCAAGACCTTGCGCAGTGCAGCCTGCAGCAGATGCGCAGCTGTGTGATTGCGCATGATGGCAAGACGGCGTTCGCTGTTCAGGCGCAGGGAAACCTCCTCGCCCACGGAAAGCGTGCCTGCCGTAATGGAAACCTGATGGAGGTAATTTTTTGCATGATTCTTTGTCGTGTTTTTCACGGTGAACATAGCGTCAGCGGATTCACCCAAACCAGTGTCGCCTACCTGGCCGCCGCTTTCTCCGTAAAACACAGTGCGATCAAATACCAGAACGGCTTCATCACCTGCTGTGACGGAGGAGACGCGTTCGCCGTCCTTTACAATGGCCAGCACCTTGGCCTGGCATACCATTTCCTCATAGCCGCGGAAGTCTGTTTCCGGCACATCTTCGAGCAGATTGCTTTCGCCGAGCCAGGCGTCAGCGCCGGCGTTCTTTCTGGCATTGCGGGCGCGCACCTTCTGCTCCTGCATCTTTTCCCGGAAAGCTTCCTCGTCGACTGTAAAGCCGCGCTCAGCGGCGATCTCTTTGGTAAGATCGAGCGGGAACCCATACGTGTCATTCAGGCGGAAGGCATCCTCGCCGGTGATCACACGCGTGTCGAGGTGGTCCAGAATGTCACTGAGCATCTGGATACCCTGATCGATCGTCTTGGCGAAGCTTTCTTCTTCCACACGGATAAGTTTCTGGATCATGGCACGCTTTTCTGCGAGTTCCGGATAGGCGGAGAGATTTTCATGAATCACCGTTTCCGCGACTTCGGAAAGGAAAGGATGATTGATGCCGAGCAGGCGGCCATGACGGGCAGCACGGCGCAGCAGGCGGCGAAGCACGTAGCCGCGGCCTTCATTGCTGGGCATAACACCATCGCCGATCATAAAGGTGGTAGAGCGGATGTGGTCAGTGATCACGCGCAGGGAAACATCCTTCTTCTCATCCTGGCCGTATTCCACACCGGCAATCCGGCAGATGTGCTTCATGATATTCTGCACCGTGTCCACCAGGAACAGATTATCTACACCTTGCATAATGCAGGCGAGACGCTCCAGACCCATGCCGGTATCAATGTTCGGGTGTGCCATCGGCGGATAATTGCCCTTGCCATCGCTGTCAAACTGGGAGAATACGACATTCCAGAATTCAACATAACGGTCGCAGTCGCAGCCAACGCCGCATGTCGGTTTGCCGCAGCCATACTGTTCGCCGCGGTCAAAATAGATTTCAGAGCAGGGGCCGCAGGGGCCGGAGCCATGCTCCCAGAAGTTATCCTCCTTGCCCATTCGCACAATGCGATCGGGCGCAACGCCGACTTCCTTTGTCCAGATGTCAAACGCCTCGTCGTCGTTCTGGTAAATCGTAACCCAAAGGCGATCTACAGGCAGTTCCAGCACCTTGGTGCAGAACTCCCAGGCCCAAGCAGTTGCCTCGTGTTTGAAATAGTCTCCGAAGGAGAAGTTGCCCAGCATTTCAAAATATGTGCCATGGCGCGCCGTTTTGCCAACGTTTTCAATATCGCCCGTGCGGATGCACTTCTGGCAGGTGGTTACGCGCTTGCGGGGCGGCGTTACTTCCCCGGTAAAGTATTTCTTCATCGGCGCCATGCCGGAATTGATGAGCAGGAGGCTGTTGTCGTCTTTTGGGATCAGCGAAAAGCTGGGCAGACGCAGATGCCCTTTACTCTCAAAGAACGACAAAAATTTCTCCCGCAACTCGTTAAGCCCTGTCCACTGCATGATGTAACCCTTCTCCTTCATTTTTGACTTTGAGGCTGTCTTTTCTGCTCGTAAGAGCCAAAGACGAAAAAAAAGCTTTCCCTTCCCACAATGGGACGGGAAAGCCCGTGGTACCACCCAAATTGCGCTGCAGCAGCGCCTCTCTTTTTCCGTTAACGCGGGAATTGCGCTGCGCTCTTCGCGCAGAGCTCCGGGACGGCCGCCTCCCGCACAGAAACGCAGCTCCCTTTCAGCGCCCTCCGGCAGGAGCCTCTCTTTTGCGATCTGAACACGGTACGTTTCCCATCAACGCCTATGCCTGCAGGAAAACCCTTTCAGCGATATGTGCTTTGCGGCACTGCAACTCCACAAAGACTTTTATATTATAATCGCCTTTTTTATTGTTGTCAACCGGTACTCCCCATGTTTTCCGGATTTCTGTGTAGAGCTACAATACATATTGGACAGAAGAGCAAGTAAAAGCAAATAAAAAGGACAGAGCCTTCATAGGGTATAGTTAAGTTGCGACACCAACAAACCCAAAAA
>CAKNKY010000016.1 GCA_930987725.1 uncultured Anaeromassilibacillus sp. | reverse complement strand
TGGTTTTGTGCGCCTTTTTTCGGAATGGTACTCAAATTACAATGTTTCAACCTTTCTCTGCTTCTGTTTAACATTGGCGTCGGGCTGATTCTTTCGGCCCTGTTTGTCTTTTTCCGGGACGTGCAGTATCTGTGGTCGGTGTTCACACAGCTTCTCATGTATATGTCCGCCATCTTTTATTCCATTGACACCTTTTCGCCTATGGTGCAGAATCTCTTCCTCCTCAACCCCGTCTACCTTCACATCCGCTATTTCCGCAAGATTGTGCTGGAAAACACGGTTCCGAGCGTGTGGTTTCACCTGCTCATGCTGGCGGATGTCCTGATCGTGCTGGGGATCGGCTGCTGGATGTATAAGAAGTACAACACCAAATTCCTGTATTACGTGTAACGGAGGGGACGAGCATGGCAGTTTTAGAGCTTCATAATGTCTCTATCCGGTATATCACGGGAGATTTCAAGGACATTGGGCTGAAAGAATTTGTGCTGCGGAAGATCACGCGCAATTACCATGTGACGGAGTTCTGGGCGGACAAGGACGTGACCTTTTCGCTCGAGAAGGGCGATATGCTGGGCATCATCGGATCGAACGGGGCAGGGAAATCCACACTGCTCAAGGCGATCGCCGGCATCATGGAGCCGACGCAGGGCTGGGTGAAGCGGAACGGTACCGTGGCGGCGCTGCTCGAGCTCACGAGCGGCTTTGACGGCGATCTCACGGTGAAGGAGAACGCTTACCTGCGCGGCGCCATGCTGGGCTATACGCGCAAATTCATGGACGAGACGTTTGAGGAAATCCTGGAATTCGCCGAGCTGCAGGACTTTGCGGATCGGCCGTTCAAGCAGCTCTCGTCCGGCATGAAATCGAGGCTGGCGTTTTCCATTGCCAGCCTCGTGAAGCCGGATATTCTGATTTTGGACGAGGTGCTGTCCGTCGGAGACGGCGCATTCAAGGCGAAGAGCGAGGCGAAAATGCAGGAGATGATGGGCGGCGGCACCACAACCATCCTTGTCTCCCATTCGCTCAGCCAGATCCGTGCGCTGTGCAGCAAGATCCTCTGGCTCGACAAGGGCCGGCAGGTGGAGTTCGGCGAGGATGTGGAAGGCATCTGCGACCGGTATCAGGCGTTTCTGGACAGAAAAAAGAAATAAGACGCGGCAAGGCGCAAAAACCCGGCCCGGTGCGTCCCATGAGGGAGGCATCCGGCCGGGTTTTTTGTCTTTTTGCAGGCAAGGCTGTCCGGTTTTCAGCGCAGCTTGTGAAGCGCGTCGTGTTCGCGGGAGAGGGCAATCACAACGCCCGTGAGCCCCAGTACGCCGATGAGGTTCGGAATCACCATGAGGCCGTTGAACAGGTCGGTGAGCTCCCACACAAGGTCCACCTTCATCACCGAGCCGAGCAGCACGAAGAGAATGACAAACACGGTGTACACCGGCACGGCCTTTTTCCCGAACAGGTATTTCACGTTCGTCTCACCGAAGAAATACCAGCCGATGATGGTGGAGAAGGCGAAGAAGAACATGCAGACGGCGATGAAAATATTGCCGAATTGGCCCATCACCGTGTTAAACGCGGCCTGGGCGAGCGGGGCGGCCGTGAGCGGCGCGCCGGAAGCGTCCGTCATCGTGAACGCGCCGGTCGAGATGATGACGAGCGCCGTCATCGTGAGGACGACGAACGTGTCGATGAACACGCCCACAAAGGCCACGATGCCCTGGTCGCAGGGGTGCTTGACCTTCGCCAGCGCGTGCGCGTGAGGCGTGGAACCCATGCCCGCCTCGTTGGAGAAGAGGCCGCGCGCCACGCCGAAGCGGATGGCCTCGCGCACCGTGATGCCCGCCACGCCGCCGGCCATGGCCTGCGGGTCAAAGGCCAGCACGAAGATCTGCGCGAAGGCGTGGCCGAGGTTGCGGAAATTCGCAAAGATGACGACGAGCGAACCCAGAATATACAGCACCGCCATCACCGGCACGATCTTTTCCGTCACGGAGGCGATGCGCTTCTTGCCGCCGAGGAAAATCACGGCCGCAATCGCCGCCACCACGATGCCCACGGCGATGCCGGGCACGCCGAATGCATTCCGGAACGAGTCGCTGATGGAGTTGCACTGCACCATGTTGCCCATGAAGCCCAGCGCCAGCGTGATGGCCACGGCAAAGAAGCCCGCGAGGAACTTGCCGAACCTGCCCTTGAACCGCGCCTTGATGTAGTACACCGGCCCGCCGGTCACTTCGCCGTCCACGGTTGTCTTGTATTTCTGCGCGAGGGAGGCCTCCGCATAGATGGTGGCCATGCCGAAGAAGGCGCTCAGCCACATCCAGAAGATGGCCCCCGGCCCGCCGGAGGCGATGGCCGTGGCTGCGCCCGCAATGTTGCCTGTGCCCACCTGAGCCGCCACGGCGGTGGCCAGCGACTGGAAGGAACTCATGCCGTCCGCGCCGGCCTTGTCGCCGCGCAGGCGGATGTTCCCGAATACGGCCTTCAGGCCCTGCTTGAATTTGCGCACCTGCACGGCCTTCAGGCGGATGGTGAACCAGATCCCCGTGCCGCACAGCAGAACCAGCAGGATCGAGTCCCAAAGGGCCGAGTTGATGCTTTCCACAACGGCGGTCAGGCCGCTGGAAATCGCCGCAAAATCCATGATGTTTGTTCTCCCTCCTGTTGCCGGCCGAAACCGGCGCTGTACGCTTCATTATAGCAAAGCAAGAAAGATGTTGCAATTTCTACTTGCCTTTCCTGCACAATTTCTTTCCTTCCGCCAAAGAGCGCCCTCTTCTCCATGAAAAAATTGGAGAAAAAGCAAAAATCCCGCCGTTCCCGGGAAGGAGGAACGGCGGGAGAAATATGTGAGGGGAAAAGGATCACGCCGCAGCCATGCGGCGGAACACGGCGGCAAGCCTGCCGCTGAGCAGACGCGTGACGAGAATCTGAACCGGCGCGACCACGAAATACTTCGGCAGCCGCGAGAGGAACAGCCCCCACACGCCGTCTCCCACCGTGATCCAGAGCCACAGGGTGTTCAGCCCCATGTTCAGGAAAACGGTGATGATCAGCACGGCTGAGACGGAACGCCACAGCGCGGCCGGCTTTTTGTAGAGGAACAGGCCGTAGATCAGCCCGCCCAGGGCGGACGTGAGCGTGAAGCCGGGGAAATACGCTCCCGCCGGGAAGAGCACGGCTCCCAGGACATCCCCCACCGCGCCGACCAGCGCAGCCGGAAGCGGACCGTAAAGCAGGGCCGCCAGCACGACGGGAATAAAGGAAAAGTTGATTTGGACAATGGGGGTCTGGATGCCGAAAAATCTCGCCAACACCACGTTTATCGCAATGAGAAGCGCGAGCGTGACGAGCATCCGGGTATCCGGCCGTTTTTCAGTACGAAGATGCAATTTTTGAAACCTCCTGTTTTCGCACCGGGCATACCGGCGGCGAGCCACATGAAGGCTGTGGCAGCGGACGCGGCGCCGCACCGCAAGCCGATCCTCGTTTTTTCGGCTTTTCGTCCGGCGGCGACTTCCCATCCGCCGGCACTTAACGCGCGACGCCTACTCTGACGCCCTTAGTATAGCAGGTTCCTTGCGTTTTGTACAGGCTTTTTTTATTCTGCGGCAGATTTCGTTGGGACGGCCGATTCCCCCTTGGCCTCCTGCGCATCCTCATACGCGCACAGCGAGCGGATGTGCCTGCGGTAGGTGATGAGCAGCGGGATATCCGCGCCGATCCACGCCATCGGGCTGGCCAGGCACACGGCCCAGAAACCAAATTGCACGGCAAACAGAGCGACAATCACCCGCATGAGCAGCTCCATCACACCGCCGAGCAGCGGCACGAAAGCTTCTCCCATGCCCTGCAGCGCGTTGCGGAAGATGTTCACCCAGCCCAGCGGCAGGTAGAAGGCCATGATGATGTAAAGGTACGTGCGCGCGGCCTCGTAGACCTCCGGCTGATCACCGGAGATGAAGAGCGAGACGAAGGCACGCCAGAACAGATAGACGATGACGATCAGGACCAGGGAGCTGATGTCCGTGATCTGGCGGCAACGGCGCACACCCTCGCGGATGCGGTGCATTTTCCCGGCGCCCAGGTTTTGGCCCACGAATGTGGCCGTGGTGGTGGAGAGCGTGGACATGAGCTGCTGCGTGAGTGTTTCCACCTTGCTGGCCGCCGTAAAGCCGGCCGTCACAGAGGAGCCGAAGCTGTTCACGGCGCCCTGCAGCGTGATGACGCCGATCGCCGTGATGGAAAACTGGAACGCCATCGGGGCGCCCACCTTGAGCAGATGCAGGCATGTGGCGCGGCGGAAGACCCAGTCCTTCTTCTGCAGGTGCAGGATCGGGAATTTTTTCATCATGTAGAGCAGGCACAGCAGGCCGGAGATGAACTGCGAGAGTACCGTGGCATAGCCTGCGCCCGCCACGCCCATCTGTAGGTTCACGACGCAGAAAATATCCAGCACCACGTTGAGCAGCGAGGAGAGGATCAGGAAATACAGAGGCGTGCGGCTGTCGCCCAGTGCGCGCAGGATGCCGGAGAGCAGATTGTAGAGAATGTTGGCAAACGTGCCGGCAAAGATGACGATGATGTAGTCATATGCCATGTCGATAATGTTATCCGCCGTGTTCATGGCAACAAGCAGCGGGCGGCACACGGCCACGCTCAACGCCGTCATCACAATGCACAGCACAACGCTCAGCAGGACCGACATGGCCACCGTGTGGCGCATGCCGTCATAGTCGCCCGCGCCGAAGCGCTGCGCCACCAGCACGGAGAAGCCGCCCGTCATGCCCATGACGAAGCCGAGAATGAGGAACGACAGCGGACCCGTGGTGCCGACGGCCGCCAGCGCGTCCACGCCGAGGAACTGGCCCACGATGACGGCGTCCACCATGCTGTAAAGCTGTTGAAAAAGGTTGCCGATCAGCAGCGGGATAGAAAAACTCACGATAAGCTTGACGGGATTTCCCACGGTCATATCCCTTGTCATAGATTTGATTCCCTGCCCTTCCTGGGGTAAGCCCATTGCGCGCCGCGGCCTCCGTGCGGGGTGCGGCTGACGGTTTGCAAAACAGCGATCGGGCCGCCGTGCCTGCCGGCGGCCCAAAATTCCGACACTATTATAAAGCGGTGTGTACAGCGTTTTCCATTGGAAAGAATGTAGAATTTCAGCATTTTGCCCTGTGGAAAGCTGTCGAAAACAGATCAGCCCAGCAGCTCCCGCACCTTGTCCGCCAGGGCGGCCGCGAGCTTTGCGTGCTCCTCCGGTTCCATGTGCAGGCCGTCCACGGGGGAGGGGGATGCAACGGACGCCGCGTCCAGGAAGGCGCAGCCGCGCCGCCCGGCAATGTCGCGGTAATAGGGGGCGAGCTGCGCGGAGTAAGCCGAGGCGCGCTCAAAGCCGAACAGAGGGCCGAACACCGGGTTCACGGAAACATCGCCGATGCGGATAGGCGAGACAAGCAGGATCTGCGGCGCTTCGCCGGGGCCCCAGTCGAGCGCCTGCGCGCAGCGCACCAGCGTTTCCGCGCCGTTTGCCACGGTGAGCGGCACGGTGGAGAACGTCACCTGCAGATCGTTCGTGCCCAGCATGAGGATCAGAAGGTCAAACGGCCGGTGCGAGAGCAGGCAGGGCTTCAGGTAAGGCAGGCCGTTCAGGCCCGGTTCATACGGCACCTCGTGCACCGTGGTGCGGCCGCACAGGCCCTCTTCCAGAATCTCATACTCCGGGCCGAGCAGGCTGGCGAGGATGCCTGTCCAGCGCTTGCTGCGCGGCAGGCGGGAACCGTCGATGGGGTTATGGCCGAAGGTGTTGGAGTCTCCGTAGCACACAATGCGTTTCATGTCAAATCTCCTTCCCAGGGTGCTTCCGCGCCGTTTTGTATCGTATAAAGGTAGCTGCGGCCGCGGCGGCCGCAGCGCAGGCAAAGCTGCAGGGCGTGCAGCACATAGAGCGCCATGCGGGCATCCTCCGGCGCAAGGGAGGCGGCCTGCGCCAGGTCGCCGGAGGTGAAGGGGGAGGGCAGCCCCGCCGGCAGCAGGCTGAGAAAATCTTGCGCATTGCGGAAGCGGTATTCCCCGCACAGGGCGGAGGGTAAGCGGTCCACGCGCGCCCCGCGTCGGCTGCCCTTCACGCGAAGCTCCTCCGTCTCGATTACGGGCAGCACGAAGTGCAGGTTCGGGCGCTGCAGAAACGGGAGCAGAGGCGGCAGCTCGTAAAAGAAGTTCCACACCGTTTCCGGTTTTCCGCACACGCGCCGTGCGGAGAGCTCGCCCGTCTGCGGATCGACGGCACGCACGCGCCGCACGCGGAGCAGCGGGTGCACCACTGTCACCTCGTAGCGATCCAGCAGGGCGGGGAGCTTCCGCCTGAGCGGGGCCAGGCGGCCCGTCTGCACTTCCAGCACGCTGCCGTCGGGACTCACGGCATCTGCCACAAAGCGGCCCACACGCACCTCGCGCGCTGCGGCTTCCGGCTGGTAATACCGCTTGAGCACGGCGTGGATCCCCTTTTCCCGCAGCACGCCCACGCCGCCCTCCGGTTCACCCAGCGCGTAGTCCTCACACAGGAAGCGGAAGCGCTCCGATTCCGCTTCCCCTGCGCGGAAAAAGCTAGGCAAGGCCGGGCAGGCGGCGTGTCCGCCAGTAATCGCTCATGGAGAAACCGTCCTCCTGCGTGACCTCGCGGCCCAGGAAGGCAGGCGGCGTGAACGCCTGCGCAGCCTCCACCGTGGGGAATTCCACCTCGGCATAATAGAATTTGCCGTCCACCAGGCTGCACTCCAGGCGCTCGCCGCCCGGCAGTCCATACACGCGGTACTCCTTGCGCACAAGCGGCGCGGGCAGCAGGTTTTTCAATTCCGCAAACTGCCCCGCGGTGAGGTCCAGCTCCGTTTCCTGGCGCACCAGTTTGCCCTTTCCCTTGAAGCACAGGCGGTAACCGGTGCGGCCGCCGCTCTCCTTCGAGCGGATGCGCACCACCGGATCGGTGCACAGATAGCCCTGTTCCATCACGGCCTGCTCCAGCAGGGGCAGGCCTGCCGGGAAGCCGCCGATGAGGAATTTCCGTTCAATTTCCATCTTCACCCTCCGTTTCGCAGAAACAGGCCGTCCCGTCGCACTCCGATGCGAGGGGACGGCCTGCTTGTTGTCCGGTATCCGCCTGCGAGACTGCGGGCGGATTGGTTCCTTCTTTATTCCTTGATCATGGCGGCGATCTCCGCCATGCGCTCGGGAATGCGGATTTTCTGCGGGCAGAGCGTCATGCACTTGCCGCAGGCACGGCAGCTCTCGGGGCCGTGGCCTTCGCCCAGCGCCTCAATCTCTGTGCGCAGCTGGTTCTTGTTGCCGCCGATGGAGCATTTGTTGTAAGCCCGGAATACGCCGGGGATGTCCACGCCGAAGGGGCAGTCCATGCAGTAGCGGCAGCCGGTGCAGGGGATCGTCTTGTTCTTGCGGTACGCTTCCAGCGCTTCCTCCACAACCTTGCGGTCGCTGTCGGTCAGAGGCTCGAAGTCCGTCATGGTGGCCACGTTGTCCTTCACCTGATCCAGCGTGGTCATGCCGCTGAGCACCACCATCACGTTGGGCAGAGTGGCGGCATAGCGGATCGCCCAGGAGGCAATGCTCTTGTCGGGGCGGGCCTTGCGGAAGATCTCGTCGGATTCCGGGCACAGCGTTGCCAGCGCGCCGCCGCGGACCGGCTCCATCACGATGACGGGCAGGCCGGCCTCGGTGAGCACCTCATACTGGCCCTTCGCGTCCTGCAGCTCCCAGTCCAGGTAGTTGAGCTGGATCTGCGTGAACTCCCACGGTCCGTAGGCTACGATCTTGCGCAGCACTTCGGGGGAGTCGTGGAAGGAGAAGCCCAGGTGGCGAATGCGGCCGGCTTCCTTCTGCTTCTGCAGGTATTCGAACGCGCCGAACTGCTTCATGCGCTCAAACGTGGAGGCGTTCAGCGCGTGGCAGAGGTAGAAGTCAAAATACTCCGTGCGGCAGCGCTTGAGCTGATCCTCAAAGATGGCCGCCACGTCCTCGGGCTTGTTCACCATCCACATCGGCATCTTCGTGGCCAGGTGATAGCTCTCGCGCGGATACTTCTGCAGCGCCTCGCCGATGAAGAGCTCGGAATCGCCCTCGTGATAGCGGTAGGCGGTGTCAAAGTAGTTCACACCGTGGGCGTAAGCGTAGTCCACGATCTCCTGCGCCTTTGCGCGGTCGATCTTTTCGCTGCCCTCCACCTTCGGCAGGCGCATGCAGCCAAGGCCCAGCAGGGAGATCTGATCCCCCGTGTTCTTATACTCGCGTGTGTACATGTTTCGATTCCTCCCTATTCTCTTCTTGCCCGCTTGCCGGGCATGAGATCGTCCGTGTCCAGCAGGATGGTAACAGGCCCGTCGTTCTCGAGTGAGACGAGCATGTCCGCGCCGAACTCCCCGTGCTCCGTGTGCACGCCTGCCCGGGCTGCCCCGGCCAGGAAGCGTTCATACAGCGGCACAGCCGTCTCCGGCCTGGCCGCGCCCGTGAAGGAGGGGCGACGGCCGCGCCGGCAGTCCGCATAGAGCGTGAACTGCGAAACGACGAGAAGCCCGCCGCCGCAGTCGATCAGGGAGCGGTTCATCTTGCCGGCCTCATCCTCAAACACGCGCAGGCCGAGCGTCTTTTCCAGCAGAAAATCACATTCCCCCTCTGTGTCCTCCGGGGAAATGCCGAGCAGCACGAGAAATCCCGCGCCGATCTGCCCGATGGTCTCCCCATTCACCGATACGTCCGCGCGCCTGACGCGCTGAATGACAGCCCGCATAAGCTCCTGCCCCTTTCTTACCCTGCCGATCTCTATGTCACATTATAAACCCCGTTCCCCCTGTTTTGCAACCAACATGCCGGATCTTTTTCTCAGGAAAGGCGGGAGCCTTCCAGAAAAGGCAGAATCGCGCGGTAGGCTTCCAGCAGCGAATCGTACGGCAGACGGCAGTTCGCCGCGCTTGTGGAGGGGAGGGAAACCGCCTGCATGCCCGTCTGCGGCAGGCAGAGCTTGCTGTAAAGGGAAAAGGCTTTCTTCCCCGTGGTGAAGACGGCGCGGATCGGCGCGGCGTGCAGCAGCGCGCCGATGTCGTTCGGCTTCGGCTCGCGGATGCTCGCGTCGTCCGCCCCGCGGATCACGCAGGAGGCGAGTACATCCCACAGGGCGATGCCGCGGCGCAGCACGAGCTCACGCCGCTGTGCCGGGGCCGGGGGGAACGGCTCGCCAAAGAGATCGGCCATCACCCGCCAGAAGCGGTTCTGCGGGTGGCCGTAGTAAAAGCCTGTTTCCCGGGATTTGGGCGAGGGCATCGTGCCCAGGATCAGCACGCGCGACGACTCGTTCCACACCGGCTCGAGCGTGTGGAGGACGGGCGAAGCGTTCACTTGCCCTCGCGCATGGCGCGCGTCCGCTCCATGGCCGCCAGCACGGCCTGCATGGAGGCGGCGCGGAAGCCGCGGTCCTCCAGCGCCTGCACGCCGGCGATCGTCGTGCCGCCCGGCGAGCACACGGCGTCCTTGAGCTGGCCGGGGTGCTGGTTCGTCTCGAGCAGGAGCGCCGCCGTGCCCAGAACGGTGCGGGCGGCAAACTCCAGCGCCTGGGCGCGCGGCACACCGGCGGCCACGGCGCCGTCCGCCAGTCCTTCCACAAACAGGCAGGTGAAGGCGGGCGCGCAGCCCGTCACGCAGCCGGCCGCGTCCACCAGGTTTTCCGGCACACGGCTGAACGCGCCGGAGCGGGCGAGCATGGCCTGCAGGCCCGCGATCTCCTCCTCGGAGGCGCCGTCGGCACACAGCAGCGTCATGCCCTGGCCCACGGCGGCCGGGGTGTTCGGCATCAGCCGCAGCAGGGGCAGCCCGGCGAGCGCGTCGCCGAGCGCGTCACGGTAGGAAGCGATCGGCAGCCCCGCCGCGATGGTCACGAGCACCTTCTTTTCCCCTTTTTCCACACTGTCTTCCAACACCGGGCGGATGCCGGCCAGCACGGCGGGCATCACCTGCGGCTTCACGGCCAGCAGCACATAGTCCGCCTCGCGCACGGCCGATGCGTTGTCCGGCAGGGTAAGGCAGCCCAGCTCCTTTGCGAGCGCTTCGGCTTTGGCGGCGTCATAGTCCGTGAGGCCGACTTCCTGCGGGTCCAGGCTGCGGCAGGCAGCGCGCGCCAGCGCCCCGCCCATGTTTCCCGCGCCGATAAAAGCAAGTTTCATGGCAGGTTCCTCCTTCAGAGTGAATCAAAAAACAGTTTTCCCCTGTTTCCGTCGTGCGGAAACAGGAGTTTTTTAATACAAACAGTATTTTTCTTTCGGAATATTGCAAAAATGCAGGAAAAAAGGAGGCTCCTCCGACCCTGTCCGCCCCCTTTTCCCGCGCCGCAAAGGCGGCGGGGGAGGGGTGGGCAGCGCGTGCGCCCTGGCACGGCAGCCGGCGGAGCGCTCCTCATTGCGCAAAATACATTACACATTGTATTTTTTTGTCAGATACTCCAGATAGTAATCCGGGTTGAACGGCTCCCCGGCCGCGCTCTCGATGAGCTCGGCGGAGGTCTTGACGCCGCCGAAGCGGTGCAGGTGCTCGCGCAGGTAGCCGCGCACGTCGCTGAGGCCGCCGGAGCGGAGCGCGCCGTCGAGGTCCATCACGCTGCGCAGGCGCGCTTCGAGTTGGGCGGCGAAGGCCGAGCCGATCGCGTAGGACGGGAAGTAGCCGATCAGGCCGCCGGACCAGTGGCTGTCGGAGAGGACGCCCTCGCTGTCCGTGCGGACCTCCACGCCGAGCAGCTCGCGGTAGCGCGCGTTCCAGGCCCCGGGCAGATCCTTCACGGCGAGAGAGCCGTCGATCAGCTGCTTTTCGAGCTCATAGCGGATGAGGATGTGCAGGCTGTAGGTGAGCTCGTCCGCCTCCAGGCGCAGGGGGCCGGGCACGGCCGCGTTGGCCTCGCGCAGGAACTCGTCGAGCGAGACGTCGCCGTATGCCTCGGGCAGCATGCGCTGCAGCTTTTCATAGATGGCCGTCCAGAACGGGCGGCTGCGGCCGATGTTGTTTTCGAAGAAGCGGGACTGCGACTCGTGCAGCGCCATGGACGGGACCTGGCCCGCAAGCGTGAGCGTGTAGTCGTCGTCAATCTGCTGCTCATAGATGGCGTGGCCCGTCTCATGGATGGTGGCGAAGATGGCGCTGGCCGCGTCGTCCTCATGGTAGTGCAGCGCGATGCGCACATCGTGGTTGTGCAGGCCGTCCGTGAAGGGGTGTTCCGTCTCTCCCATCACGCCGCGGCTGAAATCGAGGCCGACGTAGCCGGCCAGCCAGCGGCAGAACGCGCGCTGGCTGTCGGCGGGGCAGGGGTGCTTCACGGTCTGTTCGTGCAGGGCATCCACGCGGGCGCGCAGCAGCGGCACCACGCAGTTTTTCACCTTCTCGAAGAAGGGATCGAGCACGGCCATGGGGAAGCTCTCGTCGTAGTCCTGAAGCAGCACGTCATAGGGGGCCTGGCCCGGCTTGGCGCGCAGCTTGGCAAAGCGGCGCGCCGTCTGCACGATCTCCTCGAGGACGGGGGCGAAGGAGGCAAAATCGTTTTTTGCCTTGGCGGCCTTCCACACGGAGGAGCTGCGCGCCAGCAGCTCCTGCCAGGCGCGGTATTCCTCCTGCGGGATTTTTTCAAAATATTCCAGATCGCGGCGCAGATGGCGCAGGATGGCGGCCTCCTTCGGAGAGAGGGTGGCCGGGTCGATGGAGGCGGCCAGCTCGCGCAGGCGCGGACTGTTCATCACGGCGGAATATTCCTCCGCGAGGGCGCCCACGGCGCGGGCGGTATAGGCGGCGCTTTCCGGCGGGGCCAGCGTCTCGGAGTCCCAGCTGAAGAGTGAGAGCGCGGCCTGGAGTGCCGAAGCTTTTTCCAGCGACCGCTGCAGTTCTTCAAAATCGCGGTTCATGTTTTGGATCGTCTCCCTTCCTGCGGGGCGGGGGCGCCCCGCGTGGTGATGCATTGTCCTTAATCATACCATATTTTTCGCGCCAATACCAGATCTGTGCGGGTGCAAAACAGCCCGCCGCAGGCAAAAGCCGTGCGGCGGGCTGCCAAAGAGCCGCGGATGAAAAGCGGCCGCTTATTATGCCTGGAATGCGGAGAGGACGCTGGCGCCCTTCTTCACGAAGGCGATGAACTCGTTCAGCTCAGCCGTGCAGGTGATCCACTGGCCGCCGGCATACTCCTTGCCGTCGCGGGCAAAGACCCACTCGCCGGCCGGCAGATAGACGCGGCGGCTCGTCTCGCCCCGGTTCACGATGGGCGCGAAGAGGATGTCGTCGCCGAAGAGGAACTCGTCGCCGATGGAGGTGCAGGTTTCATCCTCCGGCCAGTCGAAGATCAGCGGGCGCATGACCGGCACGCCGTCTTTGGAAGCGATGGCCATCTGATCGTGGATGTAGGGGCGCAGGCGCTCGCGCAGGAACACGAGATCGCGCAGGATCTCGTAGTCGCGGTCGCCGAAGCTCCACAGCTCGTTGTCGCCGCCGGAGGGTTCGATGATGTCGCGCGTGCGGTCATGGCCGTTGCGGCTGCCGTGCAGGCGGAACACCGGGCAGAACACGCCGTACTGGAACCAGCGCACAATCAGCTCGCGGAACTCGTCGGACTCGATGTCGCCGCCATAGAAGCCGCCGATGTCGGTTGTCCACCACGGGATGCCGCACATGGCCATGTTCAGGCCGGACTTGACCTGCTTGCGCAGGCTTTCAAACGTGGAGGGGATGTCGCCGGACCACACGAGCGTGCCGAACTTCTGCGCGCCGATGTAAGCGCAGCGGGAGAGCGTCACAATGTCGTCGCGGCCCATCTCCTTCATGCCGTCATACACGAGCTGGGCGTAGTAATAGGGGTAGATCAGGCCCACCTCGTCGCCGTTGCCCAGCGAGAGGATGAGGTTATCGAAGTGCTCGGGGTGGATTTCCGGCTCCGCCTCGTCGAACCAGAGCAGGTCCACGCCGTTGTCCACATAGTTTTCCTTCAGCCGCTGCCACACATACTTGCGCGTTTCCGGGTTGGTGGGATCGATCTCGGCCTGCGGGCCGTAGAAATCGAATACGCGGTTGGAGCCGCTCACGGTGCGGATCAGCATGTTGTTGTCGAGCATCGTCTGGTAGTTTTCGCTCTTTTCGTTGATCGTGGGCCACATGGAAACCATCAGGCGGATGCCCATCTTGTGCAGCTCGTCCGCCATGGCGCGCGGGTCCGGCCAGTATTTCGGATCATAGCGGTAATCGCCCTGCTCCGTCCAGTGGAAATAGTCGATCACGATGACGGAGAGCGGAATGCCGAGCTCCTTGTAGCGCCGCGCCACGGAAAGCACCTGCTCCTGCGTCTCATAACGGAGCTTGCACTGCCAGAAGCCGGTGGCCCAGTCGGGCATCATGGGCGCATGGCCGGTGAGATCGGCGAGCGTGCCGGCAACCTCGCGCGGGCTGCCGCCGATCACCACGTAATCCACCTGGCGGGTGCTGTCGCTCGTCCAGCGGGTGCGGTTGCAGGCCAGCTCGCAGCGGCCGGTGGAGGGCTGGTTCCACAGGAAGCCGTAGCCCAGCGTGGAGTACACATACGGCATGGAGCACTTCGCGTTCAGGTGGCGCAGGTCATATGTGCAGCCCTTGAGGTCGAAGCAGTCCGTCGGCTCATGGCCGAGGCCGTAAAAATGTTCGTTCTCGTTCGCTTCAAAGGAGATGCGCGCCGTCCAGAGGTGGCTGCCCTTGTTGCGGTAATTGCGGATGCCGGAGTTGAACGTCATCTCAGGCTGCTCGCGCAGGATCTGCTTGCCGTCGCGGAAATAGGTGAGCTTGCCGTCGCGTGTGAGCTCGGCGCGCATCGTGCCCGTTTCCAGCACAGCCTTGTCCTCTTCCTCCCACACTTTGGCGGGCACTTCCTGCGGCATCAGGGTCCAGTTCTGCTCGATCAGCTTGCCGGAGGGCGCGGCCTGGAAGCGGATGCTGTTTTTTCCGCATGCGGAAACACACACAGCCTCGCCGGCGCGCGTCATGTAGATTTTGTTATCCTTCAGTTCAATTTTCATGCAGGCACCTTCCTGTCTTAAAATCATTCCTCGCCCCAAAAACGGCGGCGGCGCGGCCGGCTCCACCCAGCCGCCCGCCCGCCTCCGTCGGACACCCCTATTCTAGCATAGCCCCCCGCCGTTTTCAACAACACGGGCTTTTTTTGCCGCGCATTTTTTGGGTGGGGGCGGTGTTTGCCCGGCGTGGCTCTCTTTCATAGGATCGGTCAATTGGTTCCTGCAATTTGTCATTGCTTTTTCAGGAGAAAAAAGAGTATACTGTCTGTAATTGTATTTTTGTTCTTCCGCCGCACAGGTGCGCGGGAGAAGGAAAGGGGGAGGCAGCAATGCCTTATCTGTTTGTCCATTTCAGAGAAAAAGCCACCCCGGACGGGGAGCAGGTCTATTTCGGCCTGAGCCGCGACGCATTCCACTGGGAGGAAGTCAACGGCGGCCGCCCGGTGCTGTGGGCGTACTACGGCGACAAGGGCGTGCGCGATCACACCATCGTGCGCGACGCGAAAAACGGGAAATTTTACATCATTGCCACCGATCTTTCCCTGGCATACGGCATGAGAAACCAGTATAAGGGCTCCTGGGCGGAGATTTCCCGCAACGGAAGCAAGGCGCTCTCCTGCTGGGAATCGGAGGATCTCGTGCACTGGAGCGAGCAGCGCCTGCTGCCGATCGGCACGCCGTGCATGGGCTGCCTGTGGGCGCCGGATGTGCTCGCCGAGCCGGACGGCTCCTTCCTCCTGCACTGGACGTCCAGCGTGCCGGGCAGCGATTTCAAGAAGAAGGGCATCTGGTGCTGCCGCACGAACGATTTCAAGACCTTCACCGAGCCGCGCGTCCTCTATGAGAAGGAGGACAGCGATGTGATCGACTCCGCCATGTATGAGGAGGACGGCGTGTACTACCTCTTTGTGAAGAGCGTGGCCAACCCCTCCGGCGTTATGCTGCTCCGCTCGAAGAGCTGGGAAGGCCCCTTCGAGCGCGTGGAAGCATTTGAGGAAGCCATGAGCGGCCTGGAGAAGCGCGGGTCCTATGAAGCGCCCACGGCGGTGCACGCGCCGGACGGCCGCTGGTGCCTGTTCATTGATTACTTCGGCGTGCGCGGCCGCGGCCAGGGCTATGTGCCCTTCGTGGCGGACAGCCTGGCCAAGGCAAATTTCCGCCGCGCCTCGGAGGAATTCTCCTTCCCCTACGGCTTCAAGCACGGCACCATTCTGAAAATCACGGACGAGGAATACGAGCGCATCCGCTCCTTCGATTTCACGGAGGCGGAGTTCGGTTCCCCGATGTAAACGCGAAAGCCTCTGGGGCTGCCGCCCGGTGCAACCGGTGGGGCGGCCCCTTTTTCTTCTTCCCGCAAAGGCACATGGGAAAAAATTGCGGAAAAGTTTGCGGGAAAGCTGGAAATCCGGCGGATCATCCGGTATACTAATAGATTGAGACGCGGAAACACACACCTGCGGCCGCGCGGATTCTGAACGGAAATTTCGAGGAGGCTTTGCTTTGCCAGACATCAGAAAAGAAATCGAAAAACGGCGGACCTTCGCCATCATCTCGCACCCGGACGCGGGCAAGACGACGCTCACCGAAAAGCTGCTGCTTTACGGCGGCGCCATCGCGCTGGCCGGCTCGGTCAAGGGCAAAAAGACGGCGCGCCATGCCGTTTCGGACTGGATGGAGATTGAAAAGCAGAGAGGCATTTCCGTCACCTCCTCCGTGATGCAGTTCCGTTATGACGGCTACTGTATCAACATTCTCGATACGCCCGGCCACCAGGACTTTTCCGAGGATACGTACCGCACGCTCATGGCGGCGGACTCCGCCGTGATGGTGATCGACGCCGCGAAGGGCGTGGAACCGCAGACGCGCAAGCTGTTCAAGGTTTGCCTCCTGCGCGATATCCCGATCTTCACCTTCATCAACAAGATGGATCGCGACGCCCGCAGCCCCTACGACCTGCTCGACGAGATCGAGTATGAGCTGGGCATCAAGACGTATCCCATGAACTGGCCCATCGGCTCCGGCAAGGAATTCAAGGGCGTGTATGACCGCGAACGGCGCGAGATCCTCGCGTTCCAGGCGCTGGATGAGATGGCGAACGGCCAGCGCGAGGTGCCGGTGATCGAGGCGGATCTCTCCGACCCCGGCCTTTCGAAGCTGATCGGCGAGGATCACTATCACACGCTGTGCGACGACGTGGAGCTGCTCGACGGCGCGGGCTATGAATTCGACGCGGACGCCGTGCGCCACGGCCGCCTTTCGCCCGTGTTCTTCGGCTCCGCGCTCACGAACTTCGGCGTGGAACCGTTCCTCAAGGAATTCCTGAACCTCACGCCCCCGCCGTTGCCGCGCGAATCGGACGCCGGCCTCATCGATCCTTTCCGCCCGGATTTTTCCGCCTTCGTGTTCAAGATCCAGGCGAACATGAACCGCGCCCACCGCGACCGCATTGCGTTCATGCGCATCTGCTCCGGCCGGTTTGAGAAGGGCATGGAGGTCTATCACGTGCAGGGCGGCAAGAAGATCAAGCTGGCCCAGCCGCAGCAGCTCATGGCGCAGGAGCGCGAGATCATCGACGAGGCGTACGCCGGCGACATCATCGGCGTGTTCGATCCCGGCATCTTCTCCATCGGCGACACGATCTGCACCGGGGCGGAGAAGTTCCGGTTCGGCGGCATCCCCACGTTCGCGCCGGAGCACTTCAACCGCGTCTACCAGGTGGACACGATGAAGCGCAAGCAGTTTGTGAAGGGCATGACGCAGATCGCCCAGGAAGGCGCCATTCAGATCTTTCAGGAGTTGGGCGGCGGCATGGAGGAGGTCATCGTGGGCGTCGTGGGCACGCTGCAGTTCGACGTGTTTGAATACCGCCTCAAGAACGAGTACAACGTGGACATCCGCATGGAAGGCTTGCCCTATGAATACATCCGCTGGATCGAAAACCGCGAGGAGGATTTCGATCCCAAGCGGCTGAACCTGACCTCCGACACGCGCCGGATTCAGGATTTGAAAGGAAATTACCTGCTGCTCTTTGCCAACGAGTGGAGCATCCGGTGGGCCGAGGAGCACAATCCGCAGCTCAAGCTGGCGGAGTTCGGCCGCTGGTGATGCTCTGCGTCCCCCTCCCGGGGGCTCAAACAGAAAGGAAAGACAAACCATGGAAATCACATTCCGCAAGGCACATCCGGAGGAGTACGACGCGTGCGTCGATCTTGTGAACTACGTGTTCAGCTACGATCACCGCCCGCACGATTTTGAAAAGATGATTCCGCGCGTGTATGGCCCGGGCAAGAATGCCGCGGAGCTTCACCGCGTGGCCGTGGACGGGATGGGACGGCTCTGGGCCGCCATTGCCTGCCTGCCGGAAACGCTCACCGTGTGCGGCCATGAGCTGCGCGCCTGGTTTA
The DNA here is from genome assembly GCA_930987725.1 of uncultured Anaeromassilibacillus sp. Lineage (GTDB taxonomy): Bacteria > Bacillota > Clostridia > Oscillospirales > Acutalibacteraceae > Caccousia. The sequence goes on along the minus strand of CAKNKY010000016.1, from coordinate 33,763 downwards.
TCGGCAGCGTTTCCGTGCATCCGCGCGCCCGCGGCGAAGGCTTCATGAAGCGGTTGATGGCCGATTGGGACGAGGAATTGCGGGAATCATGCGATCTGGCCGTGCTCAGCGGCCAGCGCCAGAGGTATGAATATTTTGGCTACACCTCCGGCGGCCTCAAGCTGCAATGGACGGTGGATGAGGCAAATATCCGCCATGCGCTGCGCAGCGTGGACGATGGATCGTTCTCCTTCCGCCCGCTGGCGGAGTCGCCGGAAGCGCTGACATTGGCACAGGAGCTGCACCTGCGCCGGCCGGCGCGCGTCTACCGCGCTCCCGTCCTCTTCGAGGAAGGGCTGCGCTCCTTCGGCATGCACCCGCTCGCCATCCTGAAAAAGGGCAAAGCGGCCGGTTATCTGACGGCTTCGTCCGACAGCAGGACCATCAACGAGATCGCACTGGAGGATAACGAGGATCTCGGCCCGGTGATCAAGGCGTTCTTTGCCTGCTACCGGCCCGGCCATGTCACGATTGCCGCATCCGCCACGGACACGGCCCTGAACCGCCGCCTGGAGACGTTTGCGGAGTCCTGGCGCCTGGAGGCGAGCGAGATGATCCGCATCTACCGCTTCGCCCCCGTGCTCGAAGCGTATCTCACGCTGCGGCAGAAGACGCTCGGCCTCGTGCCCGGCGAGTGGTCCGCCGTGCTGGGCGGCCAGCCGGTCACGGTGCGCGTCACCGGCGCGGGTGTCACGGTGGAGGAGAAGGCGGCCCCCGGCGCGCCGGAGCTCGATCAGAAGCAGGCGCAGTCGCTGCTGCTCTCGCCGCAGAGCTGCCTGCAGGACGGCCTGGCCCCCGCCGGCTGGTTCCCGCTTCCCATCTTCTGGCCCACGGCCGATCAGTTCTGAATCCCGGCTTTCGTCACAATCCGGCGCCCCGGTCCTGTCTTTGCGCAGGCCGGGGCGCCTTTTTGCGCCGGAGGGCACAAAAAACGGGCGGACGGCTTTTCCGGCCGTCCGCCCGTTATGCTGTCTGTCTCAGCCCTTGTGGTCCATTTTGTTCATGACCAGGCCGGTGATGAGCTTCGGATAGAAATAGGTGGATTTCTGCGGCATCTTCTCCCCGGCGGCGGCCACATCGCGGATCTCCGTGACGCGCGTGGGGTTGAGCAGGAAGGCGCACTGGCTCTCGCCGCTGCGCACCGAGGCGATGGCCTCGTCAAAGTCTCTCGTGTAGGAGAGGTTGACCTGCTTGGCCATATTATCTTTGTCGATGCCGAGGTGCTTGTCGAGGATGAGCGTGTGCAGCACCGTCACATCCAGGCTGCGGGAGGCCTCGCTCATCTCCGGCAGGAAGTAATCCATGGCGGAGAGATCGCGCAGCACAAGCAGATCCCATTCCTCGCCGCCGCAGTAGAACGCGAAGGCGACGCGCTCCGCCTCGTACTCCTCCCGGAGCATCGGCTGGATGCGATCGAGCCCCGTGACATGCTCCACGCGGAAGAGATCGCCGCACGCGGCGAGAAGGGCGGCGCTGTCGAAGTTTGCAAGCCCGTGGATCAGGCGGTGTGTCGGGAACACGACAAGGCCGTCGTGTTCCATGTCCACAAGCATCATCATCACATAGTCGGGATCGTCGCCCGGCTGGGCCAGGCCCTGCTCGCGGCACCAGTTGCGGAAGTTCAGGGCCGTCTCATAGCGGTGGTGGCCGTCTGCAATGTAGAGTTTGCGGTCCTTAAAGTCCTCCTGGATTGCGCCGATCACGGCTTTGTCGTTCACGATCCACAGGCGGTGGATCACCTGCCCGTCGTCAAATTCATAGCGCGGCGTGTCGCGGGAGAGCAGGTCGATGCGGCCGAGCGTCGTGTGCGCTTCGTCCATGTAAAGCGAATAGATCTGGCTGAAGTTGCAGAAGGTGGCCTGCATCAGATGGAAGCGGTCCTCCTTGGCCTTGCTGAGCGTCTCCTCGTGCGGCAGCACGACACCCTTTTCAAATTCCTCGAGCTTGACGCGGCAGATGAGGCCCTTCACCTTCCGGCGCTGGCCGTAAGCGGTGAATTCCTCCTCGTAGATATACATGCCAGGTTCCGTGTCCTGCCGGAGGATGTTTTCCTGCAGCCACTCGTTCAGCGTGCGGCCCGCTTCGCCGTAAGGGTCCTCGCCCTTGGGCAGCTCCAGACGGATCACATTGTAGGGGTTTTCCGCCAGATATGCCTGCCTCTGCTCCTCGCTGATGATGTCGTAGGGCGGGCAGGTGAGCGTTTGAATCTCGCCGGCCTTTGCCGTGTAGCGCAGCCCGCGGAAGGGTTGAAGTTCTGCCATAGTGTTATCCCTCCAGAAGTCGTCGAATCTTGATTTTTACTTTGTTATTGTAAACGATAAAAGCGAAAAGGTCAACGGGAAGGAGCAAAAAAGCCCCGGAGGGCCTGCGCGGGGCAGGGATCCGGGGCTTTGCAATAGAGGGAAAAACGGAGGCTCAGCCCTCCACGCGGGTGAGCTCGATCTGGAAGGCGGCATAGTCGGCGCAGCCGTGCGGGTAGGCGTCGTGCTGGCGCGGGGGGCGGAAGCCGGCTTCCATCAGGGCCGCGCCCGTCCATTCGCCGTACACCTTGCCGTCGTCGCCCGTCAAACGGTAGCGCGCGTCCGGCGTGAGGCCGCGCAGGCGCAGGATGGGCGGATAAAGGTTCGCGCGCACGTGGCTGTACACGATGCTGAGCAGCGCGCGGCTGCCGTCCGGCGCGGCCATCTCCCAGGCGGTCAGGCAGCAGGCGGCCGGGTCGGTGAGGCGGTAGTAATTGCCGTCGTTGATGAGGTCATAGAGACGGATGTACTGCTTCACCTGCTTCTTCACCAGCTCCTTCTCCTCCTCCGTGATGGCGGAGAGATCGAGCTCGTAGCCGAAGGTGCCGGCCATGGCCACCACGCCGCGCGTGTGGAACGGCGTGACGCGGCCCGTCTGGTGGTTCGGGCTGGCGGAAACGTGGGAGCCCACGGCGCTGATCGGGTAGCCGAAGGAGCTGCCGTACTGGATTTCCAGGCGCTCGATGGCGTCGGTGTTGTCGCTGCACCAGATCTGCGGGTGGTAATAGAGCATGCCGGCGTCGAAGCGCCCGCCGCCGCCGGAGCAGCCCTCGAAGAGGATGTGCGGGAATTCCGTTTCCATGCGCTCGAGCAGCTCATACACGCCCAGCACATAGCGGTGATGGACCTCGCCCTGGCGGTCTGCGGGCAGGGCGGCGCTCCACACGTCCGTCAGGTGGCGGTTCATGTCCCATTTCACATAGGAAAAGTCGGCGGAGGAGAGCACGGCGGCCATCTCGTCGTGGATGAAGTCGCGTACCTCTTTGCGCGACATGTCGAGCACGAGCTGGTTGCGCCAGCGGGAGCGGCCGCGTCCCGGCACGCTGAGGCACCAGTCGGGATGCGCACGGTAAAGATTGCTGTCCTCGGAGACCATCTCCGGCTCAAACCAGAGGCCGAGCCGCATGTGGATCTCCTTGAGGCGGTCGCTGAGCGCCTTCATGCCGCCGCGCACCTTTTCCGTGTTCACCACCCAGTCGCCGAGCGCGCGGCGGTCGTCGAAGCGGTTGCCGAACCAGCCGTCATCCACCACCAGCATCTCCACGCCCAGCTCGCTGGCCGCCTTCGCGATCTGGAAGAGCTTTTCCTCGTTGAAGTTGAAATAGGTGGCCTCCCAGTTATTGATGAGCACCGGGCGGCGCTTGAGCGCCCACTCGCCGCGGCACAGGCAATGGCGGTACAGCTTGTGGTAAGACTGTGAGAGCGCGCCGAAGCCGCGGCCGCTGTAGCAGAGCGCGACTTCCGGCGCCTGGAAGCTTTCACCGTCCTCAAGACGCCAGGAGAAGCCCTGCGGATGGATGCCCATCACGACGCGGCAGGCGTCGGACTGATCGCAGGAGGCGGCGGCGATGAAATTGCCGCTGTAGAGGAACGAGAGGCCCCAGCAGCGGCCGCTGTCCTCCGTGGCGGAGCGGTCGCACACAATGACGAAGGGGTTGTGCTGATGGCTGGAGGTGCCGCGCACGCTGCCCACGCTCACCTCGCCGTGGGCCACGGGGGTGCGCTCCACCATGCGCTCCATGGCATGGCGGCCGTGGAAGTGCACAAAATCGAAGTCGTCCTCCTGCAGGTCCAGGCAGGCGGAGAGCACGCCGTTAAGCGTGACGGGCGCGCCGGTCCGGTTCACGATGCGCGCCGAGCGGGCGATCACGTCGTATTCCTCAAACACGGAGTAGAGCAGCACAACCTCCAGGTCGGCCCAGCGATCGCGCAGCGTGATTTCCAGCGTTTCACATGCGCCGTGCAGCGAGGGCAGGCCCTCAAGCGCGGGTTTTTCCTTCAGGATGCGGTGGGAGGCGTAGCACAGCTCCACGTTCCGGGCGCCGTCCGCAAAGGTGAGCGAGAGGCAGGGCGTGCGGTAGTCGCCGCCGCCGGCCGTGGGGTATTCCTGCGGCGTGAGATCCAGCGAGTAACGCTGGCGCTCCACATCGACCTGCGGCGAAGCGGAAAAGGCTGTGGCCCACACAGGGCGCAGGCCGTCGCACGAGCCGCCGCCCAGCTTGCCGCCGAAATGCAGGTGCTGCAAATAGCCGTAGCCGTCCGCCATCATCTGGTAAGCCGCATGTGCCGTCTCCAGCGTGAACACATGACCGGTTTCCTCATATCGAATCATGAAAACTCCTCCTAAACAGGTTTCTGCTATTTGTGGTTTCGTTCCGCGGCGGCTCTGCGCACTGCCGCCCATTCCGCGCTTATTATAGCACCATACGCTGCCCCGGGAAATAGAAAAAAGGGCGGCGCAGATGGCAAAAGGGAACTTCCTACGCAAAGCCCAAATTCTGCGGGATTTTCTTGACTTCCGGCGCAAAAGACGGTAAAATAAATAGCAGTTCTTTTTCCGAGGTGTAGCGCAGTTGGTAGCGCGCCTGCTTTGGGAGCAGGATGTCGGGAGTTCGAGTCTCTTCACCTCGACCAGGCTGAGCCTGGACGCGCATCGCGCCCCGGGCTCGCAAGTCCTTTTTGCCGCGCCGCCCGCGTCCGCGGCAGGGTGTGCGCGGCGGCCTGACAGTTTCAGGCTGAGCCTGGACGCACATCGCGCCCCGGGCTCGCAAGTCCTTTTTGCCGCGCCGCCCGCGTGAGTGTGCGGGCGGCCGTCCGGCGTTTTCCGGTTTTCTTTTTGAGCAGAGCCGATTTTGCCGCCTGCCCCGGCGGCAGCGGCAAACCGAGCAAGTGCCCGGTACGGCGAAAGCTGCATTCCTGTGCGGCCGCGCCGCTGCCGGGCTTTTTCTTTCCCGTGCGCCGCGCGGCGGCGATTCTGCAACGGAGGCGGTGTCCCGCATGAAGGATCTCATCCGCAAGGTGTGGCGCTTCTGCACCACGCCGGAGATGATTTCATATCTGGTCTTCGGTGTGCTCACCACCGTGGTGAATGTGGGAATGTTCAGCCTTTGCCACGACGTGTGGCAGTGGGGCTGGGAGCTTTCCAACCTGCTGGCTTGGGTGCTCGCCGTTGTGTTTTCCTTTCTCACAAACAAACTCTTCGTGTTCCGCAGCAAAAGCTTTGCGCCGCGCGTTTTCCTGTTTGAGCTTGTCTCCTTCGTGGGCGCGCGCCTGCTCTCGCTCGGCGTGGATATGGCCGGCATGTGGCTTCTTATCGACGTTCTCTTCTTCTCCTCGATTCTCTCGAAGGTGATCGTGAACGTGCTGGTCGTCATCATCAATTATGTCCTCAGCAAGCTGCTGATTTTCAGAAAAAAGAAAAACGCGTGAAGCCGCCCGCTTGGCGCGGTTCACGGCGTGTGGAGGTTGAACAGCAATGAAAGCATCGGACAAATCCATGGACAAAATCGTCGCGCTCTGCAAGAACCGCGGTTTCGTCTACTCCGGCTCCGAGATCTACGGCGGCCTTTCCAACACATGGGACTACGGCCCGCTTGGCGTGGAGTTCAAGAATAATGTGAAAAAGGCGTGGCTCAAGAAGTTTGTGCAGGAAAATCCCTATAACGTGGGCCTCGATTCCGCCATTCTCATGAACCCGCAGGTGTGGGTGACGACGGGCCACGTGGCCAGCTTCTCCGATCCGCTGCTCGACTGCCGTGCCTGCAAGAGCCGCCACCGCGCGGACAAGCTCATCGCCGAGTGCGAACAGGGCCGGCATGTGGACGTGGACGCCATGACTTTCGACGAGATGGACGCTTTCATCGCGAGCCACGAGGAGGTCGTGTGCCCCGTGTGCGGCAAGCACGATTTCACGCCCATCCGCAAGTTCAACCTGATGTTCAAAACGGCCATCGGCGTCACGGAGGATTCCTCCTCCACCTGCTACCTGCGCCCGGAGACGGCGCAGGGCATCTTCGTGAACTTTGCGAACATCCAGCGCACCACGCGCCGCAAGCTGCCCTTCGGCGTGTGCCAGGTGGGCAAGGCGTTCCGCAATGAGATCACCCCCGGCAACTTCACATTCCGCACGCGTGAGTTTGAGCAGATGGAGTGCGAGTTCTTCTGTAAGCCCGGCACGGACCTGGAGTGGTTCGCCTATTGGAAGGACTTCTGCAAGAACTGGCTCATCAGCCTGGGCATCAGCGAGGAAAACCTGCGCCTGCGCGACCACGAGGCCGCCGAGCTGGCCTTCTATTCCCGCGCCACGACGGACATCGAGTATGCCTTCCCCTTCACCGACTGGGGCGAGCTGTGGGGCATTGCCGACCGCACCGATTACGACCTTGGCCGCCATCAGGAGGCGTCCGGCAAGGATCTCACCTACTTCGATCAGGAGGCGAACGAGCACTACATCCCGTATGTGATCGAGCCCTCCCTCGGCTGCGACCGCGTGGCCCTCGCCTTCCTCTGCGAGGCGTATGACGAGGAGGTTGTGGACGCCGAAAAGAACGACGTGCGCGTCGTGCTGCACCTGCACCCGGCGCTGGCCCCGTTCAAGGCTGCCGTGCTTCCGCTCTCGAAAAAGCTCTCCGGCAAGGCGCGCGAAGTGTATGACGCGCTCAAGTCCGATTTCATGGTGGACTTCGACGACGCCGGTTCCATCGGCAAGCGCTACCGCCGCCAGGATGAGATCGGCACGCCGTACTGCATCACGATCGACTTCGACACCGTGGGCGACGAGTCCAAGGGCCAGCCGGCCGACAACTGCGTCACTGTGCGCGACCGCGACACCATGCAGCAGGAGCGCGTGAAGATTGAGGATCTGAACGATTGGCTCGCCCAGCGCGTGAAGTTCTGATTGCGCCTTATCTGAATAAAATAAAATGAAAGCGCTCCCCCGCGCCGGCCTGTGTGCCGGCGGCGGGGGAGCGCTTTGCTGTGGCAAAAGAGAAACACTTGCTTTTCTTGCAAAAAGGGGAACCGGGCGCGTTAGTCCACGAAGCCGCCGTTCACGCCCAGCACCTGGCCGGTGATGAACCGCGCGCCCTCGCCTGCCAGGAAGGCGACGGCCTCCGCCACATCCTCCGGCGTGCCGATGCGGCACAGCGGCGTTTCCTCGCGCAGCGCTTCCATCGTGCCGGGGCCGAGGGGTGCGTTCATCTTCGTGTCGATCACGCCGGGCGACACGCAGTTCACGCGGATGCCGGAGGGCCCCAGCTCTTTGGCCAGCGCCCGCGTGAGGCCGATGACGGCCGCCTTTGCCGCGGAATAGTGCACCTCGCAGGAGGCGCCCGTCTGTCCCCACATGGAGGCGATGTTCACAATCACGCCCGCTTTTTCGCGGATCATGTGCGGCAGCGCGCACTGGCAGCAGCGGAACACGCCGTCCACGTCCACGGCGAACATGAACCGCCAGTCCTCCTCTGTGAGATCCGTGAAGAGCTTCTGCTGCGCAATACCCGCGTTGTTGACCAGCACATCCACCGGCCCCGCCGCCAGGAAGAGATCCTCCACCTGGGCGCGGTCCGTGAGATCCGCGCGGATCGCCGGGTGTTCGCGTCCCGTGGCCTGCTGCAGCTCCGCCGAGAGGGCGCGCGCCGCCTCCACGCTGCCGTTATAGTGGATCACCACCTGGAAGCCGTCATGCGCCAGCCTGCGGCAGACGGCCGCGCCGATGCCGCCCGCGCCGCCCGTGACAAGCGCCCGCCTCATGCGTTCCCCCCGAGGTTCCCGGTGCAGAGCATGATCGCCGCCAGCGCGGCCACCGGGGCCGTTTCCGTGCGCAGGATGCGCGGCCCCAGCGTGGCGGGCTGCAAGCCGTTTTCCTGTGCCAGCGAGACCTCCTCCGGCGCAAAGCCGCCTTCCGGGCCGATGAACAGGCTCACCCGCCGCGTTTCGGGGCCGACGAGCGAGGGCAGCGGCGCGCCGCCGCCTTCATAGAAGAGAAGGGCTGCGCCGCCCGCCTCCTTCGCGCGGCGTACCGCCCGGGAGAAGGGGATGGCCGTCTCCACCGCGGGCAGGATGCCGCGGCCGCACTGCTTCGCCGCCTCCGCCGCAATGCGCTGCCAGCGCTCCGTTTTCTTCGCGAGCGCCTTTTCCTCCGGGCGGGAAACACACCGCGCGCTCACCACCGGCACAATGCGGGAAACGCCCAGCTCCACCGCCTTCTGCACAACGGAATCAAATTTGTCGAGTTTCGGCAGAGATTGGAACAGCGTCGCCTCCACCGCCGGCTCCGCCGGGCAGGGGCGGGAGCCCAGCACGCGGATCTCCGCCGTTTCGCCGGAGACGGAGAGGATCTCCCCCTCGTAGTCCGTGCCGTGCCCGTCGCACAGCGTCACCTGTTCGCCCGGCCGCATCCGCAGCGATTTCACGGCATGGCGGCCGTCCTCCCCCGTGAGCAGCACATGCTCGCCGATGGGGCCGTCCAGAAAGAATTTTGGCAAACCAGCCACTCCTTTTTGTAGTTGATCGATCGAATTATACGAAATGGATTGGAAATCGGTCGGATTGTGCCGGTTCAGAGGTTCAGCATCCGGCTGAAATCGGCCATGGCCTCGGAGATCTTGATCTGCTGCGGGCACACGGCCTCGCAGCTGCGGCAGCCGATGCAGGCGTTGGGCCGTTTGTCCTCCGGGATGGCGGAGACGGCCATCGGCGCGATGAAGCCGCCCTTCGTGAAGCAGTGCTCGTTGTAGAGCGCGAGCAGCTCCGGGATGTTGAGCCCCTGCGGGCAGTGGGAGGTGCAATAGCGGCAAGCGGTGCAGGGCAGCACGATCTTTTTCACCATGTCCCCGGCGATCCCGAGCAGGGCGGCGCGCTCCGCTTCACTCAGCGGGCGGTCCTGGCTGAAGGTTTCCACGTTCTGCTTGAGCTGTTCGAGATCCGACATGCCGGAGAGGATCACCGTGACCTCCGGAACGGATTGCAGGAAGCGGAAGGCCCAGGATGCCATGCTCTCGTCGGGGCGCAGGGCGCGCAGCTTTTCCTCCTCTTCGGGGGCGAGCTTTGCAAGCGAGCCGCCGCGCAGCGGCTCCATCACCCACACGGGCAGGCCGTGCGCGGTGAGCAGCTCCACCTTGTCCTTCGCGCCCTGGAAGTCCCAGTCCAGATAATTGAGCTGGATCTGGGCAAACTCCATCGCGTCGCCGTAGGCATCGAGGAAGCGGCGGATCACTTCGCAGCTTCCGTGCGCGGAAAAGCCGAGGTGGCGGATGCGGCCGTTCTTCTTCTGCTCGGTGAGGTATGCGTAAATGCGGTGGGAGCGGTCGAGGTACGCGTCGATGTTCAGCTCGCACACGTTGTGGAACAGATAGAAGTCAAAGTAGTCCACGCCGCATTTTTCCAGCTGCGCTTCGAAGATCTCCTCCACCTTGTCCATGTTGGAGAGATCATAGCCCGGGAACTTGTCCGCCAGATAGAAGCTGTCGCGCGGGTAAGCGGCGAGCGCGCGGCCCAGCGCAAGTTCGGACTGGCCGTTGTGGTAGCCCCACGCGGTGTCAAAGTAGTTCACGCCGTGCTCTATGGCATAAGCCACCATTTCCTTCACCGCGTTCTCATCCACGCGGGCGTCGTCGCCGTCGATTACAGGCAGGCGCATGGCTCCCATGCCGAGTGCGGAGAGCTCCAGGCCCTGAAATTCATGATACAGCATTGTCATTCCATTCCTTTCTCTTAGTATTCCGGTGGGTGCGCCTCTGTTTTTATTATAGTTTTCCGGCGGACGGCGCGTCAAGAGGAAACCGGGCATAATGCGCCGCTTTGCGGGCATACTGAAACGGAAATCAAAAAGCGGGGAGGAATCCGAAATGCCGGAAAGACTGGGAAGCGGCACGCTGCGGCTGTCCGGCGGGCCGTGGGTGTCCGGCTGGGCGTCGAGCGTGGGAAAAAAGGAGACAGAGGGGCCGCTGGGCGGGCTGTTTGATCAATGCCACACCGATGATTCGCTCGGCCAGCAGAGCTGGGAGAAGGCCGAAAGCCTCCTTCTGAAGGAAGCCGCGCATCTGGCGCTGCGCAAGGCCAAGGTGCGGCCGGAGGAAATCGACTGCGTGTTCGCGGGCGACCTGCTCAACCAGTGCGCGGCCTCCGTGTTCGGCCTGCGCGGGCTGGAGATCCCCTTCCTCGGGCAGTACGGCGCGTGCTCCACCATGGCGCAGACGCTGGCCATGGCGGCCGTGTTCGTGGAGGCGGGGGCGGCGCGCCGCGCGCTGGCCGTCACGTCCTCCCATTTCTGCTCGGCGGAGCGCCAGTTCCGCCTGCCGCTGGAGTACGGCGGCCAGCGCACGCCCACCGCGCAGTGGACGGCCACGGCGGCCGGCGCGCTGATCCTTTCAGGCGATCTGCCGGCGGGCACATCGCAGGGCATAGCCGTGCGGGACGTGCGGTTCGGGCAGATCACCGATCTCGGCGTGCACGACGCCGCCAACATGGGCGCGGCCATGGCGCCCGCCGCCTGCCGCACGCTCTGCGGCTATTTTGCGGACACGGGCGCCTCCCCGCAAGACTTCGATCTCATCCTCACGGGCGATCTCGGCGCCGTGGGCAGCGATCTGCTGCGCGGCCTTATGCTGCGCGAGGGCTGGGACATTGCCCCCGTGCAAAACGACGGCGGGCTCATGCTCTTCGACCGCGCCGCGCAGGACGTGCACGCCGGCGGCTCCGGCTGCGGCTGCTCGGCCTCGGTGCTGTGCGCCGCCGTCCTGCCGGAGCTTGCGGCCGGCCGCATGAAGGACGTGCTCTTCGTGGGCACGGGCGCGCTCATGTCCACCACCACAAGCCAGCAGGGGGAGAGCATCCCCGGCGTGGCCCATCTGGTGCGTCTGGTGTCGGCACGGCGGGAAGAGGGCACAAAATAACGGCGCGGCCCGGGAAAGGCCGCGCCGCAGGAATAGCAGGGGCGCAGGCAGGCGTTACCGCGCGAGGAACGATTCCACAGGGGAAATATCGATGCCCTCGCAGGTTTTCAGATATTCGTGCAGCTTCTCCAGGATAACGCGCACGCCGCCGGCCGTGTCGCTCTCCACGTTCAGCGGCAGGATGGGATCGTGCACGCTCAGGCGCAGCAGGAACCAGCCCTCGCCCTCGCCCTTGCCGAACGAAACGCGGATGCCCTCGTAATTGTCCGGCGCGATCTGCCAGCCGTGTGATTTGGCCCACTGCTCCAGGCCGTCGATCACGCGGTTGCCGCAGGCCCGGAAATCCGGATCGGAGATCGCCATGCGCAGCTCCGTGGCCTCCGCCGGCTCGCGCAGGCCGGCCAGCAGGTCCTCCAGCTTCTTGCCCTCGCGGCGCAGCACCGCCAGCTTGATGATGATCTTCGTCACAAGATACGCGCCGTCGTCGAGGAAATAGTTCTCGCGCAGCGCCGCATGGCCGGAGGTCTCGATCGCCAACGGGCAGTTCACACCCTCGCGGTTCAGGCGGAGCGCCTCGTTGATCACGTTGCGGTAGCCGCGCTTGAAGCGGTGGTGACGGCCGCCGAGCGTCTGCTCAATGTATTCCTTCAGCCCGCTCGAGGTGATCGAGTCGGTCACAATCGTGCCGCCGGGGTTGCCCTCCAGCGCGATGGCGCTGGCCACGGCCACCAGGCGGTTTCGGTTCAGCTCGTCGCCGCGCTCGTCCACGGCGCCGCCGCGGTCCACGTCCGTGTCGAAGATCACGCCCAGATCCGCCTTTGCGCGCACCGTCGCCAGGCACACGGACTGCATCGCCGCCTCGTTTTCCGGGTTGGGGATGTGGTTGGGGAACATGCCGTCCGGCTCCAGGAACTGGCTGCCGGAAATATCCGCACCCAAAGGCTCGAGCACGTCGGTGGCATAGAAGCCGCCCGCGCCGTTGCCGGCGTCCACCACGATGTGGAAGCCCTTGAGCGGGTGCTCATAGTCCTCCGCCTTCACGCCCTCCTTGATCTTGTCCCGCAGAATCTCGCTGTAGCGCTTCATGTAATCGACTGTCTCGGCCTCGCCCTTCCCGAAAGCGGGGGCGCGGTTCCCGGCGGCAAAATCGAGGATCTGTTCGATATCGGAGCCGTCCAGGCCGCCGTCCTTCGTGAAGAATTTCAGGCCGTTGCGGTAATACGGGTGGTGGCTCGCAGTGATCTGCACGGAGCCGTCGCAGTCCCAGTCCACAGTGATCATGAACATGCTCGGCGTGGAGGCCAGGCCGCACACGAGCACGTGCACGCCGGCGGCGAGCATGGCGTCCACCACAGCCTTCTGGATCCGGTCCGCCGAAATGCGGGAATCATGGCCGATGGCAAGCTTGAGCTCGTTTGCCGGCTTGCCCAGCCGGTTGGAAAGCCACAGCAGGAAGCCGGCCGTCATGCGCCGCACCGCCTCGTCCGTCAGGTTGTATTTCTGCCCGGGCACGCCTTCCACAGCCACGCCGCGGATGTCCGTGCCGCTTTTGAATTGTTTCCAGTCAAACTCCAACATAGTGGGTCCTCCTCCATCTCATGCCCTGCGCAGGCGGGTTCGGATTCCCGCTCCGGCAGGCGGCTGTTTGGGGGCTGAGCCCCGCCGCTTTCGGCATATCCTTGCATTTTATTATACTTCATGACGTTAGTTTTGTAAACCATAGAAAATGATTTCTCATTTTCTGGAAGGAAGGGAATCGAATGGAACCAAAAATTCGGCTCGAAGACGTTTCCAAGCGGTACCGCCGCGCGCAGGGGGAGGTGAAGGCGCTCGACCACGTGAACCTTTCCGTCGCGCAGGGGGAGTTCCTGGCGATTGTGGGCAGCAGCGGTTCCGGAAAGACAACGCTCATGAACCTGATGGGCTGTCTTGACGTGCCCACAGAGGGGCGCTGCCTGTTCGAGGGGGAGGATGTCTCCGCATTCGACGGCGCGCGCCTGGCGTCGCTGCGCAACAGGCGCATCGGCTTTGTATTCCAGGGCTTCAACCTGATCGGTTCGCTCACGGCGCAGGAGAACGTGGAGCTGCCGCTGGCCTACCGCGGGCTTGCCCCGCAGGAGCGGCGTGAGCTGGCGGAACAGGCGCTGGAGCTTGTGGGCCTTTCCGAGCGGGCGTCCCACCGGCCGGGCCAGCTTTCCGGCGGGCAGCAGCAGCGCGTGGCGATTGCGCGGGCCATCGCGGCGCGGCCGCCCATCCTTCTGGCGGACGAACCCACCGGCAACCTCGACCCGGACGCAGGCCGCACGGTCATGGAAATCCTGCTCGCGCTGCACCGCGAGGGGCGCACGCTGGTGCTGATCACGCACGATCCGAAGCTGGCCGCCCTGGCGCAGCGACGCGTGCGCATCCGGCACGGCCGCCTGTTCCCGGAAGAGGGGGAAGGACACGAATTTGCATCAGGGCAAAATGGAAAGTTTGGTTGTTTTCTCCCCGCCTCCTCGGTTGACAATTTTTTGCGGATGCGATAAGATGGACGTACAGGGTGCGATGGTTTGTGCCCGCCGTTCCGCTTTTTTCAGGGAACGAACGCTTATCAAAAGGAGGCTACCGTATGCCCGCCAATCTTTTGGAACTGCACGATGTGGACGTCCCCGAATTTCTCAAGCTGTTGGACCGCTGCCAGGGCAACGTGTATCTGGTTACCCGAGAGGGAGACAGGCTGAACCTGAAAAGCAAGCTCTGCCAGCTTGTCGGGCTGACAAAGCTGATTGAGGGCGGCAAGATTGCCGAAGCCTTCATCGAATGTGACAATAAAGACGATGAGTCCATGCTGTTCCGTTTCAATCTGTTTGGGGACAGCGCTGTGACGGATCAGAAGTAACCGCTTCTCCCCAGCGCGAGAGGACGATGCATCCTTTTGGCCGGAAGCCGAAAGGGTGCTTCTTTTTTGCCGCTGCGGGAACCGGGAAAGGAGAACCTATGCCGAAGGGAAAACGATATGCCAAACGCACACGCCGCCGTCCGGCGTGGGTGGGCGTGCTGGCCCTGCTCGTCGTGGCGGCGGCCGGGATCCTGCGCTATCTGGGGGTAGACTGGAACACGCTGTTGCCTGCCGGCGCCGGAGCACCCGCTGCCTCGCAGACGGCGCCGGAGGGGACGCTGCAGGTCTATTATTTCGACGTCGGCCAGGCGGACAGCGAGCTCATCTGCCTGCCCACGGGCGAACATATCCTTATAGATGCCGGCACCTCCTCCACACAGGAGGAGCTGGTGCGGCAGCTGCGCAGCCTCGGCGCCGAGACGCTCGATCTCGTGGTGGCAACCCATCCGCATGCCGACCACATCGGCGGCATGGCGGCCGTGCTGGAGGCGCTCACGGTGGAGCAGATTGTGATGCCGGTGACGTCGGACAGCAGCACCCCCACAACGCAGACATATGAGGCGCTGCTCGACGCCATCGGGGAAGAAGGGCTCACCGTGACGCCCGCGCAGGCGGGGGAGGAGATCTGGAACGGCGGCGGGGCCTCGCTGCAGGTGCTCGCGCCGAATGCGCAGTCTTATGGCGATCTGAACGATTACTCCGTTGTGCTGCGCCTTGCCTACGGGGCGGACAGCTTCCTCTTCACCGGCGACGCGGAGGAGACCAGCGAGGAGGAAATGCTCAGCCGCGGCTACACGCTGAACGCCACGGTGCTCAAGTGCGGCCACCATGGCAGCGAGACCTCCACCTCGCAGCCGTTCCTTGACGCTGTGCGGCCGCAGTACGCCGTGATCAGCTGCGGGGTGGACAACGATTACGGCCATCCGGACCAGGTGACGCTTGACCGGCTCGAGGCGGCGGGCGCGGAGGTGTTCCGCACCGATCTGCAGGGCACGATCGTCGCCTTCACGGAGGGCTCCGGCGTCACCATGACGGCCCTCGGCAAGGGTGTGGAAGCGGGCTGAAAAGTCGCCTGTTTCGCGTGTGTTTTCGGTTTTGCACTCGTGTGGCTCATCGCGCTGTGGCTGCTCATTCTGGCCATGACGCTGCAGTTCCGCCGGGCAGACAAAGCGGCCGCCGTGCTGCAGTTCCCGTATCTCCTCTGGGTGGCGTTTGCCGGCTATCTGAACGCCGGGGTCTGGTTCCTCAACTGAAACGAAAAAACAGCCGGGTCGGAAAGCTGTGATGCAGCTTTCCGACCCGGCTTGTTGTGTGCGTTCAGGCCGGTTCCCCGGCGAGCAGCGGCGGCAGCTCGCGCAGGCTGTGAATTTCAAAGGTGGGCGGCGGCGTGAGCAGCGGCCGTCCGTTCGGGTTGAACCAGCAGGTGTCCAGCCCGAAGCCGCGCCCGCCCGCCATGTCGGAGGTAGGGGAGTCGCCGATGATCAGCGTGCGCGATGCGGAAAAGCCCTCGATTTGCCCGGCGGCCTGCTCGAAAAACGCGCGCTTCGGCTTCTGCACGCCCATCTGCTCCGAGACAAACACGCCGCTCATACACGTCTCCAGCCCCGATTCCCGCAGGCGGCGGCGCTGCACGCGCGTGACGCCGTTCGTCACCACATACAGCCGGTAGAGACGCGCGAGGGCGCGGCACACCTCGAGGGCGCCGCCCATCGTGAAGCAGTGGGAGGAAAGCGCATCGAGGTATTCCTCGTTAAAGGAGGGGCCGTCCCCCTCGATGCCGAGCAGTGCAAACAGCTCCTGAAACCGTGTCTTGTGGATCTGCGGCTTGGGAATCAGGTCCTTCTCATACTCGCTCCACAGGCGGGAGTTGATCGCGCGGTAGCGCTCCAGCACGCTGCCGTCATAGGGATAGCCATGGCGGGCGAAGAGCTCCTCCATGGCCGCCCGCTCCGAGCGGTCAAAATCGAGCAGCGTGCCGTCCGCATCGAACAGAAGCACGTCATAGTTTCGTTCCATCGTTTGCTGCCTCCCGAAAAGCGCGGCGCGCCGTCACATGTTCTTGTATTTGCGCACCTTGCGCAGCTTCTTCTTCTTGCGGTTGTAGATGAGCGCCAGCACCAGATAGACGATGAGCAGCAGCACTACGATGCCTGCGATCAGCAAAAACCACGGCGAGGTCACGATCTCCTTCACCGTGCTTGCGCTCTTGAGCAGCTCGCTGCGCTCCACGCTTTCCCCGGCCACAAGGTTCACGGTGGCAAGCTCCTGATCGGCGTAGCTGTAGGTCACGGTGCCGATGACGTCGCCCTTCTTCACGGGCGCCTCCACGTAATCGGGCACATTCGGCGTGGCAATGATGCTGCTCGAGGAGATGTCATCGGGAAGAATGGTGGTGAAGCTTTCCGCCGGGGTGAGCAGCAGCGTGTCCTGGTTCCAGGCGAAGCGCAGCGGCACCTCCGTCACGGCGTCGTTCTTGTCCGCCAGCGTGCGCAGGCCGAGCGAGTCAAACGCCCAGTTGTAAAGGCTGATCGTGTCGTTGTATTCGCGGTGCTCCGTGATGCGGTTGCCCGCTTCGTCCACGCTGGGCGCGCCGAGCGCCACGCAAAGGTAGCTCATGCCGTTTTTCTGCGCGCTGGAAACCAGGCAGTATCCCGCCTGGTCGTGCGAGCCCGTCTTGATGCCCTGCGCATACTGATAGTAATACTGCGGGTCGAGGTTCGGGTGGATCATGCGGTTTGTGGTGACCAGCAGCCGCTGCTCGCCGGCCGCCGGGCCGCCCTCCACGGTGTAATATTCGCTGCGTGTGTTGCATACGTCCATGAAGCCCGGGATCATCATCGCATACTGTGTGATGATCGCCAGGTCGCGCGCTGTCGTGTAGTGCTCGTCGTCGTGCAGGCCGTGCGGGTTTGCAAAGTGGGTGCCGGTGCAGCCGAGCTCCTCCGCTTTCTCGTTCATCATGTCCACAAACTTCTGCACGTCGCCGCCGCCCACAAAATCGGCCAGCGCCAGCGCGGCGTCGTTGCCGGAGGGGATCATCATGCAGTGGAGCAGCCTCGTTACGCTCAGCACATCTCCCACCTGGATGCCCGAAAGGGAGCTGCCGGTGCCCAGCAGCTCATCCCGTATCTTTTCCGCGATGGTCACCTTCGTGTTGTCCGGGTCCGCCACATTCTCATACACCACGATGTATGTCATGATCTTTGTCGTGGATGCCGGTTCCCGCCGTTCGTCCGGGTTCTTTTCATAAACAACGGTGCCCGTGTCGAGGTTGACAAGCTGGATGGCGGCGCATGCCGTGTCAAAATCTATCTGGAAGGAGGCCGCGAACACGCCCTGCGGCAGCGAAACCCAGATCGCCAGGAACACGCCCAACAGCCCGAGGATCTTTTTTTTCATGGAACTTTTCCCTCCGCTATGTTATGATAGGAGACAAGGGGCGGCCGGCAGGCAGCCGGGCCCCCTCCTGCTTAGTATAACAAGCGGGGCGGGTTTCTGTAAACCTTCATTTGAAAAGAATTTGTAAATCCCGGGCGGAGAGAACGGACGGATCGTGTCGTTTTCCACTTCTTTGCACAGGGCCTGTGGAAAACTCGGTGGAAAGCGTGGAAAATTCGTATATTCCACGGGATTATAACGGCTGGTATATTTGCCGTGCGCAAGGGAAAATGCCTGTTTCTGCGATTTGACGGCGAAACCGGCCGAAAGGGGGCTGTTTTTTTGATCTACATCACAGGGGACATCCACGGCGACAAGCGCCGGTTTGACGAGGCCAAGCGGCTGCGCGCGGGCGACACGCTCATTGTGTGCGGCGATTTCGGTTTTCTGTGGGACGGCGGCGCTGCCGAAGAGCGCGTGCTGAAAAAGCTGGGCAAAAAGAAATATGCCATCGCCTTTGTGGACGGCGCGCATGAAAACTTCGATCTGCTCAACCGCTGCCCGGAAGGTGAGTGGAACGGCGGGCGCGTGCACCTGCTGGGCGGGCAGATCTATCACCTCATGCGCGGCGAGGTTTACACCATCGAGGGCAAGACCGTGTTTGCCTTCGGCGGCGCGGAGACGAATGAGCGGCAGCTCTATCAGGACGTGGGGCGCTGGTGGCGCGAGGAATTCCCCACCATGGCGGAGATGAAGAACGGCGCGCTTCACCTGCAGGAGCACGGACGGAAAGTGGACTATATTGTGACACATTGGCCTGCTCCGCGCATGGCGGGAAACCGCGGCGAGAGGAACGCGCTCGACGCGTATTTTGACACCATTGCCCGCCAGGTGGAATACAAGCGGTGGTATTTCGGGTATTTACACAGCGACCGCAAGCGCACGGCGAAAAATTACTCGATGTTTCAGGAGATCCTGCCTGTTGAGTGACGGAAAAGACAAAAAAGAAAAACGAAAACCGGCCGTCAGGCCGGTTTTCGTTTTTTGGGGAGGAGTTGTATTGAAAAAGCGTGACAGACCTCTGTCACAGAACATGTAATCAAATTCTTTAAACGAAACGCAGGAAACGCAGGTCCTTTTATCTGATGTTCCTTTGATTCCCTTGTTCTGCCATATAGTATAATATGATTTTGATTTTCTGTCAATCACCGAATCGGCGACTTTTGTCAAAATCTATTTTTTGGATAAAATGCGGTAATTGAGAGGAGGCTTTCCGTGCATTTTATCCGGACGCTCTGCGCTGGGCCACGTCTTTTCCCGCTGCCCTCCCCTTGAAACCGAATGGAAGCAGGCTGCCAGGTCAAATCTGCGGCAGGCTGTCGAAGCCGGGCTGCAGATCCTCGTCGGTGGGAATGTAGTCCGTCATCGTGTGCTCGAGGTAGGAGGTGTAGGCCGTCATGTCGAAGTAGCCGGTGCCGGTGAGGCCGAAGAGGATCGTCTTCTTTTCGCCCGCTTCGCGGCAGCGGATGGCTTCCTGGATGGCGCCGTGGATCGCGTGAGCGCTTTCCGGCGCGGGCAAAACCGTTTCCAGCCGAGAGAAGAGCACGGCGTCCTCGAAAACCTTCGTCTGTTCCACGGAGCGCGCCTCATCGAGGTAGCCGTCGTGGTAAAGCTTCGAGAGCACGGGGCTCATGCCGTGGTAGCGCAGGCCGCCCGCATGGTTCGGGGCGGGGATGAAGCCGCTGCCCAGCGTATACATCCGCGCCAGCGGCGTCACCTTGCCGGTGTCGCAGAAGTCATAGGCATAGCGGCCGCGCGTGAGCGATGGGCAGGACGCCGGTTCCACGGCGATGAAGTGCGGGTTCGCCTTGCCGAGCAGCTTATCCTGCATGAACGGCGCGATGAGGCCGCCCAGGTTGGAACCGCCGCCCGCGCAGCCCACGACGATGTCCGGGTATTCGCCGATGAGCTCCATCGCAACTTTGCTCTCGAGGCCGATGATCGACTGGTGCAGCAGCACCTGGTTCAGCACGCTGCCGAGCACATAGCGGCAGCCCGGCGTGGTGGTGGCTTTTTCGATCGCCTCGGAGATGGCGCAGCCGAGGCTGCCCGTTGTCTCCGGATCCATCTCCAGGATGGCGCGGCCCACGCGCGTCGTGTCGCTGGGGCTCGCAATCACGTTCGCGCCGAACGTCTGCATCACGCTCTTGCGGTACGGTTTCTGGTTGTAGGAACCCTTCACCATGAACACGTCGAGGCCGAGCCCAAAGTGCGCGCACGCCTCGGCCAGGGCGGTGCCCCACTGGCCGGCGCCCGTCTCCGTCGTCAGGCTGGTCAGGCCCTGCTGTTTGGCGTAATAGGCCTGCGCCACGGCGGAGTTCAGCTTGTGGCTGCCGGAGGTGTTGCTGCCCTCAAACTTGTAATAGATATGTGCCGGGGTGTCAAGATATTTTTCCAGATGATACGCGCGGCACAGCGGGGAGGGGCGGTACGTCATGTAGAGATCGAGCACCGGCTCCGGGATGTCAAAATAGTGCGTCGTGCAGTCCGTCTCCTGTTTGGCCAGCTCCTCGCAGAAGATTGGGTAAAGCTCTTCCGTGCGAATCGGCTTGAGAGTGGCGGGGTTGAGCATCGGATCCGGCTGCTCTTTCATGTCGGCGCGCAGGTTGTACCACTGCTTCGGCATCTGCTCTTCCGTGAGGATGATTCTGTGCGGGATCTTGGCCATGTTGAACGGCTCCTTTCAAAAATAACAGATTTGTCAGCCTGTTCGAGGGAATAAAAACGGCTCCTGTCCCTCAGAAGAGGGACAGGAGCCGATATACTCCTGCGGTACCACCCACATTGCGGCAAAGCCGCCACTCGCTCCGCGCGCTGACACGCACGCTTCCTTGGTAACGGGTGAAGATCCCGTCAGCGGCTACTGAGGAAACCTCCCGTTCGCCCTGCCCTCGCAAGACCATTCCCCCAACGCGTCTCTGCCGCACTCCCAGCAACGGCGGCTCTCTGGAAAAGACGGAATGTCCGGGTACTCTCCTTGCTCATCGGTTTGGTTAGATTTGTCCTTTATTATACAGGAATTCATCTGGTTGTCAAGGTTTTTTTGCAAAAAAAGCAAAAAATTTTTAGTCTGCTCGCACAGCAGCGCACTGCTCTTTCAAAGCATACGGCCTGTTTCTTGCCAGTCTCCTGCCTGTGTGGTAGAATGAAAGCAAAACAGCCCCGGCGCCGGAGCGCGCGCGGGGGAACAGACAAAACGGGGGAGGATAGCCATGCCAAAACGGGAACAGGGCGCGCTGCTGGTGAAAAATGCGATCTATGAGACGGAGGTCACGGGCTACACGGCGGAGGGCGCGGGCGTGGTGCGCGCCGAGGGCGTGCCCGTATTCGTGCCGGGCGCGGCGCAGGGGGATCTGCTCCGCGTGCGCATCGTGAAGCCGCTCAAAACGTATGCCTTCGGCCGCGTAGAGGAGATCCTGCGCCCGTCTCCCGACCGCGTGCCGGAGGACTGCCCCATCGCGCGGCCGTGCGGCGGCTGTGTGTTCCGCCACATTTCCTATGAGGCGGAGCAGCGCGCGAAGGAGCAGCGCGTGCGCGACGCCTTCACGCGCATCGGCGGGTTTGCGGATTTGCCCGTGCGGCCGATCCTCGGCGCGGCTCACCCGGACCGTTACCGCAACAAGGCGCAGTTCCCCATCGGGCTCGACGAATCGGGCTGCCTCGTGTTCGGATTTTACGCGCGCCACAGCCACCGCATCGTCGCGTGTGAGGACTGCCTGCTCCAGCCCGCCGCTTTCACGCAGGCCATGCAGGCCGTGCGCCGCTGGCAGGCGGAGACGCACGAGACCGTTTACGATGAGGGGACGGGCCGGGGCGCGCTGCGCCACCTCTATCTGCGCAAGGGCTTTGCGACCGGCCAGGTGATGGTGTGCCTCGTGGCAAACGCCGCGTCTCTGCGCGGCGAGGAGAGGCTCTGCGAACTGCTGCGCGAGGCCGTGCCGGGGCTGTGCAGCGTGCTGCTCAACGAGAACACGCAGCGTACGAACGTGGTGCTCGGGCGCAAGGTGCGCACGCTGTGGGGCAGTCCCCTGCTCGAGGACGAGCTCTGCGGCCTGCGCTTTTCGCTCTCGCCGCACTCGTTTTATCAGGTGAACCGCGCCCAGGCGGAGCGGCTGTACCGCCAGGCCGCGGCGTATGCCGGGCTTACCGGCGGGGAGACACTGCTTGATCTCTACTGCGGCGCGGGCACCATCGGCCTTTCCATGGCGGCGCAGGCCAAACGGCTGATAGGCGTGGAGATTGTGGAGGATGCCGTGAAAAATGCGCGGGAGAATGCAGCGAGGAACGGCGTGACGAATGCGGAGTTCCTCTGCGCGGACGCGGCCCGCGCCGCGGAGACGCTGCGGCAGCGCGGCGAAAAGCCGGACGTCGTCATCCTCGACCCGCCGCGCAAGGGCTGCGGAGAGGCGCTCGTGCAGACGGTATGCACCATGTCTCCGCGCCGCGTCGTCTACGTCTCCTGCGACCCCGCCACACTCGCCCGCGATCTCACCTTCTTCTCCGCCCGCGGCTACCGCCCGCAGGAAGCCACCCCGGCCGACCTCTTCCCCCGCACCGCGCATGTGGAGACGGTATGTTTATTGTCCAAACTTAATGCGAAGCAACATATCGAGATAAATTTGGATATGGACGAGCTTGATCTGACCGATGCGGAAAAGAAAGCTACCTATCAAGAAATCAAAGATTATGTGCTGGAGCATAGCGGCTTGAAAATCAGCAGCTTGTATATCGCACAGGTAAAGCAAAAGTGCGGTATCATCGAGCGTGATAATTACAATAAGCCGAAGTCTGAGGATGCTAAGCAGCCACAATGCCCACCGGATAAGGAAAAAGCGATCAAGGAGGCATTGAAGCACTTCGGCATGATTTAAGGAGGGCGAAGATGGTGCGCTTTAACAATTTTCAAAAATATATTGACGAGCATATGACAGAACAAATTACAATCGGAAAGAGCGGGGCAAGTGTATATGAGCTGGATCATATATACATAGCAAAGCATATCCGGCGTAGTTTGATGCAATCTGGTGCTGATTGGGATTCATATCGGCGTGAGTCGCAGTTTTATTCTTCTTACACATCTGAAAAATTCCCTTTCCTACCGAGGGTATATCATTGCCACCAGACGGATGAGGAAATTCAACTCATCATGGAGAAATACTGTCCGGTTAACAGATACAATCTGGATGATGCCGTGCTGGAAAAAGTTTTTGATGTGTTGGCTCAGATTCATAATATGCCGGTTCCAGAGTTCTTACCTAAAATGGATACCGGCGCATTATGGCTTGAAAAGGATGAAATCAATCAATATTTGAGTGGTTGGTGTGATGTAATCACAGAGCATGGTGATGTTTTTTCAGAGAGTGATCTCATCAAAATAGGAGAGAACATAAATACGATCAATAAACAGGCATATACCCCAAAGAAAATGTGCTGCCATGGTGATTTTCATTTCGATAATTTATTAGTAGATGACGAAGGAAAAATAATTGTTTGTGACTGGCAAAACGTTAATAGTGGTCATGTGTCAGGCGATATATCTTTTTTTCTAAGCAGATTATCTGCCGATGGATTAGAAATCAGCAAGGAAAAAGCTGTTCAAATGTATTGTCGATTCTCGACTGCCGATATTATACATGATGAAATCTCAATGCAGATGAGTTTGGCTAATCTAAATACTTCGTTTATCCACTGGCACAACTATCTTCGAGGATGTTCGATAGAGAGGGTACGGGGTATTTGGGATAAAATGATCGAGGATGCAGAGTATCTTTACAGTGTGTGTATCCGCTGATTACATCGTTTTGAAAGCACAACATGATGGCATATATTGGTTATGTAAAAGCATTTGCCAAATGATGAGAGTGTGATAGGTATGGAGAAACTAAGGGAATTTGTCGTAAAGCAACTGAATATTGTAAATATTACTCCGAAACTTCTCAAGGACTTTGCTCATTGTCAAAAGATTACGAAAAAATGGGTAAAACGGGACGATGTATGGGAACTTACAGATGTATCACTCCAACGTGAGTGGAGTGAAGAAAAGCGAATTTGGATTACCGAGTATATGTGCCAACAAATAGATCGTGGCGGCATTACAGTTGGAGCCTTTTACAATGAGCGTTTGATAGGATTTTGCTGTGTGGACGGTACTGTATCCGGTAATTCTGCGAAGTATGCAAATTTGACGATGCTTTTTGTTGATGATAAATGGAAACGGAACGGAATTGGGAAACTGCTTCTGCAGGAAGCTCGTGAACACGCAATAAAACTCGGTGCAGAAAAGATTTTTGTTTCTGCAATACCATCAGCAGAGACGATTGCCTTTTATCTTAAAATGGGTTGTGTCGATGCTGATGAAATAGTAGGAGCTTTTGTGGACTCAGAGGATGACCGCTATTTAGAACTTATGGTTAATCCAGAAAAAATGTCTTGTTAACGCTGTTATGAAGTAAGGTGGAAATAATGTATCAGAAATTGCAAGCTCTTTTACCAGAGTTTTTGATTGAGCCTGTAACCATAGATAATCTTTCAACTTATGAAATCGTTTTTTACAGCAATGAAGAATATTACCGTTTAACTGACGGGCATCCAGCAACAAGAGAACTGTGCGAAGATACCCTATGTGATTATCCGCCCTATAAGGTGTATAGTATTGGTGTGTCTCAAAATGGACAGGCAATTTCCTTTTTGAGTGTTCTGGAGGGATATCCCGATGCAGATACTTTGTACGTTGGATTATTACTTGTAGATGAAAAATTTAAGCGAAAATCTATTGGTACAACGATTATAAAGGCTCTTTTCACGATTGCTGCTGATATGAACTTCAAAAATTTGAAACTGTCAGTACAGGAAAACAATATTAGCGGGCTTAATTTCTGGAAGAAGATTGGCTTTTATGAAATCAACCGTTGCACTTGTGATGGATTTGATAATTTATCAATGAAATATGATATTAGATAGAGTTACATAATAACTGATTTGTATTCCAACCAGCAGTTGTAGGCAGCCGAATCCGTGAAACAACCCGTCGCTTTCAATATGTCTGAGAAGTGCGGTATAATATAAGCACCAATAAGAAAGAGGTGTGATTTATGGTAAACAAAATTCATTTTGGTAAAAGGATGTCTGTACTCAGACGAAAAGCGGGTTTGTCTCAAACAGATTTAGCCGAAAAGCTCAGCGTTACATCACAGGCTGTTTCAAAGTGGGAGTGCGGAAACGCAGTGCCGGACATAGATATACTGTTGGAACTGTCTCATCTGTACAAGGTTACAATTAACGAAATGCTAGAGGATGTTGATCTGCTTTGTGAATTAACAGGCAAGGAAACCGGACGGTCTGGAATAGCTTACTTTGTGCCGGAACAGGAACGTGATTACAATATCGAATGGGCAAACGAAATACAAAGCGGCAGATGGATAAAGCGTAATTGGGAATGTTCAAGAGCCGACAACGCCTATATGGATGGCGTCGGAAAGCAGATTGCTTCTTGTGATGGAATCATTCTTGAAATCGGCGCAGGTCCCGGTGGTGGATATATGCCCTACATTCTCAAAGCAAATCCGGATGCGACGGTTATCGTCAGCGATCTTTCTCCAACAGTTGTTCGTGAATGGAAATTGTTCTTGGATAAATCGCTTGATTCGCCCAACATCTATTACGCCGTTTTTGATTTTTGCAATATGCCTTTTAAGGATAATAGCATAGACATCATCTCGGATGGTGGAGGTATTGGTAATTGCGAAGGCGTAAAAGCAAAAGCGTTAAAAGAAGCTTTCAGAGTGTTGAAGCCCGGAGGCAAACTCATTACATCAACAGGTTTTGTAAACAAGGAAACGCTTGCAGCTCTCCCCGAAGAAGCACAAAGGGTTTTGATCCAAAAGCGCCCCGATGTGTTTGAAGATTTATATGAGGATACAGTTCTCGCTGGATTTAGCAAGATCGACAGTGTTATCAGTGGTTGTTGGTACACTGACGATGATGATAGTACGATTGCGGATTTGGCTCGTTCGCTTGGAGTAAATTTGAAATTTACGAGCTATACAAGGTATTGTACCAAGGATTGAGGGAAGCAATCGGAGTATATAAAACCGCTGTATTTTTCATCCTCGCAAGGATGGAGAGTACAGCGGTTTTGTATTTTCTGAGGAATGGTGTCAAACTGCATTTTTACAGTTTGGGTACCATTTTCGAGGAAAATATATGGGGTGTCCAGAGGGGTGAAATCCCTTGGCTCTGGGTTTCCAATAGGGGCGAGAAGCATCCCTGTTGGCACACGATTTTGCTTGCAAAGTCTAGTGTGTTATACCTTTTGCGACCGCTGCGCTGGAAAGGGGCTGTCTCACGCCAGACAGACACTTTTCGGCGGCAGCAGAACAGGCGAATTTTGTGGGCTGAAAGCTACAAAAGACAAGGAATTTGCCATGAGCAAAATCCGCCTGTTCGGGTGTAGTTGGCATAGGAAATCTTGTAGCGAAGCGGAAAGATTTTCTGTGCCAACGGGGGAGCAAGAGGTATATAAAAAACCGCCGCAGCGTCCGTCTCCCTCGTTAGTGAAACCACCACGGCAGCTCCAACCATACGTTATCCAACGCCAGCTTTTCAGTGGATTTCGCTCTGCTCTCTGACAAGAAGAAATGCTCCGCTGTCTCTGTCAAAGGATGCTCTATATCGTCCTCAAAGCCAAAACGGTACAACAGATATTCACGCTCTCGATTGCTGATTGCATCAAGGGCGGCGTGAAGTTCTTCGTGCGTTTCCTTGGCAATGTAAATCTGTGCGGGATTGGTCATATTGGAATCGGGGACAAAGGCATGACGATCCCGATTTTCAAATTTCGTCACTTCGTCCAGACTGACGATTTCGTCCATGTGCTTTGCTTCAAAGGATGTACTTTGACTGCGGATGTAGTCGATCATGGAATTGCGGATTGCCGGAGCTGCGTATGTCAGAAATTTGTTGCCGCCATCGGGATTGAATTTCTCCACGCATCCCATCAGTCCCAGACAGCCTTCCTGCACAAGATCGTCAAAGGTAACACCGAGTGCCCGATTGACTTCTATCTGTGCGCTCCATATCTCATGCGCCGTCATTTTGATAAACCGCAGATTGTTTTCCACAAGACTGTTCAGCGCATCCATATCCCCGTTCTGCGCCAGCGCACACAGTTTCTCGTTATCAACTGCCGTCATGTTCATCTTCTGTTGGCTTGACCGTGAGCAGTCCGATCAATGCTTGATTGAATTGTTTTAACGCTTCGGGGTCAACACCATCCATGCCGCTGACGCTGCCCGTGATCGCTTCGGCAACCATTTCGGGCGTTACATTCGGCTTTGTTACATCCTGTCCCTTTGTCAGCTCTGCGTACATCTGCTGCGCCGCTTCTTTGCTCATGGCTTGTGCATCCGAAACATTGGAGCCGATCTCTTTCTTGATTTCTTTCAACACGTTCATAAAGGCGTTCTGAATAGCAGTCAGATCAGCTTGATACATCGGCATCCTTGAAACGCTGACCGTCTTTGCAGCTTCTGCGATTGCTTCTCTATCTTCGGGATGCTGCTTCGCTTCTCCCATCAACAGCGCACTCAATGTGGCGAACATCTGATTCTGTGCGGCATATCCGGCGGCAAGGGTATCATCAAAATAGTATGCGATCATATTGGTCATTGCGGCGAAATTTTTGTTTTCAAGCAAGCGATTGACAACCGCTGCATTGACCTTGCCCGTGTAGAGATTTTTCGCCGCCTGTACCGATAAGCCGAGTTCGGCTATATCGTAATTCATGCGGTCTGGAATATCGGTAACGCCGAGCAGGAAGTCGGTGGAAACCTCAAATTCCTTTGCAATCTTTCGGATATTCTCGTCACTGAGCTTGTCCGTCTTTTTACTGATAAAGCGGCTGAGTGTGCTGACATCAATTTCTATTTTGGCGGAAAGTTCGCTCTGTGTGATCTTGCGCTCTTTCATCAAATCCTGCAAACGATCTCTGATGTTGCCGGATAAATATTTGCGCTCCATACTCTGCGCCCCCTTTCCTGTCGGTGTTAATCTTTCGCTTTTGTCTTGATGTATTTTCCGCTTTTGACTCTTGCATCGGCGGGTTTCTCTGCATCTTCGGGGATAATCCAACGTCCACCTGCCCTCTGTGCGCCGGGGATGCGGTTTTCATTGCAGAGGATACCGACACGGCGGTGGGACACGCCCCATTTTTCGGCAACCTCAAAGGTAGAAAGATATTTCATCGATATCACCATCCATTCCTGTACTACTCTATATTATATTCCATAAGTGGAATAAAATCAACATCATTTCTGTGAACAATCGCCGTCCTGTGTTTTGCATTTTTGCAAAATTGCAGGGCGGCTTTTTTGTTTTCTTGCATTTGTGCGTGATTTTTCGGTCTATAGACATTTTCTACGTATATTCAAGCAGACGAACAAAATCGTCGAGAAAAATCTATGGAGGAATGCGATGAACATTTATGAAAGCATCAAGGCGGCAATCAGCGTAAAGCAAGCCGCCGAACACTACGGGCTGAAAGCAAACCGCAACGGTATGGCTTGCTGCCCATTCCACAATGACAGGCATCCGAGCTTGAAGCTGAACGAAGATTATTTCTTCTGCTTCGGCTGCGGAGCCAAGGGAGATGTGATCGACTTTGTGGCAAGGCTGTTCAATCTAAGCAACTATGAAGCGGCACAAAGACTGGCTGCGGACTTCGGTATCTGCTCCGAGCCGGGACAGCCTGTGGTAGCTCCCCACAAGCCCAAGCATCCCCATATCCGTCAGTTCCGGAAGAACGAAATGCTGTGCTTCCGAGTGCTGACGGATTATTTGCATCTGCTGGAAGATTGGAAAGTGCGGTATGCACCGAAAACACCGGACGATGCTCTGGATGACCGTTTCGTGGAAGCGTTGCAGATGTACTGTCATATCGAATATATGGCAGATGTACTGACCGTGAGCGATCTGGAAGAACGTGTTGCCGTGGTGGACGAGCTGATGAAAGGCGGCAAGATCACGTTTTTACAGGATTACACCGCAAGAAAGAAAAAGGAGGATATGAGCCATGAGCGAAGAAATGATGCAGACCTCGCCCTTTGAGTGTCCGGCGTGGTTTGACGGAAAGAAAATCAATGAAACTGTGTTCTGCGAAGAATTTCTCCGGGACTATCCGATGGTCACGGTGAACGACGCATTTTTCACGGTCAACGGCAGAGTGCACGATGAAAACCGCTTGAAAAAGGTGATCTATGACCGCATCAAGTATTATGTGACCAGCGGAGTTGCGAAAAAAGTCAACAATCTGCTGGATGTCATGCGTATGGAGTGCTGCACAGCAAAATTGTCCCTATATCAAGACCGCATCCATGTAGCAAACGGCACGTACTATCTGAACGGCACTTTCAGCCCGGAAAAGGACTTCTGCCGAAACCGTCTGCCCGTTGCCTATAATCCCGATGCTCCGCAGCCTGTGACATGGCTGCATTTTTTGTCCCAGCTTTTAGAGCCGGAGGACATTCTTACCTTGCAGGAATTCATGGGATATTGCTTTATCCCCTCCACCAAGGGACAGAAGATGCTTCTGCTGATCGGTAAGGGTGGCGAGGGCAAAAGCCGTATTGGTATCATCCTTCGTGCGCTGCTGGGCAGCAACATGAACACAGGCAGTATCGCAAAAGTGGAGACAAGCCCTTTCGCTCGTGCCGATCTGGAACATGAGCTTGTGATGCTGGACGATGATATGAAGCTGGAAGCTCTGCCCCAGACCAACAACATCAAGGCAATCATCACAGCGGAATTGCCGATGGATTTGGAGAAAAAGGGACAGCAGAGCTATCAAGGGGATTTGTATGTGCGCTTCATTGGCTTGGGCAATGGTGTCTTGCAATCCCTCTATGACCGCAGCGTGGGCTTTTTTCGCAGGCAGATCATCCTCTCCACCAAGGAGAAAGACCCGAACAGAAAGGACGATCCCTATATCGCTGAAAAGATGTGCGCCGAAGCAGAGGGCATCTTCCTTTGGGCATTGGAGGGGCTGCACCGTCTGATCGACAATGATTACAAGTTCACGGTGAGCCAGTCGGCGCAGGACAACATTGAAGCTGCCGTATCAGACGGAAATAACATCATCGAGTTTTTAAGCTCTGAGGGGTATATCCGCTTCAAGGCAGATTATGAAGTCAGTTCCAAAGGCCTCTACGCCGTTTACAAGCTGTGGTGTGACGATAACGCTTTGACCAGCCTTTCCCAAAAGAGCTTTTGCTCGTTTCTCAAGCAGAATGAGAGCCGGTATAACATCGAGTACACCAACAAGGTCAGTATCGGCGGTGGGAGGTATGCCAGAGGATTTGTCGGCATCGAGCTTCTGCAAAGACCGTTTCTGTAAAATGGTATCGACCCGAAAATACGTGTACTATCTGTACCACGTGTACCGCAGTACGGGAGTACACTTGGTACACGTACTTTTAAGTCCGTTTCACTTTCTTTTTTTCAATACTGTCCGCCGACACCCTGTTTTCGGGCATTGAAAATCAATGGTAGTGAAAATAGGAAAGATTTTGACCGCAGGACGAAATCATTTCACGAAATCGTGCTTCTCTGAACAATGTACCCCGTTTACGGAATGATGTGGATTTTCGCTGTTCCAGACCAAACTACACGGAACAGTGAAGTGGGATATGGTCATATATGGACAGGACATCACAAGCGAAATTCTGAACGGATTTCAGAGATTGCAGTTTTTTCACTATTCGGTGTACCTGCTCCGCTTTGGAGTGGAGAGCGTTCACCGAAACACAAACAAAAATTATGGAGGATTTTATCAATATGAATGTACGCAATGAAATAAAGGCACAGATCATCCGTACCGGGATGACCATGCAGGAGGTCGTTGATCTTCTTGCTGACGAGTACGGATGGAGCGACAGCGTTTCCAACCTGTCCGCAAAATTACAGAGAGAAAGCATCCGATACAAGGAGGTCGTGGAACTTGCCGATGTGCTTGGCTACGACATCGTATGGCAGAAAAGGAGGGACAAATAATGGCACAGTACGCTATTTTGAGATTTGCGAAGTACAAGGGACCGGAGATCAGCGGCATTGAAGCCCACAACGAGCGCACCAAGGAGAAATACGCAAGTAACCCCGACATTGACCCGTCCCGTACACACTTGAATTTCCATCTTATCAAGCCCGAAAGAAAATACAGGGCTGAATCCGAAAAGCAGATTGCAGAAGCAGGATGCCGTACACGCTCTGATAGCGTTCGAGTGGTGGAAGCTCTCATTACCGCTACGCCGGAGTTCTTCAAGGGGAAGAAAAGAGCCGAAATCAAAGAGTTTTTCAAGGAAGCGTTGGAGTTTATCAAGCAGAATCAAGATCCCGAAACCATTATATCCGCTGTGGTGCATCTGGACGAGCAATCGCCTCATATGCACCTTTGTTTTGTCCCTCTGACAGAGGATAAGCGTTTGTGCGCCAAGGAGATTTTAGGGAACAAGAAGAAGCTAACGGAATGGCAGGACAAGTATTGGGAACACATGGTAAAGAAATATCCCGATTTGGAGCGTGGCGAGAGTGCCAGCGAGACCGGGCGTGACCACATCCCCACAAGAGTATTCAAGCAGATGGCTCGTCTGAACAAGCAGCATGACAAGCTGGTGGAACTGCTCTCCGATGTGAAGTTCACCAACTACAAGGACAAGACCGCACAAGTGGTTGCGTTTCTTGAAAAGTATATCCCCGATGTTGCTGCTATGGAAACGCAGATGAAGAAATACGAAAAGTTCTTCAAAACGGCAGACGGCAAGCAGAAAGCGTTGGAAAAGAAGAATGCCGATCTGTCTGCCGCTTTGGAGGAAAGCGAGAAAGAAAGCACCGTCAAGAAGTTACAGGAAATGCGGCTGCACAGCGATTATGAGCGTATCAAGGGTATTCTTGACCGCATTCCACCGGAGATCATTCGAGCATATACGCAACGTGACAGCAAAACGCAGGAGGTACGCCATTATAGATAAGAGAAATAAGGATGAATGGAGCGGCTTTGCCGATTTACTTGCCAACTTAATAGAGAAATATGCGGCGGTTCTGGATATTGAAAACCTTCCAGAGCCGCCGATTTGTTTGGACAGCGAGGAAAAAGAAAATGTAAACAATTCCAATCTTTTTGCGGATTCTATTGAAAAAACGGACATTGCATGATATAATATACGTGTGATGAGTGTCCAAACCTACTCTGAGAGTGATTTCGGAGTAGGGGTTACATAACGGTGCTGCATACGGCGGCACGAATGAGGATGACGATATGAAAAAAGACAAGATAAAAGTATATATTTACACGAGAGTATCTACCACGATACAGGTGGATGGATACTCTCTGGATGCTCAGAAAGCCAGAATGAAAGCATTTGCCGAGTACAATGAGTATGAGATTGTCGGTGAGTATGAGGATGCCGGTAAATCCGGTAAGTCCATCGAGGGCAGATTAGAGTTCAACCGCATGATGGAGGACATCAAATCCGGCAAGGACGGTGTTTCCTATGTGCTGGTGTTCAAGCTCTCCCGTTTCGGCAGAAATGCGGCAGATGTGCTGTCCACTCTGCAAGTGATGCAGGATTTCGGTGTCAATCTGATCTGCGTGGAGGATGGTATTGATTCTTCCAAGGACGCAGGAAAGCTGATGATCTCCGTTCTGTCTGCGGTTGCCGAGATCGAGCGTGAGAACATCCGTGTTCAGACGATGGAGGGCAGAATCCAGAAAGCTCGTGAGGGCAAATGGAATGGCGGCTTTGCTCCTTATGGATATACCCTTGAAAAAGGCAAGCTGTATGTGAATGAGGAAGAAGCAGAAGCAATCCGTATCATCTTTGATAAGTATGTGCATACCGACATGGGTGCAAACGGTCTTGCCAGATACCTTGCCAATCACGGCATTGGGAAAATCCAGCGACAGAACGGCAAGAATCCCCTGTTTGATGCGGCTCTTATCCGCAGGATACTGAAAAATCCTGTTTACTGCGGCAAGATCGCCTATGGCAGACGCAGAACGGAAAAGGTGCATGGCACAAGAAATGACTATCGTTTGGTAGAGCAGGATAATTATCTGTTGGTCGATGGTCTGCATGAAGCCCTTGTTTCCGAAGAACTCTGGCATGACGCACAGGTAAAATTGGTTGCCCAGGCAAAGAAGTACGAAAAGATCAACCATGGCAAGGATAACAAGGTGCATCTGCTGACAGGCTTGCTCAAATGTCCGATCTGCGGAGCCGGTATGTACGGCAACAAGAGCGTCAAGCACAAAGCAGACGGTACGAAATACAAAGATTTCTACTATTACGGCTGCAAGCACCGCACCATGACCCGTGGACATAAATGCGATTATAAGAAGCAAATCCATGAGGAACTTCTGGAAACTGCGGTGGCAGAGGTAATTACTAAGTTGGTCAGCAATCCGAAGTTTGCCGCCTTGATGCAGCAAAAAATCAGCATGAAGGTGGACACCTCCGCTATCGAGCAGGAGATCGCCAACTACGAGAAGCAGCTTCGTCAGAGCTATTCCATCAAGTCCAGATTGATAGAAGAAATTGACACCCTTGACCCCGATGATAAGCACTACATCAAGCGCAAGGCAGACCTTGATGACCGCCTTTACAAGATGTATGATAAGATCGAGGACACGGAATCTCTGCTGATTGAAGCCAGAGCAAAGAAAACGGCAATCGAAGCGGAAAAGCTGACTGCCGATAATATCTACAAAGTATTGATTTACTTTGACAAGCTGTACGCCGTGATGGATGAACAGGAACGCCGACAGCTTATGGAGTCGCTGATCTCCGAAATCCATATCTTTGAGGAACGGAAGCCGAACGGACAATGGCTGAAATCCATCAAGTTCAAGCTGCCCATCATAGAGGAAGATATGGAAATTAGTTTGGACAACGATACACAAGCCGAGACGGTAGTCTTGCTTTCCAAGGGAGAAATCGACTCGAAAAAGGTTCGTGTGGAGTTCTCGTTGGAGGATATGGATATGTCTGGATTCCAGAAAGGTGCGACCTATGAACAGATTAAGGCTTATGTGCTGGAGAAGTTTGAATTGAAGGTATCGTCTCTGTATATCTCCCAGATCAAGCGGAAATGCGGTCTGGATGTAGGGCAGAACTATAATTTGTCGAAGAAAGAAAACGCCAAAGTGCCAAAATGCCCGCCAG